>NZ_JBFAZD010000003.1:0-582405 GCF_040681655.1 Streptomyces sp. NPDC051662
GAAGGCGCCCCCGCCCAGAGCTTCCCCAACCCGCCCTACACCACCCTCACCAACACCCCCGTCTCCCGCGAGAAACCCTTCCTCTACCTCGACGGGGCCGACTACAAGGTCTTCCTGCCGGAGCTGCGCACCAACGCGCGCGGCACCACCTGGGGAAGCGGCACGCCCAGGGGTACATCACTGCCGCTCACCCAGTTCTACGTCGCCAAGCCCGGTGTCTCCGCGGCCACCCTCAACGAGGCGCTCACGCAGGGGCTCAATCTGCTGTTCACGCCGGGCATTTACCACCTCGACCAGACCGTACGCGTCGAGCGCGCGAACGCGGTGGTACTCGGCCTCGGCTACGCCACGCTCATACCCGACAACGGCGTGACGGCGATGAGGGTCGCCGATGTCGACGGGGTACGGCTCGCGGGCTTCCTGATCGACGCGGGTCCGGTGAACTCTCCGACGCTGCTGGAGGTCGGCCCGCAGGGCGCCGCCGCGAACCACTCCGCCAATCCGATCACCGTGCAGGACGTCTTCATCAGGATCGGCGGCGCGGGCCCCGGCAAGGCCACCACCAGCATGGTCGTCAACAGCCGGCACACCATCATCGACCACACCTGGGTCTGGCGCGCCGACCACGGGGACGGCGTCGGCTGGGAGACCAACCGTGCCGACTACGGTGTGATCGTCAACGGCGACGATGTGCTGGCGACCGGGCTGTTCGTCGAGCACTTCAACAAGTACGACGTCCAGTGGAACGGCCAGCGGGGCCGCACGATCTTCTTCCAGAACGAGAAGGCCTACGACGCCCCCAACCAGGCCGCCATCCAGAACGGCGCCCTCAGGGGCTACGCCGCCTACAAGGTCGCCGACACCGTGACCACGCACGAGGGCTGGGGTCTGGGCAGCTACTGCTACTACAACGTGGACCCGACCATCCGCCAGGCCCACGGCTTCGCCGCGCCCGCGGTCCCCGGCGTGCGATTCCACGGCCTGCTCGTCGTCTCGCTCAGCGGTAACGGGCAGTACGACCATGTCATCAACGCCATCGGCGCCGCCACCTCGGGCACGACAACCGTGCCCTCGACGGTGGTGTCCTTCCCCTGACGCCGGTCGGCGCCCGTCGCGAGCGGTGTGGACCTCGCGGCGGGCGCCCGGGCGCGTGCGCCATCCGTACGGTCCAACACCGCGCGCGCCCTGTCGCACGGGGACGTCCAATGGACGGGTGACCGCGCTTCCGGACGACTGCCTCGCGCGCAACGAGTGGATCTGCGGCGACTATCTCTCCAGCCGCCGCACGATCTTGTGGGACGCGGTGCTCCAGCATCTCCATCTGACCTTCCTCGCCATCCTGCTCGCGCTGGTCATCGCCGTCCCGCTGGCCCTGGCGGCCCGCCGCTGGAACTGGGCGGTCGGGCCCGTGCTCGGCATCACGACCATCCTCTACACCATTCCCTCGCTCGCGATGTTCTCCCTGCTGCTGCCGCTCTACGGGCTGGCCGCCTCGCTCGTCGTCGCCGGGCTGGTCCTCTACTCGCTGACCCTGCTCGTACGGAACATCCTGGCCGGACTGCGCGCCGTCCCCGAGGAGACCCTGGAGGCCGCCCGCGGGATGGGATACGGACCGGTCCGGCTGCTGCTCACCGTCGAGCTGCCGCTCGCCCTCCCCGCCGCCATGGCCGGGCTGCGGATCGCGACCGTCTCCGCCGTCTCCCTCGTCACCATCGGGGCGATCGTCGGCTACGGAGGGCTCGGCAATCTCATCTACGCCGGGATGAACACCTTCTTCAAGGCGCAGGTGCTCACCGCCTCCGTCCTCTGCGTGATCATCGCCGTCGCCGCCGATCTGCTGCTGCTCGGACTCCAGCGGCTGCTCACCCCCTGGGCGAGGGAGCGCCGCGCGTGAACACGCTCGCGGCGGCCTGGTCCTGGCTCACCAGCGCCTCGAACTGGTCCGGGGCCGGCGGGGTCTGGAACCGGCTCGGCGAGCATCTCTTCCTCACCGCGGTCTGCCTGGTCATCAGCTGTGCGATCGCGCTGCCCGTCGCGCTGGTCCTCGGCCATCTGGGCAGGGGCGGCGCGCTGGCCGTCAATATCTCCAATGTCGGCAGGGCCGTGCCGACCTTCGCCGTTCTCGTCCTGCTGCTGCTCACCCCGATCGGCACCCATGGACAGTGGCCGACGATCATCGCGCTGGTGCTCTTCGCGATCCCACCGCTGCTCACCAACGCCTACGTGGGCATGCGCGGGGTGGACCGTGATGTCGTCCAGGCCGCCCGTGGCATGGGGATGACGGGCGGTCAGCTGCTCCGGCGGGTCGAGGTCCCGCTCGCCCTGCCGCTGATCCTCACGGGCGTACGGATCGCCGCCGTCCAGCTGGTGGCGACGGCGACCATCGCGGCCCTGGTCGGCGGGGGCGGGCTCGGCCGGATCATCACCGCCGGATTCAATCTCGCCGACACCGCCCAGGTGGTCGCGGGCGCGGTGCTCGTCGCCGTGTTCGCGCTGCTGGTGGAGGGGGTGTTCGAGCTGGTGCGGCGGCTGGGACCGCGCTGGGTGAGGGGCGGGGGATGAGAGCGGCGGTTACCGGCACCGCCGTCCTGGTCGGCTCGTTCCTCCTGGCCACCGGCTGTGCCACCGGACCGTCCCTGGAGAACCGGGGCGATGTCACCGCACCGCCCGGCGACAGCAAGCATCTGACCATCGGCTCGGCCGGCTTCACCGAAAGCGATCTGCTCGCCCAGATGTACGCGCTCCTGCTGAACCGCGCGGGCTACCACACCCGGATCCTCTCCGTCACCAACCGGGAGATCTATGAACCGGCCCTGGAGAGCGGCCAGATCGATGTCGTACCGGAGTACGCGGCGACCTTCGCCGACTGGCTGAACGCCAAGGCCCACGGCCCCGACGCGAAACCCGTCGGCTCACCCGATCTGGGCGCGACGATGAAGGCGCTGCGCTCCCTCGCCACGCCGCGCGGGCTGACCGTCCTCGACCCGGGCCGCGCCGTCGACCAGAACGCCTTCGCCGTCACCGCCGCCTACGCCAGGAAGCACCGGCTCAGCACCCTGAGCGAGCTGGGCCGGTCCGGGCTGCCGGTCAGGCTCGCGGCGGGCGACGAGTGCGTACGGCGCCCCTACTGCGAGCCGGGTCTGAAGAAGACGTACGGCATCGACATCACCGCCGTCGACCCCAAGGGAGTGGGGACGACGCCGGCGAAGCGGGCCGTGCAGAACGGTCAGGACCAGATGGTCCTGACCACGACCACCGACGCGACACTCGACCAGTTCGGTCTGGTGCTCCTCGCCGACGACAGACATCTCCAGAACGCCGATTACATCGTGCCCGTCGTCAACCGCGCGCGGGCCGGCGGCAAGGGGGTGACCACGGCACTGGACAAGTTGAACACCGTACTCACCACCAAGGACCTGGCCTCGCTGAACCAGCGCGTGGACAGCTGGCGCCGGCTCCCCGAGGACGTCGCGCGAACCTATCTGGAATCGAAGAGGCTGATCCCGGCGCCGCACTGAACACCCGGGCGGGGGCTGTCGGCCGCCCGGGCTCATGACCCGCGCAGTTCGACGGAGACGGCGGCCAGCGCCAGCGGACCGGCCACGAGAAGCGCGAGCGGCGGCAGCGCCCAGACGATCGCCGCGCAGAGCGCCAGAGCCACCGCGATCAGTACGCACCCGGCCGGATCGGCGGCCGAGCGGCGGCCGGCGCCCCGTACGGCGGCGGGCCAGCTGCGCCGCGCCGCCGGGTGCGCGGCGGCCCGTACCCCCACGACCAGCGCCACCGCCCCCACGGCGGCCAGCGTGATCGAGACGGCGGCGGCACCGGGCAGTCCGGCCCCGGCCAGCGCCAGATCCAGCAGGAGCAGCGCGCCGAACCCGAGCAGCACCGCGCCGGCGGTGAGCGTACGGGCGACGCCGTGCGCCCGGAGCGCGTCCCGGTACCGGCCGGCGGTCGCCGTCCGTTCCGTGCGGGCGGAGTCCCGCAGCACCCGGCAGCCGGCGGCCAGCGCGGCAGGGGCGGTGATGAGCGGCAGACTCGCCACCGTCGTGAACAGACCGACGGCGAGCATGTCGGCGAAGAGCGCGAAGCGCGGGCCGAACAGCTCCCCCGGCTCACGGCGGTCGTACGGCCAGGACGCGGCCGGCCGGGTACCCATGGCGCTCATCCCTTCAGCCCGGAGGTCGCCATGCCCTGCACCAGATAGCGCTGGAACGCGGCGAAGAACAGCACGATCGGCAGCAGCGAGATCACCGACATCGCGAACATCGGGCCGAACGCCGACTGGCTCGACTGGTCCACGAAGTTCCGGAGCGCCAGGGTGATGGTGAACTTCTCCGGGTCGAACAGATAGATCAGCTGGGTGAAGAAGTCGTTCCAGCTCCAGATGAAGGTGAAGATCGCCGTGGTGATCAGCGCCGGACGGGTCAGCGGCAGCACCACGGACCAGAAGGAGCGGAACGGCCCGCAGCCGTCGATCCTGGCCGCCTCCTCCAGCTCGCGGGGCAGCCCTCGCATGAACTGCACGATCAGGAAGACGAAGAACGCCTCCGTGGCCAGGAACTTCGGCAGTACCAGCGGCCAGTAGGTGTCCACCATGCCGAGCTGGTTGAAGAGGATGTACTGCGGGATCAGCACCGCGTGGTGCGGCAGCATCATCGTGGCGACCATGAAGCCGAACATGACGCCCCGCATCCGGAACCGCAGCCGGGCGAAGGCATAGGCGGCCAGCGAGCACGAGATGACATTGCCGAGCACCGAACCCGCCGAGATCAGCAGCGAGTTGGTGAGGAGGGTGGCGACCTTCACCCCGCTCACCCCGTCCAGGGCGGTGCTGTAATTGCTCCACTCCAGTCGGCTCGGCAGCAGCTTCAGACTGGTCAGAACCTCGTCGGCCGGCTTGAGCGAGGTGGCGAGCAGCCACACCAGCGGATAGAGCAGGACCAGCAGGATCAGGGCGGCGGCCAGATGCAGGGCGATACGGCGGCCGCGCCTGCCGGTACCGGTTCTGGTTCCGGTACCGCTACGGGCGTTCCGCTTGCCGATGGCGGCGGTGGTCATCAGGCCCCCTCGTTGGCGTAGAAGACCCAGGAGCGTGACGTCCTGAAGAGCACGACGGTCACCGCTCCGATCCCGAGCAGCAGCGCCCACGCCATGGCGGAGGCATAACCCATGTGCGAGGCGGAGAAGCCGCGTTCGTACAGATAGAGCGTGTAGAACATGGTCGAGTCGGCGGGTCCGCCCTTGCCCCCACTGATCGCGAAGGCGGGGGTGAAGACCTGGAACGACTGGATGGTCTCCAGCACCAGATTGAAGAAGAGGACCGGGGAGAGCATGGGCAGGGTGACGGAGACGAACTGCCGCCACCGCCCGGCGCCGTCGAGCGCCGCCGCCTCGTAGAGATCGCCCGGTATCTGCTGGAGCCCGGCCAGGAAGATCACCATCGGCGCGCCGAACTGCCAGACGGCCAGCAGCGCCACGACGAAGACCGACAGATCGGGGTCGGCGACCCAGCCCCCGGTGTGGATACCGATCCGGGAGAGCAGATCGTCGACCGTACCGCCGTCGTTGTACAGCGCCCGCCACACCAGCGCGATCGACATACTGGCGCCGAGCAGCGACGGGGCGTAGAAGGCGGAGCGGTAGAAACCCCTGCCGGAGCGCATGTTCTTCAGCAGCAGCGCGACCCCGAGGGCGAGGGCCAGCTTCAGCGGGACCGCCACCACCACGAAGAGCAGTGTGGTGCCGACCGAACGCCAGTAGCGGGGATCCTCGAAGAGCATGTCCGTGTAGTTGCGCGGTCCGACCCAGGTGGGGGCGTCGAAGAGGTTGTAGTCGGTGAAGGAGAGATAGAGCGAGACGGCCATCGGCGCGAGCGTCAGCAGGACGACGCCGAGGATCCAGGGGGAGAGGAAGACATAGGCGGGGCCCTGGCGTTCACGGCGCGGGGTGCGCCGGGGCTCACGCGCGGTGGCCGGGGGAGGAGCCGAGGATCTGGTCCGCCGCGGATCTCCGGTGAGGCTCATCGCAGCTCCCTCTCCGCCTCGGCGACGAATTCCCGGGCCGCCTCGGCGGGACTCCGCATGTCATGGATCACCTGCTGGTAGACACGGGTGAAGGAGACCTGGAGAACCACATCACCCCGGGGCGGTGCCATCGGCGGGGGATCGACACCGTACGCGGCGATCTTCCTGCCGTACTCGAAGACCTCCTTCTCGGGTCCCCGCAGGTCCGTGCCGATCGACCGCGCGATGTCGCGGTTGGGCGGGGTGGAGCGGGTGACGCCGAGGATCTTCCCGGCCTCGGGGTCATTGAGCAGGAAGTCCGTCAGCGCCGCCGCCTCCTTGGGGTGTTCGGTGCTGGCGCCGGCGCCGATCAGGACGGAGGGCTTGAAGTACTGGCCCGCCCTGCCGTCCACCGTCGGGACGGGAGCGAGATGGACGTCGTCGCCCATCAGCGGCTCATAGCCGAGGAAGGGACCGTCCCAGTTGAAGTCGGTGGCGGCCAGACCGCGCCCCATCGGGCCGTCCTCGATCGCGCCGCCGATCTGGGAGGTGTCCTTGGCGTGCGAGGCCGTGCCCTCCTCGCGCAGTCCGTTGGTGAACGTCCAGAACGCGGTGAGGTCCTCGGCGGTGAAGCCCAGTCGGTGCTGCGAGGCGTAGAGCTCCTTGCCGTGCCCCCGCAGCCAGTTCTCGAACGCGTCCTCGTTCACCCCGATGTCGGTGAGGCCGGTGTACGGACGTCCGTCCGGACCCTTGAGCCCGAGCGCGCTGATCGCGCGGCCCGCGTCGGCCCACTCCTCCCAGGTCCAGCCGGGCTCCGGCGTCTTGAGCCCGGCTTTCGCGAACACCCTGGCGTCATAGGCGAATCCGGTGGAACCCTGCCCCATCGGCAGCGCGAACTGACCGGGGCCGTAGCGGCCCGTGGCGACCAGACCCGGGTCCATCGCACCGGTACGGAGCGTGCCGTCCTTGATGTACGGAGTGAGATCGAGCAGCGTGCCGCTACCCGCGTACTGGGAGATCTGGCGGTAGTCGAGCTGGGCGACATCGGGCAGATCGCCGCCCGCGGCCTGGGTGGCGAGCTTCTGGACGTACGCCTCGTAGCCGGCGAAGGAGGTCCGTACCGTCACGCCCGGATGTCTCTTCTCGAAGAGCCGTACGGCCTCGTTGGTGCGCTGGGCGCGGTTCTCATTGCCCCACCAGCTGAAGGTGAGGGTGATGCCGCCGCCCTTGACGGACCCTCCGCCGGAGCAGCCGGTCAGCAGGAGGACGAGCGTGGTGAGTGCGGAGAGTGCGGAGAGTGCGGAACGTGCGCAGAGTGCGGGCAGGGCGGCGGTGCGGGCCGGGCCGGGCGGTCTCATGACCGTGCCTCCTGGTGAACGTTCTCTGACATCGTTGTCGGAAAGCGCTTTCCTCCAGGAAACCTAGGGTTAACCCCTGGTACCGGTCAAGGGGTGTTCCCGTGCGGCTCGCCGGTACGGGCCGCCGCGCCGGGCCGCGTACCGCCGATACGCGCGCTCACGCGTCCGAGACCGAGTCGAAGTCGACCTCGTCACGCCCGATGCCCTGGGCGTCCGCGTCCACCGAGCGGCGCAGCGCCTCGTGCAGCTTCGCCGGGGTCAGCACCCCGGCGAAACGCGCCCCTTCCAGCACCGCCACCCACCCCGCGTCATGCTGGAGCATCTCGCTGAACGCCTGCTTCAGCGGGGAACCGAGCGGTACCCACGCCTCCATCCGGCGGGCGAGATCGCCCACCGAGCCGCGCTCCCCGGCCTGCGCCAGCGCGTCGGCGGAGACCCAGCCGTGCAGCTCGCCGTCCCCGTTCAGCACCACCGCCCAGCGGGCCCGCTGGGCGCGCATCCGGGCCGCCGCGTCCCGGGCCGGCTCGTCGGTCCTCGCGACCGGCGGCTCCTCCAGGTCGGCCGGCTCGACGGCGGTCACCGAGAGCCGCTTCAGCCCGCGGTCCGCGCCCACGAACCGGGCCACATAGGGCGTGGCAGGGGTGCCGAGCACCGCCCCAGGGCGGTCGTACTGCTCGATGCGGCCCTCCCCGTACACCGCGATACGGTCCCCCATCCGCACCGCTTCCTCGATGTCGTGCGTCACCATCAGCACCGTCTTGCGTACCGTCGCCTGGAGCTTCAGGAACTCGTTCTGCAGCCGTTCGCGCACCACCGGGTCCACCGCGCCGAACGGCTCGTCCATCAGCAGCACCGGGGGATCGGCGGCCAGGGCGCGTGCCACCCCCACCCGCTGGCGCTGCCCGCCGGACAGCTGTGCCGGATAGCGCGGACCGTATATCGCCGGGTCGAGCCCCACCAGATCGAGCAGTTCCGCCGCCCGCTCGCGCGCCTTCGCCTTCTTCCAGCCGACCAGGGTGGGCACGGTCGCGGTGTTGTCGAGTATCGTCCGGTGCGGGAAGAGCCCCACTTGCTGGATGACATAGCCGATCCGGCGGCGCAACTGGACCGGATCGACCCCCGATATGTCCCGGCCCTCGACGAAGACGCGCCCCGAGGTGGGCTCGATCAGCCGGTTCACCATCATCATCGTGGTCGTCTTGCCGCAGCCGGAAGGCCCCACCAGTGTCACCAACTCGCCCTCGCCGACGTCGAACGACAACCCGTCGACCGCGGCCGTTCCGTCCGGGTAGACCTTGCTGACCTGCTCGAACCGGATCATGACCTCACGCTAGGAGCGGGCGGGCCGTCGCGCGCGCGGGCCGCGACTGTCCGGGGAACCGCGTGCGCGCTGAACGGAGAGGGCCCCGCGTACGTACAGCTCGTCACACGCCGGCGCGGACTGGGGCGCGTCACGATGGGGTGGTCTCGGCGGCGCCGCGGCCCATGTGCTGAACTGTCCGGCGTGATTGCCCCGGGAGGGGCGCGTGACCGGCCCCGGAAGGGGCGAGCGAGAACAAGGAGCACCCTTGACCAGCTACCGCCAGCCCGGCGTCGTCCTCACCGACCACCGCTTCACGGTTCCCCTGGACCACGGCGATCCGTCGGGGGAGCGGATCGAGCTGTTCGCCCGTGAGGTCGTCGCGAGCACGCGCGCGGAGGCGGAGCTGCCCTGGCTGGTGTATCTGGAGGGCGGGCCCGGCTTCGGGGCGCGCCGGTTCATCGGCCGGCAGGCGTGGCTCGGCCGCGCCCTGAGGGAGTTCCGGGTACTCCTCCTCGACCAGCGCGGCACCGGCCTCTCCACCCCCGTCAACCGGCAGACCCTGCCCCTGCGCGGCGGCCCGGAGCAGCAGGCCGACTATCTCGCGCACTTCCGCGCCGACTCCATCGTGCGGGACTGCGAGACGATACGTCCGCTGCTGACGGGCGGCGCCCCCTGGACCGTGCTCGGTCAGAGCTTCGGCGGCTTCTGCGCCACGCACTATCTCTCCACCGCCCCCGAGGGCCTGGAGACCGTGCTGATCACCGGCGGGCTGCCCTCGCTGGACGCCACGGCCGACGAGGTCTACCGCGCCGCGTACCCGCGCATCGCGCGCAAGGTGGAGGCGTTCTACGCCCGTTATCCCCAGGACATCGGCGCGGCCCGCCGGATCGCGGAGTACTTGGCCGAGCACCGGCCCGTACTCCCCACCGGCTACCGCCTCACGCCCGAGGCGTTCCAGTCGCTGGGGATCATGCTCGGCGGCGGGGACGGCAGCCATCAGCTGCACTATCTGCTGGAGAACGCCTTCGTCCGTACGCCGAAGGGACCGGCGCTCTCCGACGCGTTCCAGGAGAGCGTGGCCACCGCCCTCTCGTACGCGGGGCATCCGCTGTACGCCGTGCTCCACGAGGCGATCTACGGCCAGGACGGCCGGCCGACGCGGTGGGCCGCCGAGCGGGTGCGCGGCGAGTTCGCGCGGTTCGACGCGGCCAAGACCCTTGCCGGGGAGGGGCCGTTGTACTTCACCGGCGAGTCCATCCACCCCTGGCACTTCGACTCCGACCCCGCGCTGCGCCCGCTGCGCGAGGCCGCCGAACTGGTCGCGGCCCGTACCGACTGGAGCCCGCTCTACGACCCCGCCCGGCTGGCCGCCAATGAGGTGCCGGTCGCCGCGGCCGTCTACCACGACGACATGTATGTCGACACGGAACACTCCCTGCGCACCGCGCGCGCGATCCGTGGACTGCGGACCTGGGTGACCGACGAGTACGAGCACGACGGACTGCGGGCGGGCGGTCCGCACGTGCTGGACCGGCTGCTCGCGCTCGTACGGGACGAGGCCTAGGCTCTTTCGTTCGGACCAGAGAGCGGCGTCCGTACGCATGTGGCCGAGTCGGGTGCGTGCCACGCCCATGTAGCGGTCTCTATGTCATATTGCGGACGGAAACAGTCCCGACGGGAGGCATGCCATGAAGTTCGCGGTCATCGGCGGTACCGGGCTGATCGGGTCGCAGGTCGTCAAGGATCTGAACGCCGCCGGTCACGAGGCGGCACCGCACTCTCATTCCACCGGAGTCGATGTCATCAGCGGCCAGGGACTGGACGAGGCGGTGGCGGGAGCCGACGTCGTTGTCAATCTGACGAACTCCCCGACCTTCGACGAAGCCTCCCCGGCCTTCTTCCGTACCTCGATGGGCAACCTTCTCGACGCCGCCCGGAAGGGCGGCGTCGGCCACGTCGTCATCCTGTCGATCGTCGGCGCGGACCAGGTGCCCGAGCTGGACTACTACCGGGCCAAGGTGCTCCAGGAGGAACTCCTCGCGGCCGGGCCGATCCCCTACTCGATCGTCCGGGCAACGCAGTTCATGGAGTTCATGGACGCCGTCATGTCCTGGACCGTCGACGGCGACACCGTCCGGTTGCCCGCCACGCCGATCCAGCCGATCGCCGCCAAGGACGTGGCCGACGCGGTCGCGGAGGTCGCCGCGGGCGCCCCGCTGAACGGCATCCGCGCTATCGCGGGCCCCGAGATCTTCCCCCTGGACGAGCTGGGCCGGATCACCCTGTCCCACAAGGGCGACAACCGCACGGTCGTCACCGACCCCACCGCCGGCATGTTCGCCGTCGTCAAGGGTGATGTCCTCACCGACAAGGACGCCCACCTCGCCGCCACCCGCTACGCCGACTGGCTCTCCTGACTCGCTCGCGCCGTCGTCCCAGGTCATGGCCGGTCCCACCGGACTCACCGAGCGGATGCCGGGGGCCGGGTGGACAATGTCCCCGAGGGGACCGGTGCCCTGCCGTGTGCGAAGCCGGAGCGAGCGGGTGGATTCCCGAACGCGGGAGGTGGTTGGCATGCTGCTGCCGGACAGACATCTGGTGGCCGATCTGCTGGCCCGATACCGGGCCTGGGAACGGCTGGTGCTCGCCGATCCGCTCGACGAGGCCACACGCGGACGGTTCGAGGATGTGGCGTACACCCTCTGTGTGCTGATGGGACAGCGCACCGCACGTGAGGCGATCTGGCAGGCGGAGGCGTATCTGCGCCGGATCAGGCCGGTTCCGCTCTTCCCTGAGGGAACGAAGTCTGTCGCGCCGGGAGTCAAGCCGTAGGGGCCCTTCCGGACCTCGCCGTCGAATCGCGGGTGTGTCTCCTGACCGGCGCCGCCCGGCAAAGGCCGTTGCCGTCCCGGCAATCGATGATCCAATGAGTCCATGGACGACGACGCCCGGCTCGAAGAAGTACTGAACGAAGTGGGACCCCGGTTGCGCAAGATCCGGCAGGAGCGCGGCGCCACGCTGAGCGCGCTGTCCGAGGCAACCGGTATTTCCGTGAGCACTCTCTCGCGGCTGGAGGCGGGCCGCCGCCGCCCCAGCCTCGAACTGCTGCTGCCCATCGCCCGTGCCCATCAGGTACCGCTCGACGAACTGGTCGGCGCGCCCCAGGTCGGTGACCCCCGGGTGCGCGCCAAGCCGATCGTGCGGGGCAACCGTACGATGCTGCCGCTCACCCGCCAGCCGGGCGGGCTGCACGCGTACAAGGTCATCATCCAGCCCTCGGCGGACGACGACTGCGAACAGCGGACCCATGAGGGTTACGAGTGGCTCTATGTGCTGGCGGGCCGGCTGCGGCTGCGGCTCGGTGAGCACGATGTGGTGCTCGGCCCGGGGGAGGCGGCCGAGTTCGACACGCACGTACCGCACTGGTTCGGGCCGGCCGCGGACGCGCCGGTGGAGTTCCTGAGTCTGTTCGGTCCGCAGGGGGAGCGGATGCACGTACGGGCACGGCCGAAGGCGCACTGAGGGGCGGGTCGCCGATGGGCGGTTCCCCGGCGGGATGTTCCCAGCGAGACAAGCGACTGCTTAGTATGCCCACGAGTGCGGTACTGCCCATCGTGTGTGGAGGCCCCGAATGCAGGCATGGCGAGTGCACCGGAACGGCGAGCCGGGCGAGGTGATGCGGCTCGAAGAGACCGAGCGTCCCGTGCCCGGCGAGGGACAGATCCCGCTGCTGGTCCGGGCGGCGAACATCAACTTCCCGGACGCCCTGCTCTGCCGGGGGCAGTACCAGGTCCGGCCCCCGCTGCCCTTCACCCCTGGCGTGGAGATCTGCGGCGAGACGGAGGACGGACGCCGGGTCATCGCCACGCCCGCGCTGCCGCACGGTGGCCTGGCCGAGTACGTGGTCGCCGACGCGGCAGCGCTGCTGCCCGCGCCCGAGGCGCTGGACGACGCGGAGGCGGCGGCCCTCCACATCGGCTACCAGACGGGCTGGTTCGGACTGCACCGGCGGGCGCGGCTCCAGCCGGGGGAGACCCTCCTCGTCCACGCGGCGGCCGGCGGGGTCGGCAGCGCGGCCGTACAGCTCGGGAAGGCGGCCGGGGCCACCGTCATCGGTGTCGTCGGTGGTCCGGACAAGGCGCGGGTGGCCCGGGAGCTGGGCTGTGACCTGGTGATCGACCGCCGGGCGGACGACCTCGTCGGCGCGGTCAAGGAGGCCACCGGCGGCCGGGGCGCGGATGTCGTCTACGACCCGGTGGGCGGCGACGCCTACGCCAAGTCCACCAAATGCGTGGCCTTCGAGGGCCGCATCGTGGTCGTGGGCTTCGCGAGCGGCGCGATCCCCACCGCGGCCCTCAATCACGCGCTGGTGAAGAACTACTCGATCATGGGCCTGCATTGGGGCCTCTACAACACCAAGGACCCGGCGGCGGTGGCCGGTTGCCACCAGGAGCTGACCGCGCTCGCGGCCCGGGGCGCGATCAAGCCGCTCATCAGCGAGCGGGTCCCGATGAAGGACGCCGCGGACGCGGTCCAGCGGGTCGCCGACGGTGTCACCACCGGACGCGTGGTCGTCCTCCCGGAGGGCGGTGCCCGATGACCGACGCCTCCGAACTGCGCTCCCTCACCAGGAAGTTGCTGGCCGACCATCCGCCGGCCACCACCGGCCGCACCGACTTCCTCACGGCGCGCTTCGACGCCGGACTCGCCTGGGTGCACTACCCGGCGGGGCTCGGCGGGCTCGACGCGCCGCGCTCGCTCCAGGCCGTCGTGGACGCCGAGTTGGCCGCCGCGGGCGCCCCCGACAACGATCCGCGCCGGATCGGCATCGGCCTCGGCATGGCCGCGCCGACCATCCTCCGCTACGGCACCCAGGAGCAGAAGGAGCGCTTCCTGCGGCCCCTGTGGGTCGGTGAGGAGGTGTGGTGCCAGCTGTTCAGCGAGCCGGGCGCCGGCTCCGACCTCGCCGCGCTCGGCACCCGCGCGGTACGCGAGGGCGACTCCGTCTCCGGCGACTGGATCGTCAACGGGCAGAAGGTATGGACCTCCAGCGCCCATGTCGCCCAGTGGGCCATCCTCATCGCCCGTACCGATCCGGACCTGCCCAAACACCGGGGCATCAGCTACTTCCTCTGCGATATGACCGACCCTGGTGTCGAGGTACGACCGCTGCGCCAGATCACCGGCGAGGCCGAGTTCAACGAGGTCTTCCTGACCGACGTACGCATCCCCGACGCGCACCGACTCGGCGAGATCGGCGAGGGCTGGCAGGTCGCCAGGACCACCCTGATGAACGAGCGCGTCTCCATCGGCGGCGCCCGTCTGCCCCGGGAGGGCGGCATGATCGGGACGGTCGCCCGTACCTGGCGCGAGCGGCCCGAACTGCGCACCCACGAGTTGCGTCAGCGGCTGCTCACCCTCTGGGTGGAGGCGGAGGTCGCGCGGCTGACCGCGGAGCGGCTGCGTCAGCAACTCGTCGCCGGACAACCGGGCCCCGAGGGCAGCGGGATGAAGCTCGCCTTCGCCCGGCTCAACCAGGAGATCAGCGGTCTGGAGGTCGAACTCCTCGGGGAGGAGGGCCTGTTGTACTCCGACTGGACCATGCGCAGGCCGGAGCTGGTCGACTTCACCGGACGGGACGCCGGTTATCGCTATCTGCGCGCGAAGGGCAACTCCATCGAGGGCGGTACGAGCGAGGTGCTGCTGAACATCGTCGCGGAACGCGTTCTCGGTCTGCCCTCGGAACCGCGCGACGACAAGGACATCGCCTGGAAGGACCTGGCCCGATGACCGACGCCTCCCCCGATCTGCTCTACTCGGACACCGAGGACGAACTGCGCGCGGCCGTACGGTCGTTGCTCACCGACCGCGCCGATGTACCGGCCGCGCTCGTCCGCGCCGAGGCGGGAGATCCGTACGATCCGGAGCTGTGGACCTCGCTCGCCGCCGGGATCGGCGCGTCGGGGCTGCTCGTCCCGGAGAAGCTCGGCGGCCAGGGCGCCGGCCATCGCGAGGTCGCGGTCGTACTGGAAGAGCTGGGCCGGGATGTCACGGCGGCGCCGTATCTCACCAGTTCCGTGGTGGCGACCGAGACGCTCCTCGCCTGCGACGGGGAGAGCACCGAGAGCACGGATGTCGCGGGCCTGCTCACCGCGCTCGCCCATGGCCACCGGGTCGCGGTGCTCGCGGTGCCGCTGTCCACCGCCCCGGACGGACCGCTGCCCGCCGGCGCGGGAACGGTGAGCGGGGTCGCCGACGCCGTACGCGCCGATGTCCTGCTCGTGGTGCGTCACGACGGGCTGTACGCGGTCGAGACGGCCTCGCCCGGAGTCACCGTCGAACCGCTCACCCCGCTCGATCTGACCCGGCCGCTCGCCGCGGTCACCGTCGACCCCGCCGCCGGGATCCGGATCGCAGAAGCGCCCGCGGCACAGACCGCCGTACGCCGTGGACTGCTGGCGGGGGCGGGGCTGCTCGCCTCCGAGCAGCTCGGTATCGCGGAGTGGTGTCTGACGGAGACCGTCCGGCACACCCGTGAGCGCAAGCAGTTCAACCGGCCGATCGGGTCCTTCCAGGCGCTCAAGCACCGTATGGCGCAGCTGTGGCTGGAGGTCGTATCGGCCCGCGCGGCGGCCCGCAACGCCGCCGACGCGCTGGCCACCGGCAGCGCGGAAGCCCCTCTCGCGGTGGCACTCGCGCAGGCGTACTGCGGACGGGTCGCCGTTCACGCGGCCGAGGAGTGTGTGCAGCTGCACGGTGGGATCGGGATGACCTGGGAACATCCCGCGCATCTGTATCTCAAGCGCGCCAAGTCCGATGAGATCGCCTTCGGTTCGCGGGGCCGGCACCAGGAGACGCTGGCCGCGCTCGTCGATCTGCCCGGACCGCGTTAGGGCCTGGGGCACGGGCGGCTGGACAAGCACCCCTTTACTTGCTGTTTAATTGCGAACCGATCGCAATAACAGATGATCTTCAATAGGGGTGGACGCATGACGGCCCGATCGATACGCGGCACGGTCGCCGCGGTGCTGGCCGGAGCACTGGCCCTCACCGCGGCGGCCTGCTCGAACCCGGATGGTTCGGGCGCGGATGGCGGGGCGAAGGACTCGGTGGTCGTCGGCATCGCCTACGAACCCGACAGCCTCAGCCCGCTCCTCGGCTACGGCAAGGACGGCAATTCCAAGATCTTCGACGGGCTGCTCGCCTACGACGCCGAGATGCGGCTCACGCCCGCGCTCGCCACCGCCCTGCCGACGGTGAGCGACGACGGGCTGACCTATACGTACCAGCTGCGCGAGGGTGTGAAGTTCAGCGACGGCAAGCCCTTCGGTGCCAAGGACGTCGTCTTCACGTACCGCACCATCCTGGACGAGAAGACCAACAACGCGTCCAGGACCGAGCTGGACGCCGTCAAGGACGTCAAGGCCCAGGGCGAGCACACCGTCGTCTTCACCTTGAAGTACCCCTACGCGCCGTTCGACCGGCGGACCGTCCTGCCCATCGTCCCGGAGCATATCGTGGGCGAACAGGACGTGAACACCGGTTCGTTCACCACGAAGCCCGTCGGTACCGGCCCTTATCTCCTCACCGGCTGGTCCAAGGGCGAGAAGATCGGTTTCAAGGCCAACCCGGACTACTGGGGCGGCGAGCCCCGGGTGAAGAAGTTCACCATGGCGATCATCAAGGACGACGACGTCCGCGCCACCCGGCTGCGCGCCGGCGAACTCGACGGCGCGATCCTGCCGCCCAACCTCGCCAAGGGTTTCGCCGAGGACAGCGGCCGTAAGACCTACGACGCCACGACCTACGACTACCGCACCGTCACCCTGCCGACCCACCACAAGGTCGCCGGCGACACCGCCGTCCGCAGAGCCCTCGACATCGCCGTCGACCGCGAGACCATGGTCGACAAGATCCTCGAAGGCGCGGGCAAGCCGGCCTACGGCCCGGTCCCCACCGGCAGCGAGTGGTTCGCCCAGGGCACCGAGCGCCGCTACGACCTCGAAGGGGCGCGGCGCATCCTCGACGAAGCGGGCTGGAAGCCGGGCAAGGACGGCGTACGCGTCAAGGACGGGGTGCGCGCCGCCTTCCCGCTCTGGTACCTCACCGGCGACAAGCTCCGCCAGGAACACGCCCTCGCCTACGCCTCCGACGCCAAGAAGGCGGGCATCGACATCACGACCCAGGCGGGCACCTGGGAGGTCATCGAACCGCGGATGAGGCAGGACGCGGTCCTGGCCGGCGGCGGTTCGCCGGGCGATCCGGACTTCGACCAGTACACCCTGCTCAAGTCGTCGCTCGCGGGCGACGGCTTCAACAACATGGCGTGGTACGACAACCCGGTCGTCGACCGGGCCCTCGACGACGGCCGCGAGAGCGGCGAACAGAGCGTGCGCAAGACCGCGTACGACACTGTCCAGCGGGAACTGGTGAAGAACCCCGGGTACACCTTCCTCACCCATATCGATCACCTCTATGTGGTGAACGACCGCTGGGACGGGCTGTCCACCCAGATCGAGCCGCACGACCACGGTCTGGCGTCAGGACCCTGGTGGAACATCGAGGACTGGACGCCCAAGAAATGAGCCGCCGCCTCCCCTGGGGGGCGATGGGCCGGCTGGCGGGGCGGCGGCTGGTGTTCGCCGCCCCGGTCCTCCTCGTGGTGACCTTCGGCGTGTTCGCTGTCGCCGCGGCCTCGCCCTTCGACCCCGTGAAGGCCTACGCGGGCACCGCCGGCCTCACCGCCTCGCAGAAGAACCTCGACCAGCTCCGGGTCAACCTCGGAGTGGATCAGCCACTGGTCCAGCGCTGGTGGAACTGGCTGACCCACGCGCTCGGCGGCGACCTCGGGGACTCCTCCGTACTGCGCGCGCCCGTCTCCGCCGTGATCGGCGAGCGGATCGGTTGGTCCACGCTGCTCGCCGTCACGGCCTTCGCCGTCGCCGTCCTGCTCGGCACCTCACTCGGCGTGCTCGCCGCGCGCAGGCCGGGCGGTCTGCTCGACCGCTGCGCCGGCTCGGCCGCTTACGTCCTGGAGGCCGCGCCCGCCTTCTGGCTCGGGCTCCTCGCGATCTGGTTCTTCGCGGTCACGCTCGGCGTGCTCCCGGCGGGCGGGCTCACCGACGCGGCGAGCGACACCGTCACCTTCGGGCAGGTCGCCTCGCATCTGGTGCTGCCCGCCGCCGTACTGGGCATCTCCCAACTGCCCTGGTTCTTCCTCTACGTACGCCAGGGGGTCACCGACGCGCTCGCCGAGGACCCCGTGCGCGGTGCCCGCGCCCGGGGCCTGAACGAACGCACCGTACTGCTCGGCCACGCGCTGCGCTCCGGCATGCTGCCGATGCTCACGCTCATCGGCTCCCGGGTACCCGAACTCATCACCGGCGCGCTGCTCGTCGAGACAGTCTTCAGTTGGCCCGGAATCGCCGCCGCCACCGTGCAGGCGGCCACCTCCGTGGACTTCGCTCTGCTCGCCGCGCTCACCGTGCTCGCCACCGCCGCCGTGCTGATCGGGAATCTGCTCTCCGATCTGCTCTACGGACTCGCCGACCCGAGAGTGGGTTTCGATGGCTGACACCACCGCCGGGCCGGTCACCACCGACCCGGCTACCAACGGCCCGGCCACCAACGGCCCGGTCGCCAACGGGCCGGAGTGGCGCTCGCACGGGCGCACCCGCCGCTCGACCCGCACGGTCCGGCTCCGTACCTCCGCCGTCATCGTGGCGGTCGTGGCGCTCGCCGTACTCGTCGTACCTGTGCTCGTCCCTCTCGATCAGCAGGCCGTCGACCTGGCGAGGAAACTCCAGCCGCCCTCCCTGGCGCATCCGTTCGGCACGGACGACGTCGGCCGCGATCTGCTGCTGCGCTGCGTCTACGGGCTGCGTGTCTCGCTGTTGGTCGGACTCGTCGCGGCGCTCGTCGCCACCGTCATCGGTACGGCGGTCGGCGCGGCGGCCGCGGCCCTCGGCGGCTGGACGGACCGGATCGTCATGCGGCTCGTGGACACCTTCTCGTCCGTACCGCATCTGCTGCTCGGCATCTTCATCGTCGCCATGTTCCGGCCCGGTGTCTGGCCGGTGATCGTGTCCGTGGCGCTCACCCACTGGCTCTCCACCGCCCGTATCGTCCGCTCGGAGGTGCTCTCGCTGCGCGCCCGTCCGTATATCGACGCGGCCATCTCGGGCGGCGCGTCACGCGGGCGCGTCATCGGCCGCCATCTCCTGCCCGGCGTCATGCCGCAGGCCGGACTCGCGGCCGTACTGATGGTGCCGCACGCGATGTGGCATGAATCCGCGCTGTCGTTCCTCGGGCTCGGCCTGCCCAGCCATCAGGCGAGCCTCGGCAATCTGGTGCAGACGGCGCGCGGTTCACTGCTCGCGGGCGACTGGTGGCCGACGCTCTTTCCCGGACTGTTCCTGATCGTTCCGACCCTCGCCCTCGCGGGTCTCGCGGGCGCCTGGCGGGAACGGATCAATCCACGCCGCCGATCGGAGCTGATGCTGTGACCACGCCCTCTCCGGCGGTCCCGCCGACCGGTCGCGCCGAGCCCGCCCCTTCCGTCGATCCCTCCGCTCCCGCTGCGCCCTCCGCTCGCGCCGAGTCCGGCGCTCCCGCGGAGTCCGTGCCGCCCGTGCTCTCCGTGCGCGGGCTCGGTGTGCGCTTCCGGATGCGCGGCGGCCGGCACATCGCCGCCGTCACCGACGCCGGCTTCGATCTCGCGGCGGGGGAGTGCCTCGCCCTCGTCGGTGAGAGCGGCTGCGGCAAGTCCGTCCTCGCCTCGGCCTTGCTCGGACTCCTGCCCGGCAACGCGCAGACCACCGGCTCCGCCGTCCTCGACGGCATCGATCTGCTCGCCGCCGACGAGCGCACGCTCGCGCGGACGGTACGGGGACGGCGCGTCGGCCTCGTACCGCAGAGCCCGGCCGCCCATCTCACACCCGTGCGAACGGTACGGGCCCAACTGGAGGAAACCGTAAGGGAACTGACCGGTACGCGCGGCCGGGAACTCCAGCGGGCCGCCGAGGCCGCCGCCGACCGCGCGGCCTTCCCCGCCGGCCATCTCGACCGCTATCCGCACGAACTCTCCGGCGGTCTCGCCCAGCGCGCCGCGACCGCGCTCGCCCTGATCGGTGATGCCCCACTGCTGCTGGCCGACGAACCGACCACCGGACTCGACCGGGATCTTGTGGACCGTACGGCCGACGAACTGCGACGGCACACCGACGAGGGCCGCGCCCTGCTGATGATCACTCACGATCTGGCGGCGGCCGAGCGGATCGCGGACCGCGTCGCCGTGATGTACGCCGGACGGATCGTCGAACTCACCGACGCGCGAGGCTTCTTCGGGGAACCCGGGCCGCGTCACCCCTATGCGCGCGGACTGCTCGACGCCCTGCCGGAGCGCGCGTTCACCCCCATCCCCGGCCTGCCCCCGGAACTCGGCGAGCTGCCCGCGGGCTGTGCCTTCGCGCCCCGCTGCGAACGCGCCACCGATCTCTGTGCCACACGACCGCCCTTCACGGACGGACTCGCCTGCCACCACCCCCGGGAGAGTTCCGGCGGGAGACCCGACGAGAGCGCCGAGGAGACCGTCCGTGCTTGAACTCCGCTCCATCACCGCCGGATACGAGCGGCGCGCCCCCGTCGTGCGGGACGTGTCCCTCACCCTCGCGCCCGGCACGTCGCTCGGGCTGCTCGGCCCCAGCGGCTGCGGCAAGTCGACCCTCGCGAGGGTCGCGGCGCTGCTGCACCGGCCCGACGCGGGGACCGTCACGGTCGACGGTCACCGCGTGACCGGCTGGCGCCACCGGGCCCCGAGGGAACAGCGGACCGCGATCGGCGTGGTCTTCCAGCAGCCACGGCTCTCGGCGGATCCCCGGCTGCGGCTCAGCGAGTTGATCGCCGAGCCGTTGCGCGCCACCGGCCGCCGGGCGGACCTCACGGCGCGCGTCGGCGAGCTGGCCCGCGCGGTGGGGCTCACCGGTGAGCTGCTGGGCCGCCGCCCGCACGAGGTCAGCGACGGCCAGCTGCAACGCGCCTGTCTGGCACGTGCGTTGGTGCTGCGCCCGCGCTGGCTGGTCTGCGACGAGATGACCGCGATGCTCGACGCCTCCACGACGGCCGCGCTGGTCGCCGTCGTCGAGGAGTACCGCCGCGAACACGGCGCCGGTCTGCTCGCCGTCGGCCATGACCGTGTCCTGCTGGAGCGCTGGTGCGACCGTACGGTCCGCTGGACGGAGATCACCGGGACCGGCTGAAGCGCGGATGGCGGGTGGGCGAACTCTGCGTAGGACGATATCGGCCGGGCCATGACAGGACCGATACTCGCCAGGACCGAGCCGACCGAGCCGGCCCGAGCCCCACCCGAGTCCGGTCACGTCCGGTCACGCCCGACCGAGCAGCACCGAGCTCCACCGCACCCCCATCGCGTCCCCCGGAGGCATCATGGCCCTCACCACCCGCCGCAGAGCCGTCAGCACGTTCGCCGCCGCGCTCGCGGGAGCCGTCGCGGCACCCGCGTACGCACAGGCGTCCTCGCGGACAGAGCGCGGCGACAGCGGCCCCCGGCCGCTGCGGTCGGCTCACGCCCACAACGACTATCTGCACCCCCGTCCCCTGCTCGACGCCCTGTCGCACGGCTTCACCAGCGTGGAAGCCGATATCTTCCTGGTCGACGGTGAGCTGCTGGTCGCCCACGAGGCCACCGAACTCGACCCGTCCCGAACTCTCCGCGGGCTCTATCTCGATCCGCTCCTGGCGCGCGTGCGGGCCAACCACGGTTCCGTGTACCGGGGTTACCACCGGCCGGTGCAGCTGCTCATCGACATCAAGACGGACGGTGTCGCCGCCTACGCCGAGCTGCACCGCCAACTGACCGGCTACCGCTCGATGCTGAGCCGTTACACCAACGGCTCGGTGCGCGCGGGCGCGGTCACCCCCGTCATCTCCGGCGACCGCGCGGCCCGTGCCCCGATGGAGGCGCAGCGCGTACGGTACGCCTTCTACGACGGACGGCTCGATGACCTCGGGACGGCGGCCCCGGCCTCCTTCATCCCGCTCATCAGCAGCAACTGGACCCAGAGCTTCAGCTGGCAGGGCGTGGGCGCGTTCCCCGCCGCCGAACGCGCCGAGCTGCGACGCGTCGTCGACGCCGCCCATGCGCGCGGCCAGCGGGTGCGCTTCTGGAGCACGCCCGATCTGCCGGGGCCCGCGCGGGACGCGGTCTGGACCGAGTTGCTGGCCGCCGGGGTCGACCATCTCAATACGGATGACCTCGCGGGCCTCGAACGTTTCCTCCGTCAGCACCGCCGGTAGCCCGTAACGGGGAACCCGAGGTCAACCACCCGTACGGCGGACACGCCAGTCGGCCTACCCAGCCTCCTCCTCCGCCACACTGGCGGCCGAAAGCCGCGATCCGGTGCGGCGGAGGAGGTTCTCGATGGCTATTTCGATCTCAGTGATTCTGCTACTGGCGATCCTCGCGGTGGTCTTCCTGCGTAACGGGGGACTGAAGTTCTGGCACGCGACGGTCTGCGTCCTGCTCGGGTTCTTTCTCGCGGGCACGAGCATGGCGCCGACCATCGCGAACGGGATCTCCACCACGGCGGGCGTGGTCAGCGGCCTTCACCCCTGACCGGCCCGCCCGGGTCCCCGGGGCTATGTCCCCACCAGCCGCGACCTGATGAGGAAGCGCACCCCCTCGGGGGCCTCCAGGGAGAAGCCGCTGCCGCGTCCCTTCACCACATCGACGATGAGCCGGGTGTGCCGCCACGCCTCGTACTGGCTCACCGACATCCAGAAGGGCACCGGCTCGGCGACCCCCTCGATCTCCAGGGACTGGAGCAGTACATCGGAACCGCCCGTACGGAACTCACCGTCCGGATAACACATGGGCGCGCTGCCGTCGCAGCAGCCGCCCGACTGGTGGAACATCAGCGGCCCGTGGTCCGCCCGTAGCCGCCGGATCAGTTCGGCGGCCGCGGGGGTCACCTCGACGCGCGGCTCCGGTGGTTCCTGCGGGCGCCGCGGTTGCTTCAGTGGTTCCCCGGGGGAAGTCTGCTCGTCCATGGTCTCTCCGCCGCCGTCGGTCATCGCTCATCGATCCGCGCTCATCGATCCGCGCCCTCAGGGACCCAGTCAACTCCCCCCGACGTTGCGAGACGGTTGCACGCGGACCGCGTCGCGGCCCCGGTCCCGGTCCCGGTCCCGAGTATCGGACAGGCACCCGCCCGCCGCCACAGGGCCGCGTCGGCCCCTCAGCCGGCGGTGCCGCAGAACTCGGCCTCCAGCACCGGCCCGATCCCGGCGGAGTCCCAGTCCCCGTTGAGGTTGAGGGCGAACGAGTGGCCGCCGTCCTCGGTCGTCATCGCGTAGGAGAGCGAGCCGATCCAGCCACCGCCGTGGCCCCATACCCGGGTTCCGCAGCTCGCCGTGAGCTGCTCGATGCCGAGACCGTAACCGGAGTCGAAGACCGTCGTCTTCATCGCCTTCAACTGCCCAGGGGCCAGCAGCCCGACCACGCTCGTACGTGCCCTGTGCCGTCGTGTCGCCAGGTCAGCTCCTCGTCGCGGGGGGACCGCCTCCCGGGAAGAGACCTGAACGGGGAGTCAGGGGTTGAGAGCGCGAATCCGGGCGAAGCCCCGCGCGAGCACGGAAGACGCGTCGCGGGGCTTCGCCCTACCGCCGGCGAGTGGCGATCAGCCCAGCATCTCCTCGATGAGATCGGCGGCCCGCGTGGTGCCGCCCTCGGCTCGCGTCTCGGCACGGAGCAGCGCCGAGCGGTGCGTCACCGCCGGATCGGCGACAAGTTCACGCAGCGCGGTCAGCAGGGTCTCGGCGGTGGCTTCCGCCGTGTCGAGACGGCGGGCCACGCCCAGTTCCACGAGCCGGTCGGCGTTCATGAACTGCTCGGCGCCCTGCGGAACGGCGATCATCGGAACACCGGTGTACAGCCCTTCGCCGCTGCCGCCCATTCCCGCATGCGTGACAAACGCGTCGGCCTGTTCCAGGACCGTCAGTTGGGGCACCCAGGAGTGGACCTCGACATTGGGCGGGATATCGCCGAGTTCCCGTGGGTCGGTGTACTTCCCGATCTGGAGCACGACATGCCAGCCGGGCAGATCGCCATAGGCAGCCAGGCACTGGCGGTAGAACTCCGGCCTGCGCGTGTACGCCGAGCCCAGGGAGATCAGCAGCACCTTCTCCGCGTCGGCCGGACGTGTCCAGTCCCCGTCACTCGCCCGCGCGCCGGGACAGGGGCCGACGAACGTCACCGTGTCGGTGTCGACCTGGTCCGCGTGTGGTTGCATCGCGCGGGGGATCAGCGCGAGGGCCCGGCCGGGACGGCCGGAGAAGGTATCCACGTCCGTGGTGGACGCCCCGCACCCGTCGAGCCACCGCGCGAATCGCGCGCGGTAGGCGTCGGCGCCCGGCAGCCGCCGCACGTGCGCCGCGACCTCCTGGTCGTAGCCCTGCCAGGCGACGAAGGTCGGGGACAACTGCATGAGGGGCCGGTTCCGCGCCTCGGCGAGGGCGCGCGCGGCGTAGGCGCCGATGTCGTACAGGTAGAGGTCCGCGGGGTCATGGTCGTAGACGGCGCGCAACCGCGGAAGCGCCTGAATCGCGTCGTCGAGGAACAGGCCCATCGCGGCGATGGGGTCGTCGGGCCAGTTGTTGTCGGCCACCGGCAGCACGGAGCCGCAGGGGACGAACTCGGCGCCGGTGGCCGCGATCAGGTCGGCCACCGCGGGGTCGTTGGCGTACGTCACCCGGTGGCCACGGGCCACCAGTTCGCGGATGATCTCAAGGCTCGGCAGGACATGACTGACGACGGGGATGCCGACCATCGCGACATGGGCACGGCGACGGGACATGGACGATCACTCTCACATTCAGGTCTACGGCGAAAGGACACGGCGAACCGGTGCGCCACCACTGCCCGTACGACGACGGCTGTGATGGCGACACGCGGGTGTCCGCGACGGGAGCGGGGCGCGGCCCCGTCCGTGTCAGCCGTAGATCTGATG
Source organism: Streptomyces sp. NPDC051662 (assembly GCF_040681655.1). Classification (NCBI taxonomy): domain Bacteria; kingdom Bacillati; phylum Actinomycetota; class Actinomycetes; order Kitasatosporales; family Streptomycetaceae; genus Streptomyces; species Streptomyces sp. NPDC051662. The sequence continues at coordinate 24,692 of NZ_JBFAZD010000003.1, forward strand.
GAAGTACATAGCCCCGGACTCTAATCCGCCTCCGGATTCCTGGCCACCCCGGTGCGGACCGGTGCGGTGCGATCATGGGACCGGATACCGACACGCGACCCCCGCGGATACCGCGACCCCCGCGGATACCGCTACGCAACCGATAAGGAAACGTTCGCCATGCCTGTGCCCGCGCCTGTGCCCGCCGACGCGACAGTCATCCATCCGATGCCCGATCAGCCGCGAGTGGTGCTGCTCAGGCCGCTGGTGACGTCGCCGCTGATCGAGGTCGGGGAGTACTCCTACTACGACGACCCGGACGACCCGACGGCGTTCGAGACCCGCAATGTGCTCTACCACTACGGCCCGGAGAAGCTTGTCATCGGCAAGTTCTGTGCGCTGGGCACGGGCGTCCGGTTCATCATGAACGGTGCCAACCACCGCATGGACGGCCCGTCGACGTTCCCCTTCCCGACCATGGGCGGTTCATGGGCCGAACACTTCGACCTGCTCACCGGCCTGCCGGGGCGCGGTGACACCGTCGTCGGCAATGACGTCTGGTTCGGCTACGACACGATGGTGATGCCCGGCGTACGGATCGGCCACGGCGCGATCATCGGCTCCGGCGCCGTGGTCACCACGGATGTGCCCGACTACGGGATCGTCGGCGGGAACCCGGCCCGGCTCATCCGTACCCGTTACAGCGAAGAGGATGTGGCCCGGCTGCTGGCAGTGGCCTGGTGGGACTGGCCGGCGGAACACATCACCGAGCATGTGCGCACGATCATGTCGGGGAGCATCGCCGATCTCGAAGCCGCCGCCCCGGACACCCCCGGTATCTGACACCGTGAGGACCTCCCACTCCCGGCTGTTGGAGATTGCCATGAGCGAACGCCTTGTTCACACGGTCGAAGTGCCTCTGGTCGAGGGCGGTGACGAGACGATTCGAGTGCAGATCCGTGAAGTGGACGAAACTCTCGTCCGAGTCGGCCGCGGCAGCCGCTCCGTGGCACGGGCCGAGCGGTCGTTCGGTCAAATGCTGGACACCGTACGGCCCGTGGCGGAGAGCTTCGTGGGGCGGTTGCGCGGGATGGCGAACTCGCCCGACGAGATCACGCTGGAGTTCGGGGTGTCGCTGTCGGCCGAGGCCGATGTCGTCATCGCCAGTACCGCGACGGCCGCGAACTTCTCGGTGAGTCTGACATGGAACAGGAGCGAAGCGGCGGCCTCAACGCCGGATACCCCGCAGGGTAGTTGACACGCGGGGCACGGGGCTCAGCCGTCGGTGTGCGACGGCGGCGGAGCGCTTGTGTCGCCCAGGATCAGCTTCATCGGGATAAGGCTGGGTTCGCCGTCGAATGCCGACGTCATAAGGAGTTCGAGTGTCTCCACGGCGATCCTGCCGAGTTCGTTTCTGGCCCCGGAAACCGTCGTGAGGCGGCCCGGGGACGGCCGGCGGTCGAGTGCGAGATCATCGCAGCCGATGACGGACATGTCCGTGGGGACCGTGACTCCGCGTTCCTCCAGCGCGGCCAGCGCACCCAGAGCGACCAGGTCGTTGTACGCGACGATCGCGGTGGCGTCGGGGTCGGACAGGGCGGTGACGGTCTGATAGCCGTGGCGGCTCGTCGTACCGCACGGGACGACCGTCACCTGAAGGCCGAAGGCCGCCGCGGCGTCGAAGGCCCGGATCCGCTCGGCGTTGGCCCATGAGGTCTCCGGGCCGCTGAGGTAGAGCGCCCGGCGATGGCCGAGTTGGGTCAGATGTCCGCAGACCAGGGCCATACCGCCGTAGAAGTCCACCGAGACGGAGGGGGTGCTCAGGCCGGGGGCCATCCTGTTCACCAGGACCATGGGCCGGGAGTGCAGGGCGAGTTCGGCCAGGGACGCGCGGTCCATACGGGTCGAGCAGAGCAGGACTCCGTCGCAGGACCTCATCAGATCGAGGGCGAGTTCGTACTCGCTCGCGGCGTCTTCGTCCGATTCCATGATCATGACGCGCCGCCCATAGGTCCGGGCCGTGCGAGAAACCGCTTTCAGAATATTCGGGAAGTAGGGATTCGCCAGATCGGGGACGAGCACGCCGATCGCGCCCGCCTCGCCCCTCGCGAGTCCTTGCGCGGCGGCGTTCGGGCGGTATCCGAGGTCGGCCACCGCGTCCTGGACGCGCCGGGCCAGCGATGGATCGACCTTGGCGGTGCCATTGAGTACGCGAGAGACCGTGGACGTCGAGACGCCGGCCGCCGCGCCCACGTCTCGGATGGTCACCCGGGACCGATCGGGCCCGCTCGTCCTGTCGACCCGTTCCCGCGACCTGCTCAAGGACCGCCTCCGATTCCGATTCGGTGAGTGGGACCGCGTGCCGCCGGGCGCGCGGGCGACCGTGACCGGCCGGGTCGGACCGGGGCGCCCACACCAGCCGGCCGCGCCGACCCGACCGCATGCTCGGTACCCAATCATGCCGAGGCGGGCCGCGTGCCCACACCCCGCTCCGCACCTCGTCCCGCACGACGGGTCCCGCCGGTCGAACGGCGACTGCCCTCACTGTGAAAACGTTCTCTTGAATCTAGCAGGTGCGGGGGAGATTCCTGTGGTGTGTTCACATCATCACAGGTCAGAGGTGTGATGCTGCGAAGGTCCAGTCGTTCCAAAAAGTTGATCTTGTGAAAACGCTTGCACAGACCCATCGCCGTCCCTAGCCTCATCCGCACCTCGGACCCTTCGGTTCGGCGTGGACGAGTGCGGGAGGTCATTGATGCTCAGGAGAAATTGGGTAGGTGTGGCGGCGGTTCTGGCGCTGCTGGGGACGACGCTGGCCGGCTGTGGCACGAGCGGAGGCGGCTCCGCGTCATCCACGCTCACCATCTGGGACTTCTCGGCGGAGCAGACCGACTTCCATAAAAAGGTCGCCGCCCAGTACGCCAAGGAGAATCCGGGCAAAACGATCGAGTGGCGGTCGATCTCCCAGGACGAATACGTGAAGACCCTGCCGCTCGCCTTCCAGAGCAAGCAGGGCCCGGACATCTTCTACTGGCGGCCGGCCGGTCCGACGGACATGGCCCAGCTGCTCGACCAGAAGTGGATCCAGCCGCTGAACGGCGACGGCAAAGTCCCGAAGTCCTTCACCGACCGCTGGCCCGAGGGCTCCTTCGTGGAGGGGATCAATACCCGTGACGGGAAGACATACGGCTTCCCGTTCTCGGAGAACCTGTACTGGGGTCCGGGCTACATGTTCCTCAACAAGAAGGTGTTCGAGGACGCCGGGCTCGACGCTGCCAAGCCTCCCCGTACCTGGTCGGAACTGACCGAAGCCTGCGCGCGGATCACCGGCGAGACGGACGCGTCCTGCATAGCCTCCCCCAGCAAGGGACTTGACCTCCAGCGCATCTGGTTCGCACTCGCGTCGGGGGTTTCGACGGACCTCTTCTTCGACTTCCAGAAGGGCAAGTTCAGCCTGGACGATCCGCGGTCGCTGAAGACGTTCTCGTTCATCCAGGACCTTCAGAAGAAGAAGTACATCGCACCGGGGCTCAACGACAAGAACTTCAGCCGCCAGCAGTTCGCCGTGGGGCAGGCGGGTATCTACCTGGACGGAACCTGGGCGCCCAGCGCCTGGAACAGCCAGGGTTTCCAGGCCGACCAGTACACCGTCGCGCCGCGCCCCGTTCCGGACGGCGGCGCGACCGGCGCCCTGGCCCGCCAGCACGACGGCAACAAGTACTGGGTGAGTGCGCAGAGCAAGAAGTCCGCGGACGCCTGGAAGTTCCTTCAGTGGATGACCGATCCCGACGGGTTCTTCGCCAAGGAATACCTCAAAGCGGGCTTCGGGACCCTCGCCTTCACGGACAACGCCGCGCTGATCGAGGATCCCGCCATCCAGAAGATCATGAAAGTCGCGGACCAGCCGGGCTACCGCGTCGAGGTGCCGGTGCCGGTAAGGAAATGCCCCGATCTCGTCAGGTCGAATGCCTATGTCAAGGCCATCTCCGAGCGGCCCAACTGGGAGTACGAAGCGATGGTCGAGGCCCTTACGTCAGGAAAGCCGCTCGCCCCCGAGGCGAGGAAACTCGTCGCCGAACGCCAGCGGATCCTCGAATCGGAGCTCAAGAAGGAAGCGGCGTCGGGCCTCAAGGTGTCGATCGACTGCTACACCTTCCCGGACTGGAAGTACACCGAGGACTACCCACGGGAGAAGTACCAGAAGTAGCCCGGTAACTCTCCCCGGCCGGTGATCCTTCGATCGCCCCAGAACAGAACCAAGGAACTCTCTATGGTCTCCGCACGGACCGCCGCGCCACCGCCTCAGGCGGCATCGGCACCCATGCCGCACGACGACACACGGCGCAACGACACACGACGGGTTCAGCCGACCGATGGTGAGCGCCCCCGCGAGCGGGCCAAAGGGTGGAACCGAGTATGGGTCGCGCTCTTCCTCGCGCCCTTCCTCCTGCTCTACCTGGGCTTCACTCTCTGGCCGCTGGCGGCCACGGTCTACTACTCCTTCTTCGACTGGTCGGGCAGCGGACCGGTGGAGAACTTTGTCGGACCGGGCAACTACCGCTCCATTCTCACCGACGAGCTGTTCTGGCTGGCAGTCGCCAACACCCTGATCTTCGCGGTCCTCACCACGGTCATCAAACTTCCGCTCTCTCTGATAGCGGCCGTGCTCTTCACCCGGAAATGGCTGCGGGGAAAGAAGTTCTTCCGTACGACGTTCTTCGCCCCGCTCATCATTCCGGTAGCCATGGCAGGACTCGTCTTCACCTATCTGCTCAACCCGTCCAACGGCGCCCTCAACGCCCTGCTCCGGGACATCGGCGTCATCGACGAGTCGGTGGATGTCTTCGCCTCCCGCTGGAGCGCGTTGTTCGCCCTGGTGCTCATCTCGGTATGGCAGGTCTTCGGTCAGTACGTCATCTACTGGATGGCCGCCATCCAGAACGTGCCCGAGGAGCTGTACGAGGCCGCCGAACTCGACGGCGCCACGGAATGGCAGAAACTCACCCGCATCACCCTGCCCATCATCAAACCGGTGGCCGTCGTCATCCTGCTGCTCGGACTCGTCAACGCCATGCACGTGTTCGGGCTCGTCGTCACCCTCACCGGTGGCGGTCCCGGCACCAGTACCTACGTCATCTCGTACTTCATCTACGACCGGGCGTTCGCCTCCGTGCCCTTCTCCTACGGCTACGCTTCCGCGGCCGCTCTTCTCTTCTCCGTCATCGCCTTCCTCATCGTGATGGGCCAGGGCTTCTTCGTGAGCCGCGCACAGAAGCTCCGGAAGGAGTACGGAGTCTGATGGACGACAAGAAAAAGCGTCTCCCCCTGGGCAGGGGAACGCGCGCCAACCTCATCGCTCTGCCGCTGCTCCTGATCGTCTCGCTCCTATGGGTCTACCCGTTCCTGTGGACGATCTCCGGAGCGTTCAAGACGCAGGCGGGCCTGTTCACCGGCGGGGCGAGTCTGATACCCGACCAGCTGAACTTCGACAATTTCCGGCGGGCCTGGGTGAACGCGGGATTCTCCCGCTACTTCTTCAACACCGTTCTGTACACGGTGGTCTCCACGTTCGTGGAACTGGTGAAGTCGGCGCTGTGCGGCTACATTCTCGCGCGGTACGAATTCCCCGGCCGCAAGCTACTGCACCGCACGATCGTCGCGACGCTGTTCATCCCCGTCGCCTCCATCATCATCCCGCAGTTCGTACTCGTGGAGCAGCTCGGCCTTCTCAACACCAGGGCAGGCGTGATCCTGGCGATGTCCGGCGCGGCGGGAGCGCTGTACGTACTCCTGTTCATCGGTTTCTTCTCCAGCGTGCCCCACGATCTGTTCGACGCGGCCAAGCTGGACGGCGCCGGATTCCTGCGCACCTTCTGGCTCGTGCTGCCGCTCGCGAAACCGGTGATCGCGGTCGTGGTGATCTTCCAGTTCGTCACCAACTGGAACGAGTTCAACATCCCCCTGGTCTTCACCCTGGGCCAGCCGGAGCTCCAGAACCTCGCGGTCGGAATGCTCTCGTTCAAGGGCGAACACGCCGTCGACTGGACCGGGTTCGCGGCCGGAATGACGATTTCGGTCATCCCGATGCTTTTCGTCTTCCTCTTCTTCCAGAGCTACTTCGTGCGCGGCCTGGCCGGCGCGACCAAGGAGTGACCCGAGTGACCCGATCGAATCCCACCGGCTCGGACGGAGTCTTCGCCTACACCTGGGACATCGTGGGCGACCCGGCCGCCGCCGAGCGACTGGCCGCGCTGGGGGTCGGCTCGGTGACGCTCCAGGCGAGCTACCACGCCGTACGGGCGATCACTCCCCGCCACCCGCACCACCGCGTCGTGCACGCCACGCACGCCGCCGCGTACTTCCCACTGTCGACGGACATCTGGCGAGGCCAGCGGCTGAGGCCTCTCGCCCCCTCCTGGGGCGTCGAGGCGCCCGACCGGTTCGGCGCGGCGGCCACCGCGCTGGGGCAGGCGGGACTGCGTACGGAGGCATGGCTCGTACTCACCCACTCCTCGGTACTCGGCGCGCGAGCCCAGGAACTGACCGTGCGCAACGCGTACGGCGAGCGGTACACATACGCGCTCTGCCCGGCGCACCCGGACGTCGCGGCGTACGCCGTCAACCTCGCCCGGGAGATCTGCTCCCGCTACGACGTGCCGACGCTGATGCTGGAGGCCTGCGGCTGGCTCGGCTTCGAGCACGGCAGCCACCACGAGAAAACCGAGGGCGCCGACCTCTCCTCCGGCTGCCGCGCGCTGCTGTCCGTCTGCCTGTGCGCGTCCTGCGGCGCCGCGCTCGCGGGCGGCGGGTTGGACCCCGATGACCTGGCACGTGACATCCGCACCGCCGTCGACGGGGAACTGAAGGAGGGACGCCCGGTCGCCGCCACCCTGGGCGAGACACTCGGCGAAGACCGCGCCCAGCTGCTCTTCGACCATCGCCGGTCCGTGATCACCGGGCTGGCCCGCCGTATCGCCGCCGTCGCGGACGGGCGTGGGCTGCTGCTGATGGCGGAGGACAACCCGCAGGCGACCGGGCCCGACAGCGCGCTGGACCTCACCCGGTACGACGGGCCGGCCGACGCCTACGTCCTCAAGTGCTGGGACGAGCCGGACGCCGCGCTGACCCGGGTGAAGAGCGCGGCTCTGAACACCGCCGTGCCGATCGTCGCCAATGTCTCCGTCATAGAGGACCCGCCGGGCGAGCTGGCGTCCCGGATCGCCGGGCTGCGCGCCGCCGGCGCGCGCCACTTCCGCTTCTACCACGCGGGATTGGCGTCTTCCGCCAGGCTCGATGCCCTGCGCTCCGCTGTACGAGGAGGATGAATGACACTCAACGGCATCCACGCCATGGATCCGGCCCGCTTCGCGTCCGCGCCCCGGCTCGAACCGGCGCTGTACGGGGAGAGTTCGGTGCGCGACGTCGTCACCGCCGACCGGATGGAGTGCGCGGCATGAGCGACGCCACGAGCGGAGGACCGTACACCCTGGTGATGCTGCCGCCGCGGGCACCGGCGACCGAGGAGTGGGCCGAGCGGCTGGAGCGGGAGCTGCCCGGACTCCGCGTCCTCCGACCGCTGCTGCCACAGGATGTCGCGCGAGCGCTGCGGGAGGCGGACGCCGCGTACGGCGCCCTTCCCGAGGATCTGCTGCCGCACGCCGTACGGCTGCGCTGGCTCCAGGTCCCGCAGGCAGGGCCCCCGCCCGGCTTCTACTACCCGGCGCTGATCGAACACCCCGTCCGTGTCACCAACATGCGCGACACCTACACCGACCATGTGGCCACGCACACCCTGGCGCTCGTCCTGGCCCTGGCGCGCGGCCTGCCCCGCTATATGCGCGATCAGCAGGCCGTGCGGTGGGAACCCGACTGGGACCCCGATTCCGTGGTGCCCCTGGCGGAGAGCCGTGCCCTGGTCGTCGGAGTGGGCGCCGTGGGCGCGGAGGTGGGGCGGCTGCTCGATGCCTTCGGCACCGAGGTCGAAGGCATCGATCCCCGGCGTACGGGCGAGGTCACGGGCTTCACCCGGATCCACCCGGCGGACCGGCTCGACGCCCGGCTCCCCCTGGCGGACTTCGTGGTGCTGACCGTGCCACACACCCCGCACACCGAAGGGCTGGTCAACGCCGCACGGCTCGCCCGTATGAAACCCACCGCCTGCTTGGTCAACATCGGGCGCGGGCCCACCGTACGGCTCGACGCGCTCGTACGGGCGCTCGACGCGGGTCAGCTGCGCGGGGCCGCGCTCGATGTGTTCGAGACCGAGCCGCTGCCGGCGGACCACCCGCTGTGGCGCCGCCCCGACGTCCTCATCACGCCGCATGTCGCGGGCGCCGGTCCGCACGCGGAGGAGCGGCGGTTCGCCGTGCTGCGGGAGAACGCCCGGAGATTCATGGCCGGTGAACCGCTGATCCACGTGGTGGACAAGGCCGAGTGGCACTGAAAGCGGACCCGGGAACGGCGACAACGAAAGGAGGCGGTACCCCCAGCCCGGCAATCGATCATTTCCCAGAACAGGAGTCGCACATGAACAAGATCACGTCCCCCCACACCTACCGCCGCCGTGCGGTATACGCCCTCACCACCTTGGGACTCGGCGCCACGCTGCTCACCGGCCCCACGGCCGTCGCGGCACAGAGTGCCTGCCCCTCACCCTCCACGGTCCTCGGGATGACCAGCGACTGGAAGATCCAGCTGCCGGTCGACGACCCCGACGCCTCGGGTACCCAGCCGCTGGAGATCAAGCAGCCCGCCCTCGCCTCGTACAACAACGCCCCCTGGTTCACACCGACGTCCGCGTGTGACGGGGTGCGGTTCCGTGCCGCCGTGAACGGAGCCACCACCACGAACACGTCCTACCCGCGTTCGGAGCTGCGGGAGATGACCAACGGCGGCAAGAGCAACGCCAGTTGGTCGTCCACCTCGGGCACTCACACTCTCATCGTCGACCAGGCGATCAACCGACTGCCTCAGACGAAGAGCCATGTGGTGGCCGGCCAGATCCACGACGGCAACGACCGGTCGGTCTTCCGCCTGGAAGGCACCAAGCTCTACGTCACCAAGGACAACGACACCCACTACAAGCTCGTCACCGACAACTACCAGCTCGGAACGGTCTTCGAGGCGAAGTTCATCGTCGGAGGCGGCAACATCAAGGCGTACTACAACGGGGTGCTGCAGACCACCATCCCGGTGAAGTTCACCACCGGTTACTTCAAGGCGGGCGTCTACACCCAGGCGAACTGCGGCAATTCCTCGCCCTGCGACACGAGCAACTACGGCGAGGTGACCCTGTACAACGTCAGCGTCCGGCACAGCTGAGCCGCCACGACTGATCCACACCTGATCCACAACTGAGCCCGCGCCGGCGGGCCGCCCCGCCGGGCGGCCCGCCGGTCGGCGTCGAGGCCCGGCGAGCCATAGTCATTGACGTCGATAATTTGATGCCCATGATGAAATGTGTGACGGTTGATCTCGTCGACGCCCACGCTCGCCCACTACGTCCCCCTCGGGGCGAGGCGAGCGCGAGGTACGCATGTGCGCGAGGTACGCAGATGACGGGTCGGCCTGGAGGGAATGGCTCATGTCAGGCAACGCGGACCTGCTCCGCTTGGCGTCGGACCTCGAAGCGAGGCGAGCCGCACTGCTGGTCTCCGGCGACGCGGACGCGCTGGCCGGTCTCCTCTCCGAGGAGCTCTACTACGCCCACTCGACGGGGCTGCTGGACGACAAGCAGTCCTTCATCGAGAAGTTCCGCGACGGCGCGTTCGTCTTCCGGTCCGTCGACGCCCGAGTGGAGTCGGCCCGAGGACTGGGGGAGTCCGCGTTCCAGGCCGCCGGGGTGCTCGAACTGCTGGTTCTGGTCGATGGCGTAGAGCGGCGGATCGTGGCCGTCTACCTCGTGGTCTGGCGGCAGGAGGAGGGGGCCTGGCGACTGGTCGGTCATCAGGCCACCACCGCGCCCACCGGACGGGCGGGAACGACGGCGCGCTCAACTCTCTGACCTTCTGGGAAGGAATCGAGGAATCATGAAAAGGCTTGCCGGAAAAGTGGCCCTCATCAGTGGGGGTGCGCGTGGGATGGGTGCGGCTCACGCACGCGCGATCGTCGCCGAAGGCGGCAAGGTGGTCGTCGGGGATCTGCTCGACACGGAAGGCCAGGCACTGGTCAAGGAGATCGGCACGGACGACGCCGTGTACGCGCACCTTGACGTGACGAGCTATTCCGCCTGGGAAGCCGCTGTCCGAACGGCGGAGGACGCGTTCGGATCCCTCAGTGTCCTGGTGAACAACGCGGGTGTCATGAACTTCGGGAGTCTGGAGGAGTACAGCCTCGAAAGCTGGGAGAAGATCATGTCGATCAATGTGACGGGTCAATTCCTCGGCGCCAAGGCGGCCCGTGCGAGCCTGATCCGTTCCGCCCCCGCCTCCGTCGTCAATGTGTCATCGGTTGCGGGATTCCGGGGTTTCGCGGGGCTCCATGGATACAACGCGTCGAAGTTCGCGCTGCGCGGTCTGACCAAGTCCCTCGCCCTGGAGCTCGCCGAGTTCCGTGTCCGGGTCAACTCGGTGCACCCCGGCGCTGTCGCCACGGCGATGACCGACGGTCTCGACGTGGCTCAGCTGAACCCCATGAAGAGGGTCGCCGACCCGGCGGAGATCTCGGGGCTCATCGTCTACCTGGCCAGTGACGAATCGAGCTTCGCCACGGGCTCCGAGTTCATCGTCGACGGAGGTGAGCTGGCCGGCGGCGGGACGATCGCCGCGGGCTGATACGCGACGACGACAGCGGGAGAGGGCGCCGGATCCTGGCGCCCTCTCCCGCTGTCGTCGTCATGGCCACCGCACGTCATCCCTGATTCGACGTTGTAGTGGAAAATTCGACATGAGTGACGTACCGTGGGGTGTGACGGTGGAAAGGTGAGCCGCGTGCTCTCAGCGCGGCCCGGCCAAGGGAGTGTGTGCGGTGACCGAGCAGAACTACGACGTGATCGTCGTCGGAGGCGGATCCGCGGGAGCGGTTCTCGCGAATCGCCTGACCGAGGACGCCTCCCGGAAGGTGCTCCTGCTGGAAGCGGGACGGGCGTACGCCCCCGACGCGTACCCCGAGGTGATTCGAGACAGCGGCCGGGTGGGCGGCGACGCGGACCACGACTGGGGCTACTCCGCCACCACGGGCCGGGGCGGCAACGAGATCCCGGCTCCGCGGGGCAAGGTGCTCGGCGGCAGCTCCGGCGTCAACGCGGGGGTCGCGCTTCGCGCGCGTCCCGCCGACTTCGCCGCCTGGCGCGCCCATGGCCTCTCGGGCTGGACCGACCCGGAGACGCTGGAGGCGTACAAGCGGCTGGAGACCACCTCGGCCGGTGAGGACAGCCTCCGCGGGCGCTCGGGGCCGCTGCCCATCCATCAGCTGGGATATGAGGAGCTGACCCCGTCGCTCCAGGCGTTCATCGACGCCGCGGCAGACGAGGGGTTCAAGCGGCTGAGAGACGTCAACGGAGTCGACCAGGACGGAGTCACGGCCTACCAGCTCAACGTACTTTCCGGGGTCCGCCGGAACACGGGCATGGCCTATCTGACCGACGAGGTTCGCCGGCGCCCGAACCTGACCATCCGCGGGGGCGCGGAGATCGACCGGCTGCTCATCGACAACGGTGAGGCCCGAGGAGTCGTGACGACCGACGGTATGGTCTTCACCGCGGGCGAGGTGATTCTCTCCGCCGGCGCCTTCGGCAGCCCCGCGATCCTGATGCGCTCGGGCATCGGCCCGGCCGACCAGCTGCGGGCCCTCGGCATCCCCGTCGTGGCCGACCTGCCGGTGGGCCTGCGTCTGCGGAACCAGCCCTTCTACTTCAACGTGTACTCGCTGCGCCCTGGCAAGCTCGGCATGACGCCGCCGGGAGGCGCGCTGGTCTGGACGGCGACCAGCGAGGCAGACGAGGACGAGCTGGACCTTCATATCTCGGCGACTCACCTCATCGATCCGGCATTCAGCCCGACCGGCGGCGCCATCGTGCTCGCGGTGTCGATCGTACGGCCGGACTCGACCGGAACCCTCCGGCTCCGGAGCCGTGACCCCAAGGACGCCCCGCTCATCGACTACAACTTCCTCGCCGAGCCTCGTGATGTGCGGCGCATGGTGGAAGCGGTCAAGCTCAGCCGGCGCATCGGGGCCAACGAGGTGTTCGCGAAGGTCGCCCAGGCCGAACTGCTGCCCGGGGACGCCGTCCAGGACGACGCGACGCTCGAAGGCGTCATCCTCGACAACCTGGGCTCCTACGAGCACCCCACCTCGACTGTGCCCATGGGCGGCGACGACGACGAATGGGCCGTGGTGGACAGCGTGGGCGCGGTGCGCGGGGTCGGCAATCTGCGTGTGGTGGACGCCTCGATCTTCCCCGAGATCCCGTCGACCGCCACCAACCTGACGGCCATCATGGCCGCCGAATACGTCTTCCGGCAGGCGTACGGCAAGTGACTCACCGGACCCCGTTCGGGCGGGCGGCCGGCACCCGCCCGAACGACTCGGTGGGTGTCGGCCTCCGGCCCGGCGGCCAGGACCTCACGTCCGACTGATCCCGTCGTCGACCCTCACGTACAGTGCGGTCAACTCACGTACTGTGCGGTCAAAGGGAGAGGGGTCGGTGCCCCGGTGAAGGCAGTCGTCGGGAGCGTTGACATGTCGCGCGGTGCGCGTCTGGCCGCCCACAGCGCCGTTTCCACCTCGCTGGCCCTGTGCGGTGATCGCGAACTGCGCGACCTCGTGGACACGGCCGCGCCGCTGGGTTCCGGTATCGGCGGGACGTCGGCGCTGCTTGAGGTCGACGGGACCCCGGTCTTCGTCAAGCGGGTGCCACTGACCGATCTGGAGAGGCAGCCGGCGAACACCCGGTCCACGGCGAACCACTTCGGGCTGCCCACCTTCTGCCAGTACGGCATCGGCGGCCCGGGCTTCGGGGTCTGGCGGGAGCTGGCCGTACACACCATGACGACGAACTGGGTGCTCGCGGAGGAGTACGAGGGCTTCCCTCTGATGTACCACTGGCGGATGCTGCCGGACCCCGGGCAGTCGCTTCCCGAAGAGCTGGCCGATGTGGACGGGGCCGTCGCCTACTGGGGAGGCGGGCCGGAGGTGCGCCGCCGTATCGAGGCACTGCGAGATTCCTCGGCGAGCGTCGCGCTGTTCCTGGAGTACATCCCCCACAACCTGCACGAGTGGCTGGGCGCTCAGGTCGAGGCCGGCGACGAGGCGGCCGAGCGGGCCTGCGCCATGGTGGCGAGGCAACTGGAAGCCGGGACCTCGTTCATGAACGCCCGCGGCCTCCTGCACTTCGACGCCCACTTCCAGAACATCCTGACCGACGGTGAGCGTCTGTTCTTCGCGGACTACGGCCTCGCGATCTCCTCGCGGTTCGAGCTGTCGAAGGAGGAGGCCGATTTCGTCGCCGAGCACCAGAACTATGACCGTTGCTATACCGCCACACATCTGGTGATGTGGCTCGTCACCGCCCTGTACGGGTACGAGCGGGACGAGCGGGACGCGTTCGTGCGCGCGTGCGCTCAGGGGGAGCGCCCGACGGGAATCCCGCCGGAGGTCGCGGCGATCCTCACCCGCCATGCCCCTCTCGCCGCGGTGATGACGGGCTTCTACCGCAAGCTCCAACTGGAGAGCAGGCAGACGCCCTATCCGCTGGAGGAGATCCGCCGGATCGGCGAGCCGTACGACTGACCCGGGCGCCCGTCGGACGGATCTCGGACTACTCGTCCGGAATCCCCCTGGCGTCCTCCGCCACGAGCTTGGCCTCGATGTCCTCCCGCAGGGACTTCTTCGAGACCTTGCCCACGTTGGACAGCGGCAGGCCGGCCACCACCTCGACCCGCTCGGGAAGCTTGTACGTGGCCAGGCCCTGCCCCAACAGGAACTCGCCCAGCGACCGTACGGTCAGTGGCTGTCCGCCGGGCTCAAGGACGAGATAGGCGCATCCGCGTTCGCCCAGGACCTTGTCCGGCATGGCCACCAGGGCGGCGTTGGAAACGGCGGGGTGACGCATGATCAGTTCCTCGACCTCGTCGGCATGGATCTTCTCCACCCCGCGGTTGATCACATCCTTGATGCGGCCGTCGATCGAGTAGCAGGTCAGACCGTCGATGACATGGCGCCTGGCGAGGTCGCCCGTGCGGTAGAACCCGTCCGCGGTGAACGCCCGCGCGTTGTGCCGCTCCGCGCGGTAGTAGCCGCGGATCGTGTAGGGGCCGCGTACGCACAGTTCGCCGATCTCGCCGGGGCGGACCTCCGTCTCCTGGCCGGGCCGCAGGATGCGGATCTCGTCGGCGGGGGAGAGCGGCTGACCAACGGTGTGGTGCCGCACCCGTTCACCGGCGTGCGCGGGTGTGAGGAGGAACATCCCTTCCGCCATACCGAACTTCTGCCGCACGGCGATGCCCAGTTCGTCCCGCAGACGCTCGGCCACATCCTCGGCCAGCTTCTGTCCGCCGACGATGAAGTCATCGAGGGAGGAGAGATCGGCCGTCCTGGCGCGTGGGTGGTCGAGCAGCCGGATCGCCAGGGCGGGCGGCACCAGAGGGATCACCCGCGGGCGGGTCGCCTCGATCAGGTCGAGCACGGCGCCCGCGTCCGCCGAGGGGGCGAGCGCCAGTGTGGCGCCGCTGAGCAGCGCGGGCTGCAGGGCCAGAGCGATTCCCGCGTTGTGCATGATCGGGAGCGGATACAGCACCACGGTTCCCTTGCCCCAGCCCAGTGTCCGGGCCCAGACGCAGGCGTTGTAGGCGTTTTCCTCGTGCAGCCGGGGCGCGATCTTCGGCAGACCGGTGGTGCCTCCGGAGAGCTGGAAGACGGCGATCCGGCGAGGGTCACGGCGGTGGTACGGCAGAGCCTCGGAGGTGGCAGCCGCCCCGGACGCGAGCAGTTCTTCATACGTGACGAAGCCGGATACCCGGCCGCGGGCCACGACGACATCCTTGATGACACCACTGGCGACGAGCGCACGCGCGTTGTCGGGCAGCCGTCCGCGTCCGAAGTCGGCCTGCACGATGAGGCCACGGGCGCCGATGTGCTGGGCCAGCACGCTGATCTCCCGTACGCCGTGCTGCGGCAGTGTGCACACCGGCCGTACCCCGGCCAGCAGGCAGCCCAGATAGGACACGACGGTCTCGGCGACATTGCCCATCTGGAACATCACGGAGTCCCCGGGCCACAGGCCCGTCGACTCCAGCAGACCGGCGGCGAACCGCTGGGCTTCGCCGAAGAGTTCCTGGTAGGTCCGGACTCCCTCGGGAGTGATCAGTGCCGTGCGTTCGGCATGGGCGGACGCGGCGGACATCAGTTCCGCCGGCAGGGACCGGCCTGACCAGAGACCGGCCGCCCGGTAGTGGGCCTCGACGTCTGCCGGGTACGGAACGAGTCCCGGCTCGTCGACCTCACCGCCGGGGAACGTGTGCGCCGTTGTTTTCGCCATGTTCCGCAATCTAACGACACTCCCTCCGAAGGTCCACCCCGCGTGTCGAATTTTTGACGGCGATGTCATTTCGGCGTGGGGGCCCCTTGGGGGAGTGTGGCACGGGCTTACTCGACTTAGACGTCGATATTTCGACTATAACGTTGACAGGGTGGTGTGCCGGTCTCATTGTGGGAGGCGAGCCGTCTCGGCGGGCAGCGATGGAGCGAGGGACTGTCGCGTTCCCGGGGCATGTGACCAGCGAGGAGACGTTCATGTCGACCACACTCTTCGCGCCTTCCGGCGCGTGGAACGGCAAAATCTACAGCAACGGCTGGCAGGAGCCGGGGCTCGGGACCGAGCCGGTGACCGAGAAGGCCACGGGCGCCGTCCTTGGTCACACCGGGCTCGCCTCCGCGCACGACGTCGCGGCTGCCGCGGCGGCGGCGAAACAGGCGCAGGTCGCCTGGGCCCAGGTGCCCGCCCCTCAGCGTGGGGACATTCTGCGGAAGTTCTCGGAACTCCTCCTGGACCACGTGGACGAGATCGCCGAGATGCTCATGAGGGAGACCGGTGCCATTCGCTTCAAGGGGGAGTGGGAGGCGCGCATGACCGCCCGCGAGATCCTCGAAGCCGCCGCGCTCGGCAGCCGGCCGCAGGGCATCCTGGCGGCCAGCGCGGAACCGGGACGCCGCAGTGTCGCCCGCCGGATTCCGGTCGGGGTCGTCGGTGTCATCACGCCGTGGAACTCACCCCTTCTGCTGGCTGCCCGGGCCGTGGGCCCCGCGCTGGTGATGGGCAACGCGGTTCTCCTCAAGCCCGACATCCAGTCGCCGGTCTCCGGTGGCGTCGTCTTCGCGCGGCTCCTGGAGGAGGCCGGACTCCCCTCGGGGCTGCTGCACGTCCTGCCGGGCGCGATCGAGACCGGGCGGGCCCTGGTCAAGGACCCGGCGGTCGACATGGTGAGCTTCACGGGTTCGACCCGCGCGGGACGGGAGATCGGCTCCGTGGCGGGCGGCCTGCTCAAGCGGGTGTCCCTGGAGCTCGGGGGCAACAATCCCTACGTCGTGCTGGATGACGCGGACATCGAAGCCGCGACCAGCGCGGGCGCCTGGGGCTCCTTCTTCCACCAGGGGCAGATCTGCCTCACCGCCGGACGTCATCTCGTACATGAACGGATCGCGGACGCCTATACCGAGGCGCTGGTCAGGAAGGCCAAGGCGCTGGTGACCGGCGACCCGATGACCGAGGGCGTGACGGTGGGGCCGATCGTCAACGAGCGTCAGGCGGCACGCGTCGAACAGATCGTCGGCGACACCGTCTCCCAGGGAGCGCGCGTCCTTGTGGGCGGCTCCCGCGACGGGCTCTTCTTCGAACCGACCGTACTGACCGATGTCGCTCCGGGCATGCCGGCCTTCGACGAGGAGATCTTCGGCCCGGTCGCGCCCCTCACCACGTTCAGCACCGATGACGAGGCCATCGCCCTGGCCAACCGGACCGGCTACGGACTGGTGGCGGCGGTCGTCTCGGCGGACCAGGCCCGTGCCCAGCGGATCGCGGACAAGCTCCATTCGGGCATCGTCCACATCAATGACCAGACCGTGCTTCACGAGGTGTACGGGCCGATCGGCGGCATCGGCGCGTCCGGCAACGGCTTCAACCACAGCACACACACCAACGCCGACCAGTTCTCCGAATGGCAGTGGGTCACGAGCCGCGCCGAGATCCCCGAGTACCCGTTCTGACAGGCTCGCCGGTCCGGGAGTCCCCGGCGGCGGGGGCGGAAGCCGCGCGCCGCAGTACGTCCCGGCGCGCGCTGGTCACCCGTGACCTGTTGGAGAAGGCGACGCTCCTCTTCGCCGAGAAGGGATACGAAACAACCACCCTCCAGGATGTCGCCGCCGCCGTCGGCGTCTCGCGTACGGCCCTGTATCACTACGTGACCAGCAAGGAAGAGCTGCTCGCGATGCTGGTCGAGCAGCTGAGCCTCGGCCTGGCCGAGACGCTGGCCGCGTTGCGCGCCCGTACGGATCTGACCTCCGAGGGGAAGCTGCGCGAGCTGACCGACACGCTCGTGCGGCAGAGGGCGGAGTCCCCGCATCAGTTCAGAGTTCACGATCAGACCGAGTCGGTACTGCCGGATCCCCTGCGCTCCCGTCACCGCCAAGCGCGACGGGATGTGCTGGCCGCGCTCTCCGGTGTGATCGAAGAGGGCATCGACGCGGGGGAGTTCAGACCCCTCGATCCCCGCGTCGCGGCCTTCAGCGTCCTCGGCATGTGCAACTGGGTGGCCTGGTGGTACCACCCCGGCCCGGACTACGACATCGATTCCGTGGCCCGCCAGATCAGTCAGTCCGCCGTCGACATGGTCGCCGATGTCCACGCGCCACGTGGACGGGCGGATTCCGCGCGCTCCGCCCTGGCCGCGGCGCGGTCGAGCCTGGACGCGCTGGAGCGGCTGCTTCCCCCCGAGGGCTGACCCCTCTTCACGGCTCGCACCCTTGACAATCTGACGTCCGAGTCGAAAAATAGTCATGAGAGTCAATCAGAGGGAGCGCCCCATGCCTGCACCGATTCGGATCGGCCTCGTCGTACCCAGCTCGAATGTGACGGTCGAGACCGAGATGCCGCGGCTGCTCGGCCGGCTCCCCGATGCGGACTTCTCGTTCCATGCCAGCCGCATGCGCATGCACACGGTGTCGCCCGAGCAGCTGCGAGCGATGAACGCGCAGCGCGAACGGTGCGTCCTGGAACTGGGCGACGCGGGGGTCGACGCCGTCCTCTACGCCTGTCTGGTGGCGCTGATGGTCGGCGGACCGGGAGAACACCAGCGTGTCGAGTCCTCGATCAGCGAGCAACTCTCCACCGGTGGGGCGAACGCCGCGGTGCTGTCCAGCGCAGGCGCGCTGTCGGAAGGCCTGCGCGCCCTGAAGGCACGCAGGATCGCTCTGGTCACCCCGTACACGCTCCCACTGGCACGGAAAGTCGTCGCCTATCTGGAGGCGGAGGGGTTCGACGTCACCGACTGGCGGGCCCTCGAAGTCGAGGACAACGAAGAGGTCGGCCGCATCCCCGGGGAGCGGGTGATGAGTGCCGCGCGGGATCTGGACCTGGACGGAGTCGACGCCCTTGTCATCTCCGCCTGTGTGCAGATGCCCTCACTCGACCTCGTCCAGGCCGCGGAGGACGAGTTCGGCATTCCGGTCGTCTCGGCGGCGACGGCCGGCGCGTACACCCTGCTCAGAAAGCTCGGCCTGACCGTCGACATCCCCGGTGCCGGGAGCCTGCTCCGGGCGGACTCCCCGGTCGCCTGATGACTCGCCCGCACCCAGAGATCCGTATCCGCTACGCGTACGAGGAGGTCTGACATGAACCAGCCCGAGCACCGGGTCAAGGGCGTCGACCACGCCGCCTTCCCCACCTTCGACCCCGTTGGCACCGTGCACTTCTACCGCGATGTGCTGAAGTTCCCGGTCGTTCACTCGATCTGCGCCGCCGGCTGGGGCCCGGAGCGGCACCCGGACTTCATCCACTTCTTCTTCGACATCGGCAACGACGACCGCATCGCGTTCTTCTACTACTTCGGTTTCGAGCCCCCCGCCGGAGCCGGTGCCGCGGGTGACGTATACGCGACGTTCGCCGATGACGTGCCCCAGTTCTTCATCAACTCCCGCCACTTGGCCATCCATGTGGACAACGAGCGGGATCTGCTCGAATACCGCCGGCGTCTCGACGCGTCCCGGTGGCCCGTCGAGATGCAGGTCATGCACGAAACGATCGAGTCGATCTACACCCACGACCCGAACGGCTACATGGTCGAGATCACCCGCGCACTGCGGCCGGTCACACCGCAGGAAGACCTCGACGCCACCCTCACCGTCGACGCCCTGGTCGACGTGGCCTCGGGGCCTGAGCCCAGCATGGACAAGCTGCTCACCCGCAAGGCGGAGCTCATCGTCCAGCGAGCCGCGCGGTGGGAGGAAAGCAGTGGGAGGAAACCCGTCGACGCCGGGGAGGAGCTGACCCGGCGATGAGCACCTTCTTCGTCCTGGACGTCCCGGAGAACACCACGATTCCCGAGGTCGCCGCAGAGGACCCCGCTGTGCGGGTGGACAGGATCGGACCGTACTTCCGGATCACCTCACCCGGAACCATCGTCGTGGACCGCAGGGCCACAGGGTGCCGGCACGCCGTCTGGTACAGCGCGGTGGCCGGGCTCGTGGACTCCCGGATCACCCAGCAGGACAAGAACGCACTGCGTGTGGAAGCACGATGAACTCCTCTGGAGGCACGATGAGCTCCTCCGCCCGGCTGGGAGCCGGCCGGTACATCACCGCCCGCGCGATCCCCGGCTCGACAGTCTCCTCGCCGCACGAACTGACCACCGCGGACGGTGCGACGGTCACGGGAGTGCTGCGCGGTACCCCCGGCGCCCGCACGGTCGTCTGTCTGATGCATCCCCGCCAGGACTTCACCCACCATGTCCTGGTGCCCGAGCTGCTCGCCAGAGGAGCGGCGGTGTGGACGCAGGGGACGCGCTCGGTCAACAACGACCTCAACCTGCTTCACGAGCAGGCCGTTCTCGACATGGCCGCGGGCCAGGCGTTCCTCCGGAGCCGCGGTTTCGATCATGTGGTCACGCTCGGACACTCGGGCGGCGGCACACTCGCCGCGCTCTACCATGAGCAGGCAGGACTGCCCCCGGAGCGGAGGATTTCCCGTACCCCCGCCGGTCGCCCCGTCGACTTGGCCTGCGCCGATCTGCCGGTCCCGGACGCCGCCGTCTTCATGGCGCCCCATCCGGGCCAGGGCGCGCTGTTGCGGCGCCTGATCGATCCGTCGGTCATGGACGAGACCGACCCCCTGTCCGTCGACCCCGGTCTCGACCCGTACAGCGTGGCCAACGGCTTCGCCCCCGCTCCCCAAAGCTCCACCTACGCACCCGAGTTCGTCGAGCGCTACCGGGCGGCCCAGCGGGCCCGTATCGAGCGCGTCGACGCCCGCGCCCGGGAGCTGGCCGCGGAAGCGGCAGACGCGCGCAAGCAGTTCAAGCGGAGCGGCGACGCCGCCGACCGGCGACGGGCGCTGGCCCCGAGGATCATCACGGTCTACCGCACCGACGCGGACCTGCGCGGCGTCGACCAGAGCCTGGACGCCAACGAACGCCCCTACGGTTCACTCTTCGGCAGCCGGCCCGATCTCATCAACTACGGTCTCGTGGGGTTCGGGCGGCTGTCCACACCGGAAGCCTGGCTGTCCACCTGGTCCGCCGTATCGACCAACGCGGACTTCCTCCGCTGCGCACCCGGAGTCACCGCGCCCACGCTGCTGGTCGAACTCACCGGGGACCAGGCGTCCTTTCCACGGGACTCCGCGGCCATGCTGAGGAGCCTCGGCGCGGCGGACTTGACCCATCGCCGCGTACGCGGGCTGCACTTCGGCGGCCCCATCGCACTCGGTGAGCCGACCGGCAGCGGTCTGGCGGCCGAGGCGATCGGCGCGTGGCTGGCCGAACGGTTCCCGCTCGCTGTCTGACAGCCGACCTGGACATGCCGACCTGGCCTGTCCGGCCTCCTCGCCTACGATCTCAGGCATGGCCAAAGCAAAGACACCCGAAACCGGGCGCCGGAGTACCGCGCGGCGCTCACTCGTCACGCGTGACGTCCTGGAGAAGGCGACCCAGCTGTTCGCGGAAAAGGGATACGAGACCACCACCCTCCAGGACATCGCCGAGGCGGTGGGAGTCTCTCGGACCGCGCTCTACCACTACGTCTCCAGCAAGGAACAGTTGCTGGAGATGCTCGTGGAGCGGATCGGCTTCGCGCTCGCCGAGGAAGTGGTCAGCCTGCGCGCCCGTACCGATCTCTCCCACGAGGGAAAGCTGCGTGAACTCACGGACCTGCTCGTACGTCAGCGGGCCGCCTCACCCAGTCAGTTCCGGGTGCTCGACCAGTCCGAGTCGATGCTCCCGGAGCCCTGGCAGGTCCGTCACCGCGAGGCGCGGCGCCAAGTGCTCGCGGAGCTGTCCGGAGTGATCGAAGACGGCATCGCCGCAGGGGAGTTCAAGCCACTGGACCCCCGCGTGGCCGCCTTCAGTGTGCTCGGCATGTGCAACTGGGTGGCGTGGTGGTACCACGCAGGTCCCGACTACGACGTGGACGCGATCGCCAGGCAGATCACCCAGTCCGCCATCGACATGCTTGTCGTCGAAGGCGCTCGCGGGCCGGACGACTCGGTCCGCTCCGCCCTCATGATGGCGCGATCGAGCCTCGACGCTCTCGAACGGCTGCTGCCCGGCGAGGGATGACACCCGCGGGCCGGCGTGACACCCCGGCGTGGCCCGCCGGGGGCGGTGCGCCGTCATCAACTCCTCGACAGTGCGTGGTTACCACGTGGAATCCCCGCGCAGCACCACATCGGCGCCTCCGTCGAGGAAGATGGTCTGCCCCGTCATATGGCCGTTCTTCCCGCTCGCGAGCCAGGCCAGCAGTTCCGCGGCCGCCACGGGCTCATAGGGTCCGCCCAGAGGCATCGGGCTGCCGGCCTCGATGCGGAGCCTGGTCTCCTCGTCCTCGAAGAGCCGCTTGAGGAGTTCGGTGCGGACCAGGCCGGGGGCGACCGCGTTGAGCGGAATGCCCGCGCCGGCCCATTCCGCGTCGACGGCGTGCCGGCGGATCCACCGTGACAGGGCCCGCTTGGTCGTCCCGTACACCTGCTCCGCGACGGCGGCACGGGCCAGGGCGTCCTCTTCCTTCCCGTCCAGCATGAAGTCCAGCAGTCGCTGGTCGAACGGGTGGACCGAGGTGATCGAGGAGACGGCGACAACGCGGGGAGCGGGCGAATCGCGGAGCAGCGGGCGCAGGCCGTCCATGGTGGCGATCGCGCCGTAGTAGTTGATCGCGACGGTGGCCGGTCCCGCGATGTCGACGCCCGCCACGGCCAGGATCGCGTCGATCGTGCCGCCGCTGAGGGCGGTCACCCGCTCGACCAGGGCGGTACGGCCCTCGGGCGTCGAGAGGTCGGCGATCACATCGGCGTCGCGGAGATCCACCCCGATGACGCGGTGCCCCTGGGTCTCCAGGAGCTGCTTGGTCGCCAGACCGATACCGGAGGCGGAACCGGTGACGACATGGATCCGCGGCGCGTCCGAGGCGGCGCCGCTCGCGCTGAGAGCATCACTGTTCGTCATGCTTGTAAAAATATCGACGTCAATGTCGACAGTCAAGTGGAAGGCGCGCGGCTGGTTCGAACCGGCGTGGACAGCGCACCGGCGTGGACGGCGCACTGGGGGGTGGGCGCTCCACGCGAACGATCCGTTCGCACTCCGCGCGCTCTACCGACGGCCATGGGCCGCGGCAATGATGAGCGGACCGCAAGTGATTCAGGCGACTCCGCACACCTGCCCCTCGGCAGGTGGACACGCGGTGGAAGGAATCCATCTTGTTGCTTCTCATCTCCCCGGACAGCGTCGAGGAGGCCCTTGACTGCGCGAAGGCGGCGGAGCACCTCGACATCGTCGATGTCAAGAAGCCCGACGAGGGCTCGCTCGGCGCGAACTTCCCGTGGGTCATCAGGGAGATCCGCGAAGCCGTCCCGGCGGACAAGCCGGTGTCCGCCACGGTAGGAGACGTACCGTACAAGCCCGGCACGGTGGCTCAGGCGGCGCTCGGCGCGGCCGTCTCCGGAGCCACGTACATCAAGGTCGGCCTCTACGGATGCACGACGCCCCAACAGGCCATCGATGTCATGCGAGGCGTCGTCAGGGCGGTGAAGGACTATCGGCCGGACGCGTTCGTCGTCGCCTCGGGCTACGCCGACGCCCACCGGATCGGCTGCGTCAATCCGCTGGCACTGCCCGACATCGCCGTCCGCTCCGGCTCAGACGCGGCCATGCTCGACACCGCGATCAAGGACGGGACACGGCTGTTCGACCACGTTCCGCCTGACGTCTGCGCGGAGTTCGTCCGGCTGGCCCACGAGGCCGGTCTGCTCGCCGCCCTCGCGGGCAGCGTCAAGGTGGGTGACCTCGGCGAGCTGACCCGTATCGGTACGGACATCGTGGGCGTGCGCGGCGCGGTCTGCGAGGGCGGCGACCGCGACACCGGAAGGATTCAGCCGCAGTTGGTGGCCGCCTTCCGGGCGGAGATGGACCGGCATGCCCAGGAGTACGCGGCTGCCGTCGCCGCGAACTGACCGCCGGTATGCCCACACGTCAGCCCGGTCGCACGCCCGGGGCGCGCGGCGGGCGCTTCGCCGTTCTCGATCCGGCCACGGGTGAGGTCTTCGACGAGGCGCCCGACCAGCGGCCGGACGAGTTGGACGCCGTCGTCGACCGGGCCCACGAGGCCTGGCGCGGCTGGCGGGCCGACCCCGTCGCCCGTACCGCCGCGTTGCTCACAGCAGCCGACGCGGTGGAGGCGGCCGGGGCCGACCTCGCTCCGCTGCTCACCCGTGAACAGGGCAAACCCCTGGCCGAGTCGTACGCGGAGATCGCCCGCACGGCGGCCCGCCTGCGCTACTTCGCCGAGCTGGACCCCGGATCCCAGCCGATCACGGACGGCCGGCCGGTACGCGGCGAGATCCGCTGGCGACCGCTCGGGCCCGTCGCCGCGATCGTTCCGTGGAACTTTCCTCTCCAGCTCGCGTCGGCGAAGTTCGCGCCCGCGCTCGCCGCGGGCAACACGATGGTGCTCAAGCCCTCCCCGTTCACCCCTCTTGCCACGCGGCTGCTGGCGTCCGTCATCTCCACCGCCCTCCCCGAGGACGTACTGACGATCGTCACCGGTCGTGAACCCCTCGGCGCACGGCTCGCGTCCCATCCTGGGATACGCCATGTGACCTTCACCGGTTCGATTCCGACCGGACGGGCCGTCGCGGAGGGCGCGGCGGCCTCGCTCGCCCGGGTCACGCTGGAGCTGGGCGGTAACGACGCGGCCATCCTGCTGGAGGACGTGGAGGTGGAGCGGATCGCGGACCGGCTGTTCTGGGCGGCGTTCCGTAACTGCGGACAGGTCTGCATGGCGGTCAAGCGCGTCTATGCCCCGGCCCGGATCTACCCCCAGGTGGTCGAGGCCCTCGCGGCGCGCGCGAAGACCGCCGTCGTCGGAGCAGGGCTCGACCCGGGCTCGCAGCTCGGGCCGGTCAACAACGCCCCCCAACTGGCCCGGGTCGAGCGCTACACGTCCCGGGCCCTGGCGGACGGCGCCCGAGCCGTGGCAGGTGGCCACCGGCTCGACCGGCCGGGCTATTTCTTCGCCCCGACGATCCTGGCCGATGTCCCGCCCGACAGCCCGGTGGTGACGGAGGAGCAATTCGGTCCGGTCCTGCCTGTGCTGCCGTACGGGAGCCTCGACGAAGCCATCGACGCGGCCAATGACACCGGCTTCGGGCTGGGCGGCTCGGTATGGGGGACCGACCTCGACCGGGCCGAGGCGGTGGCCGACCGGCTGGAGTGCGGGACGGCATGGCTCAACCACCACGCCGAACTGTCCCTCGCTCAGCCCTTCGCGGGCATCAAGGAGAGCGGTGTCGGCGTCGCGGGCGGGCCGTGGGGGCTCTACGGGAATCTCAGACCGTTCGTCGTGCACCGTCCGGAGGAGGCGTGACCTTGAGGTTCGGCGCGGCGGTACTGCGCTCGTACGAGAGCCGTTTCGCCGTCGAGGAGGTGATCCTGGAGTCGGGGCCTGCCGACGGCGAGATCCTGGTCAGGATCGAGGGCTGCGGGATGTGCCGGACCGATCTCGCGGTCCGGCGTTCGGACGGCCGCACACCGCTGCCCGCGGTCCTGGGGCACGAGGGGGCCGGGGTCGTGGTGGAGACGGGCGGCCCGGACACAGGTCTGAGCATCGGCGACCATGTCGTGCTGAGCTTCGACTCCTGCGGACACTGCCGGAACTGCCTGGGCGCCGCCCCCGCCTACTGCGACTCCTTCGCCTCGCTCAACCTCTTCGGAGGGCGTGCGGAGAGCGCGGCGCGGTTCACCGACGCGGCCGGGGGCGAACTGGCCCCCCGGTGGTTCGGCCAGTCCTCGTTCGCCGAGTACGCGATGGTCCCGGCCCGCAACGCCGTCCGGGTCGATCCCGTACTGCCCATCGAGCTGCTCGGTCCGCTGGGCTGCGGCTTCCTCACCGGCGCCGGAGCGGTCTTGAACTCCTTCGGCGCGGGCCCCGGCGACACCGTCGCGATCTTCGGCGCGGGAGCGGTGGGCCTGGCCGCGGCGATGGCGGCCACCGCCGCGGGGGCGGTGGCCGTGGCCGTCGACCGGCACCCCGAACGGCTGGCCCTCGCGGAGCGGTTCGGCGCGATCCCGCTGCACGCCGCATCGGCCGGGCTGCCGGATCGCGTCCAGCGGCTGACCGACGGCGGCGCGCGGTACGCGCTGGACACCACCGGCTCCGCCCGGCTGATCAACGACGCGCTCCGGTCACTGCGCCCGACCGGTCACCTCGGTCTGGTGGCCCGGCTCCACACCGTGCTGCCGCTGGAACCCGGGGCACTGGACCGGGGCCGGGGAATCTCCCATATCTGCGAGGGGGACGCGGTGCCGGGGCTGTTGATTCCCCGGCTGACCGGACTGTGGCAGGCCGGGCTGTTCCCCTTCGACGAGCTGATCCGTACGTACCCGCTCGCCGACATCAACGAGGCCGAACGCGACTGCGACGCGGGCCGCGTGGTCAAACCCGTCCTGATTCCGGAGCGGACGAGCCGGTAAGCCGATGAGCCGCTGCGCCGACGAGTGGATGAGCCGATGAGTGGATGAGCGAGACGTGCGACGCCGTGCGTCGGGCCGTCCGACGGCAGCGTTACGGCCGGGGCTTGTTCGCGAACACCCATCGGTTGCCCGCCAGCGCGTCGTTCCGCTCGGGCAGCGGCCCGCGTCCGTGCCGACGGGTGAAGTCGAAGGGGGTGTGGACCGAGGTGGTCCAGCCCTTGCTCGCCAGATCACCCGCGGAGTCGGGTCGCGGCTCTCCGTCGAACAGGGTGAGCAGGTCGATGCCGATCTGGTTCCTCGTCGCGGTGTAGAGCGGGCTGTCGCGGTATTCCAGCAGGTTCTTCTCAAGCTTGACCTCGAATGCCAGAGCGCTTCCCGCTGCGCTCAACCGGTCCATCGTGTCGATGAGATACGTCTCGGTGGCGCTGGGCAGATAGAACAGCAACCCCTCGGCCAGCCAGACGCTGGGCGCGGCCGTGTCGAAGCCGGCGTCGATGAGCGCGCCGACCCAGTCGCCGCGCAGATCGATCGGGATCGGTACGCGTGCCGCCTTCGGGGTGGCCGACAGCCCGCCGAGTACTTTGTGCTTGAACGCCAGCACGCCTTCCCTGTCGATCTCGAAGATCACGCGGCCGGCAGGCCAGTCGAGCCGGAACGCCCGCGAGTCCAACCCCGCCCCGAGCAGGACCACTTGGCGGGCGCCCGCGTGCACCGACCGGAGAAGGAAGTCGTCGAGGACCCTCGTCCGCAGACCGAAGTACCGTGCGAATCGCCCCCACAGCGGGTTCGCGTCCCCGCCCGGAGCCTGTTGCACACGGACCGGCCACCCCGCGGACGCCGGCGCGGCGAGTACGAAGTGCTCCGCGTAGACGTCCCGCGCCAGGCTGTCGTGGCGGTGGGTCTCGATCGCCCGTGCCGCGGCGACCAGGAGAGCGGTCAGGCCGACACCTCCTTCCACTCCTTCCACACCGGTGTTCCGATGCGCTGTGCCGGCCATGTGTCCTCCCTTGAGGCGAGTTGAGACCACGAGCAGCGAGGAAACTGTCCAGCCGACGAGGGCCCCTTCGTATGAAGAAGCCACAAGCATTCACTCGAACAGGTGGATATCGCCCAAGTGGCCCCGGGTAGCCACGAAGTGTGCTGTCCGCCGGGTGGTGGGTATTCATACATTTCAGTCTTCTGAGTGGCGAGTGAGCAGATTTCTCGACATGTCAACTGGGTTCACGCGTAATGGAGTTGCGTGTGTGCTGGTACTGCGAGGCAGGCCCAGGCAGACGCGTCCAGATGGAGGGTCGTCCAAGGAAGGAGAAGAAGCATGTCTGAGAACGACGAACTGTTCGAGGAGATGGCGCTGCCCATGGCGGAAGAGACGTTTGCCGGGCACAGCTGTCTGTCGGCCGTCGCCGCGGCCGACACCGAAGTCGAGGACGAGTAAGAAGCAACAGAGGCATCCTCCCGCCGCCCCACCGAGCGGGAGGATGCCGCCCCCCTCTCCCTTCCCCTTCCACTTCCGCTCCCTCCCCCTGACGCTTCATCAAGAAGGCGGACCGCTTTGGACACACACGCTGCCTCCTCGCTCGCACCACCATCCGTTCCGCTCACGACCCGGCGGGATGTCCGGCTCGTCGCGCGCGGCGACCATCTGTATGTCTGCGCGAGCACCGGCATGCTGCGGCTGGCGCCCCCTCCGGCCGACCCTCGGAGCGCGGGTCCCCGGGAGGCGGCTCCCCGGGAGGCCGGTCCCCAGGAGGACAGGGACGGGCATCTCCTTCTTGACGCCCTGCCCGAGCGGGTGGTCCAAGGGCTCCACGCCCGCGGCCTGGTCCACCAAGGGGGTGAGCGGGAGGCCCACCCGCTGTATGCCGCCGGTGGCGACGGATCCGAGGACCATGTGGTGGCCGTCGCCGACGGCGCTCTCGGGGAGGGAGTCTCGGCGCTGCTTCGACGGGCCGGGGTGAGCATGGCCTCGGTCGACCCTCCGCGGGCCGGAGCCCAGGCCCCGGCCGTCGCGGTCCTGCCGTTGTCCTTGCCGGAGTCCGTGCTCCAGCGATGGGCCGAGGTGTCGATGGACAGTGGCATGCCCCTGGTCGTCCATCTGAGCACCCCGAAGCGGCTGCTGTCCGCCACCCTCACACCGCCCCACACCCCCTGCCCGGTGTGTCTCGTGCGCCGTATCCGCGCGAACCACGTCTGGCAGGCGGTGGCCGATCTGCCGCTCGACGTGCTGCTGGGGGCGGCCGACAGCGACGCGTGGCCCACCACCGCCATCGCCTCCGGGCTGCTGGCTCATGAGACCCTCAGGCTCCTCAGCGGCCGACCGGGACCGGGGCGTGGCATCCTCACCGAATTCGACCACCAGGAGCTGGAGCGCACCCGGCACACCCTGTTCCATACCCCCGGCTGTCCCGCCTGCTCCTCACGCGCCCGTACGCCACGGCGCGACGAGACCGGCGACACCGACGTCCGCGCCTGCTGGGAGCGGATGCGCGGTGCCGTCGACCCGCTGACCGGACTGGTGCTGGAACTCCGCGTGGACGACGGGGCAGGAGAAGAAGGCGACACGACCTACGCGCGCACCGCCGGACGCACCACGACGAGCTGGTTCTCCCCGGTGGACGCCGAGGCACGTGGAGGGGCCGTCAAGAGCGATCCGGTCACCGCCCGGGTCTGCGCCGTGGGCGAGACCATGGAGCGCTACGCGGCCGGAGTCTATGGTCGCGACCAGCTCGTGCGAGCCTCTTTCACCGATCTCGGCGACGAGGCCGTCGACCCCCGTGATCTGCCCTTGGGCTCGGCCAAGGAGTACGCAGACCACCCTCGCTACGGCCCCTTCGAACCGGACACCGCGATCGACTGGGTGCGTGGACACTCCTTGACGACGGGCAGGACGCGGTACGTACCGGCCTGCGCGGTCTATCTGCCGTACCGGTTCCCCAAGGGCCACCGGGCGTGGTTCGACCCCATCTCCACCGGGCTGGCCGCGGGCAGTTGTTACGAACACGCGGTACTGGCCGGGCTGATGGAGGTCGTCGAGCGGGACGCGAGCGTGGTGTTCTGGGAGAACCGCCTCACCCTGCCCAGTCTGGACCTGACGAGCCTGCCGGACGGAGTACCGCGTCGCATCGTCGACAGGCTCACCGCCGCGGGCGTCGCGGTCACCGGCAAGGACCTCACCACCGACCTCGGTATCCCGGCCTTCGCCATCCGCTGCCAGGAGGACACGGAACGGCGGCCGGTGACCGTACACGCCGCCCGGGCGGACCTGGATCCCCACGCGGCCCTGCTCGGCGCCCTCGAAGAGGCATGTCTCGGCCGCGCCGGCGCGGCCACCTGGCAGAAAGAGCTCGACGCCGGTGCCCGAATCCCCGCCGCGGACGCCGCGTTGGACACGCTCAGGGACTTCAGCCTCTACTACTGGGACCACGACCGGGCACGGCACCTGGAGTTCTGGCACGACGGCCCCTCACGGCCCGTCCCGCCGCCCAGGCCCTCCCAAGGGTTCCGGGCGGATGTCGACGAAGCGGTTCGGCGCCTGGCGGCGCGGGGGTATGAGGCCATCAGCGTGGACATCACCCCCATCGACGTCGCCGAGTGCGGTGTATCGGTCGTGCGTTCCCTGGTGCCGGGCCTGTGCCCGATTACCCTGCGCAGCGACTTCCACCGGCGGGGCGGCCCTCGTGTCTTCCGGGCACCAGTGGCCATGGGCGTACGCACGGCCCCCCTCGGCGAGGACGAACTCAACCCCCTGCCGCTGCCGTTCCTCTGAGATTCCCCCCGAGGCACCGGACACGCTCAGGAAGGACCCACACCGCGTGGACACGCGAACGCTCTTCCGCCGAAACCCCGACCTGCTGCTGGAGTGGGACGAGCACTCCGGGTCTGTGCTCGTCGACTCCCGCAGCGGCCGGAAATTCGTCGCCAAGCCCGAACTGGTCGATCTGCTGCAGCGACTCGACGGTCCACTGACGGCGGACGAACTCAACGCCCGGTGGCCGCACCAGTCGGACGCCGACACGACCCGGACACTGCTCGAACGGCTGGCCTCCGCGGGCATCGTCCGCCATGACGGCAAGGAGGACGCCGAACCCGCCGCCGACGGCCTGACACCGTACGAACGCGCCTGCCACGCACAGGCCGGGCGCGGGCCCCTGCCCGGCACACAGCGCGGCACACCGCCGCCGGCCCGACTGCGCCACCCCGAGGCCACCGGGACCGTTGCCCTGCCGGATGCTCACGATCTGCCGAGCCGCACGCTCGCGGAGGTGCTCGCCGAGCGGCGCAGTATCCGCGACTTCGCGGCCGAACCGATGCCGTTGAGACTCCTCGCCGCGTTCCTTGACCGGTCCGCGCGGGTGCGTGGTTACCTGCCACCGCGGTCCTACGAGCAGACACAGCGCCCCGCGCCGTCCGGTGGCGCCCGGCACAGCCTGGAGATCTACTTGATCGCCCGCGACGTGGAGCGGCTACCACCCGGGGCGTACCACTACGACGCGTTCGACCACGCGCTGCACCGGCTGTCCGACTGGAACGACGACCTCGCCGCGCTCCAGGACCGGACCATCACCCTCCCGGCGCTGCTGAACGACGCGCCCCCGGCCGGGCTCTACCTCGCTTCCCGCGCGGACCGTACGGGCTGGAAGTACGCGGGGATGGCGCTGAGCATGATCTACCGCGACACCGGCTGTCTGCTGCAGACCATGTGCCTGACGGCCACCGATCTCGGCCTGGCGTCGTGCCCGACCGGACGGATGGAGGTGCCGGTATCGGCTCCCTTCCTCCAGTCGTACGAGCAGCGGCTCCTTCACGTCGGAAACCTGGCGCTGGGCCTTCCCGGCGTCCTCTCGGACAGCCCGACGGCGGTACAGGGCACTCGCTGAGGGCGTCGAGGTCATAGGCGCGCCGTGGGTGGGAAGATCATCCGGACCGTCAGTCCGCCGTGCGGATTCGCGCTCGCCCGTGTGTCCGCGTCGTGGGCCCGTGCGATCGACGCGACGATCGAAAGGCCCAGCCCCGCGCTGTCCCCCCGGCCGTGGCGGCGTTCCGCCGCTCGTCGGAACGGCTCGAAGAGGAGCGGTACGTCTGTGGACGGCACCATGGGACCGGTGTTGTCGACTTCGATGGCGTTCGATCCGACGCGTACCCGGACGGTGCCGCCGGGGTGGTTGTAGCGGATGCCGTTGGAGACGAGGTTGTACACGGCGTGTTCGAGCAGGATGGGGTCACCCTCGACGGACAGCGGCTCCGCTGCCAGGTCCAGGGCGACCGAGCACCGGGCCGCCTCCTCCCGAAGTCCCTCCGTGCAGTGGGCCGTGATCTCGTGGAGTCGGACTCGTTCGCGGCGCGACAGTTCCCGGTCGGAGACCGCGAGCAGGAGAAGGCCCTCGATCAGTCGCTCGCTCCCGTCGGCGTTCTCGATCAGCTTGCGCCGCATATGGGCGACCTTCTCCGGTGGTGGGTCGTTCGCGAGGCCGATCTCGGCGGCGGCGCGTTGGACCGTGACGGCGGTGCGTAGTTCGTGCGCGGCATTGGCGGCGAACCGTTGCCGGGCCGCGACCAGATGCTCGATCCGGTCGAGCATCTGGTCGAAGGTGTCGGCGAGTTCCTTGAGTTCGCCGGGCGGTGACCGGAGTGCGAGCCGTTCGTGCAGGTTCTCTTCGGAGAGTCGTCGGGCCCTGGCGGTGATGACGCCGACGGGGTGGAGCACCCGGCCGGCCATCCACCAGGCCAGCGCGGCGGAGACGACCGCGAACGCGACCAGGGAGAGGCCGGAGACGGTGAGCAGACGGCTCAGAGCCGCGTCCCCGGCGACCTGGCTCACCGTCTCGGCGACTCGGGTTCCGTCGTCGGCAGGTGTGCCCACCGTGTTCAGCGGGGCCGTCTTCTCGGCCGCGTCCACGCCGGGGTGAAGTGTGAGGGAGACCGCGGCGACCGCGCGACCGATCTGGGATTCGAGGCTCTGCTTCAGCAGGAGGTACACGAGGCCGGTCAGCAATATGCCGGCGAGCATGAGGAGTCCGGTGTAGAGGGCGGTCAGCCGGGCCCTTTCGCTGTTCACCGGCTCGCCCGGAGGCGATAGCCGCAGCCGGGGACCGTTTCGACCACGGGAGGGTCGCCGAGCTTGGCCCGGAGTTTGGAGAGGGTGACGCGGACCGCGTTCGTGCGGTAGCTGGTGCCCTCTTCCCACACCTGCTCGATCAGGTCGTCGCCGCTGACGACCGCGCCGTCGGCCCGCATCAGTGTCTCAAGCACGGCGAACTCCTTGCGGGACAGGGCGAGGAAGCGGCCGTCCCTGGTGACCTGGCGCCGGGCGGTGTCCAGGACAAGTCCGGCCCGTTCGATGACCGGAGGCAGCGCGGGCCAGGCACGGCGTCCCAGGGCGAGGACGCGCGCGAGGAGTTCGTCGTAGACGAACGGCTTGGCGAGGTAGTCGTCCGAGCCCAGGCCGAGGCCGTGCACCCGGTCCCGTACGTCGCCGGCCGCGGTGAGCATCAGGATGCGGGTGAGCAGTCCCTGCCGTACGACGCTGCGGCATACCTCGTCGCCGTGCAGCCCCGGCAGATCGCGGTCGAGAATGAGGACGTCGTACGCCCCGGACCGCAGCTTGTCCAGCGCGGTCAGGCCGTCGTACGCCACGTCTACGGCGATGGCGTCGTGCCGCAGGCCGTCCGCGACTGTCTCGGCCAGGAATTCCTCGTCGTCCACCAGCAGTACCCGCATGGGCCCATTGTGTGCACAACGCGGGGTTTCGTCGTTGTAAACCGAATCGTTGAGAGAAACGAAAGGCGGGATCACGGCACTCTCAGGGCGTTCGCACAGATCACACCATTGACGTCCAGGAGATCGCCGTGCAGAAGCAGAACTCGCTCCCGAAGCGAGTCGTCCGGAGTGCCTCACCACAGCTGTCCGTCCGTGAGCGCCCAGGCCGGAGGCGTCGCCATGTCGCCGCCGCTTGCTGCGTGGCCGTGCTGGCCCTGTTCGGCACGGCGTGCTCGAACAGTGGGGACTCGAAGGACTCCGGGGCCTCGAACGCGAAGACCGCGGCCGACAAGGCCCTGGAGTACCGCAAGTGTCTGCGCGACAACGGGCTGGACATGCCTGAGCCGAGTGAGGGCACGGCCGCGGATCCGGGAATCCAGCTCGGCGGCGGCAACAGCAACGCGACAGTGGAGAAGGCTCTCAAGGCGTGCAAGGACAAGGCTCCCGCCGGCGACGCCGACAGCCAGGAGTCGCAGGCCGACAAGGACAAGCAGCTGAAGTACCGCAAGTGCATGCGTGAGCACGGCCAGGACATGCCGGACCCCAAGGAGGGGCAGGCGCAGCCGCTGCCCGAGCGGAAGAGCGGGGCTGAGGCGAAGAAGTTCGAGGAAGCGAGTAAGGCGTGTGAAGGCGAACTTCGATGAAGCGCGGGAACGTCATCCTGGCCGCACTCTCGCTGCTGGCCGTGGCGGGCGGCTCCACCGCGTTCGTCGCCCTGACCTCTTCCGATGACAGCGGCACGCCACGGGACTCCGGGCTGCCGCCGGCCACCGCCGCCGTCGAACGGGAGAACCTCAGCGAGAGCGTGCTGGCCGACGGGACCATCGGTTATGCGGGCAAGCGGAAATTCAACGCGACTGCCGCGGGCGTCCTGACCTGGACCGCGAAGGCCGGCTCAACGGTTCAGCGGAACGGCTGGTTGTACGCGGTCGACGGCGGGAAGGTCCGGCTGATGTACGGCTCCGAACCGATGTACCGGATGCTCAAGGCCGGCACCGAGGGCGGGGACGTACGGCAGTTGGAGGAGAACCTCGCCGCTCTCGGCTATACGGGCTTCACCGTTGACGACGAGTACACCGACCTCACCGCCCGCGCCGTCAAGCGCTGGCAGAAGGCGAACGGCGACAAGCAGACCGGCACCCTGGGCCCGGAAGACATCGCCTTCGCGTCCGGTGCCGTCCGGATCGAGAGCGCAGACATCTCCGTGGGCGACCTGACGGCACCCGGGCAGGCCGTACTGACCGCGACCGGTCCCAGCCGCGTCATCACCGTGCGACTCGACGTGGAGGAGAGCGCGTCCGTCAAGAAGGGCGACAGTGTGACCGTCACCCTGCCGGACGGCAGTTCCGCACCGGGCAGGATCACCACCGTCGGCACCCAGGCCAAGCCGGGCAGCGACCCGGACGACGACTCCCCGAAGATCACCCTCAAGGTCACCCTGGACAGAGCGGACAAGACCGGTGCTCTGGACCAGGCGCCTGTCACCGTGCGCTTCGTGGGGGAGACACGCGAGGGCGTCCTCACCGTGCCCATCGAGGCACTGCTCGCCCTGCCGGACAAGGGCTTCGGACTCCAGGTCGTCGAGCACGGCAAGGCCCGTGAAGTACGGGTCGAACTCGGCCTCTTCGCCCAGGGCCGGGTGGAAGTCACCGGCGACGGGGTGCGCCCCGGTACGAAGGTGGGGGTGCCGAAAGTATGACGCGTGTCGTCGACCTCAAGGGCGTCACCAAGCGGTACGCGGGTGGCGTCATGGCGCTGCGCGGCGTGGACCTGACCATCGAGAAGGGCGAACTGGTCGGCATTGTCGGGCCGTCCGGCTCCGGAAAGTCCACACTGCTGCACATCATCGGCACCCTGGACCGGCCCACCTCCGGGTCGGTCTCCATCGCCGGGTTCGATGTCCCGGCCCTGTCCGACCGTGAACTGTCCGCCCTGCGCGCACGCCATGTGGGATTCGTCTTCCAGGCGTTCCACCTGGTGCCGGGTATCAGTGCGATGGACAACGTGGCGGAGGGGCTGCTCTACTCCGGGCTGCCACGCGCCGAACGGCGCAGGCGGGCCGCCGACGCACTGGAACGTGTCGGTCTCGCCGACCGCCGAGGACACCGGCCGCACGAGTTGTCCGGGGGACAGAAGCAGCGGGTCGCCATCGCACGTGCCGTCGTCGGCGCCCCCGAACTGCTGCTGGCGGACGAGCCGACAGGCGCGCTGGACTCGGTGTCGGGCGAGTCGGTGATGAGGCTGCTGTACGACCTGAGCGCGACGGGGGCGACCATCGCCATCATCACGCACGACCTTGAGGTCGCGGCACGCCTGCCCAGGCAAGTGCGGCTGCGCGACGGCGAGGTGGTCCAGGACGTGAGGGGTGGCGTAGGGGAGGGCGGCGCGGGGACGCGCCGACGGGACGGCGAGGGAACGGGCGTACCGGGCGGCACCCCGCCTGACGCACCGCCTGACGTACGGGATGGCGCGTCGCCCGGCCTGGCCAACGACGCCTGGAGCGGCTCCTGATGGCCCGCCGCAAGCTCAGACCGGCCCGGCTCAGCCCGCGCGACGTCCTCCACGTCGGCTCCGGCGGTATGCGCAGCCGCCCGCTGCGCGTCGTGCTCTCCGCGCTGGGTATCGCCATAGGCATCGCCACCATGATCGCGGTGGTCGGCATCTCCGCGTCGAGCAAGGAGCAGCTGTTGCAGCGGCTCGACAGACTGGGCACGAACATGCTGGTGGCGGAGCCCGGAGAGTCGATGTTCGCGGGGGAGGACGTCAAGCTGCCCAGACACTCCGTCGGTGTGGTGAGCCGTATCGACGGGGTGGAGCAGGCGGGCGCGACCGGCACCGTCAAAGGGTCCGTACGCCGCAACGAGAAGGTGTCCGAGGACGAGACCGGCGGCATCAGCGTCCGGGCCGCGTCCGAAGGGCTGTTGAAGGTCGTACGGGGCGAGGTCGGCAGCGGAAGCTGGCTCAACAAGGCCAATAGCCGCTATCCGGCCGTCGTACTCGGCCATGTCTCCGCGCGGCGCCTCGGTATCGGCGCGGCGGGGCAGCAGGTCTGGCTGGGCAACCGCTACTTCACGGTCGTCGGCATCCTCGAACCGCTGCCCCTGGCTCCGGAACTCGAACGCGCGGCCCTGGTGGGCTGGGAGGCCGCCGAGCGGTTCCTCGGCTTCGACGGCCATCCGACCGCGGTGTACGAGCGCTCGACGAACGACACCGTCGAGAACGTCCGCGATCTGCTCGCTGCCGGCATCGACCCGCAGAACCCGCAGAACATCAAGATCACCGACCCGTCCGCCAAGCTACAGGCGCAGGCCGCGATGGAGGGGGCGTTCAGCAGCCTGCTCCTCGGGCTCGGCAGTATCGCCCTTCTCGTCGGGGGAGTCGGAGTCGCCAACACCATGATCATTTCGGTGCTGGAGAGACGGTTCGAGATCGGTCTGCGGCGTTCGCTCGGCGCGTCACGGGGCCAGATCCGTATCCAGTTCATCACGGAGTCGCTGCTGCTGTCCGGCCTCGGCGGCCTGGCCGGCGTCCTGCTGGGCGCCGCGATGACGGGGATCTTCGCACGCGTCGACGGGCTGCCGTGGGTGGTTCCGTTGTGGGCCGTCGGAGGCGGATTCGGAGCGACGCTGGTCATCGGGACGGTCGCGGGGCTCTATCCGGCGGTGCGTGCGGCCCGCCTCTCGCCGACGCTGGCGCTCCACGCGGCGTAGCACCGGAACCCTCCTCGGCCCTCGGCACGGTGTGTGACCCCACTTGGGCGGGTCACACACCGTGCCGCCGCGCGCCCGCGCGCCGCGGTGAGCGCCATTTCCGGGCCCCGATGAGCGGGCCGAGATCTTCGCGAGGCCGTCGCGGTCCGATTCGCTCCCACGCGTCCGGCGCCTGAGTGCCCCTCATGAGGGGCCCCTGACCAGGAACTTAGACTATTTCTTTACCTAAGCTTGGTCATCCTTGTACCTTGGGAGTCCCACGCCAGAGGGAGGAACCCAGGTTGGACGTCTCCATGACCATGTGGGTACTCACAGTCGTAGGACTGTGCGTACTCATCGCGGCCGACTTCTTCATCGGCGGCCGAAAGCCGCACGAAGTCTCGATGAAGGAAGCGGGCACCTGGTCGATCGTCTGGATCGCCCTCGCGTCCCTCTTCGGCGCCGGCCTGCTGATCTGGGGCGACGGACAGGCATCCGGTGAGTTCTTCGCGGGCTACATCACCGAGAAGTCACTCAGCGTCGACAACCTCTTCGTCTTCGTCCTGATCATGGCCAAGTTCTCCGTCCCCTCCATCTATCAGCAGCGCGTACTGATGATCGGCGTACTCATCGCACTCATCCTGCGCGCCGTCTTCATCGCCGTCGGCGCCGCCGCCATCAGCACCTTCGCCTGGGTCTTCTACATCTTCGGCGCCTTCCTCATCTGGACCGCCTGGAAATTCATCCAGGAAGCACGGGCCGAGGAGGAAGAGGACTGGGAACCCGGCCGCCTCATGCAGGCCATCCAGCGCCGCGTGCCCTCCACCGACACCTGGCACGGCACCAAGGTGACCATCCGCGAGAACGGCAAACGCCTGGTCACCCCCATGCTGATCGTCATGCTGGCGATCGGCATCACGGACGTACTCTTCGCCGTGGACTCCATCCCGGCGATCTTCGGCCTCACGCAGGACCCCTACATCGTCTTCACAGCCAACGCCTTCGCCCTCATGGGCCTGCGCCAGCTGTACTTCCTCATCGTCGGACTCCTCAAGAAGCTCGCCCACCTCGCCTACGGCCTCTCCGTCATCCTCGCCTTCATCGGCGTCAAGCTCGTCCTGCACGGCCTCCACGAGACAACAAGCCTCCACGTGCCGGAAATCTCCATCCCCGTCTCACTGGGCGTCATCTGCGGCGTACTGGTCATCACCACCATCACCAGCCTGATCGCCGCGAAGAACACATCGAAGACGGCCACAGAGACGGCCACAGAGACAGCCGCGGAGACACCGGCGGAGAACACCGAGGACGGCCGGACGAAGCCGACCGACAGGGCCGACGCCCAGAACTGAGCCCTTTTCACATCAGTCCGGCCGCCCCAGCAACGATGCTGGGGCGGCCGGTTCCCTTAGGCGATCGCGAACTTGGCGACGTACTCGTCGAAGGGTTCGATGCCGACTTCCGCGCGGAGTTCGTCCATGCGCTCGGGCTCCTCGCAAGGCCACGGGATCGGTGCCCCGTCCTTCACACCGGCGATCTGAGTGCCGTAGATCTGCTCGCGGCCCTCATTGACCCGTGTGCGGTCGAGCAGAAAAGCGAGCTCGCGGGGGCCGGCCGAGCCCGCCGACACCGCCTGCCGCATCAGCTGGAGGGCGCGCCGCTGGATGTCGAGCTGCCGGTCGGCGTGCTGAGCGATCAGCCACGCCGCGCGTGCGGCCTCCTCGCCGACCAGTTCCGCCGTCGGCCAGCCGTACTCGGCCATGATCTCGCCGAGCCGGTCACCGTGGCGTGCGGTCAGCCGCCGCCACTCCAACTGCTCGGCCGGATCATCGCTGTTCGCGCGGATCGAGGACTGGTGGTCGGCCGCGGCCATGTCCTTGAGTTCCACCGCCAGCGCGGCGATGTCGTGCGCCATGCTCGACTCCTTTGTGTTGTGTCGGTGTGTTGTGCTCGTTGACCGCAACTCTAAAGGGGCAAATCCACTATAAAGATCATTCCGGAGAACGGTGACAAGCACCTGCGCGCACCTGGATAATGGATCTATACCCGGAGCCGGAGCCGGACCGCTGTGGCGCAGCCGGGCACCTGTTGGCTGTTGGCTGTTGTGGGTGTGTCAGGGGTTGGTGATCTCTGCGATGACTGTGGCCGCTGGGGGGAGTTCGGCGATGTCGGCTGCGATGTGCTGGGCGTGGTGGCGGTAGGTGTGGTGTGTGAGTACCGCTGTTACGGCCGGGGAGATCTCAGGTGGCGAGTCGACGGTGATCGAGGCTCCTGACGCGGCGGCGCGGGCGGCGTTGATGGGTTGGTCGGCGCCTTGGGGCCAGAGCACCATGGGGAGACCGCGTGTGAGGCTGCCGGTGATGGTGCCGATGCCTCCGGCGCCGACTACGAGGTCGGCTTTTTCGAGTAGTTGGTCCAGGGGGATGAAGGGTACGTACCGCACGTTCGTCGAGTCGGTTGGGGCGGTCTGGTTCGCGGTGGGGTGCCTGAGGGATGAGCCGAGTGTGGCGATCACGTTGGCTCCGGTGTCCGCGACGGCTGCCACTGCGGCGGAGAGGGTGTCCGGGTCGGAGAAGATGGTGCCCAGGGTGACGAGTGCTGTGGGTTTGTCGCGTTCGTCGAAGTCGGGCAGGTCGAGGGTGATGTCCTTGGGGCGGCGGTGGGCCTGGGGCCGGACTGTCCGTACCGGGGTGAGGGGGGACCAGTGCGGGTCCTGCAGTTGCCGTGGGCTGGGGTCGATGTAGCTTGAGGCGGTGACGGGGTGAAGGTGGAGCGGCTCGTAGCGGGCCGAGGCCGCGCGTTCGATCTCATCGGTGATCACGGCGGGCAGTGAGGGGCCGATGCCGGCTTGGTGCCAGGGGGTGCCGAGATGGGCGGCGACGAGCGGGCCGACCGCGTCGAACGGCTCGGCGAGGATCAGGTCCGGAGCCCATTGGGTGGCTTGGGTGATGCTGTCCTCGGCGGCGAGGTCGAGGCGGGCGCCGCCGAAGATCTCACCGATGGTTGAGGGTGTCGGACGGAACACGTCGGCACCGGTGCGGCGGCCCGCCTCCGCGGAGAACACGTCCGGCATCACGCCCGCGGCGAGGAACTCCACCTCCGGAGGGAGTTCCTCGCCGACCGCGGCCCGGAACTCCGCACTCGACAGCAGTCCCACGGTATGCCCGGCACTGACCGCCGCCTGCATGAGCGGGACCAAGGGCAGTATGTGACCAAAGGCGGGGGTAGCGCTGAACAACAGTTTCATGAACATCCTCGGAGCTGTCCGAACTGACTCGGTGACTGTGGAACATGTATGCCGGGCAGGACGACGAACCACCTGGGGCAGCCACTATCTGTCCTGCTCGACCCTCGACCGCCCGGACGGCCCAACGCCGGGAGCCGCCGTACGGGCCGCCCGTGCGGCGGCGGCCCGGACGGGCGCAGGCATGTCAGGTCGGTCGGTTGGTTCAGCCGTTGTGAGGAGCGGTGACGTCCAGGACCCAGGTGACGCCGAAGCGGTCGGTGAGCATGCCGTACAGCGGCGCCCACTGCGCGGGCTCCAGTGGACTCACGATGGTCGAGCCCTCGGCGAGCTTGCCCCACAGGACCCTGATCTCCTCGGCTTCGTCTCCACGAACGGACACGAAGAACGAGTTCTCGCCCTGGTTCCAGGGCAGTTGCGAGGGCACGTCGTAGGCCATGACGTGGAAGCCGTTGTCACCGGCCACCGCGCCCCACATCACCCAGTCCGCCTCGCTCTCGTTCCGTACGGCTCCCGCGTCCTTGTAGGTGACCGCGACAGTACGTCCGCCGAAGACGGACTGGTAGAAGTCCAGCGCCTCACGTGCGGTGCCCCGGAAGTTCAGGTGAGTGGTGGTCGTGATGGACATGACCTGCTCCTTGCCTCGGTGTGACACATGTGTGCCGTCGGCCGTCGATGCCGAGCGGCGGCTGCCGTGACCAGGGGTTATGCCTCCCGATCGGCTCGTATGCCACGATGGCAGAGGTAGCGGACAGGGTGTGTCCGGTACTCCGGGAAGTATGGGTGTCATGCATAAAACGTCCGCTCGGCTGCTCGCGCTGCTCTCTCTCCTTCAAACGCCCCGTGACTGGTCCGGCGATGATCTCGCCGAGCGCCTAGGCATCACCTCGCGCACGGTGCGCCGTGACATCGAACGCCTTCGCGAACTCGACTACCCGATCACGACCGTCAAAGGACCGGCCGGCGGCTACCGCCTGGAGGCCGGCACTCATCTGCCGCCTATGTTGTTCGACGACGAGCAGGCCGTCGCCCTGGCCATCGCGTTGCAGACCGCGGCCACCGGCACCACCGTCGCCGAAGACGCTTCCCGCGCCCTGGCCACTCTCAGACAGGTCATGCCGCCCCGTCTGCGCCACCGCGTCGACCTGCTGCACATCACCGCGGTCCAACCGCCCCCGGCGGCCGGCGGCACCCCCCAGGCCGACGCCCAGGTCCTGATGGATCTGAGCCGCGCCATCCACGCCCGCGAGGAACTGCGCTTCGACTACGCCCCGGGTCTGAGCACCTCGGCCGATGACACCCGCCGCGTCCAACCACACCACCTGGTCACCTGGCGTCATCGCTGGTACCTGGTGGCCTGGGACCTCCACCGCGAGGACTGGCGTACCTTCCGAGTCGACCGCATCCGGCCCCGTACACCCACCGGCCCCCGCTTCGCCCCGCGCGACCTCCCCGGCGGCAGCGTCGCCACCTTCGTCACCAGCCGATTCCGCGGCAACGACGGCACCACCACCGACTGGCCCTGCCGAGGCGAGGTCATCCTCCACCTCCCGGCCGCCGACGTCGCGCCCTTCGCCCAGGACGGAATCGTCGTGGAACTCGGCCCGCACCGCTGCCGGCTCATCCTCGGCTCCTGGTCATGGACCGGACTCGCCGCCGCCATCGGCCGCTTCGACACCGATATCGAGGTCATCGGCCCACCCCAACTGGCCACCGCGTTCGGAGACCTCGCCACCCGCTACGCGCGCGCCGCTCGCACCGCAGAACCAGAGACCGGCCCGACGCGGTGAGAACGGAACTCACCACGAAAGCGCTCGATCAGTGACGGGTGCCCTTCGCGCTGGACACAGTGCGTGCGGATGCGTGTTCATGCTCGCGTCGAATCAGTACGAATGGCTTCACTGATGATGCGCACCGCGCGTTCCACGCTCTGCGCCGTCTCTTCACGGGAAGCCTCCTCGGATTCATGGATGAACGCGGTGGCGCCGCGTCGGCTGCCGCAGTAGTCGACGATGCCGTGCTCGATCTGTGTCCGTAGGGAGGTCTCGTAACCGTGGCGCTCGTATGCGTCGGCATCGGCGCCGGCGACGGGCAGGAGATGCGTGGTCAGCCACTGAAGCCTCGGCCGCACGCCCGAGGAAGGGGAGTAGTCGAAAGCCCAGCCGTTGAGGAAGACACGATCGATCCACCCCTTGAGCAGTGCGGGCACCGACCACCAGTACACGGGGAAGACCAGGACGAGATCGGTGACGCGTTCGAGACGACGGTGCTCGCGGACGACATCGGCCGGGTAGGCGCCGCCCTCGCGGTAGGTCCGGCGATCCGCCAAGGTGAACCTGGGGTCGAACTCCTCCTTGAACAGGTCGGCGATCTCGACCGGCCGGGGGTGAAGTGCTTTCTCAAGGCTTCCGAGTATGTGATGTGTCAGGGACTCAGGGTCCGGGCTTGCGGTGACCAGCAGGGTGGACGAGCTGGTGTCGGTGCTCATCACGGTCCTTCCATCATCTGAGAAATGGTGGTTTCGATGTCGTTGAACGGGGTGTCGGCTCGTGGGGCGTCCGCCCCGGTACTGCACCGACCCCCGGCGAGCAGGGTGTCTCCGCTCATGACAACGATGGGAACACGACCGGGGTGGACGATCCATGGGCAGGAAGCCGGGATACCTTTGTGATCGTCCAACCTATTGAGCTGGACGCGTTCAGTGACCTCATCCGCGGATCGGGGTGCGAGTCCACTGGAGGAAAACGGGAGCGACAGCCCTACCGGGTTGAGCACCGACAGCGACTTCACCGCCCACGCCCTGCTCGCCGCCACCCGGGCCGACCCCGTCGAGCACCTGGCCGGACAGGAGTGCGTGCCGCGCGAGCAATTGCGTGCGCAAGGAGCCCCTCGCGGGGGTCACTGGGGCGCGATATGCGACTCCCGACCGGATGATTTTCGGACTTGTTTCCTCGGATCGGCCAGAGGCGTCGCCCAAGCGCGGGGCCTCATGCCTATGCTTCTACAGCTTTGTAGATATTGCGCGGGCGCCGGGCTTCCGGCTGCCCGCCCGCGACGGCCTTCCGGCAGGGAGAAGTGGGCCATGTGCACGCGGCGCCGCCCTCCGGTGAGGCACGTTGGGCGATTCCTCATTCATCCGTATCCCCCTGGGAGGGCTTTCGTGGCTTCGATCGACCTGGACAAGATGCTGGACAAGGCGTGGGCGGACAAGGAGCTGCCCGAGATCCTCGCCGCGCCGGTATCAGCGCTGAAGGGCGTCTCGGACCGGGACGGGGAGCTGCTCCAGGAGGCGTTCGGCGTCAAGACCGTCGCCGATCTGGCCGATCTGAAGTACGCGCGCTGGGCGCAGGCCCTGGCCGTACTGGGCGCCTCCGCCAAGTGATCACGTGCCGCGGTCCGGTGCGTTCCGCCTGATTCCCGCGCACCGGGCCGCGGCTCAGGGACGACACGTAACAGAGAAGGAGTGAACGCGACGATGGTGTTCAAGCGGCTGCTCGGCTCGTTCGGCATGGGTGGCCTCGCGGTGGACACGGTCCTCGACGCGGACGCGGTGCTGCCCGGCAGCGCGCTGACCGGGCAGGTCCATCTGAAGGGCGGCGGCGCCGACTTCACGATCGAGCACATCGCCCTGGAGCTTGTGGCCCGGGTCGAGGTCGAGCACGACGACGGGGAGTCGGACGGGACGGTCGCCTTCGGCCGGTTCGGCGTCGGCGGCGACTTCCGTCTCGCGGCGGACGAGCGACGCGGCATCCCGTTCAGTGTGGCGCTGCCCTGGGAGACCCCGGTCACCGAGCTGTACGGCCATCCACTGTGGATCGCCCTCGGCGTTCGCACCGAGGTGTCGGTGGCCGGCGCCAGGGACAAGGGTGATCTCGACCCGTTCTCCGTACGCCCCCTGCCGGCCCAGGAGGCGGTCCTCGGGGCCCTCGGACAGCTCGGCTTCGGATTCAAGTCCGCGGACTTGGAGTACGGGCAGATCCGTGGCACCGGCCAGGAACTACCGTTCTACCAGGAGATCGAGCTCACGCCCCCCGCGCGGTACGCGCACCAGGTGAACGAGATCGAGGTGACCTTTCTCGCCAATCCCGGCGGCATGGAGGTGGTCCTGGAGGCCGACAAGCGCGGCGGTCTCCTCTCCGGAGGTCATGACGCGGTATCCCGTTTCGCCGTCAGCCACTCCGACGTCGGACAGATCAACTGGTATGCCGAGGTGGACGGCTGGGTGCGTCAGTTGGTCGAGCGCCGAGCCGTGCATGGCTCCCACGGTTGGCCCGGGCACGGCGACACGCACCACGGCGGAGGCGCCCAGTACGGCCGTGGGAGCCACTCATACGGCCACGGCGGACATGACCACGGCGAGGAGCAGGGGCACCGCTCCGGACCCGGTATGGGCACCGTGATCGCCGCCGGAGCGGCGGGACTGGCCGTCGGCGTGGTCGGCGGGATGGTCGCGGCCGAAGTGGTCGACGAGGTCGGTGACTTCTTCGAGGGCGACGACGAGGAGTGACGGTCAGTCGGTCAGCGCCGCGAGCTCCGCGTT
This sequence comes from Streptomyces sp. NPDC051662, assembly GCF_040681655.1. Classification (NCBI taxonomy): domain Bacteria; kingdom Bacillati; phylum Actinomycetota; class Actinomycetes; order Kitasatosporales; family Streptomycetaceae; genus Streptomyces; species Streptomyces sp. NPDC051662. The sequence goes on from NZ_JBFAZD010000003.1 coordinate 69,065, forward strand.
GGCGCGCTCGGTGACCAGGGCGAGGACGCGGCCGGCGGCGGCGAGGTCCGCGGCGGGTATCCCGCCCCAGACGCGGGCGCTGACGGGGGCGGTCTCCGCGCCGACAGTGGCGGTCAGTTCGCGTCCCGCCTCCGTGGGCCGAAGATGCGCGCCGTCCGCGACGAGCAGCCGCTTGGCCAGCAGTTCGTCGAGAGTGGCACGGATGTCGGCCGGGTCGGCCTTGAGGTAGCCCTGGACCTGGGTGACGAGATCGTCCGGCGTCCGCGGGGCGTCGGCGGTGAGGGCGGCGCGCAGGGCGATCTGCTGCTGGAACGTGATGCCGTGCCGGGTCAGGACGGACTCCAGGATGCCGCGGGCGGCGTAGTGGGCCAGGGCGAGGGCGCGGGAGTCGGCGACGGGTTCGGTGGTGGTGGACGCGGTGGTGGCGGACGTCGTGGTGGTGGATGGCGTGGTGGTCATGGTGGTGTCCCCTGAGTGCTCTCGTCGTTCAACACGGATGGAGTGAGAGGTGCGTTGAGCAGGGTCGTCAGCTCGTCGGCGAAGGCGCGCGTCCGTGGGGCGTCGAGGCCGCCGAGCGGCTCAAGCAACTGCTGAAGCAGTTCCTGGACCGCCGCGATGGCCTGCCGCGTAATGGCCTGACCCTGCTCGGTGAGGGCGAGCTGTACGGCGCGCGGATCGCGGGGGTCCCGGGTGCGCTCGATCCGACCGGCCGACTCCAGGGCGCGCGCCAGCTTCGAGACGTACAGCGCCTCCAGGCCGGTGTGGTCGGCGAGTCGGCGCTGGCTGGGCCGCTCGCCGCTGCGCTGCATGCCGTGCAGCGACGCGACCACTACGTACTGCGCGTGGGTGAGACCCAGCGGAGCCACCGCGCGATCGACCGCTACGCGCCACTTGTTGGCGAGCCGCCATACCAGGAAGCCGGGCGTGGGGCCCGGTGGAACCTTGCTCATGGCGAATAGAGTACATAGACATTATGTCCATGGCTACTATGTTCCTCGGCCGGAGCTCGCGCCGTGCCGCCGCCGGGCGCGGTCGCACGGGATACGGGCCGTATGCGGGCCGTACTCGCGGATCGGCGGGTACGGCTCGATGAACTGCCGGCCCTGCTGCAACCTACTTATTTGCCAAAAGCACCGCCCGGAATGCCTGGCCAATGCAGTATTCGCCGTCCTCAAGAGTGGCTGCAAGGCGACGGGTGGCTATTTTGTCACCGCTGTTGACTAACTAGTTGGCGGGTGTCAGCATCGCTGCGACTTCTGGAGATTCGTCCGCCCGGTCAAGATCGCACAGGAGACCCGACGTATGACGTCCCGCAGTACTGCTGTGTCCGTACACAATCCAGGAACCGGTGAAGTCCTCGGCGAAATCGAGGACTTCACGGCCGAGCGCATCGGCGTCGCCCTTGAGGCCGCGGCGCGGGGTCAACGGGCCATGGCCGCGCTACCCGCTCATGCGAGGGCACAACTCCTGCTGAAGGCAGCGGAGTTGATCGAGGGAGAGGCCGACGCGCTGGCCCGGCAGCTCGCCGCGGAGAACGGCAAGCCGGTCTTCCAGACCACCGAAGAGGTCCGCGCCGCCATCAGGATCTTCCGTGGCTTCGCGGGCGAGGCCACCCGGCTGCTGGGGAGGCAGATTCCCCTCGACGCGGTGCCGGGCCTCGAACGCCATCTCGCCGTCACGATCCGCGAACCCCTCGGCCCCGTCGCGGCGTTGGTGCCCTTCAACTACCCCGTCGAGCTGTACGCCCACAAGGCGGCGGCGGCACTCGCCGCGGGCAACGCGGTGCTCGTCCACCCGCCGGTGCGCTGCCCGCTGACGCTCATCCGGATCGCGGAACTGATCGCCGCCGCCGGATTCCCCGCCGGTGCGCACCAACTGCTCACCGGCGGCGTGCACGTCTCCCAGGAACTGGCCACCAGGGCGGGCGCCGCCGCCATCAGCCTGACGGGATCCACCACCGCCGGCCGCGAGATCGCCCGCCGCGCCGCGGACACCCTCAAGAAGGTCCACCTCGAACTCGGCGGCAACGACGCCCTGATCGTCTGTGACGACGCCGATGTGGAGGCCGCTGCGCAGGCCGTGATCCTGGGGCGCCTCGCGCGCGGCAACGGCCAGATCTGCTGCGCGGTCAAGCGCGTATACGTCCAGAGCGGTGTGCACGACGCCTTCGTGGACGCCCTCCTGTCGGGCGCCGCCAAGCTCAGTGTCGGCGATCAGCTCGCCGACGGCACCGATGTGGGCCCGCTCATCAGCGAGGCCGCCGCCCAGCGCGTGGAGCAGGCCGTGGGCACCCTCGTCTCGGACGGCGCCCGCAAAGTGGCGGGCGGCGCCCGCCGCGGTGCCTTCTACGATCCCGCCGTCCTCGTCGACGTGCCCACCGACAGCGCGGCCTTCAACGAGGAGATCTTCGGGCCCGTCGCCCCCGTGGCCCGTTTCGAAGACCCCCTGGACGCCGTTCGGATGGCCAACGCCTCCCCGTACGGACTCCAGGCCGCCGTCTTCACCCAGGACATCCAGCGCGCCTACACCCTCGCCAACCGGCTTGACGTGGGCGGTGTCGTGATCAACGGATCCACCGCGCTGCGCGCCGAGAACCTGCCCTTCGGCGGCCCCAAGGACACCGGCGGCTCCGTCGAGGGACTGCATGACACGGCTCTGGAGTTCACCCGGCAGAAGACGGTCATCGTGATGGAGGCCTTCCAGTGAGCGGTGCGCCCGCTCCGCCGGCGCTCGACGTGCGCGGGGTGCACAAGTCGTACGGCGGTACCAAGGTGCTGCACGGCGTGGACCTCAAGGGCCACGCCGGTGACGTGCTCGCCGTGGTCGGCGCGAACGGCGCCGGAAAGTCCACTCTCATCAAGATCCTCGCGGGCGCGGAGCGGATGAGCAGCGGTGAACTGCGCCTCGACGGGGAGGTCGTGGCGTTGCGCTCCCCGCACGACGCGCACACCCATGGCATCAGGACCGTCCATCAGGAGCTCACCCTCATCCCCGAACTGTCCGTCACGGAGAACCTGTTGATGGGCCACTACCCGCGCATGCCGGGCGGCCTCATCAACTGGCGGGCCGCGCACGCCCGCGCCCGGGTGCTCCTGGAGGACATCGGATACGGGGCGATCGACCCCCGGACCAAGGCGGGCGGCCTCACCGTCGCACGCCAGCAGATGGTGGAGATCGCCAAGGCCCTCGTGGACGAGAGCGGGGAGCCGAGGGTGCTGGTCCTCGACGAGCCCTCGGCCGTGCTCGCGGGCGCCGATCTGGAGGCCTTGTTCGCCCTGATCCGGAGGCTTCAGAAGCGCGGTGTGGTCATCGTCTACGTATCGCACCGGCTCGCCGAGGTCACCGAACTGGCCACCACCATCGTCGTCATCAAGGACGGTCGCGTCGTCGCGGAGACCACACCGCGGCAGACGGACGAGAACGAGATGATCCGTCTGATGGCGGGACGCCGGCCACAACAGCTGTACCCCGACCGCCGCACCGACGTGGGCCGGGAACTGCTTACGGTCCAAGGGCTCAGCAGACCCGGCGAGTTCGACGATGTCTCCTTCACACTGAGGGCGGGTGAGATCACCGGCCTGTTCGGTCTTGTCGGATCGGGCCGCAGCGAGCTGGCACACTGCGTCTTCGGTGCCCGGCGCGCTGCCCAAGGGACGATCAGGGCCGAAGGCTCACCCACCGACCGGTTCCGCAGCCCCAAGGAGGCCATCGGCGCGGGGCTCGCCCTGGTCACGGAGGACCGTAAGCGCACCGGTCTGGTCCTCGGCCTCAGCACCGAGGACAACATCGGTCTGACCACCCTCAAGAGCGCGACCAGGGGACCGCTCCTCGACACCGCCCGGCGCAGGCGCGACGCCCTGGCGATGACCGACCGGCTCGACATCAGACCCGCTCACTCCGCACGGTTGCCCGTACGCGCGCTCAGCGGCGGCAACCAGCAGAAGGCCGTTCTGGCGAAGTGGCTGCTCACCTCGCCGCGTGTGCTCCTTCTCGATGAGCCGACCCGTGGGGTCGACATGGCGACCCGGGTGGAGATCTACCGCATGCTCGACGAACTCGCCCGTGACGGAATGGCCGTCCTCCTCATCTCGTCCGACCTCACCGAGGTCCTCGGCGCAACCGACCGCGTGCTGGTGATGCACGAGGGGCGGATCGCCGCCGAGCTCCCCTCTGACCGTACGTCCGAGGACACCGTCCTCGCCCACGCGATCGGACACGCCGCATGACGGATCAACTCTCGGCCTCTCCACGGGACTCCGAACGACTCCCCGAGCACGGCAGCACCGGGGCGGGAGGCGGCCCGCGACTGCCCAGGATCAGGGTGGCGGGGCGCGACATCACCCTGGAAGTGGGCCTCGCCGCGCTGCTCGTCGCCTTCATCGCGATCGCCGGTACGACCACCGACGCCTTCCTCACCGAGGCGAACGTCACGAACCTGCTCAAGCAGATGGTCACCACCGGACTGCTCGCCTTCGGCATGCTCACGGTGATCCTGACGGGCGGTATCGACCTCTCGGTCGGCTCGGTGGTCGCCTTCTCCGGCATTCTCGCCGCGGGCCTGTCGGCCGGGCTGCCCGTGTGGCTGGCGATGCTGATCGGAGTGGCGTCGGGCATCGGGTTCGGGCTGGTCAACGGGGCACTTGTGGCCCGCTTCCAGCTCGCCCCCTTCGTGGTGACACTCGCCGCGCTCACCACCATCCGGGGTCTGGCCTTCGTCTACTCGGAGACCCCGGTCGCACCGGAGAAGGCCGGCTTCTTCGAACTGGGATCCGCCGCGGTGGGCCCTGTACCCGTCTCCACGATCATCATGATCGCCGTCTTCCTGCTCGGCGGAGTCTTTCTCGGCCGTACGCCCGCGGGCCGGGCACTGACCGCGATCGGCGGCAGCGCGGAGACCGTACGCCTCGCGGGCATCGGCGTACGACGCCATGTGGTGCTCGCCTACACCATCAGCGGCGCCTGCGCCGGACTCGCGGGTGTCATTCTCGCCAGCCGTGTCGGAATCGCCCAGCCCAGTGTGGGCACCGCCTTCGAACTGGACGCCATCGCCGCCTGTGTGATCGGTGGTGCAAGCCTGGCCGGTGGCAAGGGCACCGTGCGGGCGACCTGCGCCGGTGTGCTGGTGCTCGCGCTGATCAACAATCTGCTCAACCTCTATGACGTACAGAGCTTCTGGCAGCAGGTTTTCAAGGGGCTCATCATCGTTGCCGTCATTCTCGTCCAGCGCGCGGGGCGGCTCCGCCCCGCCGCCGGAGCGACGACCCCGGGAAAGGGATCGCTGTCATGATCGCCCGTAACAAGACGCGCCGCGCCGGACTGCTCGCCGGGGCCGTTCTCGTCACCACCCTGTCGGGCTGCTCGTCCGACAGTGGGAACGCGAGCGGTGAGGGGGACGGCGACTACACGGTCGGCGTCGCCAATTTCACCTTGAGCGGGCCCTACTTCAACGGCATGGACCGCGCCATCAAGGCTCAGGCGAAGAAGAAGGGCGTCGAAGTCCGCAGCACGGATGCGGGCGGTGACGCGGCCAAGCTCGCCTCCAACGTCGAGGACCTGCTGAGCAAGGGCGTCGACGCGGTCATCATCTCGGGTGGCCCCCTGGAATCGGCCCCCGCCGTCCTCAACGCCATCAAGGCCGCGGGCAAGCCGGCCGTACTCGTCGACCGCAAGTTCAAGACCGGCGACTACACGAGCTGGATCGGCCCCGACAACGAGGCGATCGGCAAGCAGAACGGCGAGTTCCTGGCCGGTCGGCTGCCCGACGCGGCCACGGTCGCGATCGTCAAGGGGGGCCCCGCGGACAACAGCATCGGCCTGGCCCGCACCAACGGCGTCAAGAGCGCCCTCACCGGTGCGGGACTCAAGATCGTCGAGGCCCCCGACTTCGGCAACTGGAGCTCCGACGGCGGACTGACCGTGACGGAGAGCCTGCTCGCCTCGCACAAGGACATCGACGCGGTGTTCTGCGAGAACGACGCCATGTGCCTGGGCGCCCAGCGCGCCATCAAGGACGCCGGCCGGGACAAGGACATCGTACTGGCCGGTGTCGACGGCCAGGCCGAAGCTCTCAAGGCCATCTCGGACGGCACGAACTACCTGGTCACCGGCCTCAATGACGCCGATGAGATCGGCAGTCTCGGTCTGGACAGGACCATCGACATCCTCGGTGGCAAGAAGACGGAGAAGGACACGGTCGTGCCTTCGCCGCGCGTCACCAAGGAGAACGCCAACACATACTACGACCCGGACGGGGAGTTCTGATGAGCCGCACCGACTCGGACCAGGGCCGTCTCCCTTTGCGAAGAAGGCACCGCTACGTCATGACCGCCCTGCTCGGCGGCGCACTCGCCCTCACGCCGCTGCTCGCCGCGGCGCAGACCACGGACGAGTCCGCTTCCGCGTCCCTCGCGGACCAGAAGGGGCCCGCCCAGAAGCCGCCGACGAAGCAGCAGTGGAAGCTCCTGCACTCCGAGGACTTCTCGAAGAAGCTCGACCCGGGGAAGGCACCATGGGTCAGGGAGGCCTACGACAACCCGTTCGACACTGTCATGGACGACAACGGCAAGTGGTATCACAACGATTACGGTGATGCCTGGGACGAGCAGCTCGACTCCTTCGCCACCTACCGGAAGGAATTCCCGGTCGGCGAGGACGGCTGGCTGACCGCCTCGCTGTCCGCCCGCGACTGGGACAAGGACGGCACCATCGAGAAGCCGCCGTCCATCACCAACGGCAGAGCCGGCGAGTCCACCGTCGCCGAACTCGATGTTCCCGACCACACGGGCGGCGCCATCTTCCGGCCCACCGAGTCGCTTCCCGAGCAGTACCGCATCGAGTACAAGCTCAAGACACTCGACTTCGGCGGCAAGCGCAACGGAACCATCGACTACGACAACCGCGTCAACGGTTACAGCAAGGACGGGTGCAAGACACAGCACCCCTGGGGCGAGGGCTCCAGAAGCCCCGGCTGGGAGGGCGACGCCTCCGCCCCGTACTGCGAGTGGCAGGACGTCCGCGCGGGCAAGTACGGCTACAACGGATTCCACTATCTGTCCATCGTGGACTTCGCCGACCCCGCTCCCCGCAACAACCACTTCTGGCACTACCGGCGCAAGGTGCTCATGGACTCCTTCGCCCAGCACCCGGACCGTGTCGGCACGGGCACCGGCGGCCGTGTCTGCAACGCGAAGACCGACGAGTACTACGACTACAAGGACAGCAGCTTCAACACGGTCAACATGTGGATCAGCGGACTGCCGAACTGGGCCCCGGGCCAGGGCGGTCTGGCCGGTAACTCGCAGTGGTTCATGACCAGTTGTTCCGACGGTGTCGCCGAGCAGCAGCTGTCGTCCGCGGCCGAACTCCAGCCCGAGCTGATGCCGAACGAGGACTACACGTTCGCCATCGAGCGCGACGCGACCGGCTACACGCTGGAGGCCAGCGGGAACTTCGCCCGCGCCGGACAGCAGACACTCCGCTTCCACCGCGACTTCATCGTGAACAACAATCCGATCTGGCACTACAACGTCAAGCCCGACGAGTACGACGGCCGCTACAACAACACCCTCGTCCAGGGCAAGGACCTGAACGGGAAGGCCGCATGGCCCGACCAGTGGCCGAAGGACTCCGCCTACCCGGACTCCTTCGTCATCGGCGACCTCTACACCAACGTGTACGAGGGCAGCGCGAGCCTCACGGACATCAAGCTGTTCGTGCCGAAGCCGGGGAAGAAGTGAACTGACCCGCCGAGCCCGCGGCTCCGCCTCCTCGCCCGGTCACCGGTGGGCGAGGAGGCGGAGCCATGTCACATGGGCTCGTGGTCGCACGGACTCGCGCCGTGGATGACGGTGGCAGCCAGGCGGAGCGTCGTCGACATGATCGGTAATTCGCTGGCGGGGAGGGTGAGTTGACGTGCACACTCGCTGTTCGCCCAGTTCCCGCGGGCCCCCGCAGGACTCCCGCGGTCCAGGAAAGGCAGCCATGCCCGTCATCGAGGTGACCGATCTCGTCAAGGAGTTCCGCAGACCCAAGCGGCAACACGGCTCGTTCGCGGGCATCCGCACCCTGCTCACCCGCGAGTACACCGTCAACCGGGCCGTCGACGGCATCTCTTTCGGGATCGAGCCGGGCGAGATGGTGGGGTACCTCGGCCCCAACGGCGCCGGGAAATCCACCAGCATCAAAATGCTCACCGGCATACTCGTGCCCACCTCCGGGACCGTCCGGGTCGCCGGGGCCACGCCCTGGCGCGACCGGGCCCGTAACGCCCGCCAGATCGGTGTGGTCTTCGGCCAGCGCAGCCAGCTCTGGTGGGATCTGCCCTTGCGCGACTCGCTATGGCTGATCGGCCGGCTCTATGACGTGCCGGCGGGCCGGTTCGCCGAGAAACAGAAGCGGTTCACGGAACTGCTCGACCTCGGCTCCTTCCTCGACACCCCGGTGCGTCAGCTCTCGCTCGGCCAGCGGATGCGCGGCGACCTCGCCGCCGCGATGCTCTACGACCCGAGCATCCTCTACCTCGACGAACCCACCGTGGGGCTCGATGTCGTCGCCAAGGAGCGAATACGCGGCTTCGTCGCCGAACTCAACCGCCAGTCCGGCACCACGGTCGTCCTCACCACCCACGACCTCGACGACGTCGAGGAGCTGTGCGAGCGCATCGTGCTCATCGACCACGGCAAAGTCGCCTACGACGGCGACGTGGCGGAACTGAAGGCGCGCTATGCCCCACACCGCGAACTCGTCGTGCAGACCGACCATCTTGAGGAGGTCGAGGGCGCCGAGATCGTCCGCCGCGAGGAGGGCAAGGTGTGGCTCCGCTTCGACCCCACAAGGACCTCGCCCGCCCGGCTGGTCGCCGCGGTACTGGCGCGACACCGGGTGACCGATCTGTCGATCGTGGAACCCGAGCTGGAGAGCGTCATCCACCGGATCTACGCGGACCGCCGATGAAAGCCCATCTCGCCTGCGCCCGGATGGAATTCCGCGTCGCTCTCGCCTACCGCGCGTCGTATCTGTCGACGTTCGTGATGATGCTCCTGCAGATCTATCTGCTGACGGTGGTGTGGAGCGCGTTCTACGACGGCCGTGAGGAGGTGGAAGGGATCACCCTCGGCACCATGACGGCGTACGCGACCCTGGCCACCCTCCAGTACAACCTGGTCAGTCCCTGGCGGTCCTCGCCCATCGACCAGCGGGTGCGTGAGGGCAAGGTCGCGGTGGATCTGCTGCGCCCCATCGGCTTCCCCGGGCAGATGCTGGCCGGTCAGTTCGGATGGATCTCCGCCTCGGTGCCGGTCCTGGTGGTGGCGCTGCCGTTCGCGCTGCTGGTCGGCGCGGGCAGGGCCCCCGAGTCACCGGCGGCCGCGTTCGCCTATCCGCTGGCCCTGCTCGCCGCTCTGGTCGTCAACCAGTTGCTGGGGTTGCTGCTCGGCATGGTGTCCTTCTGGACTCTGGAGGTGAGCGGAGCCCTGCTGGCCTACCGTTTCGTCGCCCAGTTCTTCTCCGGGGCCCTGGTCCCGTTGTGGTTCATGCCGGACCCGGTCAGGGCCGCCGCCGAACTGCTCCCCTTCCAGGCGACCGCGCACACCCCGGCCGCCGTCTACCTCGGCCAGATCGAGGGTCCGGGCATCGCCGCCGCCCTCGGTGTGCAGCTGTGGTGGATCGTCGCCCTGAGCGGGCTGGCCGCGCTGGTCTGGTCACGGGCGCGGCACCGAGTCCTGTCGCAGGGCGGGTGAACGCGATGCGAGGGCTCCGTGTCTATCTGCTGCTGGCCGGTGCGGCGTTCCGTTCCGAATTCCAGTACCGGGGAAACCTGTTCATCAACATCATCGGCGGTCTGTTCTACCAGGGTGTCGGTCTGGCCTTCATCTGGGCGGTCCTCGACCGTTTCGGCGAGGTCGGCGGCTGGGGGCTGAGCGAGATCGCCTTCCTCTACGGGCTGCGGCTCACCGCCCATGGTCTGTGGCTCGTCCCCGGCCATCAGCTGATCCATGTCGACGAGGTCGTGGTCGAGGGGGAGTACGACAGATATCTGATCCGGCCCGTGTCGCCGCTGGTCCAACTCCTCACCCGAAGACTCCGGCTGAGCGCGCTCGGCGACCTGGTGGGCGGGTTCGTGCTGTTGGCCATCGCCTCGGCCCGCGCGCCGGTCGACTGGTCACCGGGGGCCGTCGGTTTTCTGCTGCTGGCGGTGGTCGGCGGCGCGCTGGTGGAGGGTTCACTGCAACTCGCCGCGTCGGGACTCGCGTTCAGGATGAAGAAGGTCACTCCGATCAAGTTCGCCATCGACATGATCTTCAGCGACTTCGGCAACTACCCGCTGAAGATCTTCGGTTCGGCCGCCGGGTTCGGACTGACCTTCGTCTTCCCCCTGGCGTTCGTCGCCTACCTCCCGGCGACCGTACTGCTGGACCGCGAGGAGGAACTGGCCGTGCCCGCGTGGCTGGGCTGGGGCGCGCCCGCCGTCGGCGTCCTGCTGATGTACGCGGCGTATCGCTTCTGGGAGCACCAGTCCCGCCACTACGAGAGCAGCGGGCACTGAGCTGGACATCGCGTCCGTGTGCGGGGGCGACCCGCTCCACCAGCCGAACCAGCTCCCCGCGGTCCACCGACCGGCGACCGGCGAACGGCCCGTCAGGGTGGCCGCGTTCGTGCTGGACTCTCCGCTGCGAGCGTGCCGGGGCGGGTGGTGTACGCGCTGCTGCCCGCGCCCGCGGAGCACGGTGTGCCGCGCGGACCGAGGGGCTTGACGATCCGCCGCTCGATCTCGGTGCCGATGCTCCGCCCGGTGACCTTGGAGACGATCAGGGAGTCGTTGACGCTGTCATCGAGGTCGAGCTTTCCCTCGCCGACGACCTTGCGGCCCGTCCTGAGATCGGCGAGACCCACACCGCCGCTGACGACGCCGCAGCGCGGACTCTTCACCGTCACGCCGATCCCCGAGGCGCCCACGGTCCCCAGCGCCTTCAACGCCGTCCGGACAGGCTTCGTATCGCACCCCGGTGCCGCCGCGGCCGACATAACCCGGCGACGTCGGCGGTCATCTCCGGGATACTGGTCGCCCATGGATGAGGTCAAAGTCGTTGTCGCCCATTCCGAGCGCGCGACCCTGCGCGTCGGCGATGTTTTCCTGAAGGTGGACGCCGATCAGGCGCGCGTCGACGTCGAGGTCGAGGCGATGTCCCTCGCGCCGGTCCCGACCCCGGAGGTCCTGTGGCGCAAGCCGCCCGTGCTCGCGATCGCCGCACTCCCGGGGACGACGCTTGGGCGCCTCGGCGGGCCGTCGACCGGGTCGTCGGCGGCATGGGCCGCGGCGGGCGCCGCCATCCGGAAGCTGCACGACGCGCCGCTGCCGCCCCGGCCCGGCCGGGCCGGCCGGAGCATCCTCGCGCTGACGGCCGAACTCGACGACGAGTGCGAGTCGCTCGTGACGAACGGCCTCCTGCCCGCTGACCTGGTCACCCGCAACCGCCAGGTCGCCGAGGCCGCGCTCCGGCCGTGGACCCCGGCGTTCACGCACGGCGACCTGCAGATCGCGCACGTCTTCGTCGACGGCGACGAGGTCACGGGCATCATCGACTGGTCCGAGGCGGGCCAGGGCGATGCCCTGTACGACCTCGCCACCTTCACACTCGGACACGAGGAGCACCTCGACGACGTCGTCGCCGGCTATGGCACCGACATCGACCTCGACGTGATCCACGCGTGGTGGTCGTTGCGAAGCCTGCTGGCGGTTCGCTGGCTGATCGAGCACGGCTTCGACCCGTTCGCGCCGGGCTGTGAGGTCGACGTGCTGAGATCCCGGATGTGAGGCAGATGACGGCGCAGCCGACTCCCTGATCCGGCCTGATCCAAACGGAAGGCCCTAGCTGTCTGAATCGCCGAGTTGGGTCGGGTGCTGGCTCCGGCGCGTACGCTTCGCCCGGCGCACCAACTCGCCCGCCGCCAGGGTCGCGCCGGCCACTCCGCGCACCCAGCGCGGGCCGCCCCGCGCCGCCCACACGACACAGACGCACCCTCCGAGGGCGAGCACGAGGACGCCGGACAAGATGAGCACGGCCATGCGCATTCCCTTCCTACTGTTGCGGTGTACGCGCCATCCTCTCAGTCTGCGGAACAGGCCGTCGCAGTGGCCCAGCTGTCTCCCGGCGCGGAGGGGGCGAGCTCGGCCCGCCGTGTGTGGTTTGCCCCTGTGCTGTACTGGTGCCCACCCGACCTGACACCACCCTCGGAGGCCTTCGATGGCCCGGTTGTACGTTCGTCCCGGCATCGACCCCGACGAACCTGACGCGCCCGTCGTCGTCCTCCTCGTAGATCCCGAGGGCGCCCCCGGGGAGCGCGCCGTGGTCCGGCTCGGCGATTCCTGTCACGAGGCGAACGGGTGGGCCTGCCTGTTGCGGACCGATGGTTGGGCCGAGCACGCACGCGACGGCGATCAGCTGGTGGTCGACATCGCCGTGTACCCGGTCGGGTTGCGCGCGGTCGGCGTGGACCCCGCAGGCTTCCCCCTCCGGTCGGCCGTCGACCCGGAGGCCGTGGTGATCCTGCGCGCGCGGACAGCGGTCGGCCCGGAGTCGTCCGTACGACTGTCCGAGGGCACGGCCGTGTTCAGGGCGGGCCCGGACGTTCCCCTGGACGAGCTGCTCGCGACCTATGACGACTGGCCGATGCTGCTCGCGCCCCCGCCCTACCGTTCCTCAGCCCAGTGACAAGTCGCCCTGATCGTCCTTGATCTTCACCTTGACCCAGGCACGCCCGCTGCTGTTGCCGTCGCCGACGCCGACGACGCGGCATTCGAACTCCCGGCCCGCCTCGACGGGGACGGAAGCGGGGCAGCTGACATCGTCGATGGTCGGGGGCTTGGCGAAGGAGCTGTCGGATTCGACGTTGTTGAGCACGGCTCGCGCCAGCGCGTCCTGATCCAGCACGCGTTGCGGCTGTACGGCGGGACTCCCGGCCAACACCATGATGGTGAAAGTGAGCGCACAACAGGCGATCACGGCCAGGGAGAGCGTGATGACGGTACGGGCGAAGCTGCGTTGATCAGTCACATGGACAGTCCTATCCGGCTGTTCGTGCTCATACAACCCGTGTGGTGACGTGAAGTCGCGGAGCGGCGCCATGAGCGCTGCGGTCATCTGTGAGCCGTACCAAGGAAACCCACGATCCTGTGGTATCTCACGTAGCGCCGCCGCCACCTCGGCTCGGCCCGCGCGCCATTGGTCCAGCAGCACCGATCGCGGTTCGGCCGCTCCCGCGGCGGCATCGAGGTCCGCGTACTGGCTGCCCGCGGCTTCGGCCCGCCTCAGCACAGCGTCGAACGCTTCCGGGGTCCGTATGGCGATGAGGACGTTCAGCCCCCTCGGCCACAACGGTGGAGGACAGGGGGAGCGGAAACGAGAACACTGTTCTTGACTTTGCGCGAGGAGTGGATCCATGATTCAGAGAACAGTGTTCTCGGATTTCTCCCGCCCTCGAAGGAAGAGAGTCATGACCACAGCAGCTCGCACGGTCCCCAGCAGCCCGTCGCAGCGTTGGGATCTCATCGGCCGCGGCCTGATGGCCCTCAACTCCGCCGTTACCTTCGCGGTGTTCATCAACGGGTTCTTCCTGATGGCGGACGCGAGCGACGACCGCATGATGGTGGAAGGATGGCGAACCTTCGGATACCTCGTGTTCAGCGCCATGTGGGCGATGCTCGCGTACCGGCCGCGTCAGGTTCCGGCGATCTGGGAACTCGTGATCTTCCACAAGGTCGCGGCATCGATACTCGCCTACACCATCCTGGACACCACCGAGGGTATGCAGTCCTCGATCACCGACAGCTCGGTCGCGGTGCTCACCATCTTCGCCTACGTGGTGTGCCGAGGGTGGAGGTCGTGGCGGGTCCTCAAGCCGGCGGTGCCCCGCTGAACGCGGCCTGAGCCGGTCACGTCCGGCAGCGTCACGGCCGGGCCAAAGGGAACTCCCCAGGCGCGGACCACCACCCCCCGACCGTAGCCGGGCCGTGATACCGCGGTCGGGCTACGCTGCGGCTCCGGCCTTTGCTTCTGAGCAGGGGAAGTGCTGTTGGTCCAGGAGAGAGATACACCGTGACTTCACGTCAAGTGGCACGTGAGCAGATGATGCGTGACATCGTCCGCGTGGGACGCGGACACCTGGAGACGGTACTGCCGGCCGACCTGTCCCTACGGGCTGTGGCCCGGGACATCGGAGTCGTGCCGTCAGCGCTCTACCGCTACGTCCGCGACCGCGAAGCGCTCATCACCCTGCTGATCGTCGACGCGTACGACGAACTCGCCGATGAGGTCGAGGCGGCCCTCGCGGCCGCGTCGCGTCTGTCGCACCGTGAGCGGTTTGTCGCGGCGGTGCTCGCGGCGCGCGCCTGGGCGGTCCGTGAACCGTCCAGATTCGCCATGCTCTACGGCACACCGGTGCCCGACTACGCGGCTCCCGGCGACCAGACCCGGGCGCCCGGCACGCGACTGGCCCTCGCTCTCGCCGGAGTGGTCGAGGATGCTTGGCAGGCGGGCGAACTGAGAACGGTGGCGGCACCGACCAATCCGACCGTCCGCGCCGACATGGAACGACTGCGCGGCCTTTATGGTTTTGACATGCCGGTGGGCAACGCCTCCCGGGTCTACGGACTGTGGTCGGCGGTCATCGGCGCGATCCTGTTCGATGTCTTCGGTCAGTACGCGGCGGATACGCTCAGCGATCCGGAAGAGTTCCTCCGCGCCCACACCGACGGCCTTGCGGACACTGTCGGTCTCTGACCTCGCGCGGCAGACATACCGTGCGGTGACGATGCGGTGTGACACAACGCTGTGCCGCGGGCCGGTGGCGCGCGCTCACCGCGGCGGAAGGGGACGAACACACAGGTCCGAGCTCCATGGACCGGTTGGGCAGCAGCGGCCGGTGAACTCCCCGTCCACATCCGGCAGTTCATGTCGACGTATCAACCGACCACGATCCACCAATCATGATCATTTGATGACACCGCCCAGCCGGGGCTAGGTTGGACTGATCAACATATAAATCCCCCTGGAAAGGGACATGAATCGGTATGCCCGTCGCCTCACAAGCCCCGGCCCAAGTCCCGACTCACGTCCCGGCCCGAGGCCGTGCCGCCCGGTTGGTGGGGCGAGCTCCCGCCGGGGTGCGGCCGTATCTGGAGTTACTGCGGCTGGACCGGCCGGTGGGGGCCTGGCTGCTGGTGGTCCCCGGATGGATCGCCCTGGGAGCGATCGCAGGGCCCCGGGACGGGGCCCTGCTCGGACTGCTGCTCCTGGTGTACGGGGTGCTGTCGAGAGGGGCCGCGAGCGGGCTCAACGATGTGCTGGACGCGCGGTTCGACGCACAGGTGCCGCGTACGGCGGGGCGGCCCATCGCCTCCGGGCGGCTGGCAGCCGGGCGGGCGCTGGTGCTGTGTGTCGTGGTGGGGGCCGTCGCTCCACTGGTGATGGGGTTCTGGAGTGTGGAGGCCGTGGTGTGGGCGGCGGCCGGGGCGCCCTCGCAGCGGTGTATCCGTATATGAAGCGGGTCACCCACTGGCCGCATGTGTGGCTGGGGATCAGCATCAACTGGACGGTGCCGCTGGTGTACGGCCTGCTCACCGGAGGGCTCGGGCTCGCGGGCGGGGTGCTGTACGGGGCGCTGATCTGCTGGGCCGTGGGGACGGACGTGATCTACGCCTGCCAGGACCGGGAGGCCGATGTGCGGGCCGGGGTGCGGTCGGCCGCCGTACTGCTGGGGCGCCGTAGCCGGGTGCTGGTGGGCGGTGTGTACGCGGGGTGTGTGGTGCTGCTCGGCTGGTTCGGGGTCGTGGCCGGACTCGGACCGCTGTACTGGCCCGGACTGTGCGTGGTCGCGGGGCAGTTGGGATGGCAGGTATGGCGGGCCGACCCCGCGGACGTCGGCGCCTGCGGGCGGGCGTTCGGCACCAACCCCCTGTGCGGGCTGCTCATCCTCGTGGCCGTGCTCGCCGGGCGGGTCGGTACCCTCGGCTGAGGAGCACGGACCCTGGAGGTGCTGGTGGGACTGCGGGAACGGATCGCGACGGAACTCACGGCGACCATGCACGGCGGGGATCTCAAGCTGGAGCGGTACGCGGGGCCGCCCGGTGATCCCGGGCTGTTCGGGATCGCGCCGGGGGACCCGGTGTGGCGGGTGCACGGGCAGGCCACCGGCATGCTCACCGGCGGGTTCGCCGCGCTCATGCTCCAGTCGCTGCATCCGCTGGCCATGGCGGGGGTCGACCAGCACTCCGACTTCCGCGCCGATCCGGTCGGGCGGCTGAACGGAACCGTACGGTTCATCACCACGACCACCTTCGGCTCCTCGGTCGCCGCCCACGAGGTCATCGACCTCGTCCGGCGGATCCACACCCGGGTGCACGGCACCGCCCCCGACGGCCGGCCGTACCGCGCGGACGACCCCGACCTGCTCACCTGGGTACACACCGCCGAGGTACACAGCTTCCTCGCCGGCCACCAGACCTACGCACCCCGGCCGCTCCGGCTGACCCCCGCCGAGTGCGATGCCTACTACCGCCAAGCCGCTCCCATGGCCGAGGCGTTGGGCGCGCGGAACGTACCGCGCACGTCCCTCGAAGCCGAGGGCTACCTGGCCCGCCTCCGCCCCCAACTCCACGCCACTCCGGCCGCGTTGGACTCGGTGCTCTTCCTCCGTCGCTTCGGACGCACACGACGGGAGCGGCTGGTCGTAGGGTTGCTCACCAACGCCTCGATCGGACTTCTCCCCGACTGGGCCCGCACCGAACTCGGCATTCACCGCCCGGCCCTCGTCCGCACCGGCTGGGACCGGCCCCTGGCGACGGCCGTCGGACGCACCCTCCAGTGGGGGCTCGGTCCCTCCCGGATCCAGGCCGCCGCACGGGGGCGGCTGGCGGGGGCGCGGCGGTGATGACGACGAGATCCCGCTAGCCCTCGTGGCCCACGGGGCCGGCCTGCTCGGGCTCGGGCTCGGGCGAGCGCAGCCCGGGCGACGAGCGCTGCCGGCGGCCAGTTCCTCCACGAGGTGGGTCACACGGGCAGCCCCCGTATTGGAGGGTTCGCGCAGGCAACACTCCGCCACGGCGTCCAGCAGCAGTGCCCTGCACGCAGGTTCTTGGGTTGACATGCGCTGAGTGCGCTGGGCTCATTACCCTGTGTTGTGGGGGAGTGCCGAGTTGAGCGGGGAAAGCGATGAGCACGGGGGACGCGGTGCGTCGAACGGCCGCGGTGGAGCGGGGGATCGCGTCCGCCGACGCGCTCTTCTCACTGGAGGGCATCCCAGAAGGAGCCGTCGTACCGGAGCCGGAGGGCGAGGCGGCGACCGAGGCGGCGGTCGAGCGACTCGGCAGCCGGTTCGCCCGACTGGACGGCCAAGTACGGCACGCGCTGAGACGTACCCGGGATCACGCGGGCAATCTGTCGAGCGACCGTCTCCAGGGACTCTCGGAGATCGTGCAGAACGCCGAGGACCTCGGCGCCACGGACGTACGCATTCTGACAAGGGGACGGGAACTCCTCGTCGCCCACAACGGCAGTCCCGTACGGCTGCCGGACGTTCTGGCCCTGGCGATGCCCTGGCTGACAAGCAAGGCTGAGCAGGCGGACTCCACCGGCAGGTTCGGGATCGGCCTGATGACCCTCCAGTCCCTCTCCCCGCATCTGGAGGTTCATTGCGGGCATTACCGGTTCCGCGTGGGGGATCCGGATATCTCCGTGGCCGAGCCGTTCCGGGTGCCCGACTGGTTCGCGGGTGACACCTGGACGGTTCTACGGATTCCTCTGGAGCCGGGTGTGCTCGGTGCGGACGAGGTGGACGAGTGGCTTGCCGAGTGGGGGGACAGCGCGCTGCTCTTCCTCGGCCGTGTCGGCAGTGTCACGCATCTGGACGAGCAAGGTGGTGTCCGGTACCGGCTGGCGCTCGACCGTGAGACCGGCGAGCCGTTCGAGGCCGTGGTGGGCGGGCAGAGCGTCGACGTGGAGACCGGCGAGGCACGCGCCGGTGACGGGTCCCGGTGGCTGGTGTGCCGTACGACCGTTCCCAGCCCCTCCGGGATCACCCGGTCCCACAAGGCGGTGGGGCCCACCACCGCAATCGCTGTGGCTCTTCCTCTCGGACCCGATGACGCCGGACGGATCTACGCCGGTCTTCCGGTCACGGACACCGCTCTGGCCCTCTGTGTCAGCGCCCAGTTCGACCCGATCGCCAGCCGTCAGGCGCTCGACGACACCCCGTGGAACCGCGCACTGAATGAACTGGTGGGCGACCTGTGGACGGTCGCCGTCCGGTGGCAGTTCCGGGCGGATCCGGCACGGGCCTGGCGCGCCGTGCCGCTCCCCGGCGAAACGCGCGATGCCCGTGGCCCGGTCGCCGCGCTGGAGCGACTGCTCCTTGACCGTGCCAGGGCAGGCGTGTCCCACCGTCTCGTCCTGGATGTCGCGGGGCAGGGGCCGCTCGGCCTGGATGATCTCGCGGTGGAGGACGAGACGCTGGTTGGCGTGGTCACCGAAGAGGAGGTCTCCCGCGTCGCGGAGCGGGCCGCCGTACTGCCCGGGGTCGCGCGGGACGAGGACGGCCGATGGCGTGAGGTGCTGGCGGACTGGGAGGACCACGACGGTGCGGCTCCCGTGACGGTGGACCTCTACGACGCGCTGCGCCTCCTCGACGATGAAACCCGGTCACCGCGGGCGAACATCCGCCTCGCCGCGGCGGGACTCGCCGCGGACATCTCCTCCTCCCTGCTGTCGAGCCGCTGGCTCGTGGACAGCTCGGAAGGCCGTCACCGTGTGCCCCGGCCCGCGGAACCCGCGGTGTTCACCGACGTCCCGCGGGGTCTCGGTGCCAGTCTCGGGTTCTCCCAGGAGATCCATCCGGCATTCCTCGCCGACACCGATGAGGCGCGTTCGGTGAGGGCGTGGCTCCGTAAACGGGGAGCGCTACTGACCGACGCGGACGCGGTGGCCGTGATCCGGCGCCTCGCGGCCATCGGTGCGGCGGGGAGCGGCAGCTCGGATGTACTGCGGCTGACGGATGATCAGCTCATCGAACTGCGTGATGGGTTCGCACGTGTGCCGGACCCCGAACGTGAGACCTTGGGGCGCGATGTGGGCCACGCGATCCGGTTGCAGGGGCATCGCTTCGACCAGGCCGGGAAACGCGAGGACATCGACGTCGCTCCCGCCAGGGCCTACCTGCCCGCCCGACTGGACAGTTCGGAACGCGAGGAGAGCTTTGCCTTCGCTGCCGGTCGCACGGCCGGGCTGGTGTGGCTGCGGCCCCGGTACGCCGAGGTCCTGCAGCGCGGCGGCGCGGGGATGGGCGCCCGTAAGTTCTTGAGGCTCCTGGGCGCGGAGACCGCGCCCCGGTTGCGCAGGCACCCGCGGGCGCGGGAACGCTTCACGCAGAGCCCGAAGGGGCTGCCGGCGGACGTCACTTCGGGCCCTCGGGCACGCAGAGCCGCCCTGCGAGCTCTGGACGCGACCTTCACGCTCGACGACTACGAAAGCCCCGACCTACGTGCCGTTGCCTCGGGCATAGCGGCGGAGCGGAACCCAGGGCTCCGCAGGCGCAGGGCGGCAGCGCTGTTCCATGTCCTCGGGCGGGCGTGGAGCCGCTTTTCCGACCACGACGAGGTGGATGCCGTCTACGACTACTACGCATGGCAGAACCGGGGCAGGACCGCGGCCTTCTGGCTTTGGCAGTTGCGCGACACACCGTGGCTGGACGACGGTAACGGCGCACCGTCTGCCTCGGCCCGACTCCGCATGCGGACCACGGGCACGGTCGCGGTGTACGGGGCGGACGACGAGCGATTCCTCCATCCCGAGATCCAGCAACTGGTCGGCAGACGCAGTGATGTGCTGCGCGCCCTGGGAATCTCCGCGGAGGCCCGCACCGAGGACCTCGTGGAATGTCTGCAGCGACTGCGCCGACGGGAGGAAGAAGGCGGCGACAGGGATGTGCCCGCGGCGCTGATCCTCTACCAAGCCCTGGCCGAGCGTGCCTTCGGCCGTGGCGCGGGCGCCTCGGAGGAGATGTCCCCGAGCTCGGTCCTCCGGGCGTTCGGCGCGGGAAGCGGCCTCGTCCTCACGGACTCCGGCTGGCGCCGGCCGAGCCAGTGCCTGCGCGGGGCGCCGGTCTTCGGCCCGCTCCGCGCGTTCGCTCCCACGTTTCCGGGCAGCGAGGAATTCTGGCAGCGGCTCGGAGTGCGCGTGCCGACCGTCGACGACGCCACGGCCGTGATCAAGGAGCTGGCACAGCGGGACCGGAAGCAGGGCCGGGACGAGCCGGAAGGGACGACCCAGTCCATCATCCTGGAGACCCTGAAGATGCTCGCCGCTCTGGGCGGTACCCATCCCGGCGCGTTGACGGCCAAGCGCCTGGGACGCCTGCCTCTTTGGACGAGCCAGGGCTGGCGAAGCAAGCGACCCGTGTACGCCGTCGAAGACCCGGTGGTGGCCGAGGCGCTGGGCCGGGAACGTGCGGTGTGGTGCCCGGGAGCCGAACTGGAGCAGTTCCGGCCGTTGATCGGAGCTCTGCGCGTGAGCGAGCTGGCCGCGGAGCATGTCACCGTGTACAGCCCTGGCCCGGCCCCGGCGGATCCGGACGCCACAGCGCTGGTCCGGTCAGCCGTCACCCATCTCCGTGAGGACCTGCAGCGCAACGCCGCGAGCGTTGCCCAGTCCCTGGACTGCTCGTGGGACCAGCTGGCTGACCTGACTGTACGCATCACCCCTCACCTGGCCTGCGGCCTCGATCTTCCGGACACGGGCGAGACGGTGCACGTGCCCGTGGGCGCCGGGATCGACTGGTCCTCGGGCACGCTGTACGTCCGTGACACCGCCGCTCTGACACGCACATCCGGGGTGGGCCGGTCGATCGCCGCCCGGTTTCCGGGCAGCCGCCGCGACGTGGCCCTTGCCTGGGGAGCAGCGTGTGACCAGGCCGAGAAGGGCCGTACGGCCGTACAACTGAGCCTTGCCGACGACCAGGTGCGGCGGGACCGGGAAGCGGCGGAAGCCGAACGCGAACGAAGGCTCAGGGAACTCGGAAACGAGGTGAACCAACGCCGTACCGCGACCAAGGCGCGGACCAGCACAGCGGCGGGCAACTCAGGGACGGCGGCAATCCTCCCGTCTGTCCCCGGCGCACCGCCGCCCGCGACGGGGCCGTCAGCTCCGCCTGCGCCCCCCGCCGCTCCACCGCGCAGGCTCGTCGACCCCGGCAGACTCCGGCTCGTCGACGCGAGCGGCATCATCACGCCGCCGAAGTCCTCGGCCGCGCCCACCGCACGGCCGAGCGGGTACACCTCCGGTACGTCCGGACTGCCGCAGCCCCGCGCCGGATCGGCGATCCCCCAACAGCACACGCCACCGCGCCCCTACACGGGAACGGAGCAGGAAAAGGTGGCTCTGGACATCGTGCGCAAGGCACTCGCCGCCGACGACGACTGGCTTCGCGACCTACGGGCCCAGCGCGGTCTCGGCGCCGACGCGGTGGACGCACTGTCGCGGTTCTACGAACTCAAGGCATACAAAGACGCCGAGCCTGACACAGTGCTGTTGACGCCCGCGGAGTTCCAACGAGCAGCGGAGAGCGACGACTTCTTCCTCGTCATCGTCTCCGGGCTGGAGGCGGGAACCGCCCCCGTCTCCGTACGCATCATTCCGCAGCCGCTCCAACAGTTGACCTGTCGTCCGAGCAGCAGCGTGACGGTTACGGGCATCCGAGGCGCGCACAGCCGGGTGTACCAACTTGAGGAGGGAGGATAGGCCGGCCGGTTGACGGGTGCGAGGCGTCGGATGTCGGCAGCCCGCCACCTATGGATAGGCGGCAGCACCGCGGGGCCGCCACCGCTCAACTCCCCTTTCGGGGAAAGATCATCCTCTATCCAGGTCTGCCGCTCTCTGTGTAGCATCCTGCCCCAAGGTCCGGTCTTTTGTTCTATGTTCGGACACATCGCTTGAGCGACCGATAGGTTCGAGGGTTCGAGGCCGCTGAGTCACGCGGGCCACGCCGCATCCTTCGGTCGGCTCCCTGACCAGAAGTGGTACTCCATTGCGCTCCAGACCCTCAAGGTCTCGAAGATCCTTGACTCGATACTCCCGCTTGACCAGCCGTCTGCTCCCGCCGTTGCTCGCCATGGCCGTGTTGGCCGGGGCGGGTGTGAGCGACGGGTACACGGCACCGCCGACCGAGTTGGCCAGTGACTACGACTGGTACGAGGACACCGCCGCCGAGCTGTTGCGGCAGGACCAGTGCCTGATGGGCGACGTACTGCGGCTGGGCGGGCCGGCCATGGCCACCACCGCGAAGGACGCGCTCAACCAGAGTCCGGAGCGGCTGCGGGAGCTGGCGAACCGGGACTACTGGGAGGACACGCCGCTCGCCACCGCGTACGAGTCGGACCGGGATGCCGCGCTTGCTGAGCTGGACCGGCTCAACGAGCTCCATGACAGCTGGAAGATAACCGGGCTTGAGACGCCGGGCGGATTTGATTCCGTCACCGACTTCGAGTGGCCGCCCGGGACCGGCGGCAGTGACGATCGTGAGGACTTCCATTCCCAGACCGGCCTCACGGGGTGGATCGCCGACCGGTTCTGGAAGGACGAGAGCGACTTCTACGAGGACGCGACTCCGCCGGCCGACGCGGAGACCGTCGCGGCGGTCAAGGCTCTGGGGCAGCCGCTGTACGGCAAGGACCCCGACCCGTCCCTGCCCGACTGGAACCGACAGATCGCCCTGCGGGACGGCTACGAGCACCTGACGGACTGGAGCCTGGAGCCCACCGGCGCGGACAATGCCCGCCTCTTCCTGAGCTCGGGCGGCTTCCCGAACAAGGCGCCGGTGCCGGGTACCGCCGAGCACCGGGTCGCGGTCGAGGACCTCAAGTCCCGCTTCGCCGCCTGTGCGTGGCGTGATCCGATGGACCCGGAGAAGGTCCTGGGCGAGGTCTCCGCGGCAGCTGCGGCGGAGTGGCAGCAGGAGATCGGCTCGCAGGCCGCCAAGCGCAACGACATCCTGACCGCGAACAAGAACGCCGTCCAGGCGCTGACCGTGGCCTCCGAGTCGATGGGCGAGATGCTCGGCCACTCGTGGGTCGCCGACCACATCACCCGCTGGCAGGACTACTGGTCCTCGGGCGGCATCGGTTGGATCGGCGACTCCCCGATGGCCATCCAGATCCCGGGCGCGACCGGCAAGTGCCTGGGCGTGCAGGGTTCCGGCACCGCGAACGGCACGGCTGTCGAGGTCGTCGCCTGCTCCACGGCCGCCGCCCAGCAGTGGAGGATCAACGGGGGCTACGGCGATGGCTACAGCCTGCAGAACGTGAACTCGCAGAAGTGCCTCGACGTCGCCACCAACAAGACGAAGATCCAGATCTGGACCTGCAACGGCACGCCCATGCAGGTGTGGAAGTTCAGCGTCCGGGCCGGCGCCACCCTGGAGAACGTGGGGGCGAGCAAGTGCCTGAACTTCCCCGCGTACACCACGGGTCAGGACGCGCTCGCCGCCGCCTGTAGCACCGCTGCCACGCAGAAGGTGCTGTTCAAGGTCTCCGAGCACAACGGCAACGTTCCGCCGACGGCGGAGTTCACCAAGGCGTCGACGCGGCTGAGCGCCGCGCGCGCGGGGGCGAAGGCCGAGCTGGCCGAGCTCAAGCGCCAGGCGACGGCCGCGACGGCCGCCCAGAGCGCCAGCGGCACCGCCGAGCAGGCGGCGTACGCGATCGCGGACGCCAACGGGGCGCCGCGGGGTCGCGGTCTGCTGGTAGGCCAGCAGAAGGCGCAGGTCACGCAGGGTGCGGCAGCCGCGGTCACGGCGCTGGTGAAGGCCGGCGAGACCGCCGAGGCGGCCACCCGGGCGGCTGCCGCGGACAGCGCCACGATCGCCCAGCGGGCGCTGGCGCAGGCCGCGCAGTCCAAGGCGGAGTTCCGCAAGCAGGCGGCCTACCGGGCCGAACTGCAGGCCAAGTCGGCCGCGGACGCGGCCAAGCTGCACCGCGACAACGCCAAGAAGGACAAGGAGCTGGCCGAGGCCAAGCTCGCCGAGTCCCTCGCCGCGGAGGCGGACGCGAAGGCGGCGGCGGCCGAGGCGCACGCCAAGCGGCTGAAGGCCGAGGCCGAAGAGGCCACGGCGAAGAAGGAGAAGGAGACCGCCGACCTCAAGAAGTCGGAGGCGGCCC
The DNA here is from genome assembly GCF_040681655.1 of Streptomyces sp. NPDC051662. Classification (NCBI taxonomy): domain Bacteria; kingdom Bacillati; phylum Actinomycetota; class Actinomycetes; order Kitasatosporales; family Streptomycetaceae; genus Streptomyces; species Streptomyces sp. NPDC051662. The sequence continues at coordinate 93,264 of NZ_JBFAZD010000003.1, forward strand.
GGCACCGGCAGACCGCGGAAGCCGAAGCGGTCAACGCCGAGACCGCCAAGGGCAGGGCCGAGACGGCGGAGGCCACGGCGGTGGCCCGGAAGGACGACGCCGAGACCGCCCGGGATCGTGCCAAGGAACTGCGTGATGACGCGTGGGACGCCGAGCAGAAGGCGGACGCGGCGCGCGCCAAGGCCGACGCCAAGGAGGCCTACGCCGAATCCCTGGACGCGGGGGACGCGGCGGACGCCGCGCGGGCGGCGGCCAATGAGGCCGACCGGCACGCGGACGACGCCGGGGCGGCGGCCGGCCGGGCTCGTACCGCGGCCGACGCGGCCACCCAGGCGGCAGCGGACGCGGACGCGGCGGCGACCCGTGCGGAGGCCGCCGCGAAGCGTTCCCGGGCAGCCGCGGACGAGGCGCAGGCGGCGAAGCTGCGGGCGGACGCCGCGGTGCGCACCGCGACCAGCGCCGCCGCCGACGCCATCGACGCCTCCGAGCACGCCTCGGCCGAGGCCGCGTTGTCGGTCGAGGCGGCCAACGAGGCCGAGGCACAGGCGAAGACGGCCAAGGCCGAGGCGGACGCGGCGCAGGCCGAGGCCAACAAGGCCACCGTCGCCGCGGCGAAGGCGGGCGGGTTCGCCTATGTCACCGCGCAGGCGGCGGTGGACGCCGGGAACGCGGCCGCGCAGGTCGCGGCTCCCGCGAACGACGCGATCCAGCTCGGCTCGCCGTACATCACCAAGGACTCGGCCGCTTCTCTGGTGGTCCTGTCCGGCCAGGCGGCGAAGACCATCGCCGAGCAGCAGCAGGCCGTCGCGGCTGCCCACGCCACCAACGCGGCGGAGGAGGCCGCGGCCGCCCAGATCATCGCCAACCAGGCACAGGGCGACGCCAAGGCCGCCTACCAGCACGCGGCGAACGCCGCCAAGCACGCCGCGGACGCCCGCGGTTACTCGAAGGAGGCTCTGAGCTACGCGGCCGCGGCGGCGACCGCCGCGGCGAAGGCGCAGCAGTCGCTGGCCCGCACCATCGACTACCAGAGCCAGGCCACCGCCGACGCGGCAGCCGCCGACAAGGCCGCCGGTCGCGCCGAGGGCTACGCCGAAGCCGCCCGCAGCTCCGCCGACGCCGCCGCTCTCGACGCCGCCGCCGCCCGCGAGGCCGCCGCGCAGGCGGAGGAGTCCGCCAGCCAGGCCAGAGCCGCTGCCGAGCGGGCCGACACGGCCGCCACGGCGGCGGAGGAAGCCGCCAAGGACGCCCAGGAGTTCGCCGAATCAGCACAGCAGGCAGCCGAGTCCGCCGAACGCAAGGCCGCCAACCAGACGGTCAGCGACGGCGCCGGCACCAGCTTCGGCGGCGGCACGTTCTTCGTCGTGGACGAGGACAGCGTCGAGGTCACGGATGTCAAGCAGCAGCAGCCGTGCGAGCTGCCGCCCGGCGTCGGCACGAGCTGCACGGTCACCTTCACCTACACCTTCAACGTCAAGGTCGACTACTACCTGTGCACCAACGCCAACGTGCCGGCGACCCAGTCGGGTTGCCCCTCGGAGGACACGGTGCACCTGGGTTCAGAGCCCTTCACCGGCCTGAAGAAGGACATCACCAAGACATTCACCCAGTGGGAGATCCTGCAGGGCCTGCTCAAGACCTATCTGGAGATCGGCAAGCAGATCCTGGTCCAGGACTTCCTGGACTGCTGGCACGGCAGTGCGTCCGGCTGTGCCTGGGCGGCGTCCAACTTCATCCCGGGCAAGGCGCTGGGCAAGGTCGTCGAGGGACTCAACGCCCTGAAGACCGCCATGCGCACGGGCACCGGGGTGCGGGAGGCGTTCAACGCGCTGAAGGCACTGGACGTCGACCCGGCGACCCTCGCCAAGATCGAGAACACGGTCGACGCGTATGAGGACCTGGTCACCACCTGCACCCGGAACAGTTTCCCCGGAGGCACCCAGGTACTCATGGCGGACGGCTCCCGCAAGGCGATCCGCGATGTGCACGTCGGTGAGACGGTGCTGGCCACCGACCCGCGCAGCGGGCAGTCCGCGGCCCAGCCGGTGACCGCGACCTTCAGCCACGACACCACGCGGCTGGTGGACATCACCGTCAGCGGCGGAGTCCTGACCAGCACGGCCGGTCACCGGTTCTATGTCGCGGAGCGCGGCTGGACGCTGGTCTCGGACCTGCGGGTGGGCGACCGCCTGCGCACCCCCGACGGAAGCCGGCACCGGGTGGAGGGCCTGCGCGACCGCGCCGGCCTGGCGCCCCGTGAGGTGTTCGACCTCACGGTCGACGGGTTCCACTCGTTCTACGTCGGCACCGCCGGGCAGCGTTCCCGCGACGTCTTGGTGCACAACTGCACCAACATCCTCGCCGACGAGGGCGTCGAGGGTGCGCACACTCTCGGGGACCATGTGGACCTCAGCCCCCAGAGGCTGGCCGAGAAGCTGGCCAAGGACGGCGTGGCGACGCAGTGGGCCAGCAAGAACGTCGCCGTCGCCGCGGTCGACCAGGCCATGGCAGACTGGATCAAGCTGCCCGGCAACGCGGACAAGCTGGAGGCCTGGCGCCTCAGGCAGGCCCAGCGGGTCGGCAAGGGTATCGGCTTCGACCCGAGAAAGGACCTGCTGCCCATCCGCATACCGGTCACCGGGCACGGCGCCTCGCTCGGTACGAAGTGGGTGAGGGGCGGCGACGCGGCAGGCCAGGCCGTCGGCAACACGGTGGTGATCCAGCTGAAGTTCGCCAAGGGGCATATGAAGCCCAAGACCTGGGTCGTCTACACCGCCTACCCGGAGTAAACATGACATACGAGACCGGCCTCACCTGGCTCTCCGAGCAGTGCGATGAGCTGGCGGATCTGCCTCCCGCGGAGATGGACTGCCTCATCGAACGGGGGCCGGTCTCGGCCATACTCCTGATCACCGAACGGTCGGTCCGGGAGCTCGGCCACCCGGCGTCCCTGCAACTGGGCCGTGACATACGGCGGCTACTGAACTCCGGCCTGGCGGACGACACGATCCGCACGGCCTGGGTCGGCTCAACCGACCACGCGTTCGACCCGGCCAAGCAGCAGGTCGGAGCGCGGGAGTGGCTGGAGCGGATCGAATCGGCCTGGTTCGCGGCGGAATCCCACCGTGACCCCGGCTTCACCCCGCCCCCGGCCGACCCCGTGACAGACGAGTCGCTGCGCGCCGCGGTGCACAGGGCGATGGCCCCGCTGGCCGCCGCGCTGACGCGGGCACACGAGGAAGGAGAGGTGTTCAACCCGCTGCCGCTGCCCGCGCCCCTGGTACCGGCGCTGGCGCAGGTGATCTCCGGGGCGTGCGCCGACCTCGGGTTCCGGCTCTTCCTGCGCGCGGTCAAACGCCACGCGCTGCCGCTGGACGGCCCGTGCCGGGCAGCGCTGGTGGCCGTCGGCGAACGTCTCGGCCACCCGGAAGCTGCGGTCGAACAGGGCCTTCGGAGGGGCTGACGTGACGAGAGGTGGGCGGGACGCACGTTCCGCCCACCCCTCGCAGCAGACGTCCTGAGCCCGGACCCGGACGACGAGGACAAGATCCGAGACCGTCTGCTCGGCCATCCGGGAGTCGGGTCGGGCACCTCTTCTCAGGCCCTTAGAAGAATCCGAGCTTCTTCGCCGAGTACGAGACAAGCAGATTCTTCGTCTGCTGGTAGTGGTCCAGCATCATCCGGTGGTTCTCGCGGCCGATCCCCGACTGCTTGTAGCCGCCGAACGCGGCGTGTGCCGGGTAGGCGTGGTAGCAGTTCGTCCAGACTCTGCCCGCCTGGATCGAACGGCCCGCCCGGTAGGCGGTGTTCATGTCCCGTGTCCAGACGCCCGCGCCCAGACCGTACAGCGTGTCGTTCGCGGTTTTGATCGCGTCGTCGAAGTCGCTGAAGGATGTCACCGCGAGGACCGGGCCGAAGATCTCCTCCTGGAAGATCCGCATACGGTTGTGGCCCTCGAAGATCGTGGGCTGGACGTAGTAGCCGCCGGCCAGTTCGCCGTCGTAGTCGATCCGCTGACCACCCGTCAGCACCTTGGCTCCCTCCTGCCGGCCGATGTCCAGATACGAGAGGATCTTCTCCAACTGGTCGTTGGAGGCCTGCGCGCCGACCATCGTGTCCGTGTCCAGCGGGTGGCCGGGCACGATCGCCTCCGTGCGGGCCACGCCCGCCGCCAGGAACTCGCTGTAGTGGCCGTCCTGGATCAGCGCGCGTGACGGACAGGTGCACACCTCGCCCTGGTTGAGGGCGAACATCGTGAAGCCTTCGAGCGCCTTGTCGCGGAAGTCGTCATCGGCGGCCCAGACGTCGTCGAAGAAGAGGTTCGGGCTCTTGCCGCCGAGTTCCAGGGTGACGGGTTTGATGTTCTCGGAGGCGTACTGCATGATCAGCCGCCCCGTCGTGGTCTCGCCGGTGAACGCGACCTTCGCCACGCGCGGACTGGACGCCAGCGGCTTGCCCGCCTCGACGCCGAAGCCGTTCACGATATTGACGACGCCAGGCGGCAGCAGATCGGCGATCAGACTCATCCAGAGATGGATGGAAGCGGGGGTCTGCTCCGCGGGCTTGAGCACGACGGCGTTCCCGGCGGCCAGCGCGGGCGCCAGCTTCCATGTCGCCATCAGGATCGGGAAGTTCCACGGGATGATCTGGGCCACCACCCCGAGCGGCTCATGGAAGTGGTACGCGACGGTGTCGTCGTCCAGCTCGCTGAGCGTGCCCTCCTGGGCGCGCAGCGCCCCCGCGAAGTAGCGGAAGTGGTCAATGGCGAGGGGGATGTCGGCCGCGAGGGTCTCCCGGACCGGCTTGCCGTTCTCCCAGCTCTCCGCGACCGCCAGCTCCTCCAGATGCTCCTCCATCCGGTGGGCGATCCGGTTGAGGATGTTGGCACGGTCCGACGCCGACGTCTTCGCCCAGCCGGGGGCCGCGCCGTGCGCCGCGTCGAGGGCGCGCTCGACATCGTCCGCCGTGCCACGGGCGATCTCGGTGAAGGGGCGGCCATTGACCGGGCTGGGGTTCTCGAAGTACTGGCCGCGGGCCGGCGGTACGTACTCCCCGCCGATCCAGTGGTCGTAGCGGGACTGGTACGAGACGATCGCGCCCTCGCTGCCGGGCGCTGCGTAACGGGTCATCTCTGTGGCCTCCCGGATTCCGCGCCGCCCGCCGTTGGACGGCGCCCGCGCCCGACCTTATGGAGCGGGAGGTTGCGACGACGTTGCACCGCCGCCGTGGTCGTCCACGCGGTCCGGCGGTCCCGGTTCACCGCGCCCCGGTTCACCGCGCCCGGCCTCACTCCGGCTCGGCTCACTCCGCCTCCGCCTTGATCATGTCCGCGCACTTCTCGCCGATCATCATCGTGGTGATACAGGGATTGACCGTGGTCAGGAACGGCATCACGGACGCGTCGGCCACCCGCAGCCCGGTGACGCCCTTGACCCGCAGCCATGGATCGAGCGGCGCGTCGACCTCGCCCGGCGCCCCCATCCGTACCGTTCCCGCCGGGTGGTAGACGGTGTTGTGGGTCTCGCGGATGTACGCGAACAGCTCCTCGTCGGAGCGTGCCGCCGGTCCGGGTGCCAGCTCGGTCCCGGTCCATGGGGCCATCGGCGCCTGGGCGGTGATCTCCCGCGCCAGCCGCAGCCCGTAGGTCATCACCCGGATGTCGTGCTCATGCGTGAAGTAGCGCGGGTCCACCACCGGCTTGTCCCGGAAGTCACGGGTGCGCAGCCGGACCGTCCCCATGGACCGGGCCCTGGTGACATTCGGGGTGAGACAGAAGGCGTTGTCGGTGGTCGGGTAGCCGCGCCGGTAGGTGTTGAGATCGAACGGCACCGAACCGTAGTGGAACATCAGATCGGGCCGGTCCAGGCCGGGTTCGGTGTCCACGAGGATTCCGATCTCCCACCACTGGGTGGACGAGGTGACCATCGGCCGCTTCGCCTCCCACATGATCACGCCCTCGGGATGGTCCTGGAGACGCGAGCCGACGCCGGGGGAGTCCACGCGTACGTCCACCCCGACATCCCGCAGCCACCCGGCGGGACCGATGCCGGACAGCATCAGCAGCTTCGGCGAGTCGATGGCACCGCAGCTGACGATCACCTCGCGCCGGGCCGCGACAGCGCCGCTGTGCATCGTGTCGGGTTCCAGATACTCGACCCCCGTGCAGCGCCGCGCCTCGTCGAACAGCAGCCGCTTGGCCTGGCGACCGGTGCGGATCTCCAGGTTCGGCCGGTTGCCCAGGACGGGATGCAGATACGCCACCGAGGCGGAGGAACGGACGCCGTCCTCACGCGCGTTGATCTGGAACCAGTGCGCCCCGCGTACCACCGTGGAGCCGGTGTTGAACGGGGTGACGGGGATTCCGGCGGCGGCACACGCCTCCAGCAGCGCCACACCGCATGGATCGTTCGGCGGTACGGTACGGATCGTCACCGGCCCCGAGCGCCCATGGTGGTCGCCCGGCGCGTCATTGGTCTCCAGCCGCCGGTAGAGCGGGAAGCACTCCGCCGCGCTCCACCCCGTACAGCCGAGCGCGCCCCACTCGTCCAGATCCTCGGCCGGCGCCCAGAAGGCGATACAGGAGTTGTGGGACGAGCAGCCGCCCAGCACCTTGGCGCGGGCCTGCCGCATGAAGTCGTTGCCGTTCTCCTGCGGCTCGATGGGGTAGTCCCAGTCGTACCCGGACTCCAGCAGCGCCATCCACCGGTCGAGTCTGAGGACGCTGTCGTCGCCGACGTCCGAGGGACCGGCCTCCACCACACAGACGGTGACCTCCGGATCCTCGGTCAGCCGCGCGGCGACGACGGCGCCGGCGGTTCCACCGCCGACCACCACATAGTCGAACTCACGCACAGGGTGTTCCTCGGACATCGCTGCTCCAGGTCCAGGTCAGAGGTGTTCAGGGGGTCGTGGCGGGCGGTTCGGGCTCCTCGGCCGGGGACCGGTGCGCTTCGAGCGTGCCGGTGCGGGTGCGCTGGACGAACCAGTAGTAGGTGAAGCCGCCGGCGGCGACGGCGCCGACGAAGAGGAACGCGCCCCAGCGCAGGTACCAGTGGTACGGCGGTGCCGCGTTGTACACCTCGTGGCGTGGCCACGCCAGGTTGAGTGACATGGCCGCGCCCCACAGCACGGCGAGGACATTGACCGGCAGCCCCAGCCCACCCAGGGAGAAGTGGCCCACGGCGGGTGTCCAGGTACCGCGCAGCCGGCGGACCAGCATGGGGAGGGTGACCATCAGATAGGCCACATAGATCATGATGATCGCGATGCTGGTGATCACCGAGAAGATCTGTGGCTGGTCGATATTGATCACCAGGATGCAGATGGCGACGAGCCCGATGAAGATGGCCGGCACCACCGGCGTCCCGAACCGCGGGCTCACCCGGGCCACCAGCGAGGACGCGGGCAGACAGTTGTCACGCGCCATCGCGAACGCCAGCCGGATACCGGCCGCGTGGACCGCGAGCGCGCACACGGTGATGGCGACGACCACGCACCACAGCACGATCTGGCCGACGGTCGAGCCGAGCGTGGAGAGCACCACGTACTGGAGCCCGTCCACGGACAGCGCCTTGTTGTGCAGATCGGGCACGGCGAGCAGCGCGAACAGCAGGATGAGCCCGCCGATGAGGAAGGAGGCGATGAGGGCCCGCAGGATGGCGCGCGGCCCGTTGCGCCTGGGGTTGAGCGATTCCTCGCCCAGCGAGGACGCCGTGTCGAAGCCGTACATCACATACGCGGAGGCGAGCGACGCGGTCAGAAAGGGGCCCACATAGCCGAGCGGCTGACCGGCGCCGAAGCCACTGGTCGTGACGATCGCGCCGGGTCCGCGGGTGATGTGCGCGGCCAGCAGCCCGATCAGTACGATCGCGGCGATCAGCTCGACCATCACCCCGGCGGAGTTGATGGTGGCCATCAGCTTGACGCCGAAGGCGTTGACCAGGGTGGTGAAGACGATCAGTACCGTGCCGAGCAGCACGGCGTTCTTCGCCGCGTCCGTCTTTCCACTGCCGTTTCCGACGATCTGGAAGACGCTGGAGATCTGCGGCAGCGTGATCTGGTAGGCGAGGGCGACCGCCGCGAGGGAGACCATGGTGGCGGTCACCATCATCCAGCCGCCCAGCCAGCCGATATGCGGTCCGCCGAGTTTCTTGGACCAGTTGTAGATCGAACCGGCGACCGGATAGCTGGCGGCCAGCTCGCAGAAGCACAGGGCCACCATCAGCTGGCCGAGGAACACCATCGGCCAGGACCACCAGTAGCCGGGTCCGGCGAACTTGACCCCGAAGTAGAACAGCTGGAAGGTGCCGGTCAGGATCGAGATATAGCTGATCCCGGCGGCGAAGGTGTGGAAGTTGCCGAGGGTGCGCTTCAGTTCGGGCTTGTAGCCGAACGCCTTGAGGGAATCGTCGTCGTCCTGGCTCTGGATGTCCTGGGCGCTACGGGTATCGGGCGCGGGCTGATCGGGTGCGGGCTCCGGACCCGACGGTGCGTGGCCGGGGCCCGGGGTCACTCGAACCATCCCAGGGGCCGCGGTGAGAGATTGCGCCACACATGCTTCGCCTCCTGGTACTCGGCCAGCCCGGCGGGACCGAGCTCCCGGCCGAAACCCGACTGCTTCATCCCGCCCCACTCCGCCTGGGGCACATACGGCTGGAAGTCATTGATCCATACGGTGCCGGCGCGCAGCCGGGACGCCACCCGGTGCGCACGGCCGACGTCCTGCGACCAGACGGCCCCCGTGAGTCCGTAGATCGTGTCATTGGCGAGTGCGAGCGCCTCTTTCTCGTCGCGGAACCGCTCAACCGTGAGGACCGGTCCGAACGACTCGTCGCGCACTACCGACATCCCCGGGGCGCACTCGTCCAGCACGGTCGGCAGATAGTAGAAGCCGTCGCGCAGCGCGGGGTCGTCGGGCCGCGCGCCCCCGCAGCGCAGCACAGCGCCCTCGGCCAGCCCGGCCGTCACATAAGCCTCGACCTTGGCGCGGTGCGCGGCCGAGATCAGCGGTCCGGTCCTGGCGTTCTCGTCGAACGGTCCGCCCAGCGGGATCGCGCGCGCCCGGGCCACCACGTCCTCGACGAACGTGTCGTGCAGCTCTTCCTGGACGAGCAGCCGCGCCCCGGCCGAACAGACCTGTCCCGAATGCAGGAACACCGCGGTCAGCGCGTAGTCGACGGCGGCCTCGTAATCGGCGTCGGCGAAGACGATATTGGGGTTCTTGCCGCCCAGCTCCAGGGCGAGCTTCTTCACGGTCGGTGCGGCGGCGGCCATGATGCGCCGGCCGGTGACCAGACCGCCGGTGAACGACACCATGTCGACCCGCGGGTCCTCGCTGAGCGGCGCGCCCGCGGTCGGTCCCGCGCCCAGGACGAGATTGGCGACCCCGGCGGGCAGCCCGGCCTCGGTCAGCAGACTCATCAGCATGATGGCGGTGTGCGGGGTCAGTTCGCTGGGCTTGAGGACGAAGGTGTTGCCCGCGCCGAGCGCCGGGGCGACCTTCCAGGCGGTCTGGAGCAGTGGATAGTTCCATGGGGTGATCAGCGCGCAGACACCGACCGGCTCGTGCACCACTCGGCTGTCCACACCGGGGTTGCCGGTGTCGACGACCCTGTCCGTGCCGCCGGCCGCCGTCAGATTGCCGAAGTAGCGGAAGCAGTTGGCGATGTCGTCCATGTCGTACTCGCTCTCGACGAGCCGCTTCCCGGTGTCCAGGGACTCGGCTCTGGCGAGTGCCGCCTTGTCGCGCTCCAGCAGCTCCGCGACGCGCAGCAGCCGTGCGCCGCGCTCGGCGGCCGGCGTGAAGGGCCAGGGACCGCTGTCGAAGGCCTCACGGGCCGCACCGATCGCCGCGGCGGCGTCCTTCGGCCCGGCCTCGTCGACGGTCGCGACCAGCGTGCCGTCGGCGGGGCAGCGGATCTCGCGCGTCTGCCCGCTGACGGCGGCGGTCCACCTGCCACCGATGAACAGCTCCGGCATGAAGGCCCCTCCGGTTCCGATCGGGGCACCCGGCGGAGTGCGGCCCGTCGCACGGGCCATGCGCCGTGGTGCTCTGTGAACCGACAGTAAGGAGGGAGGAGCGGGTTCGCAGCGCGGGAGGCGCCGAGCGGGGGCGGCCGGAAGAGCGGTTCATCGTATGTACGTTCGCATTCGCGGTCGGGGTCGCGCCGTCACCTCCGCTGCCACGCGTCGAGTTCCCGTACCCGCGCGAGTGCGGCCGGCCGCTGCTGTACGGGGAGTACGGCGGCGAGTGCCCGCCACACCTGCAGGTCGTCCTCGCCCCAGGGGCTGTACGCCCAGTCGGCCAGCAGCCCCGGGTCACCGCGGGCGATCAGCGCGGCCCGCAGCTGGTCCGCGAGACGCCGGCGCAGCCGTACCACCGTGGGCGCCCGCGAGGCGGGCAGCAGCGGCCCGGCGTAGGCGCTCATCGCGGAGGTCACGGAGCCGGAGGCCAGCCGCCGGGTCACCGTGCCGAAGTCCGACTCGACGGGGGCCGCCAGCCGGTAGGGCCGCGACCTCAGCAGCCCCGGGCCGAGCAGCCCGCGCAGCCGGGAGAGTTCGGCGCGCAGCGTGACGGGGGTGACCGACTCGTCCTCGTACAGCTCGACAAGCAGCTCGTCCCCCGCCATGCCCTCGGGACGGCGAGCGAGCAGCGTCAGGATCTCGCTGTGCCGGGGGCTCAGCCGCAATTTGCGGCCGGCCGCCACCAGCAGCGCCTCGTCCCGTCCCAGCGCTGTCAGCCGTACGGCCTCCGCGTCCCGAGGCGGCGCGAGCAGCGCGAGCTGTGACTCGGCGGCCCGCGCGACCGCGCCGACGAAGGCCAGGCTGTGCGGATGGGCCAGCCGGTCTCCACCGGTGATGTCCACGGCTCCCAGCAGCCGTCCGCTGAGCGGATCGTGGACGGGCGCCGCCGCGCAGGTCCACGGGTGCACGGGCCGCTGGAAGTGCTCCGCGGCGAAGACCTGTACCGGCCGGTCCACGGCGATCGCCGTGCCCGGCGCGTTCGTTCCTGCCACGGCCTCCGCCCAGCGGGCTCCCGGTACGAAGTTCATCCCGCCCGCGAGCAGCCGGGTCGCCCGGTGCCCCTCGACCCAGAGCAGTCTGCCGTGCGCGTCGCACACCGCCATCAGATGTTCGCCGTCCATGGCGTACGCGCCCATCAGCTCACGGAAGAGCGGCATCACCCGGGCCAGCGGATGGGCGTCGCGGTACGTGGCGAGTTCGTCGTCGGACAGTTCCACGCGCGCCACGCCCTCCGGGCTGACATGGGCGCGGGCGGACCGCCGCCAGGAGGCGGCCACCACCGGCCGCACCGGATGCTCGACCCGCCCCGCGCTCGCGTACGACTCGTACGCGCGGCGCAGCGCCCCTCTGCGCTTCACCGGATCTGCGCCCGCTTCCAGTGCCACCCAGGTGTCGGTCAACGCGGCCTCCCCGGTCGGACATCACCGGACGTGACCATCGTCGCCCGGACGGCCCGGCCCGGCAAGCGTCCCGCCGGGCATCCGGGCCGTACGGATCACCTCACTCCGCGAGCGCCTCCGCCAGGGCCGCCGCGGGATCGGGGCCGCCAGGACCCGCGGGAGCCCACCGACCCCGCTCCTTGCGGTACGGCCACCAGCGCCCGTCGCGGCCGTACCGCAGCTGGACCGACGCCTCGGCCACAGTCCAGCGCCCGCCGCCGGCCGCCCGCAGCCGCGGCCGGTCCCCGTCCTCCCAGGCCGCGTCGAGCGCCGCCGTGGCCCGTGCGAGGGATCCGGGCTCCGGGGTCCAGGTGTCCTCCAGTACGGAGAGGGCCGCCGCGCCGCCGTATCGCCAGGCGCGCACCGCGAGGTCCAGCTCGGCCGGCCGCCGGCCGGAGCCCGCGGCGAGCCGCGCCACCAGCCGCTGGTCGGACGCCGTGGCGGCCAGCCGCACCGCATCCTGCCCGGGCGTCAACTCCGGCTCCTCCGACTGCTGTTCATGGCCCGGCAGCAGCGCTTCCGACAGCAGCCGCAGCGCCCGCGCCGCCGCGTCGGCGGCGAGGAACTCCAGGGCGTCCGGGTCGACCCCGGCCGGCGGCGCGCCCTCCGTGTCGAGGGCCGGAGGCTGCCCCGGCTCCGGCGGCAGCGGCGGGGGAGCGGGCAGCGGGGGCAGGAGGTCGCGCGCCGCGAAGGCGGCCACGGCCGGTACGCCCGCCTCCTCGCCGCTCCGGGCGCCGCCGTCGCCCGTACCGTCCCCCGGCTCCTCCTTCGTACGGGCCGCACGCGCGACGCTGCGTACCTGAAGCTCGTCGAGCAGCCGGCGCTCGCTCCTGCCCCGCATCAGCAGCAGGACGAACGGATCCTGGTCCAGCAGCCTGGCCATCTGATAGCAGAGCGCGGCCGAGTGCGGGCAGTGGTCCCAGGCCTCACAGCCGCACTCCGGCTCCAGATCACCTATACCGGGGAGGAGTTCGACCCCTGCGCCCGCGGCGTCCTCCACCAGATGCGGCGGCATCTCCCGGTCGAGCAGCGCCGCGATATGGCCCGCCCGGTCGACCGCCATGTCCAGGAAGCGGTCCCACTCCTCCTCGCTCAGCTGCTGCAACAGCACATCGCTGCGCTGGGCGGTGCCGTCCCGGTCCTGGACGACCGCCGTGATCCGTCCCGGCCGTACGGACACGGCGCCGACGGCGCCCTCGCGGGCCTGCCTGCGCCCCCGTTTCAGCTGCTGGGCGTCGAGCGCGGTGTCCTCCAGCGCCTTCAGCCAGGCCCGGCCCCACCAGGTCTGTGCGAAGGCCCGGCCCCCGGCGGGCGCCAGGGCGGCGAAGGTGCGCTCGTCGCCGTCCGCCGAACCGTCCTCGGAACCGCCGTCGTACCTATCGCTCATCGGGCGCTCCCTCGCAGCTCCACCAGATCCGCCAGCTCGGCGTCGGTCAGTTCGGTCAGGGCCGCCTCGCCGGAGCCCAGTACGGCGTCGGCCAGCCCCTGCTTACGTGCCAGCATCTCGGCGATCCGGTCCTCGATCGTGCCTTCGGTGATCATCCGGTGCACCTGTACGGGACGGAGCTGCCCGATGCGGTACGCGCGGTCCGTCGCCTGTGCCTCGACGGCGGGGTTCCACCAGCGGTCGAAGTGCACGACATGCTCGGCGCGGGTCAGATTGAGCCCGGTGCCCGCCGCCTTCAACGACAGCAGGAAGACCGGCACCTCACCGTTCTGGAAGCGGTCCACCATCGCCTCGCGCTCGGCGATCGGTGTACCGCCGTGCAGAAACCGGGTCGGCACGCCGCGCGCCGCCAGATGCCGCTCCAGCAGCCGCGCCATCTGTACGTACTGGGTGAAGACCAGCACGCTCGCGTCCTCCGCGAGGATCGTGTCGAGCAGTTCGTCCAGCAGTTCCAGCTTCCCGGAGCGGTCGGTGAGAAGGGGCCGCTCCTCCTTCAGATACTGCGCCGGGTGATTGCAGATCTGCTTGAGCGCGGTCAGCAGTTTGACGACGAGTCCGCGGCGTTCCATGCCGCCCGCCTCCGCGATCGCGGCCAGGGTCTCCCGTACGACCGCTTCGTACAGTCCGGCCTGTTCCCTGGTGAGGGAGACGGCGCGGTCGGTCTCGGTCTTGGGCGGCAGTTCGGGCGCGATCCCCGGATCGGACTTCCGGCGGCGCAGCAGGAACGGGCGGACCAGCGCGGCGAGGCGCTCGGCCGCCGCCGGGTCGTTACCGCTCTCGACGGAATCCGCGTAGCGGGTACGGAACGTACCGAGGCGGCCGAGGAGCCCCGGGGTCGTCCAGTCGAGGATCGCCCACAGCTCGGAGAGGTTGTTCTCCACGGGGGTGCCGGAGAGAGCGACCCGGGCCCTGGCTCCGATGGTGCGCAGCTGCCGGGCGGTGGCGGAGTACGGGTTCTTGACGTGCTGCGCCTCATCGGCCACGACCATGCCCCACTCGGTCCCGCCGAGTCTCGCCGCGTCCAGCCGCATCGTGCCGTAGGTGGTGAGGACGAACTCGCCGTCCGCCAGGCCCTCCAGACCGCGCGAGGCACCGTGGAACCGGCGCACCGGCGTGCCGGGGCCGAACCGTTCGATCTCGCGCTGCCAGTTGCCCATCAGAGAGGCCGGGCAGACGACGAGCGTCGGGCCGGCCGCCGCCGGGTCGGTCTGCCGGTGCAGATGGAGCGCGATGAGGGTGATCGTCTTGCCGAGCCCCATGTCGTCGGCGAGACAGCCGCCGAGTCCGAGCGATGTCATGCGGTGCAGCCAGTTGAGACCGCGTAGCTGGTAGTCGCGGAGCGTCGCGGCGAGCGCGGCCGGCTGTCCGATCTCCTGTTCCGCGCTCTCCGGATCGGCGAGCCGGTCGCGCAGAGTGGCGAGCCAGCCCGTCGCCCGTACCTCGACCCGGCGGCCCTCGACCTCGGTGGAGCCGGTCAGTACGGCTTCGAGCGCGTCGACCGGACTGAGCTTGCGGTCCTGGCTCTCGCGGGCGCGCCGGACCTCCGCCGGGTCGATCAGAACCCATTGGTCACGCAGTCGGACGACGGGACGGCTCGCCTCGGCGAGCCGGTCGAGCTCGGCGCGGGAGAGCCGCTGATCGCCCAGCGCGAAGTGCCAGTTGAAGGAGAGGAGGGCGTCGGCGGACAGGAAGGAGGGCAGATTCGTCTCCGGCCGGGGAGATCCGCCGGTGTCCGCCGTGCCGGCGGTGCCCGCCGCGTCCGCTGTGCCGGGGTCAGCCCCTTCGTCCGGTGGGCCGATGACCGCGCGGGCCGTCAGCGTGCGCGCCAGCTCCCTGGGCCAGTGCACGTGGACGCCGGTCGCGGCGAGCGCCCCGGCCGCCTCGCCCAGCAGTTCGGTGACCTCCTCGTCCGCGAGCTCGATGGCGTCCGGCACGGCGGCCGAGAGCAGCGGGGTGAGCGGCGGCCAGGCGCGGGCGGCGCGGCGCAGCGCGAGCAGGGCGTCCATCCGGGCGCGCGGGCCGAAGGCTGCCGACGCAGGACCCGACCACACGTCGGTGGCGTCGCGGACCGCGGAGGGATCGCTGACGCTGTGCATCTGGAGGACGGCGCGGAAGGCGGATCCCGGCGTGCTCGGCGTGCCCGGTGTGTCCGACGTACTCGGCGTGCCCGGCGTATCCGGCGCGTCAGGTGCGTCAGGTGCATCCGTCAGACCCGGCAGCTCGACGCGCAGCGAGAGCCGCACGCCCGCGTCATGTCCCGCCGCCACAGCCGCGGCCCAGTCACGCAGCTCGGGAACGCGGCGCGGCGGGGCGGCGGCGAAGGCGGGTTCCGCCGTGACGAGCGTGGCGGCCGGTGTGCGCGGCAGCCCATCGGCGACCGCGTCCAGGAAATCCCTCAACAGCCGCTCGGGCCGGGGGAGAAGCACCGTATCCGCCGATCCGGCGGTCCGCCCGGCAGTGGCGCCGAGCGGTACGGCGTGCGCGCTGGGCGGCATGGCGGCCGCCAGCGCCCGGATCCGCTCCAGGTCCTCGGCGGTCAGTGGTCCGGCCCGCCACGCGTCGTGATCCGAACCGGTGAGACCGGGCAACAACCGGCCACGGGCGGTGAGTTGCAGGGCAAGGAGCGCCGCCGCACCCCAGAAGGCCGCCGACGGGGACGCGTTCGCCGAGGCGCGCGCCCTGGTCAGCGTGGGGAGGGCGGTGGATACGGGACTCAACAGCGCCCTGACCGTGAGAGGGTGGCCTTCGGTGTCGACGACGGCCAGTTCCTCCAGAGAGCCCGGTGCGGACGGCGGCTCCGCGCCGTCGGGTCGCCAGAAGGCGATCCGCCCGGTGCGAGCCGGATCCGCGGGGAGAAAGACGGTGGAACAGTGGGCGAGTTCGGCGGTCCGGGAGAGCGTTGCCGCGGGGAGCCTGTGCACAGCGAAGACGCATTCCTCAAGTTTGACTAATGCGGGTCGGAGCCGCCGAGGGTACCCCACCGCGAAGCCACGCGGGGACGGCACCGCCGTGACCTGACTCACTCACGCGACACCCCTGGGTGTAGCCAGCACCACCCCCACCCCCCCGGACAGCACCCAGCTTTTCCGGGTGGTGGCGTCATGGCTGCCCGGCATCACGCACCCCTAGGTTTCAAAGGGGCCGCCGCAGTCCGCGCGGCCCTCTCTCAGCGCCCATCTCGGCCTACACAGACCGGAGACCGACATGCCCCAAGCCGCCGCCATCCCCCTCGCGGAGCCCCTACCCGACCCCGCAGTCGGCCGCGTCGGAGGCAGCGACTTCGCACCTCTCCTGCGTACGGTCAGGGAACAGGGTCTGCTGGAGCGCCGGGTCGTCTGGTACGCCCGGGGTATCACCGTCAACTTCCTCTTCCTGGCGGCGATCGTCGCCGGAATGGTGCTCCTCGGCCCCTCCTGGTGGACGCTGCTCCTCGCACCGCCGCTGGCCGTCATATCGGCGCGCATGGCGTTCGTCGGCCATGACGCGGGACATGCCCAGATCACCTCCGATCGGGGCAGGGGCCGCTTCATCCAGCTCGTTCACGCCAATCTGATGCTCGGTATGAGCCAGGAGTGGTGGAACGACAAGCACAACAGGCACCACGCCAACCCCAACCACATCGACAAGGACCCGGACGTCGCCGCCGACATCCTCGTCTTCACCCAGCACCAGACCGCGGGCCGCACCGGACTGCGCCGCTGGCTCACCCGGCACCAGGCCTGGCTGTTCTTCCCGCTGACCACCCTGGAGGGCATCGCCCTCAAGGTGTACGGCTTCCAGGCCGTCTTCTCCCGCGGCGAGGACCGGATGCCCGCCCGCCGCCGGGTGACCGAGGGAGGGCTCCTCATCGCCCATGTCGCGGCGTATGTGACCCTGCTGCTCACCACGATGACCGTCGGCCAGGCCATCGTCTTCGCCCTGATCAACCAGATGCTCCTCGGTCTCCATCTGGGCATGGCCTTCGCGCCCAACCACAAGGGCATGGAGATGCCCGATCCGGAGAAGAGCGAGGGCTGGGGCCATCTCCGCCGTCAGGTGCTGACCTCACGGAACGTCCGTGGCGGACTCCTGACCGACTGGTTCCTCGGCGGGCTGAACTACCAGATCGAGCACCATCTCTTCCCCAGCATGCCGCGCCCCCATCTGCGGCTCGCCCAGCCGATGGTGCGCGCCCACTGCCTCTCGCTGGGGCTCCCGTACACGGAGACGGGACTGATCGAGTCGTACCGCCAGGCGCTCGG
The DNA here is from genome assembly GCF_040681655.1 of Streptomyces sp. NPDC051662. Lineage (NCBI taxonomy): Bacteria > Bacillati > Actinomycetota > Actinomycetes > Kitasatosporales > Streptomycetaceae > Streptomyces > Streptomyces sp. NPDC051662. The sequence continues at coordinate 110,414 of NZ_JBFAZD010000003.1, forward strand.
CCATATGCATGAGGTCGGCGAACCGCTGCGCGCGGGCGCATAGTGGAACTGGCGGACGCCCGTACGCGTTCACTGGGCAGGAAGCGGCCTGGCCGCGAAGGAGGCGTCGAGATGTCGACACGTACGAAGATCACCATCGGGGGAGTGGCCGTCGGCCTTCTTCTGATACCGCTGATCGGTTTCTGGTTCTCACTGCTGGTGGTGCTCGGCGTGCCGGCGGTCGCGTATCTGATGCTGGACCCGTCGCAGCGCCGCAGGCTGCGGAGGATCAGCCGCAAGGAGCTGGGCCGCTGACGCCGCCGGGCCGATCATCCGTGTGCGGGGTCCCGGGCAAGACACGCCCTGGGCCCCGCACATGGACGCGGCTGCGGCCCGGGGCCGTCTCAGGCCGGGCGTACGGCCATGGTGTCGAGCGCCGTCAGCAGCTCCGGCAGTTCCGTGCCCCGGCCGACCGGTAGGACGTCCCCCGGCTCCTCGTCCAGCAGGACGAACGCCATGTCGTCGGTCCTGGCGACGAAGGACCAGCCGGGGCCGTCGGCGCGCAGCGTCCGCGCCTCGCCCGGGGCGAAACCGGACCGTACGCGCCCGAGCGGCGGCGGCGTGTCCAGATAGCCGCGCAGTTCCTTCAGCACTCGTCGCACGCCCTCATGGGCGGGTCCCGGTGCGCCGTCGCCGTCAGCGGCCTCCGGCTCCTTTCCGTGCAGCTGTTCCCGCCAGGCCGTCCACTGGAGGGCGATTCCGTCCGCGCCGAGGCGGCGCTGGGCCGGGCCCCAGGACTCGGTGTCGGGCGGTGCGAGGGGCGGCCGGAGACCGTCCTCCTCGGAGCCGGGTTCCGGTTCGGGGTCATGCGGGGCGGGTACGCCGGGCGCCGCGACGGCGAGGGCGACCGGCCAGCCGGGCAGGGCGCACACCACGGTCCGTTCCCCCGGTGACAGGTCGTGCTCCATCCCGCAGTCCCAGGCCGCGATCGCCACGGCGACGAGTGACACGTCGTCCACCACCACCGTCCACCGGGCGCCGTCGCCGTCCTGCCCCATGACCAGCCCGTATCCCCGGTCGTACGGCTCAAGGCCGAGGGCGGCACAGGCTTCCGGGTAGTCATCGCCGAGTACGGCCGGGAACCGCGCCGGGGTGAGCAGCGCGGCGGTCAGCACATACAGTGCGTCGTCCTCCACGGAGTCTTCCGTTCCGGTCACCGCGCCTCCCGAACCGATCGGTTGTCGGCGCACCCTAGCCAGTGGGCAACCCGGACGTCGAGAGCGCGGTACGAGCAGGCTTTTCCGGCCCTGGTCCAGCCCTCGGGGCCGGCCCCGGGCCTTGGCACCGGTGCGGGGGTCGGTCCCGGCAGGGCCGGTGGTCAGACGGTCGGCAGGCCCAGCAGGCCGCGGGCCACGGTCTGCGGCGACTCGTTCCGCTCACGGGCCAGCGCGATGACCGCCCGGCAGGCGAGTTCGCTGACACCGAAGGAGAGGGCCTCCGGTGAGACCCAGTCCGTCGCCTCGTCGATCCGCCGCTGATCGTCCTCCGCGCACGCCGACACATAGGTGGCGGCGGCCTCGAATATGTTGTGCGGCCTGGCCGGTGGCCGCTCCGCGGCCGGGCCGGCGCCCCGGTCCGACACATGGTCCGGTACGAGGATCCTGCGCAGTCTGCTGAACACGTGGTCCACCTTCCCTGCTGCCTGGCGTGGTGCGGGCCGTATCGGTCGTCCGGTCGTCCGGGCCGCTGCCCGGGCCGCCCTTCCAACGTACGGTCGCGGGTGCGCCGGCAGAAGAGGCCCTTCCCCGTGGCAGGTGCTTTTCGGGGTCCAGGACATGGGGCAAGGGCCCCGTACAGGGGGGAGCGCTGGGCTCAGCCGTGGCGTACCGCCAGGGCCAGGAAACGGGAGTCCTCGTCGGTGTACGACTCCAGTCGCCAGCCCGAGCCGGCCAGCAGCGGACGGAGATTGGGCTCGGCGCGCAGATCCTCGTCCGTGATCCGTCGGCCCTGCCGGGCCGCCAGCGCCGCCCGGCCGATGGGATGGAACAGCGCCAGCCGGCCGCCCGGCCGTACGACCCGGGCCAACTCCCGCAGATTCTCGTCGGGTTGCGGGAGGTGGGCGATCAGCCCCGCACCGAACACCGCGTCCAGCACCGCCGTCCGCACCGGCAGCCGGCTCACATCGGCGAGCAGCAGCTGTCCGGCGGCGCGGCGGCCCGCCCGTACCGCGGCTTCGAGCATCTCCGGGGTCAGATCGACCCCCAGGACCGTGCCCCGCACGCCCACCGCGTCCCGCAGGGGCGGCAGCGCGCGGCCCGTACCGCATCCCGCGTCCAGTACGGCGTCACCCGGGCGCAGCCCCAGGTCCGCGACGGCGGCGGCGTAGGCCGGACCGTCGTCGGGGAAGCGCGCGTCCCAGTTCGCCGCCCGGGAGCCGAAGAATTCGTGCACCTGTGTGTGGTCATGGGCCATGGGGCAATGATCCCCGGCAACGCCGTCGCACGGCGCGCGGGCCGCCGCACTTCACTGGCCCACTTCGCCGCCCCACTTCCCGTCGGCTTTTCCCGGGGGTAACTTGTCCCAGAGGAACACCAGAACATCCGGGATGTCCCGGATGTTCTGAGGTCTCGAAGGCCCCCGGGAGCTTCTCACGGAGATTTTTCCGAGAAATCTTCGCCGGTTCCGTCGAGGATGTCGAAATCACGGCGCGTGCTTCTACCTGTCACTGAGAGAGCGCCGAGAAGGGCGCGACAGTGAGGAGAACGTCATGAAGTACATGCTGCTGATGCAGTTCAGTGAGAAGACCGTGGACTTCGCGCCGCTCACGGAGTGGACCCAGGACGAGGTCAAGGCCCATATCGCCTTCATGCGGGACACGAACAGCAAGCTCTCGGAGGCGGGCGAGCTGGTCACGGCGGAGGGGCTGGCGGGTCCTGAACAGGCCAGGATCGTACGGGCGGGTGGCGACGGCTCCGCCGTCATCACCGAGGGGCCCTTCCCCGAGACCAAGGAATTCCTCGCCGGTTACTGGATCGTGGACTGCGAGAGCGAGGAGCGGGCGGTGGAGCTGGCCGCGTATGTGTCGACAGCGCCCGGCCCCGGCGGAAAGCCGCTCAACATGCCGATCGAGGTGCGCCAGGTGATGGCGGGACCGCCGGAGGAGATGTGAGCGCTGACTGATACGACCCCCCGCCCGGTGGAGCCCGAGCCCGATCCCAGGACGGATCCGGGAACCGGCGGGGAGATGACGCCCGAGGACCTGCTGCGCACGTTGGCGCCGCAGGTCGTCGGCGTGCTCACCCGGCGCTTCGGGGATTTCGACTCGGCCGAGGACGCCGTACAGGAAGCGCTGCTGGCGGCGTCGACGCAGTGGCCCGACGAGGGCGTGCCCCGCAATCCGCGCGGCTGGCTGATCCAGGTCGCGAGCCGCCGGATGACCGAGCGGGTACGTGGCGAGCAGGCGCGCCGCCGCCGCGAGGACCTGGCGGCGAGACAACTGCCCGCGGACCGACGGACGGCGCCGGCCGCGGACAGCGCGGACCCGGCGGACCGGGACGACTCGCTGGTCCTGCTGTTCCTGTGCTGCCATCCGGCACTGTCGCCCTCGGCCGCGATCGCACTGACCCTGCGCTGTGTCGGGGGTCTGACCACGAGCCAGATCGCGCGCGCCTTCATGGTGCCCGAGACGACGATGGGGCAGCGGATCAGCCGGGCCAAGCAGCGGATCAAGACGTCCGGGATCCCGTTCCGGATGCCGGAGGGCGAGGAGCGTGCCGGCCGGCTCGACAACGTACTGCATGTCCTCTATCTGATCTTCAATGAGGGTTACGCCACCAGCGAGGGCCCCGATCTGCAACGGGTCGAGCTGTCCCGGGAGGCGATCCGGCTGACCAGGGCCGCCCATGAACTGCTCCCCGATGACAGCGAGGTGGCCGGTCTGCTGGCGCTGATGCTCCTCACCCACGCCAGAAGCGCCGCGCGCACCGGCGCGGCCGGTGAACTGATCCCGCTGGCGGAGCAGGACCGGCGGCTCTGGGACGCGCGGGCCATCGACGAGGGCACCGCGCTCCTTACGGCCACCCTTCCCAAGGGGCCCCTCGGTCCGTATCAGGTCCAGGCGGCGGTCGCCGCCGTCCATGACGAGGCGGCGACGGTCGAGGAGACCGACTGGCCGCAGATCCTCGCCCTGTACGGAGTGCTGGAGCAGCTGTCCGCCAGTCCGGTGGTCTCCCTGAACCGGGCGGTGGCCGTCGCGATGGTGCGTGGTGCGGACGCCGGTCTCGGCATTCTCAAGGCCCTTGAGGCGGACGGCCGTCTGGCGGGCAACCACCGGCTGTATGTGGCGCGGGCCCATCTCCTCGAAATGGCCGGCGACCGGCAGGGCGCGCTGGAGAACTACCGGGAGGCGGCGCACCGTACGACCAGTCTTCCGGAACGGCATTACCTCACGCTTCGCGCCGCGCGCCTCGCCGCCGCGGACTGAGGACGCCTCCTTGGTAGCCCTGCTTGGGGTGCCCCTGTTCGGAGTGCCCCTCTTCGGAGTGCCCCTCTTCGGGAGTGCCCGCCCTGCCCGGGATCAGCCGGCCGGTGCGCCCTCGTCCTTGCCGTCGCGGTCGCCCTCTGCGGCGGCCCGTATCCGCTTGCGCTGTCGTGAGGCGCGCAGATTGGCCGCGTTGCCGCAGATACGTACGTCATGCCAGACACCGCTGTTGTTGCGCGACGTGTCGTAGAAGGCCGACCCGCACTCGCCATTGCGGCAGATCTTGAGCCGGGGCCAGGTCCCGGCCCGCTGGGCGAGCAGTGTCTCCGACCAGAGAGCCGACTCCAGCCAGCCGCGCCCCCGGCCGACCGGGAGTAGCCGTACCTGGCCCTGTTCGTCGGGGGCGAGCCGCACTGGGACACCGCGACCGGAAATGGGGCGGGGAGCCGTATCGGAACTGGGGCGGGGCGTCGTCCCGGAAGCGGGGCCGGGCGCCACGACGGCGCCGGGTTCCGTGTGTGACGCCGGGGCCGTGGTGATCAGCCGCTCGAAGGATTCCCGCAGCTCGCGCAGGGCCCGCGGATCCGACGGGGACAGCGCGCAGTCGGGGGAGTCGAGGCCGTGGATATGGGCCCATTCCCCGGCGGCGCCGGTCAGCCACCGCTCGGCGGCCTCGTGGTCGGCGAGCAGATCGGGCGCGTATCCCTTGATGGCGCGGGTGTTGATCAGCTCCTGCACCAGCGCGAGTCCGGCAGGAGCCTGGCGTACGCGATATCGCTCATTGGCCACCCATGACATAACCGAATCGTACTTGACTATGTCGGGGTGGGCGAGCAAGGTGAAGACAGAGGCTATTGCGTTACGCCTCTGTCTCATTCAAGGGGTATACGTCCATTTCGCGAGGAGAGAGCGACATGACCACCGTCACTGGAGCAACCGCCCTGGTCACTGGGGGACAGCGCGGCCTGGGCAGGGCCTTCGTACAGGAACTGCTGGAGGCGGGGGCGGCGAAGGTCTACGCCACGGCCCGTACGCCCGTCGCCGAGAGCGACCCCCGGATCGTCCCCCTGCCGCTGGAGGTGACCGACGGGAACTCGGTCGCCGAGCTGGCGCGTACGGCCGACGATGTCTCCATCGTCATCAACAACGCGGGGATCTCCGGCGGCAGCCCGCTCACCGAAGTCGGCATCGACGAGGTCAGGGCCGTCTTCGAGGCCAATGTGTTCGGTGCGCTGCGGGTTGCCCAGGCATTCGCGCCGGTGCTGGCGGCCCGTGGTGGCGGGGCCCTGGTCGATGTTCACTCGGTGCTGTCCTGGGTGGCGGGAGCCGGTGTCTACGGTGCGACGAAGGCCGCTCTGTGGTCGCTCACCAACTCGCTCCGGCTGGAACTGGCGCCCCAGGGGACACAGGTGGTGGGTGTCCATCTGGGTTACACGGACACCGACATGACCCGTGGGCTGGACGTCGCCAAGAACGATCCACGGGACGTGGCCCGCGATGTCGTCGCCGCGCTGGAGAAGGGCGAGAGCGAAGTCCTCGCCGACGAGGTGAGCCGTGCCTTCAAGGCCGCGCTGTCCGGACCCGTCGAGGGGCTGAGTCTTCGGCCGGCCGCCTGACGCCGTGATCGCTCGCGCGGCCCGGCACGGGTGAGACCCGGCGGGGTGGGGCGGCGGCACCGAGTCGTGCCGCCGCCCCACCCGGGGGTCAGTCCGCGATGTCGGCGTACGCCAGCACCTTGTCGATCTTCACCCGTACCACCATTTCGCCCGGCACCCCGTTGCGCTCCCCGAACTCTTGCGCCCGTTCCTCCCCCATATACCGCGCGGCGATCCGGGTCGCCCAGGCGCGCAGCTGATCCGGCTCCTCATGGATCTCGGCCCGCCCGTTGATCACCACGAAGGAGAACGGCGGACGTTCGTCGTCCACGCACAGCGCCAGCCGGTCGTCGCGCAGCAGATTGCCCCCCTTCACGGTCTCCCTGCCGGTGTTGAAGACAAGATCGTCGCCGTCCAGTACGAACCAGATGGGCGCGATGTGCGGGCTTCCGTCGGCCCGTACGGTGGACAACTTGCCGGTGCGCGTACCTTCCGAGACGAAGGCGCGCCACTGCTCCTTGCTCATGTTTGTCGCCATGTCCGCATTTTCCGCTGATCGTGCGGCCGGCGCGACGCGGCACCGCCGGGGACCCGCTTGCCCGGGAGCGGCCGGTGCGGAAGGCTACGGGCGTTGCGGGACCATGGGGAACACTTGAACGGGGAGGAACGACAATGCCGTTGGAAAAGGGACTCGACTGGTTGCTCGACGACCTGACCGAACGGGTCGAGCACATCAAGCACGCTCTGGTGCTGTCCAACGACGGTCTGGTGACGGGGGCCAGCACCGGACTGGCCCGCGAGGACGCGGAACACCTCGCGGCGGTCTCCTCGGGGCTGCACAGCCTCGCCCGGGGATCGGGACGGCATTTCCGGGCCGGCCAGGCCCGGCAGACGATGGTCGAGTTCGACGAGGCGCTGCTGTTCGTCACCGCCGCCGGTGACAGCAGCTGTCTGTGCGTACTGACGGCGGCCGAGGCCGATGTCGGCCAGGTCGCCTACGAGATGACGCTGCTCGTCAACCGGGTCGGTGAGCACCTGGGTGTCGCGGCGCGGCAGCCGGGAGACACCAGCCTGAGTGGTCTCTGAGGTCCCTGACCTCTCTGAAGACTCTCAGCCGGAAGCCGGAAGCCGGAAGCCGGAAGCCGGAAGCCGGAAGCCGGAAGCCGGAAGCCGGAAGCCGGATCCTCGGCCCGGTCCGGTCCGGGAGTTATCCACAGGGTCGGCGAAGAATGCCGCTGTCGCGCTACGGTCGTCACCGAGAGTAGTTACGCCTCACGGGGGAGGACCATCATGTCCGTCAGCGATGCTCAGTCACAGGCTCGGAGCCACAGCGCAGGGGAAGCGAACACGTCCGCCGTCCCGGCGACGGCCGAGGCGGTGGAAACCGCGGGGAAGGGCCCCCGGGCCGTCGGCGCCGACCGGGCCGCGCGGGAACTGGACCTGCGGCGGGGCGAATTCGAGCTCGCCGTGCGACTCGGGCACATCCGTACCATCACCACCGTCGGCGTGACGACCGCCGGCTCGACCGCCCGGACCACCTTCGGTCGACGGCAGGTCACCCGGCAGGAGATCGACCGTCTGAGGGCGGCGGAGGGATTCCCGGACACTCTGCGCGAGCGGGTGAGGACCGTGGGCACCGCCGAGGGGGCGGCGCTGATGCCTGTCAGTCCGGGGCGCTTCACACAGCTGGCCCGGTCGGGGTTCCTCGTGCCGGTGAGGTTCTATCTCAATCGCTACCGCGCGGTCGTATGGCTGTATCTGGCCGATGAGCTACGGTCCTTCGCCGCCAGGGAACCAGGGCTGCTCACCGGACGGTTCCCACGGCCCCTGCGGGCCGGCCTGGAGGCGGGGGTGGACTGGCGGCCACGCAACTGGCGGGGCCGGCGCATCGGTGAGTTGCTGCATGACAGCGGGGACCCCTGGGAGCGGGCCGCCATCGCGGGCTGTGTGCTCGATCCGGTCCAACTGGCGGAGTTGGTGGCCGACCCCTACGAACGTGCCTATCTGGACTGGCTGCGGCCGGACCTCGGCCATGGCCGGCCCGAGTCGGAAGCGGCGCGGACCGCCGTCCAGCGTGTGCTGGTGGCGGACCACCCGGACGAGATCCAGTGGCACCGCGCCAGTCTTGACACGCTGCTGACGGCGGCCCGGCGCGCACGCCCCGCGCCACGCCCCGGCACCTCCACGCCGCACAGCGGGGGTCCTGCCCCGAGGTATGGCGGGACAGGACCGGCACCGGCACCGGCACCCGATCTCGCACCCGCAGCCGCACTCGTACCCACACCCACACCCGCAGCCGCACTGACAGGACCAGAACCTGTGCCGACAGGGCGGGAATCCGGGGCGACGCCGGTCACGCGCCGGCCGGCGTGCGAGGGCGGCCACCGGGGGCTGCTGAACCGACTGCGGGTCAGGGGGAGGAGAGGTCTCCGCGCCGGGGTTTGGAGCTGAGCGGTGCTCTCCGGGGCCGAGCCCGACGGGGGCAGGGCACGGAGGTCAGGAGATGACGCGCAGGACGAGCTTGCCGCGGATCCGTCCCCGCTCGCCCCGGCGGTGCGCCTCGGCCGCGTCCGCCAGCGGAAGGACGTCCTCGATCTCGACCTTGGCGACGCCCCTGTCGATCAGCTCCGCGATCCGGGCCAGGGACGCGCCGTCGGGCTCCACGAGAAAGGCGCTCGCGCGCACATCCCGCACGAGGGCCGCGTCATGGAGCTCGGGGGAGACGCCGGAGGGCACGGCGACGAGGACGCCACCCGGCCGCAGGGTCGTGAGCGAACGGGTGCTCGTCGTGTCGTGTTCGTCCCCTACGAGATCGATCACCACATCGACGTCGCGTACGGCGTCCTCGAACCGGACCGCGGTGTAGTCGATGAGTTCGTCGGCGCCGAGCGCGCGCAGCCAGTCGTGCTTGGCGGCGCGGGCGGTGCCGATGACATGGGCGCCGAGGTGCTTGGCGAACTGCACCGCGAAGTGGCCCACGCCGCCCGCGGCGGCGTGGACGAGGACGCGCTGTCCCGGCTCGACCCGCGCGGCGTCGACGAGCGACTGCCACGCGGTGAGCGCGGCCAGGGGCACCGCGGCGGCCTGGTCGTGGCCGACCGACGTGGGCTTGCGGGCGAACTGGCGGGAGGGCGCGGTCACATACTCGGCGTAGGCGCCGGCCTGCCGGGGGAACCACGGCATGCCGTACACCTCGTCGCCCACCCGATGGGTGTGGACACCGAAACCGACCTCCGTCACGACGCCCGAGACATCCCAGCCCAGCACGAAGGGAGGTTCCCCCAGAACGCCGGCCATCCCGCCGCCCGCGCGGGTCTTCCAGTCGACGGGGTTCACCCCCGCCGCGTGGACGCGGACCTGTACCTCGGTCGGCAGTGGCTGTGGCCGTGCCCGCTCGGCGGGCCTGAGCACCTCGGGGCCGCCGAAGGTGTCCTGGGTGATCACGCGCATCGTTCTCGCGTCGCTGCTCATCGCGGTTCTCCTGTGGTGCGTGCCGGGGCGCCTGCGTACCCCCGGCGGCTGCCGTCCGATGTCCGCAAGCTATCCCCAGGGGGCCGTGCCGGCGATCGGCGCGCCGGGGGACACGGAGGAGGCCGCCTGTGTCACTGCCGGAGGTGACTCACCACATTGACCACCCGGCCGTTGGGATCGGTGACGAAGAACCGCCGTACCCCCCACGCCTCGTCCCGCAGGGGGTAGACGATCTCGGCGCCGCTCGCGACGACCGCCGCGTACACCGTGTCCACGTCGTCCACCTCGATGCTCAGATCGGGGACGACGGCGACGGACTCGTCGTGCCGCATCAGCGTCAGCTGCGCGGTGGGCTGGGAAGGGGAGGCGAGCGTCATGACCCAGCCCAGGTTCATGACTTCTTCCAGTCCGAGGAGCCCGTAGAAGTCCCGGCTCTCTTTCATGGCCTCGGACCGAATGTCGGGTACGACTCTGCGGACGGACATCGGTGGCTCCTGTCAGTGACTGCGGGCGGTCCCGCATACCCCATCCTTCCCCCAAGCGGGGCCCGGGGGCCGTCGTCAGGGCCGGGCGTCGCCGGTGACGATGGTGCGTTCCGCGGAGAACTTGCCCCAGTTGCCGTCGGGCAACTTGGCGCGGATCTTCACCCGGTAGGTCTCGCCGGCCTTCTTGCTCGCGTACACGCTATAGCTGGCCCGGCCCGTCGGAGGCTCGCCGCCCCAGATCAGGGTCGTCGCGAACTTCCCGTCGAGATAGATCTGATAGGAGGGGACCTCGCCGCCGGTCTTCGGCGCCAGCCAGGACAGATCCACGTAATAGGCGCCGTCGGCGGCGTGTGTGGTGGCTCGGAAGTCGATCGGAGCGGTGTCGGGGTCGTCGCCGGGGCCGCGCGGGGTGGTGATCTCCACGGCCCGGCTGGCGGGCGAGGTGTTGTCGGCCGCGTCCCGCGCGGTCACGGTGAAGCTGTAGTGGGTTCCGGGCCGCAGTTGGGTGATCCGCGCGCCCGTCGCGTCCCCGCCGACGCTATGGATCTTGGAGCCGCCCTGATAGATGTCGTACGAGGTGATGCCCTGGTCGCCCGCCGCCGCGGCCCAGTTGAGCTGGGCGCCTCTGGCGCCGTCGCTCTTGCCCGTCACCCCGGTCGGCCGGGCCGGGGCCTTCTTGTCCTCGGTGACCGCGGCCGGTGTGGTGACGGCCAGTTCGCCGCTGGGCGGGGAGACGGCGCCCTCGGCGCCCTTGGCCCGGACGCTGAAGGTGTAGGCGGTCGACGGCTTCAGTCCGGTGACATCGATCATGGTCTCGTCGGCCGGGACGTCCTTGATCTTCGTCTTGCCCCGGTACACCTCATATCCGCTGACTCCGTCCTTGCCGGGCGCCGGCTTCCACATGACATGGACGGAAGTGGCGCTCCCGGCCTGGGCCGTGACACCGGCCGGCACCGAAGGCGCCTTCGGTGCCTCGTCGTTGGAGCCGCACGCGCCCAGCGCGAGGACGGCGGCGGACGCGAGGGCGGCAAGACAGAAGGTCCTTCTCATGGCCGTGTCCTCCACCTGGGGGGCAATGGTCTAGACATATATGACACAGGTGTCGGGTGCACATCAAGGGGGAGGCGGTATCCGATGACGGATCATCACGAGATCCACGCGCCAGGACGTCGGCGCGGACAGGTGCCGGGCGGGGAATTCCTCGCCGCGACCGGTGATATCGCCTCGGACGAGGGGACCCGGCAGGTGCTCTCGCGCGCGGCCCCGGGCGGACATCCTCATCAACGATCCGGGCGTCTTCGGCGCCCGGCCCGCGCTGGGGATCAGCGATACGGGGTGGCGGCGACGCGGCGTGGCGGCGATCCGGGTCGACGGCGGATACCCGGATACGCGGATACATCGACTCGATCGTTCCCTGACCGGGACACCTTCCGGCCCCGGTCAGGGAACGATCGAGTGGCGACGTGGAGAACCGGTCAGTCTATCCGGTGGACCAACTGGTTGGTGAGCTCGTAACGGGCTCCGACGATGGCCAGCTTGCCCTCGGCCACCTTGGCCGCGAGGTCGGGCTCGGCGGCGAGGCGCGCACGGACCAGCTTGACGTTGGCGCTGACGGTGGCGTCGACGCGCGCGTCGCCGTGCTGCGAGTGATCGATGGCGGGCTTGATCTGATCGGCCAGATACTGGATGTGGTTCGGCAGCCGCTCGCCGGTCTCCTCGGCCTCGACCGCCGCGGCGACGGCGCCGCACGACTGGTGGCCCAGGACCAGGACCAGCGGGATCGCCAGCTCCAGCACGCCATAGGCGATGCTGCCGAGGACGGCCTCGTCCAGGACCTCGCCGGCCGACCGTACGGTCATCAGGTCGCCGAGGCCCTGGTCGAAGGCGAGCTCCGGTGGTACGCGGGAGTCGATGCACCCGAGGACGACGGCGAAGGGGTGCTGGCCCGTCACCAGGGACTGCCGCAGGGCCGTGGTCTCGTGCGGGTGCTGCTGGCGGAAGGTTCGCCAGCGCTTGTTGCCCTCGGAGAGCTCGTGAAGGGCCTGGTCGGGGGTGGTCGGGCGAGTGCTCCTCGGCCGGGTGACAGCCGCGCCCGCGGAGGGCGCGGCAAGCGTCACTCCCGCGGTGGCCGCACTTCCCGCGAGGGCCGCGCGAAGCAGCGTCCTGCGGGGTGTTCCCGTGGTCATGGGGGGTCTCTGTGCTCTGGTCAATATCACGGCCGGAGACTATCCGTGACAGCCTTGGCCAAGGATTTCACTTGGTGATCTGTTGACCAGCTCTTGAGCCAACTGTGGCTCAAACCCGACGGGTTCAGTGTGGCCTCATGATTCGTTCCCTCGCCGTTCAGCCGTTGAAGCCTGCCGGGGAGGCCGTCCGTTTGTGGTTGCATGGTTCGGTGAATCGACAGACGATGCCTACGGCCGATGACATCCCCATGTGTGATGTCCGGCGTCGCGGCATGGATGACCTCGACGCGTGCGTGCGGGTCCTGGGCGAGGTGCACAAGGGCGACGGGTACCCGGTGAACTGGCCCGAGCACCCCATGGGCTGGCTCGCCCAGCCCGCTCAACTCGACGCCTGGGTAGCCGAATTGGATGGCCGGATCGTTGGCCATCTCGCCCTCTGCCCGGCGGGCGAGGGTGATGTCGCCCCCGCCCTCTGGAGCAGCCGCGCCGGTACCACCATCCGCGAGATCGCTGTGGTGAGCCGCCTGTTCGTCGCTCCCTCGGCGCGCGGTCACGGCATCGGCGCCCTGCTCATGGCCCAGGCGGCGAGAGAGGCCAGACGGCGCGGCCTGCACCCCGTACTGGACGTGGTGTCCACCGACGCCGCCGCGGCGGCACTTTACGAACGCATGGGCTGGAGCCTGCTCGCTGTTGTCGATCAGCGCTGGAGCCCGGATCAGACGGTCACCGTCCGCTGCTACGCCGCCCCCGCCTGATCCGACCGCCGCACAGCCGCTTCGAGTCGCGGGGCCATGTGGCACCAGGCCCGGGACCTCTGTCCGGCCCCGCGACCACGCGGCACCCACCGCCGGTCAGAACTCCACCTCACGGCGCGGCGGTTCACGCCCACACCCCAGCGCCGGGCAGTGACACGAATGGGCGAATTTCCCTGACCCGCCGACGGTCCTGCCACCGCCGGGAAACCGGTCGTCACGCGCTCAGCGCCCCAGCCGGCGCGTCGAACTGCGTACCACCAGCTCCGGCTGGAGGACGACGGAGTGATGCGTGTGACGCTCGGCGTCCGGGCCCGTCTCGTCCATCAGCATCTCCGCCGCCGCCCGCCCCATCGCGTCGGCCGGCTGCCGTACGGACGTGAGCGGTACGACGGCCGCCGCGGCGAACTCGATGTCGTCATAGCCGACGATCGACACATCACCGGGCACATCCACCCCGGCCCCGTACATCGCCTGAAGGACCCCGAGCGCGAGCAGGTCATTGGCGCAGAACACCGCGGTGGGGCGTTCCGCGAGTCCCAGCAGCCGGGCCCCCGCGTCGATACCGGACGCCACATCGAGCCGCGCCGACTCCACCTGCCGCAGGGCCTGTTCGGGCAGACCCGCGTCGCGCAGCGCCATCAGCGCGCCGGTACGGCGGTCCCGGCACTGGGGGAGCGACATCGGTCCGCTGATGTAGGTGACGGAGCGGTGCCCGGCCGCCAGCAGATGCCGGACGGCGAGCGCGCCACCGGCCACATCGTCCACTGATACCGAGCACCCCTCGGCGGCGGGCACCGCACGGTCGACATGGACGAACGGAATGCCCCGGCGCGCGAAGTCCCGTACGTTACGGCCGGTCGTGTCGGCCGGGGTGAGCAGCACCCCGCGTACCCGCTGCTCGGCGAAGAGCCCCAGATACTCCGCCTCCTCGGCCGTGCTGCCCGCGCTGTTGCAGAGCATCACCCCGAGCCCCGCCTCACGCGCCGCCCGCTCGGCTCCCTTGGCGACGGCGACGAAGAAGGGGTTGGCCATGTCGAGCACCAGGATGGCGAGAATGCGGCTGGTACCGACCCTGAGCTGCCGGGCCGTCTCGCTCCGTACGAAACCGAGCTGGTCTATCACCGCCCGCACCCGCACCCGGGTGTGCTCAGACACCTTCTCGGGGCGGTTGAGCACATTCGAGACGGTGCCGACCGAGACCCCCGCCAGCCGGGCCACGTCCTTGATACCGACCGTCTGCACCACGCGCCCTGCCCGTTCTGTCACATCTCGTTGGTTCCCCTGACCGAGTGGACCATCCTAACGGGGGAAGCACGCCCGATCGGATATATCACCCACAGGGGTGTCAGCACAGACATGTCACCACGGGCCTGTCCGCAGAGCCCCAGGGACCCAGAGGACTCAGGGCCCCAGGGACCCAGAGGACCCAGGGGCACGTCAGCGCCGCGCGCCCTCGCCGGCGAGCGACTCCGCGGCCCGGTCCCAGCCGGCCCGGTCTCCCGTGGGCTCGTAACGGCGCGGCTCCATCGTGGCGCGGAGCAGGGCGCGCAGCTCGGCCAGACCGCCACGGACGACGCCCGCCGCGCGCGCCTGGACGAGGACGTTGCCGAGCGCGGCGGCCTCGGCGGGACCCGCGACGACGGGCAGCCCGCAGGCGTCCGCGGTGAGCCGGCACAGCAGTTCGTTGCGGGCGCCGCCGCCGACGACATGCACGGTGTCCACGGCGCGGCCGGACAGCCGCTGGGCGTCCTGGATCGCCCTGCGGTGCGCGAGCGCCAGGGAGTCGAGAACACAACGGGCGATCTCGGCCGGGCTCTCCGGCGCCGGTCCTCCGGCGCGGCGGCAGGCGTCCCGGATACGGTCCGGCATACCGCCGGGCGCGAGGAACGCCGGATCGTCCGCGTCCACGAACGACCGCAGGCCCGGCACCTCCGCGGCCTCCCGCAGCAGCCGGTCGAGCCGCTGCGGCGCGCCCTCGGCCTCCCAGGTCCGCAGACACTCCTGGAGCAGCCACAGACCCATGATGTTGCGCAGATAACGGACCGTGCCGTCCACGCCCAGCTCGTTCGTGAAGTTGGCGCGCCTGCTCTCCTCGGTGAGCACCGGGGCGTCCAGCTCCAGTCCCGCCAAGGACCAGGTGCCGGTGGCGACATACGCGAAGCGGTCCCCGGAGGCGGGCACCGCGGCGACCGCGGAGGCGGTGTCGTGCGAGCCGACGGCCGTCACCGGCACCGGGCCGGTCAGCCCGGTCTCGGCGAGCACGTCAGGGAGCAGCTGTCCCGCCGGATCGCCCGGACCGCGCAGCGGCGCGAAGAGCGTCAGATCGATACCGAGCGCGTCGGCGACGGACCGTGACCACTCCCGGGTCCGGGGGTCGATGAGCTGGGTGGTGGAGGCGTTGGTGAGTTCGGTCCCCGCCTCGCCGGTGAGCCAGTACGCGATCAGATCGGGGATCAGCAGCAGCCGCCGCGCGGCCCCCAGCGCGGCACTGCCCCGCGCGGCGGTGAGCTGGAACAGCGTGTTGAACGGCAGATACTGCAGGCCCGTGGCCCCGTACAGCGCGGACGGCGACAGCACGGCGCCGACCTTCGCCGCCTCGCCCTCGGTACGGGTGTCCCGGTAGTGCACCGGATTGCCGAGCAGCGCGCCGGAGGCGTCCAGCAGTCCGTAGTCGACGGCCCAGGTGTCGATCCCGACACTCGCGGGCGCGCGTCCCGCCGCCGCGCCGGCCGCCCGCAGACCGTCCAGCACGCCTCCGTACAGCGACAGGATGTCCCAGTGCAGCGTGCCCGCGGTTCGTACCGGCCGGTTGGGAAAGCGATGGACCTCTTCCAGACGCAGCGTCCCCGCGCCCCGGCCGGAGACCCGCCCCACCATGACACGGCCGCTGGACGCGCCGAGGTCGACGGCGGCGAAGGGGAGCGGTTCGGTGGCTGGCACGGCTGACCTCGTCGGAACTCGTCGAACAGCGGAGAGACAGGGGGACACAGGGGGAGACAGCGGGGAGTGAGGGCGGCGGGAGCGGGGTGAGAGGAGCGGGGCAGTCGGGCCGGTCGTGCTGCCCCACCCCGGCCCCGCCCACCCCGCTCCGCCATGGCGTCAGCGCAGGAACGCCGCCGCGACCCCCGCGTCCACCGGGACATGCAGCCCTGTCGTATGGGTCAGCTCGCCGCCCGTGAGCGCGAACACCGCGTTGGCCACATGCTCGGGCAGCACTTCCCGTTTGAGGATCGTCCGCTGCGCGTAGAACTCGCCGAGCTTCTCCTCCGGCACGCCGTACACCGCCGCGCGCTCCGCACCCCAGCCACCGGCGAAGATCCCGGAGCCGCGCACCACCCCATCGGGGTTGACGCCGTTGACGCGGATACCGAGACCGCCCAACTCGGCGGCGAGCAGCCGCACCTGATGGGCCTGGTCGGCCTTGGTCGCGGAGTAGGCGACGTTGTTCGGGCCCGCGAACACCGCGTTCTTGGAGGCGATATAGACGAGGTCACCGCCGAAGCCCTGATCGGTCATCACCCGGGCGGCCTCGCGCGAGACCAGGAACGAGCCGCGCGCCATGATGGAGTGCTGGAGGTCCCAGTCCCGGGCCGTGGTCTCCAGCAGCGGCCTGGAGATCGAGATTCCGGCGTTGTTCACGACGAGATCCACTCCGCCGAAGGCGAGCGCCGCCGCGTCGAACGCGGCCTTGATCTGGTCCTCGTCGGTCACATCGACGCTCACCGCGACGGCCTTGTCCGCGCCGCCCAGTTCATCGGCGACCACCTTCGCGCCCTCGGTGTTGAGATCGGCGACCACCACACACGCGCCCTCGGCGACCAGCCGGTGCGCGATGGCCCGGCCGATCCCGGAGCCCGCGCCCGTCACCAGCGCCACCCGGGAGGCCAGCGCCTTGGGCGCGGGCATCCGGCGCAGCTTGGCCTCCTCCAGCTCCCAGTACTCGATCCGGAACTTCTCGGACTCCTCGATCGGCGCGTACGAGGAGACGGCCTCGGCGCCGCGCATCACATTGATGGCGTTGAGATAGAACTCCCCGGCGACCCGGGCGGTCTGCTTGTCCTTGCCGAACGAGAACATGCCCACGCCCGGCACCAGCACGATCGCCGGGTCCGCGCCGCGCATCGCCGGCGAGTCGGGCGACGCGTGCCGCTCGTAGTAAGCCCGGTACTCCTCGCGGTACGCGGTGTGCAGCTCCGCGAGCCGCTCCCGCACCCGCTCCAGAGGCGCGCCGGCCGGCAGATCGAGCACGAGCGGACGGACCTTGGTGCGCAGGAAGTGGTCCGGGCAGGAGGTGCCCAGGGCCGCCAGCCGCGGATGCTCCGCGCGGGAGAGGAAGTCGAGGACCGGTCCGGTGTCCGTGTAGTGGCCCACCTGGGGCCGGTCGGTGGAGGCGAGCCCGCGGATCAGCGGGGCGAGCGCCGCCGCCCTGGCCCGTCGCTCGGCCTCCGGCAGCGGCTCGTACCCCTGCTGTACGGGGCCGAACGGCTCGGGCGCCCCGCGCTCGGCGAGAAACGTCTCGGCCGTACGGATGATGTGCAGGGAGTTGCGTTCGCACTCCTCCGAGGTGGCGCCCCAGGCGGTGATCCCATGGCCGCCGAGCACACAGCCGATCGCCCGCGGATGGGCCTCCTTGACCGCGGCGATGTCCAGGCCCAGCTGGAAGCCGGGGCGGCGCCAGGGCACCCAGATCACGGTGTCGCCGAAGCACTCGGCCGTCAGCTTCTCGCCGTCGGCCGCGCAGGCCAAGGCGATCCCCGAGTCGGGGTGCAGATGGTCCACGTGGGGAGCGTCGACCAGCCCGTGCATCGCGGTGTCGATGGACGGGGCCGCCCCGCCCTTGCCGTGCAGGCAGTAGTCGAACGCGGCGACCATCTCGTCCTCGCGCGCCACCCCCGGGTAGACCCGGCTCAGCGCGCGCAGCCGGTCGACCCGCAGCGCGGCCAGTCCGCCGGCGGTGAGCGTGCCCAGGTCGCCGCCCGACCCCTTGACCCACATCAGTTCGATGTCGTCACCGGTCACCGGGTCAGGGGCGGATGCCTTGGCCGAGGTGTTGCCGCCGGCGTAGTTGGTGTTGCGCGGATCGGCGCCGAGCCGGTGCGAACGGTCGAGCAACTGGGCTGCCACAGGGTGGATATGGGGCTGGTCGGTCATCATGTCCCTCTGTGAGGTGCGGTCTTCGCGAGAGCGGGGAACGGGGGAGCGCTCAGGCTCCCCAGCCGGCCTGGGTGCCGCCGATCCGCTCGGTGACGATCTTCTCGCCGTAGCCGGAGGCGTGATAGGCGGCGACGGGGTCGGCGTCCGCGCCCAGTTCGGCACGGACCTCGGCGACCAGCGGGCGTACGTCGGTGTTGAAGGCGTCCATCAGAGCCGCGTTCGCCGCCAGTACATCGCCGGAGCGCTGCGCCGCGTCCAGCGCGTCCGCGTCCACCAGCAGCGCCTTGGCCGTTGCCTCCTGGACATTCATCACCGACCGGATGATCGCGGGGATCTTCTCCTCGATGTTGTGGCACTGGTCGAGCATGAACGCGGTCCGCGCGGTGAACCCACCGCCGTTGATCACCTCGTACATGATCCGGAACAGCTGGAAGGGGTCCGCGGCCCCGGCCATCAGATCGTCGTCCGCGTAGAAGCGGGAGTTGAAGTCGAACCCGCCGAGCTTTCCCTCGCGCAGCAGCAGCGCGACGATGAACTCGATGTTGGTGCCCGGCGCGTGGTGCCCGGTGTCGACGACGACCTGGGCCTTCTCGCCCAGCTTGAGGCAGTGCGCGTAGGCCGTGCCCCAGTCCGGGACGTCCGTGGCGTAGAAGGCGGGCTCGAACAGCTTGTACTCCAGCAGCATCCGCTGCCCCTCGCCGAGCCGCTCGTACACCGTGGCGAGGGCTTCGGCCAGCCGGCCCTGGCGGGCGGAGATGTCGTCCTGGCCCGGGTAGTTGGTGCCGTCGGAGAACCACAGCTTCAGATCGCGCGAGCCGGTGGCGTCCATGACGTCCACGCACTCCAGCAGATGCCCCAGCGCCTTGCGCCGGACCGCGGCGTCCGGATGGGTCACGGACCCCAGCTTGTAGTCGTCGTCCTGGAACACATTGGAGTTGATCGCCCCGATGCGCAGGCCCAGTTCGCGCGCCTCGGCGGCGAGCGCGCCGTAATCGTCCACGCGGTCCCAGGGGATGTGCAGGGCGACCGTGGGAGCCACGCCCGTGTGCGCGTGCACCCGGGCGGCGTCCGCCAGTTTCTCCTGTGGGGTCCGCGGCACGCCCGGCTGTGTGAACACCTTGAAACGGGTGCCCGAGTTCCCGAACGCCCACGACGGCGTCTCGACAGCCTGTGACTTCAGCGCGTTCTTCACAGCGGACACGGCGGATCGACCCGTCATCTCTCAGCGCTCCCGTGGTGCGGACTCGGCGGGCGAGTCGGTGCAGCGATTCCTTATGAATCGTTTCATCGCGGTGAAGCTATGGGAGTACCCGGTGCGTGTCAACCCTTTCCGCGCCACCTCGGGTTGCGCGACGCGCGCCCCTCGAATTCAACGGAAAATGTCGCGCACACCCCATTGACGCCGTCGGTAGTGGCCGTTTAGCTTCCGTGCAACCTCATTGAAACCTTTCACGGCGGGTCGTGCCACGAGTCCCCACCGCTGAGGAGCCCTCATGAACCAGCCCGCCACGGGCCCCGCCCCGGTCCTGGCCCTCAAGGATGTGAGCAAGTCCTTCGGCGCCGTACGGGCCCTGCGGGACGTCTCCCTGCAGCTGTTCCCCGGTGAGGCACACGCCCTCGCCGGGGAGAACGGCGCGGGCAAGTCCACCCTCATCAAGACACTCGCCGGGGTGCACAGGCCCGACGCCGGCGAGGTGGTGCTCGACGGCGAGGCCGTCGTCTTCCACGGGCCGGCCGACGCCAGGGACGCCGGTATCGCCGTCATCTACCAGGAGCCGACGCTCTTCCCCGATCTGTCGATCGCCGAGAACATCTTCATGGGCCGTCAGCCGCGGCGCGCGCTCGGCCGCATCGACCGCCGGGCCGTACGGGACACCACCGCGGCCCTGATGAAGCGCCTCGGTGTGGAGCTGGACCCGGACCGGCCCGCCCGCGGGCTCTCCATAGCCGACCAGCAGATCGTCGAGATCGCCAAGGCGCTCTCCTTCGACGCGCGCGTCCTCATCATGGACGAGCCCACCGCGGCCCTGACCGGCGGTGAGACCGCCCGGCTGTTCTCCGTCGTACGGACCCTCAGGGCCGAGGGCGCCGCCGTCCTGTTCATCTCCCACCGACTGGAGGAGATCTTCGCGCTCTGCCAGCGGGTCACCGTTCTGCGCGACGGCCGCAGGATCTCCTCCGAGCCGCTGGCCGGACTGACCGAGGACGACCTGGTGCGCTCCATGGTGGGGCGGGTTCTGGGCGACCTGTACCCCAAACAGTCCGTGGACGCCGGGGAGACCGCCCTGTCGGTGCGGCGGCTGACCCGGGAGGGGGTGTTCCGCGATATCTCCTTCGAGGTGCGCAGGGGCGAGATCGTCGCCCTGGCCGGACTCGTCGGGGCGGGCCGCAGCGAGGTGGCGCAGGCGGTCTTCGGTGTCGACCGGGCCGACGCGGGTGAGGTGGTGGTCGACGGACGTACGCTCCCGGCCGGTTCACCGACCGCCGCGATGGACGCGGGACTCGCGCTCGTCCCCGAGGACCGCAGACAGCGCGGACTGGTGATGGACCTGTCCATCGAACGGAACATCGCCCTCACCGGACTCGACCGGCTCGGCAGGGGCGGCATGGTGCGCCGGGCCCTGGAGCGCGGCCGGGCCGCGGACTGGGCCGTACGCCTCCAGCTCAAGTACAACCGGCTCGCCGATCCCGTCGGCGTACTCTCCGGCGGCAATCAGCAGAAGGTCGTCCTCGCCAAGTGGCTGGCGACGGAACCGGCCGTACTCATCGTCGACGAACCCACCCGGGGGATCGATGTCGGCACCAAGGCGGAGGTGCACCGGCTCCTCTCCTCCCTGGCCGCGGAAGGACTCGCCGTCCTCATGATCTCCTCCGATCTGCCCGAGGTACTCGGCATGGCCGACCGGGTGCTGGTGATGCACGAGGGCCGGCTCACCGCCGAACTGCCGCGCGCCGAGGCCACCGAGGAAACCGTGATGGCCGCCGCCACCGGGCGGGGCGGGAGGGCGGCGGCATGACCACCCTGATGGACAAGCCCACCACGAGCAGCGAGGACGACGGCTCGGCACGCTCGCTCGTCGACGCCGTGTTCCGGGCCCGCGAGATCAGCATCGCCGGAGCGCTGGCGCTGCTCGTCCTCGGCACCTGGCTCGCCAACCCGCGCTTCCTCGACGACCAGGGCGTCAAGGACCTCCTCCTCAACGCCTCCATCCTGGTCCTGCTCGCCGTCGGCCAGTCCGTGGTCGTCGTCACCCGCAATATCGACCTCTCGGTCGGCTCGGTCGTCGGCCTCTCCGCGTTCGCCTGCGGCAAGTTCGTCGCGGGCACCGATCACGGCGTACTCACCGTCATGCTGCTGGGTATCGCCCTCGGCGTGGCCTGCGGACTGGTCAGCGGCGCCCTGGTCAGCTTCGGCAGGGTACCGGCGCTCGTGGTCACCCTCGGGATGCTCTACATCATCCAGGGCCTCGACTACTGGTGGGCGCAGGGCGAGCAGATCAGCGCCAACGACGTGCCCGACCCGGTCCTCGGGCTGGGCAGCGGCAGCGTCCTCGGTATCCCCTATCTGCCGCTGATCGCCCTGGCCCTGCTCGCCGCCACCGCGTACTACCTGCGCGGCTACCGGTCGGGGCGTGAGCTGTACGCGATCGGCTCCAACCCCGAGGCCGCCCGGCTGGCCGGTGTGCCGATCCGCCGCCGGATCCTCGGCGCGTACGCCTTCTCCGGCGCCGTGGCCGGATTCGCCGGTGCCCTGTGGCTCGCCCGCTTCGGCACCGTCGTCGCCGACAACGCGCACGGCTGGGAACTGACCGTCGTCAGCGCCGTTGTCGTCGGCGGCGTCGCCATCACCGGCGGAACCGGCACGGTCTGGGGAGCCGCGCTCGGCGCGCTGCTGCTCACCACCATCGGCAGCGCGCTGGTCGTCCTGAAGGTCGACTCGTTCTGGCAGGGAGCCATCACCGGCGCACTGCTCCTCGCGGCCATCACCGTCGACCGGATCGTGTCCCTGCGCATGACAGCCGCACTGAGGAAGAGGAGCGCCCGACATGGGAATGGCGCCTGACACACAGACCGCGCCGCGGCCACCGGCCAAGGCACCGGCGCCCCGCGCCACATCGGCGGGCGAGTTCGTCAAGTCCGTCGGTCTGCGCTGGGACACCGCGGTCGGCGCCCTGCTGGTGGCGGTCTTCGTCGTCGGGCTCGGCACGACGGACGGCTTCGCGTCCGGTGAGAACCTCGCCTTCGCCTTCAACGACATCGCGGAAGTCGCCCTGATCGCGCTGCCCATGACCCTGCTGGTGGTGGCCGGACAGGTCGATCTGTCCGTCGCCTCGATGCTGGGTCTGGGCAGCGCGCTGACCGGTGCCCTGTGGAACGCGGGCTGGGCGTTCGAGCTGATCGTGCCCGTCGTCCTGCTGGTCGGCGTCGCGGGCGGTCTTCTCAACGGCTGGCTGGTCACCCGTGTCGGCCTGCCCTCGCTCGCCGTCACCATCGGTACGCTCGCCCTCTACCGGGGTCTCGCCTCGGTCGCGCTGGGCAGCGACGCCGTCACCGACTTCCCTCAGACGTACGCCAGTTGGGCCGTGGACACCACCACGATCCCCGGCACCTTCCTCACCTATCCCATCGCCCTGTTCATCACACTGGCCGTGGCGACCGCCGTACTGCTGCACTCCACCGCCTTCGGACGGTCGCTGTTCGCGATCGGCGCGCAGGAGGAGGCCGCCTACTTCGCCGGGATCAGGGTCAAACGCTTCAAACTGATCCTCTTCGTCGTCACCGGGGTGTTCGCCGCCTTCGCCGGGATCGTCTTCACCCTCCGCTACGGCAGCGCCCGCGCCGACAACGGTCTCGGGTTCGAGATGCTCGTCATCGCCTCCGTACTGCTCGGCGGCGTCGACTTCGACGGCGGCAAGGGCACGCTCTTCGGGGCGGTCGCCGGTGTGCTGCTCATCGGAGTCCTCAAGAACCTGCTCACGCTGAACGATGTGCCGAACGAGGTCCAGGTCATCGTGACCGGGCTGCTGCTCGTCGCCTCCGTCCTCACCCCACGGGTCATCGCCACCGTGATCGAACGCCGGCACCGGCGCGCGGCGGGCGCCGCCCCCGAGTCCTGAGCATGCCCGTACCCCGCACGCGCCCATATGTCCCCCCCGCATGGCCCCGAGTCCGCCGTACCTCCCGAAAGGCAGCTGCCCGCCATGACCATCCGTATCGCCGCCCGACGCCGTGCGGCCGCCACCGCCGCCACCGTCTGCGCCCTCGCCGTCGCACTGACCGCCTGCTCCGGCACCACCAAGGACAGCGCCCGGAAGGACACCACGAACGCGGGCACCGCGGCGAAGGCCGACCCGAACGCCCCCCTCAAGAAGGGGCTCAAGCTCGCGTTCCTGCCCAAGCAGATCAACAACCCGTACGAGAAGATCGTCGACGAGGCGGGCATCGCCGCCGCCAAGGAGTACGGCGCCACCGGCAAGGAGGTCGGTCCCTCCGACGCCAGCGCCTCTTCCCAGGTCTCGTACATCAACACCCTGATCCAGCAGCGCCAGGACGCCATCCTCATCGCGGCCAATGACCCGAACGCGGTGTGCGGCCCGCTCAAGCAGGCCATGAAGAAGGACATCAAGGTCGTCGCGTACGACTCGGACACCGCCAAGGACTGCCGACAGCTCTTCATCAACCAGGCCAGCTCCGAGGAGATAGGCCGCAGCCTCGTCCAGCACCTGGGCGAACAGATCGGCTACCAGGGCAAGATCGCGATCCTCTCGGCCACCCAGAACGCCACGAACCAGAACACCTGGATCGAGTTCATGAAGGACGAGCTGAAGCTGCCCAAGTACAAGAACATGCGGCTCGTCAAGGTCGCGTACGGCGACGACGCGGACCAGAAGTCCTTCCAGCAGACCCAGGGCCTGCTTCAGGCGTACCCCGACCTCAAGGGCATCATCTCGCCCACCACCGTCGGTATCGCCGCCGCCGCCCGCTACCTCGGCGACTCCTCGTACAAGGGCAAGGTCGTGCTCAACGGTCTGGGCACCCCGAACCAGATGCGCAAGTACGTCAAGGACGGCACCGTCGAGCAGTTCTCGCTCTGGAACCCCGAAGAGCTGGGCTATCTGGGCTCGTACGCCGCCGCGGCCCTGGCCTCCGGCCAGATCACCGGCGCCGAGGGAGAGAAGTTCAAGGCGGGGAAGCTCGGTGAGTACACCATCGGCAAGGACGGCGAGATCATCCTCGGCGAGCCGACCGTGTTCAACAAGCAGAACATCGACACGTTCGACTTCTGAGCGGGAAGTTTGCCGTGTGACGTGTCTGATTTCCGCGGAAGGTCCGCCAGGACCACACAGCCGAGTGCCCCTCACCGATCGACTTCCGCCCCCCGTTCTGACGCACCACCACGTCCCGAGGCACGAAGGAATCACCATGACCGCACGCACCCCCGCCGTCGCCCGTAAACCCAGGATCGGCCTGGTCGCCGGGGGACTCGGCGCCTACTGGCCGCAGTTCCCCGATCTGCTTCCACAGCTCCAGCGCTCCGCTGACCGAGTCACCGTACGGATGCGGGAGTTCGACGCCGAGGTCGTCGATGCCGGCTTCATCTCCGACGCCCGGCAGGGGGCCGAGGCCGCCGAGAAGCTGCGCGCCGCCGACTGCGATCTGATCGTCGGCTTCCTCACCACCTATATGACGGCCACCATGCTCGTGCCCATCGCACAGCGCAGCGGCGCGCCCGTCCTGCTGATCAACCTCCAGCCCACCCCGGCCATGGACCACGCCTCCTTCGACACCGGACAGTGGCTGGCGTACTGCGGCGCCTGCCCGCTGCCGGAGATGGCCAACGCCTTCGAACGCGTCGGTGTGCCGTTCCGCTCCGTCTCCGGACATCTGGAGGACGAGCGCGCCTGGCAGCGCATCGGCCGCTGGATCCGCGCCGCCGGGGTCCGCTCGGTGCTACGGAACGGCCGCCACGGTCTGATGGGCCACCTCTATCCCGGGATGTACGACGTCTCCACGGACCTCACCATGGTCCCCGGCCATCTCGGCGGCCATGTGGAGGTCGTCGAATTCGATGATCTGCGGGTACGGGTGGAGCGGGTCAAGGACGACGACCTCACGGCCAAACTGGACGAGACCCGGGCACTCTTCGAACTCGCCGACTCCGTGGTCGAGGAGGACCTCCGCTGGGCCGCCCGCGTCGCCGTCGGCCTCGACCGGCTGGTCGAGGACTTCGACCTGGACTCCCTCGCGTACTACCACCGCGGACTCGACGCCGAGATCCATGAACGGCTCGGCGCGGGCATGATCCTCGGCTCCTCGCTGCTCACCGCCCGCGGTGTCCCGGCCTGCGGTGAGTATGAACTCCGCACCTCCCTGGCCATGCTCGTCGCCGACCGGCTCGGCGCCGGCGGCTCGTTCACCGAACTCCAGGCCCTGGACTTCACGGCCGGTGTGGTCGAGATGGGCCATGACGGTCCCGGGCACCTCGCCATCAGCGCGCGCAAGCCCCTGCTGCGCGGACTGGGCGTCTACCACGGCAAACGCGGCTGGGGGGTCTCCGTCGAGTTCGACGTACGGCATGGACCCGTCACCCTGGTCGGGCTCGGACAGAGCCGCGACGGCCGCTACCGGCTGGTCGCCGCCGAGGGCGAGGTCGTCCCCGGCCCGCATCTGGAGATCGGCAACACCACCTCGCGCGTCGACTTCGGCTGTGACCCGGGGGAGTGGACCGACGCCTGGAGCGCGAGCGGGGTCGGCCATCACTGGGCGCTGGCCACCGGCGCACTGCTGCCCGAGCTGCGCGCGCTGTCCGGGCTGACCGGCCTGGAGCTCGTGGAAGTCTCCGTCTGATGCGTCGTCCGGTGGGGATCAAGGACGTGGCCGGCGCGGCCGGTGTCTCGGTGGGCACCGTCTCGAATGTGATCAACCGCCCCGAGTCCGTGACCGAGGAGACCCGCCGGCGCGTTCTGTCCACCATCGAACGGCTCGGCTACGTACGCAGCGAATCCGCACGGCAGTTGCGCGCGGGCCGCAGTCGTATTCTGGCCATGCTCGTGCTCGACATGGCCAATCCGTTCTTCGTGGCGGTCGCCTCGGGCGCGGAACGCTCCGCCCGCGCCGCCGGACTCGGCGTGATGCTGTGCAACAGCGCGGAGAGCCCCGCCGAGGAGGCCACCTACCTCAACCTCTTCTCCGAACAGCAGGTACGGGGCGTGCTGGTCACCCCGGCCGATATGAGCGGACGCAACCTCGACGCGTTCCGGCGCCACGGCATCCCGTTCGTCCTCGTCGACCGTATCGTGCCCAGCGCGGACGGCTGTTCGGTCTCCGTCGACGATGTGGCGGGCGGCGCCCTGGCCGTACGCCATCTGCTGCGGCGCGGCTGCCGGGAGATCGTGTACGTCAGCGGTCCGATGCATCTGGCGCAGTGCAGGAACCGCCGCGAGGGCGCGCTGATCGCCCTCGCGGAAGCGGGGCTGCCGCCCGGGGCGCTCCGGCATATCGAGGCCGCGCGGCTCGATGTCGCGGCGGGCCGGGACGCCGGGGCCCGGCTGCTCGGTATGGAGTCCCGGCCGAGCGCGGTGTTCTGCGCCAACGACCTGCTCGCACTGGGCGTGTTGCAGACGCTCTACCACGCCGGGATACGGGTGCCCGAGGAGGTCGCCCTCGTCGGTTACGACGACATAGAGTTCGCGTCCGCCGCGGCGGTGCCGCTGACGTCGGTGCGCCAGCCGGCCGTCCAACTGGGCGGGGCCGCGGCGGATCTGCTCATCGAGGAGACCGGCGACGACGCCGCGTGCCATGAGCACCGGCGTGTCGTGCTGCGGCCCGAACTGGTGGTGCGGGCCTCCACCCTCGCCCGGCCGCACCCCTGAACGGCCGGGAACTGAGCGCCCATCAGCCGCTGACTTGGTCTAGACCTTGACAGGGTCCGCACAATTCCGGTTTGGTTCCCTCACCCCCCATGGCGAGCGCCGGCAGCGGCTGCTCGCGCGAAGGAGTGAGTCGTTTGAGACAGCGAGTTCTTGCCCTCCTCACGGCGATGGTTTCGGCCCTCGCGCTCGCGGTGTTCCTGCCCGCCTCATCCGCCTCCGCGGCGACCTGCGGCCCCGGCTGGACCGCCTCCGCCGTCTACACCGGCGGAAACGTCGCCTCGTACAACGGTCGCAACTGGTCGGCGAAGTGGTGGACCCAGGGGGAGACCCCCGGCACCGCCGATGTCTGGGCCGACCAGGGCGGTTGTGACGGCTCCAGCCCCGGTGGCGGATCCGGCGGCAGCTGTGACTATCCCGCCTGGGTCGCGGGCCGGGCGTATGTCGCCGGCGACATCGTCAAGTACACCGACGGCAAGTTCTACCGGGCCGAGCACGACAACCCGGGCTACGACCCGGTCATCAGCACCTGGTACTGGGAGCCGTACACCTGCGGCACCACCCCGCCCCCGCAGGGCGGATTCGTGGTCAGTGAGAGCCAGTTCAACCAGATGTTCCCGAGCCGGAACTCCTTCTACTCCTACAGCGGTCTGACCGCGGCCCTCGGCGCCTACCCCGGCTTCGCGAACACCGGCAGCGACACCATCAAGCGCCAGGAAGCCGCCGCGTTCCTGGCGAATGTCAGCCATGAGACCGGTGGGCTCGTCCACATCGTCGAGCAGAACACCGCCAACTACCCGCACTACTGCGACACTTCGCAGCCCTACGGCTGTCCCGCCGGACAGGCCGCCTATTACGGACGCGGCCCGATCCAGCTGAGCTGGAACTTCAACTACAAGGCCGCGGGCGACGCCCTCGGCATCGACCTCCTCAACAACCCCTGGCTCGTGCAGAACGACTCGGCCGTGGCCTGGAAGACCGCCCTCTGGTACTGGAACACCCAGACCGGACCCGGCACGATGACCCCGCACAACGCCATGGTCAACAGCCGCGGCTTCGGCGAGACCATCCGCAGCATCAACGGCAGCATCGAGTGCAACGGGGGCAACCCCGGACAGGTGCAGAGCCGGATCAACAACTACCAGCGCTTCGTGGGGATCCTCGGCACCACTCCCGGGTCCAACCTGAGCTGCTGAGCATCATCCGAGCAGCGGCCGGTCCGACGGTGTTCGCCGCCGTCGGACCGGCTTTCGCGTACGTACGAACGTTCCCCGTCCGTGCCGGTTCCCCGCCGGAGAACTGATCGGCCGCCGCGTCGTTGAGCCGGTCGGGCCACGGTCCGTTCTCGCGCGCTCGTCGCGTGGCGGAGCCGTCGCCCCGACCGAGCGGCGCACGACGAGGGAAGGTCTTCATGCAGGCGGGGATCCAGCCGGAGCCGGACCGTACGAGGGTGTCAGGACTGATAGCGGCCGTCGCGACGGAGGCCGTCGCGACAGATCCGTCAAAGGGCGCCAGGACACGGCGCGATCTGCTGCGCGCGCTCTTCACCCTGGGTGTGGTCGCGGGCACCTCCGCGGCGCTGGCGCCCATCCTCAGGGCGGGCCGCGGGGCGGGCCCCGGGGCGGACGGCGAGGCCGTCGGCGCGGTGGCCGGAGGCCCGGCACGGAGCGCGGAGAGCGAGGACGACCGGGCCTTCGAGGAGATGTACCGAGGACGGCGTATCCGGATCGGCCGCACCGGCACCGCGCATCCCGGCTCCGTCACCGCGGTCTCCGCCGCTCCGGACGTCTCCGCTCTGTCTCCGCCCTCCCCGCCCGACATCCGGATCGACGGCCGGCCGCTCCAGGTGATGCGGCGGGCCGACGGCGGCTATCTGAGCGTGGTCAACCACTACGAGTCGTTCCCGACCCCGCTCGCGGCGGCCCGTGCGGCGGTCAGGGATCTCAGGGGCGCGCAACTGGCCCTCGACGGGCCGGTCCACCACAGCTGACCCGTCCAGCCACCCCGTCCCACCGCATCCGACGGCTGGAGGGCCGCCCCACCGATGTACATCAGAAAGAACCAGCGGAATCTCACCGGCGCCGAAAAGAAGAGCTTCGTCAGCGCCGTCCTCGAACTCAAACGCCGCGGTGAGTACGACGAGTTCGTCCGGCTGCACCTTCAGTACCATGTCTCCGACGCGGAGGGCGGACCGCGCGCCGCGCACATGGCCCCGTCGTTCTTCCCCTGGCACCGCCGCTTCCTGCTCGACTTCGAGCGCGCGCTCCAGCGGGTGGACCCGAGGGTGAGCGTCCCGTACTGGGACTGGACCACCGACAACAGACCCGCCGCCACGCCCTGGACCGAGGACTTCCTCGGAGGCACCGGCCGGTCCCACGACCAGCAGGTCGTCACCGGTCCGTTCGCCTACACGTCGGGCAACTGGACGATCAGGGGCGGGGTCACGGAGGGGAAGTTCCTCACCCGCGATCTCGGCCGTCCCGCCGAGCCGGTCACACTGCCCACCAAGGACGAACTGGCCTGGGCGATGAACGAGAAGGTCTACGACGCCGCCCCCTGGGACTCGACGGCGGCCTCCGGCTTCCGGAACAGGCTGGAGGGCTGGATGTCAGGAGGCGACGAGCCCTGGTGCAACCACAACCGCGTCCACCGCTGGATCGGCGGCCATATGCTCGGCGGTTCCTCCCCCAACGACCCCGTCTTCTGGCTCCACCACGCCTTTGTCGATCTGCTCTGGGACCGCTGGCGGAGCAAGCACCCGAAGGCGACCTATCTGCCGAAGTCGAAGCTGGGCGCCGGAGATCCGCAGAGCGGCCGGGCGATCAGTCTGGTGGAACCGATGCCGCCCTGGAACGTCAGGCCGTCCGAACTCCTCGACCACCAGGACCTGTACCGCTATGAAGCGTGACTCCCCGGGACAGGGACGGCCCCCCGCGTGGACACGCGGGGGGCCGTCCTCATACCGACCGCGCGACCCCGGGGCCGCGCGCCCTCATCGGCGATCAGCCGCCGTAGCCGCCACCCTGGTGGTGCTCGCCACCCTTGTGGTGCTTCTCGCCCGACAGGTTGGCGCACTGGTTGCCGAACGCCGGGTTGAGCAGACCGACCACGTCGATGGTGTTGCCGCAGAGGTTGATCGGGACGTGCAGGGGCACCTGGATGACATTGCCCGACACGACACCGGGCGAGCCGATGGCGGCGGCCCCGGCGTCGGCGTCAGCAGCGGCCATACCGGCGCCACCGGCCAGCACGGCGCCCGTGCCGACGAGAACAGCGGTTGCCTTCGCGATACGCGACATCAAGAATCTCCTTGAACCGTTTGGAGCACAGCCGCACGAAGTGCGGCCTCACGCCCGTTCAACGCCCCGATTCACGCCCGGTAACGGATATTCGGTGATCCGATTCCGATCACCGTCATCATCACCTGGTCAGCGGAGCAGACTCAGCCCGCCGACGAGCCGGTCGATCCTGTTGCGCGGGCCCACCAGGCTGATGGCGCAGTACCCCAGATCGTCCTGGCCGGTCCCGGCGAGCGCACCGAGATACTCGTCGTACACCCGTGAGGTCTGGGCCGGCTCGGGCATGTCCACGATCAGCACCTCGTCCTTGGTGGCCGCCTTCGCCCGCAGCGCGCGCAGGGTCCCGCCGTCGGCGGCGAGGACCGTGCAGCCGGCCCAGGGCAGCCCGGGGTGGGTGACGCCGGAGGCATCCGCGCCGTCGGGTCCGAGGAGACCGGGCAGCGCCTTTCCCACGGCGGCGGCCATACACGCGGCGGCGTTCGTGATCCGGCCCGCCGGGAGGCTCTCGTCCACGACGATCACCCACTTCAGCCGTGCCTGCCGGGTGGAGCGGTCGGTGGTGATGTCCTCGGCGGTCAGTCGCGGGAGGGACAGCTGCGGGACGGACATGGAACTCCTTCGTCGGTGGATATCCCGCTACGCTAGGTAGAAGTTCCGACGCTGTCGCGAGCCGCCGCATTTCATACGGCAATCGAGGTGTTCCATGAAATTTGATGCGATCGATCAAGCTCTGCTGCGGGAGTTGCAGAACGACGCACGGCAGACCAACCGTGAGCTGGCGGCCAAGACCGGGGTCTCACCCTCCACCTCGCTGGAGCGGGTGAGGCTGCTGCGCGAGAGCGGCGTCATCACCGGCTACCACGCGGCCGTCGATCTCGACGCGGTGGGCCGGCCCGTACAGGCCCTGATCTCGGTCCGTATCCGGCCGCCGGCCCGCCCGGTGATCGAGGGGTTCCGGGAATGGGCGGCCCGGCTGCCGGAGGTGATCGGCCTGTTCGTCACCTCCGGCGCCCATGACTTCCTCCTGCATATCGCCGTTCCCGACGTCAACGGCGTCTACGCCTTTGTCATCGACCGCCTCACGGAACGCCGCGAGGTCGCCGATGTGCAGACGACGATGGCGTACGAACATGTCAGACCGCGCCGGATCGACCCGGTCGCCGACGAGCCGCCCGCGCGGTCGCGCGGGCCCCGCTGAGCGGCGCCCTCAGCCGGAGCGCCTCGGCTGGAGCGTGGTCGCGTACGCCCCGCCGTGCGCCAGCAGCTCGTGGTGGCTGCCGGCCTCGACGATGCGGCCACGCTCCATCACGATGATGCGGTCCGCGTTCCGGATGGTGGACAGCCGGTGCGCCACGACGAAGACCGTCCTGCCCCGCACGAGATGGGACAGCGCGTCCTGGATCAGCCCCTCCGACGTGTTGTCGAGGGCGGAGGTCGCCTCGTCGAGCACCAGGATGCGGGGATCCCTGATCAGCGCCCTGGCGATCGCCAGCCGCTGCTTCTGCCCGCCCGACAGCCGGGCGCCGCGCTGCCCCACCACCGTGTCGAGGCCGTCAGGCAGCCGCTCGATGAACTCCATCGCGTTCGCGGCGAGCAGCGCCCCGCGCAGCGCGTCCTCGTCGGCGCCGCCCTCCAGACCGTAGGTGACGTTCTCCCGGATGGTTCCCTCGAAGAGGATCGACTCCTGCGGTACGACGGACAGGAAACGGCGGTAGGTGCGCAGATCCAGGGAGGCCATGTCGATGCCGTCGAGCAGTATCCGGCCCTCGGTGGGCCGGATGAAGCCGATCAGCAGATTCAGGATCGTGGACTTGCCCGCGCCCGACGCCCCGACCAGGGCTATGGTCTCGCCCGGCCGTACGGACAGCTCGAACCCGCGCACCGAGTGCTCCGTCGCCTCGGGGTAGCGGAAACCCATCCCCTGGAAGTCGATTCGCCCGCCGATACGGTCGACGGACGCCTTGCCCTCGTTGCTCTCCAGGTCGGGCGCCTGAAGGACCTCACCGATCGAACGCACCGACTCCAGGCCCTTGGAGATGATCGGGGTCAGATTCATCAGGGTCGTCAGCGAGGCGGTCAGCGCCGTGAAGAAGGCGCTGATCATCACAACATCGCCGGCCGAGAGCCCCAGCCAACCGTAGTACGCGACGACCGCCGACCCCGAGAGACAGCCGACGGCCATCGTGTTGAGCAGGATCCAGGAGAGCGATCCGAAGCGGCCGTTGAGCAGATCGAGCCGGAACCCGGCGGAGAGCACCCGCTCCAGGGTGTGGTCGACGCGGTGCAGAGCGGTCCGCTCCAGACCGTGGGCACGGGTGATCGGGATGAGGGTGGTCATCTCGCCGACACGTGAGGAGAGCTGCTCGATCTCCAGCCGGAACTCCTCGTTGTTGCTGCGGATCCGGGAGCGCAGCCGGCGTACCAGCAGGGCGGCCAGGGGCACGACGACCAGGAACACCGGCAGCACGACGGGGGCGCGGTACCCGATCACCGCCAGCCCGCCGATCAGCGTCATGATGGCGCCGAGCCCCATGTCGGCGCTCTGCTGGGTCATCTGCTCCACGCTCTCGACGTCCCGTACGACCTTGGTCTGCAGGACGCCCGCGCTGACCCGGGCGTGGTAGCCGATGGACAGGTACTGCATCCGGCGGCAGAGCGCCGAGCGCAGCTCGCGCCCCATCCGGCGGATGCTTGAGCTCATCAGGCGCGCGTACAGCAGCGCCAGCGGAAAGTTCAGCACCAGGACGAACACCAGGACCCCGGTGTTGTACCAGAGTTCGGCGACCGGGCCGTGATCCACCACCACATCGATGATGTTGGCCGTGATCAGAGGGAGCAGCCAGACCGGAATGTGTTTGACGGCGAACACCAGGACCGCGAGGGACAGCCGGTGGCGGTCGGGCCGGAAGAGATAGGCGAGGGTGCGGAGCGGATGCTCCCCGGAGTAGTGATGGTCCAGTGGACTGGGACGCGGGGCGGATTCGGGTTTCTGCATGGAGAGCGGAGTCCTCTTTCGGCAGCGATAGTGCGCGCTCGGTAGCAGACACCCAGTTTCCTCCGGCCCGCTCCCAGGGGGAAGCGCTTTCTCGGCGCCCCGGCGCCGGACCGGACGGCGGCTCGGGGAGTGGGACGGGCCGATCGGTGAGATGGTGGCTCCATGGCTGATCGGGGCGCACTTCCGGCTGCCGTGTCGCTGCCGGACGACTGGCCCGCCCATCCGGACCTGAGCCTCGCTCTCAACCGCATGGGAAGCTTCGACTGGGATCTCGACAGCGGGCTGCTGCATCTGAACGCGCCCGCCCTCCAGGTCCTGGGCCTTCGTCCGGAGGAGTATTCCGGCAGTCCGCGCAGCCTCGTCCGCCGGTTGTCGCGGTTCGAGGCCGCCCGGCTGAAGAGTCTGCTGGCGCGTGCGCTCAAGGAGGGCTCGGCCGAGGTCGCGGCGTACTTCCGGATCGTCCGGCGCGACGGATCACGGCAGTGGACCCGCGCCCAGGCGCATATCGCCTATGACCGAGCGGGACGGCCCCGGCGGATCATCGGCCTCGTACGGAGCGCGGAACACGAGCTGACCGAGGTGGCCACCAGAAGCGATCTGGACGAGGCACGGCGCAGGCTGACCGGGGTGGTGGAGCGCACCACCGTGCTGCTGGCGCGCGCCGAGACCGTCGAGGACGTCCTCGACGTCCTGCGGGACGAGGAGGCGCTCGGCCATCTCAAGGCCGTGAGCGTCATGCTGGGCGTGGTGGAGGGCGGGCGGATCCGGACGGTCGCCGAGGGCCGGGCGGGGTCGTACGTACCGGAGCTGCAGTACACCCGGATCGACGGGCAGTTCCCGATGAGCGAGGTGGTACGCACCCAGCGGGCCCGCTTCATCACCTCGCGCGAGGACTTCCGGTCCTCCTACCCGCTGCTCTGGCCGCATGTGGAGCCGCTGTCGGTGGCCTCCGGTGCCTATCTGCCGCTGATCGCCCAGGGCAGGATGATCGGCGCCATGGGGCTGCTCTACCCCCGGCACGGCGAATTCAGCGCCGAGGAACGCAATCTGCTGGTCGCGCTCTCCAGCGGTATCGCGCAGAGCCTGCAACGGGCCATCCTCTACGAGCAGGAACACGATCTCTCCCAGGACCTCCAGCGGGCGATGCTGCCCCGGCACGTCCCCGAGGTCCCCGGCGCGCGCAGCGCCTTCCGCTACCGCTCCGCGCGTATCGGCCGGAGCGTCGGCGGTGACTGGTACGACGTGCTTCCGCTGCCCGGCGACCGGGTGGGGCTGACGATCGGCGATGTCCAGGGCCATGACACCGACGCGGCCGTGGTCATGGGCCAGCTGCGCATGGCGCTCTGGGCGTACGCCGCCGAAGGGCATCCGCCCGACGCGGCGATGGCCCGCGCCTCCGCCCTGCTGCGCGAGCTGGGCACCGACCGCTTCGCGACCTGCACCTATGTGGAGGTGGACCTGACGACCGGAGGGCTGCGGATCGTACGGGCGGGCCATCTCGACCCGCTGGTACGGCGTGCCGACGGCGGCTGCCACTGGATCGAGACGGCGGGCGGGCTGCCCCTCGGGCTCTCCGCCGAGTTCGCGGAGCTCGGCGGGATCAGCTATCCGGTGACCACCGGGGTGCTGGCGCCCGGTGAGACGCTGCTGCTCTGTACCGACGGGCTGGTGGAGCAGCCGGGCATCGACCTCGGCGAGAGCCTGGAAGAGCTCAGGGAGACCGTACTAACGGGCCCGGTGGATCTGGAGGAGCTGGCGGACCTGCTGTTCGAGGCGGAGGGCGAGCGGAGCGGCGGGGACGACATGGCCCTGCTGCTTCTGCGGCGGGACAGCGCCTGACGGCGGGCAGGCACCTGACGCCGGAACAGCGCCTCACGCCGGGACAGTCTCTGACGGCGGGAAAGACCGTGACGCCGTGGCGGTGTCCGATCCCGGCCGGTTTCGCCGCCCCGTTCCCCCCTGTCACCGCGTGTTCTCCCCGACGTCCCCACGAACCCCTGGTTCATTGGTCCGCGCACGGCGATGCTGGCGGCCGACACCGCACAAGCCATGCGTATTCACCGTCTTCCAGGAGAAGTTGTGGGCCCAGGCATCGCCGGGCGGACCGCCGTGCTCTTCGCGGCCGTGACCGCTCTGACGGTGGGGGCGGTATCCCCGTCCTCCGCCGACTCCACCCCCGACCCCCGACCCCGTACCGCCGCGGAGGTGCTGCGGCCGGTCGCGCCACCACCCGCGAGCGCGGCCACCGCGGACCCGCGATCCACCGGGACCCCCGGAACCGTCGCCGACGCCGACGGCATCGAGACCGCGCGGGCCTCGCGCCCGATCGCCCCCGGCGTCCGGCTCACTTCGTACGACCGGCTGGAATCCGACAAATGGCTGCGTGTGGACGCGCTCTCCGTCGACCTCGACGGCACCGGCGCCCAGGCCGACTACCTCTCCTCGGGCAAGGTCTCCGACCGCCGTACGGTCTCGGAGCTGGCCGCCGGCCATGACGCCGGCCCCGGACGCCGTACCGTCGCCGCGATCAACGCCGACTTCTTCGACATCAACGAGACGGGCGCGCCCCAGGGCCCCGGGATCGCGGACGGGGAGGTCACCCACTCGCCCGCGCCCGGGGTCAACCAGGCCATCGGAATCGGCCCGGGGAACGCCGGACGCCTCCTGAAGCTGTACTTCGACGGCACCGTGACACTCCCCTCGGGACCGCGCGCGCTGAACGCCTACAACGCGGCCAATGTGCCGGCCGGCGGCATCGGCGCGTACAACGCGGGGTGGGGGGTGGCGGACCGCGCGCTCACCGTGGACCGGGCGACCCCCGTCGCCGAGGCCGCCGTACGGGACGGCCAGGTCGTCTCCGTGACGGACCGCCCCGGCACGGGAGCGATCGCCGAGGGCACGACCGTCCTGGTCGGCCGCGAAGCGGGCGCCGAGGCGCTCCGCGCGCTGCGCCCGGGGGACCAGGTCACCCTCGAATACCGGCCGCGCACCGACAGCGGAGCCGTCCCGCGGACCGCGGTCGGCGGCCGTGAACTCCTCGTGGTGGACGGCGTGGCGCAGAACCACGACGGCGAGGGCAACAACACCGCCGCGCCGCGCACCGCCGTCGGGTTCTCGCGCGACGGCAGCACCATGCAGGTGATCACCGTCGACGGCCGGCAGGCCGACAGCGGGGGCGTCACGCTCACCGAACTGGGCCTGATGATGCTGCGCGCCGGTGCCCACAGCGCGCTCAACCTCGACGGCGGCGGCTCGTCCACGCTGGTCGCCCGCGCACCGGGCAGCGACGCGCTGCGCGTGGAGAACAGCCCCTCCGACGGCAGCGAGCGCACGGTCCCCAACGGTCTGGCCCTCACCGCGCCGGACGGCAGTGGACGCCTCAAGGGCTTCTGGGTCGAGCCCCGTACCCCCGCGAGCGGCGCCCCGAGCGTCGACCCCGTCAAGGGCGGCCACCCCGAGCGGGTCTTCCCGGGACTGACCAGGACGCTCACCGCGGCCGGATACGACGAGACCTACGGGCCCGCGTCGGGCGATCCGCGCTGGCGGGCCGTACGGTCCTCGGTGGGGCGCGTCGACACCGACGGCGTGTTCACCGCACGCGGCAGCGGCACCACCGAGGTACGCGCCGAACACGGTCGGGCCGGGGGCGGCATGGAGCTGACCGTCCTGGACCGGCTCGACCGTATCCAGCCGACCACCCGGCGCGTCGGACTCGCGGACACCGCGGCGACCGGCACCTTCGGCCTCGTCGGTCTCGACGCCCATGGCACCAGCGCACCCATCGAACCCCGTGACACACGGCTCGACTACGACCGCTCGCTCTTCTCCGTCACCGACGACGGCCGGGGCTCCTTCACCGTGAAGTCCCTGAAGGGCAGCGGAGCCGGGCGCGTCACGGTCGAGGCGGGCGGCCGTACGACGGTCCTCGCCATCAGCGTCGGACTCGACGAGCAGCCGGTCTCCGCCTTCGACGACGCCGCGTCCTGGACCTTCAGCCAGGCACGCGCGGAGGGCTCGGTCTCGGCCACCCCGGACGGCCGGACCGGTACCGGGCTCACCCTCACCTACGACTTCACCCGCTCCACCGCCACCCGCGCCGCGTACGCGAATCCGCCCCGGCCGATCCCGGTGCCCGGCCAGCCGCAGTCCTTCACGCTCTGGATCAAGGGCGACGGCAAGGGCGCCTGGCCCACCCTGCATCTCAAGGACGCGGCCGGCTCCGACCAGTTGCTGCGCGGCCCGTATGTCACCTGGACCGGCTGGCGCCAGGTGACCTTCGCCGTGCCGGCCGGAGCCGCGACGCCGCTCGGCGTGTACCGCTTCTATCTCGCGGAGACCGCCGCCACCAAGCAGTACACCGGTGAGATCGTGATCGACGGGCTGACGGCGCAGGTGCCGCCCACGGTGGAGCTGCCCGCGCAGCCGCGCCCGGCCGATCCGCTGATCGACTCGGCGGCCGAAACCGGCGCCAGGGACTGGCGGTTCGCGGTGATGTCCGACGCCCAGTTCGTCGCCCGTGACCCCGACAGCGCGATCGTGGCACAGGCACGCCGTACCCTGCGCGAGATCAAGGCGGCGAAGCCCGACTTCCTCGTCATCAACGGCGACCTGGTGGACGAGGGATCTCCGGCGGATCTCGCCTTCGCCGAGACACTGCTGACCGAGGAACTGGGCGACGCCCTGCCCTGGTACTACGTACCGGGCAACCACGAGGTGATGGGCGGCACGATCAAGAACTTCGTGGACCGGTTCGGCCCCGCCCAGCGGATCTTCGACCACCGGGGAACCCGCTTCCTCACCCTCGACACATCGAGTCTGACGCTGCGCGGCGGAGGCCTGGCGCAGATCAAGGCGGTACGGGAGCAGCTGGACGCGGCGGCGAAGGACGACCGGGTCCGCTCGGTGATGGTGATCGAGCACGTACCGCCACGCGATCCGACCGTCCAGAAGGCCAGCGAGCTGAGCGACCGCAAGGAGGCGGCCCTCCTCGAACAGTGGCTCGCGGACTTCCGCCGGACGACCGGCAAGGGCGCTGGGCTGATCGGTAGCCATGTCGGGGTCTTCGACGCCTCGCGGGTCAACGGCGTGCCGTATCTGATCAACGGGAACTCCGGCAAGGCACCCGCGGCACCGGCGGGCGAGGGCGGGTTCACCGGCTG
Organism: Streptomyces sp. NPDC051662; assembly: GCF_040681655.1. NCBI lineage: Bacteria > Bacillati > Actinomycetota > Actinomycetes > Kitasatosporales > Streptomycetaceae > Streptomyces > Streptomyces sp. NPDC051662. The sequence goes on from NZ_JBFAZD010000003.1 coordinate 148,842, forward strand.
GTCGCTCGTCGGGGTCGACCGGATCTCGCGGGGCGCGCAGTCGGCCGCGCGGCTGGCTCCGTGGAAGGGCGGCCCCGACTGGGTCTCCGTGCAGACCCGCGCGCACACCGACGCGCTCACGCTGGACGCGCCGACCACGCTGGCCCCCGGGCACAGCGCCCGCGCCACGGCGGCCATCACCCAGGGGACCAGGGCGGTCCCGGTCGGGTTCCCGCTCAGCGCCGACTGGACGGGCTCCCCAAACCTCCGTATCGGCGACCGGAACGGCGCCCGCTTCCGCCACGCGGCGGTCTTCGATCCGGCGACGGGCACCCTGACCGCGCTGCGGCCCGGGACGGTCATCCTCGCGGTGACGGTCAACGGCGTCACGCGGCGGGCGGAGATCAGGATCGCGGCGACGGCCTCCGGAGCGTCCGCGGCGGTCGCACCCGCGGCCTGACCGGATGAGTACGGTGGCCCCGCGTCCGGCCGTCCGGACGCGGGGCCACCGTATGCGGCGACTTTGGGACGGGCGAGCGGCACCCCACTCGCGACTTTGGTCACCGAGGCCGCACCGGAAGGCCAATAGCCCTGCCGAGCCCGCCCTTTCTAGCCTTGAGGGGTGAAGACGGTATGCGGAATCCTGTGTTTCCTTCTGTTGTCCCAAGGCGTGGGGGGACTGCTGCACGAATGGACGGACGGGTGGTTCTCACTCTGGTCGCTGGTGGCGAGGATGAGCTACTTCGACGGCTATGAGATCTATGTGTCCGCCGTGCTGATCGTGGCGGGCCTCGGCATGGGCGCGGCCGCGGAGAGTGCGAAGAAGCGCGGTCTCTAGGGCGTGTCCTGACGGTCCTGGACGGCATGGAGGGTGGCGCGCACGGGACGTGCCGGTTGGAGGGTGAGGCCCGTGCGCGGCGGGATCTCGCCCTTGTCCACGTCGACATGGAAGCGTTGCGCGAGCGTGGCCAGTACGAGGACGGCCTCTACCATCGCGAATCTGGCCCCGAGGCAGGCGCGTGAACCGCCGCCGAACGGGAACCACGCGTGGTCCGGTACGGCGGCGGCCACGTCGGCGTCCCACCGCTCGGGACGGAACGCCTCCGGGTCGGGGAACCAGCGCGCGTCCCGGTGGGCGCTCCACTGGCTGGACCAGACCACGGTGCCCTTCGCGACCGGATGACCGCCCACCGTCGAACGCTCCTTGGCGATCCCGCTCATCAGCCAGACCGGGGGATAGAGCCGAAGGGTCTCCTTGATGATCTGCTCGGTCCAGGGCAGCAGCCGGAGATCGTCATGGCCCGGCGCCCGGCCGCCGAGGGCGTCGCGGAGTTCCCGGCTGAGCCTGTCCCGCGCCTCCGGACTGCGGGAGAGCAGATACCAGGCCCAGGTGAGTGTGGTGCCGGTGGTCTCGTGCCCGCCGATGTAGAGGGTGACCGCCTCGTCCCGGATCTCCTTGTCGGTGAGCGGCCGGTCCTGTTCGTCCCTGGCCGCGAGCAGCCGGCTCAGCAGATCGTCGCGCTCCTCGCCGCTCCGGCGGCGTATCCCGGTGACCCGGGCCACCTCGCGGTCGATGACGGCGACGGCCCTCCGCAGCTTGCGGCGGCCCGGGGTGGGGAGCCACGGCGGCAGAAACAGTGTGACGCCGCGGAACTCGTCGCCGATCGCCCGCTGGGCGATGTCCATCGCCGGTCCGATCGTGGACTCGCGCCCCGCGGTGTCGGCGCCGAAGAGTGTCCGTACGGCGATCCGCTGGGTGAGCCCCAGCATCTCGTCACGTACATCGAGGCGTTGACCGGGCCGCCAGGTGTTCGCGAGCGTGGCCGCGCAGTCGGTCATCGTCTCCGCGTAGCCCCGCACCTGGCGGGGGCGTACGGCGGGCTGCACCAGGGCGCGCTTACGGCGCCAGGACGGCCCCTCCGAGGTGACGACGCCCTCGCCGAGAACCAGCTTGAACGCCCAGCCGAGTTCGGGGTGGCGGAACTCGCTCTCGATGCCCGTGAGCAGCTCCCCGATGTGCTCGGGCCGGGAGAGGAACAGGGACCGCTGCGGGCCGAGCCGCCACTCGACGAGGTCGCCGTGGCCGCGCAGCCGGGTGAAGAAGCCGAGCGGATCACGCGCGAAGGCGGGCAGATTCCCGAGTAAGGGAAGTCGGCGCGGACCTGGTACGGGCACAGTCGTCATGGCAGGGCTCCTCGGGGTGGAAGGCCGTGGGGCGGGAGGGACGGAGACGACGGGACCCGACAAGCAAAGCGCCCGGCCGCGCTCCGTACCAGAGGGCCCGCACCGTGCCGGGTCCCGGCCGCCGGGTCCCGGTCGGCGGATCTGTCCGACGGTCTGTCCGACGGTTCTGTCCGACGGTGGGATCGCCGGTTCCGCTTGCCCTGGAGCGCGCTCCAGGGTGGACGCTGGAGGTATGAGCTCAGTGGTTCCCCGGCCGGAGCCGGATGTGGAGATTCCGCACGGCGGACTGACGATCGGCGAAGCCGCCGCGGTCTGCGGCCTCAGCATCGACACCCTCAGGTACTACGAACGCGAGGGGTTGACGGCGCTCCCCGCCGATCGCGCGCCCTCGGGCCAGCGGCGCTATTTCGCCCAGGATCTCCACTGGCTCGCCGGGATCGTCATGCTGCGCGGCACCGGCATGCCGATCCGCGACATCCGCGCCTTCACCGAGATCTGCCGGTACGAGGGCAACGAGGCCGAGCGGCTGGCGGTGCTTGAGCAGCACCGTGAACGCGTACTCGAACAGCTCAACGAGACCCGGGAACATCTCGCCGCCATTGAACGCAAGATCGACTTCTATCGAAAGGGCGTCTCCGCGTCATGAAGAACGTGAAACTCGGTTCGCAGGGCCTCACCGTCTCCGCCGAGGGCCTGGGCGCGATGGGCATGAGCGTCTGGTACGGCCCCAGGGACGAGCGGGAGGCCATGGCCACGCTCAACCGGGCCGTCGACATCGGGGTCACACATATCGACACGGCCGAGGCGTACGGCCCGTTCGAGAACGAGAAGCTGATCGGACGCGCCCTGGGCAAGCGGCGTGACGAGATCACGATCGCGACCAAGTTCGCCATCGAGTTCGACGACGACGGCACGTCGCACGGTCACAACGGCAGCGCCGCGTACGCGCACCGGGCGGTGGACCGCTCCCTGCGGCACCTCGGCATGGATGTCATCGATCTGTACTATCTGCACCGCGTCGACCCGAACGTCCCCATCGAGGAGAGCGTCGGGGCGATGAGCGAGATGGTGCGGGCGGGCAAGGTCCGGTACATCGGTGTCTCGGAGGCGAGCCCCGAGCTGATCCGCCGGGCCCACGCGGTGCATCCGCTGACCGCGCTCCAGTCCGAGTACTCCCTGTTCACCCGGGACGTGGAGCACAACGGCGTGCTGGCGACCGTACGGGAGCTGGGCATCGGGTTCGTCGCGTTCTCGCCGCTCGGACGCGGCTTCCTGTCCGGGAAGATCAGGCGCCGCGACGATCTCGCGCCCGACGACGCGCGCCGCGGTCTGCCCCGGTTCACCGAGGAGAACATCGCGGCGAATCTGGCGGTCGTCCACAAGGTCACCGAGCTGGCGGAGGCCAAGGGCGTCACCCCGACACAGCTGACACTGGCCTGGCTGCTGGCGCAGCGGGTCGTACCGATCCCCGGCACCAAGCGGCGCACCTATCTGGAACACAACGCCGAGGCCGCCGATATCGAACTGACCGACGGCGATCTGGCGGCGATCGACGCGGCGGCGCCGCACGGTATCGCGGCGGGCGACAGAGAGGCCGCTCCGCGTACGTGAGCCCCGCCGTCCCCTGTCGTCACGACAGGGGGAGCGGCAGACGCGTGCGGCTGCTCAACTGTCTTCCACGCAAGGGTCGTCGAGTGAGGTCGAGCGCCCGAGATAGGTGAGCGGGCCGGGATCCGGCACCGCGATCTCATGGAAGCCGAGCCGGTCGTAGAAGGCCCGGGCGGAGGTGTTGGCGGTGACCATCGAGAGATGGACCGCGCCGGCTCCCCGGTCACGAAGGGCGCGCAGGAACGTGTGCATCAGGGCCCGGCCGTATCCCTGGCGCTGTGCGACGGGCAGCAGATCGATATGGAGATGCGCGGGGTAGCCGGCCAGTTCGGGCAGGATCATCCGTTCCGGCCGGTGCAGCAGGGCGGTCATCTCCTCGCTCGGGGTACGGGCCGGGCCGGCCGGTGCCGGATAGCGGCCGGCGACCCGCGGCAGCCACACCTCGCGGAACGCGCTCACGAAGCCGGCGGTGTCGGCGGTGCCGAGGACATAGCCGACGGCCCGGCCGCGGCCGTCGTCGAGGACGAAGGTCAGCCCGGGCTCCAGCGCCGCGTACGGCGCGGCGAAGATGCTCGGCATCAGGTCCGGGTCCGGATAGAGGTGCCGCGAGTCCCCGCCCGCGTCGGCCGTGCGTACGCAGATGTCGTGGAGCGCGGGAAGGTCCTCGGGGCGATAGGCGCGAACGCCGGCAGTGGCGAGTGGAGGCGGCACAGCAACGCATGGTGCCAGTGACGGGAGCGCTCCCACAAGAGTGGGATCACGCGGTGGACCTTGTGACGTGGCTCGTGGGCGCTGCCATACCGCGTACATACGGGTGCAATGTCCGAGGACAACAGTAGGAGGGTGCCTCCTGTTCGACGCCCCCTCGACCGGGTGCGCCGCGGACCGGGGCCTTCGTATCGCCGGGCAACGCAGGGGAGTCGTGACCGTGACCGTACGAGAACAGCTGAGCCTCGGAATCGCGCTGGACGGAGCGGGCGCGCACCCGGCGGCCCCCGGCGGGGCGCCGCCGCCCGAGGAGTTCGTCCGGCTGGTCCGGCGGGCGGAGGCGGCCCTGCTCGACTTCGTCACCGCTGAGGACGGCCCCGGCCGGCTCGACTCCACGGTGCTGCTCGCCGCGGCGGCGGGCTCCACGTCACGGATCGGGCTGGTGCCTCTCGGGCCCGTGGCGGGAGCGCCGTCCGCCTACGCCGCACAGATCGCCACCCTCGACAGGATCAGCGGCGGACGGGCCGGGATACGGCCGCGACTGGCGACGAGCGCGGCGGACCATGACGCCCTCGTCCAGCTGATCGGCACGCCCGAGGGCCACCGGCGGATCGCCGGACTCTTCGATGCCGCGGCGGAGTTCCTCGGCGAGGTCGAAGAGGAGTGGGACAGCGCGGCCGAGAGGGTACGGGCCCCGCAGGGACGCCCTCCGGTGCTGGCGCTGGCGCATGACACCGTTCCCTACCGGTTCGCCGCGCGCCGGGCCGACGTGGTGTTCGTGACGCCCGGGGACCTCCAGGGCCTGCGGCTGATCCGTGAACAGGTGGGGCGGCTGGCGCGGGAGGCGGGCAGGAAGCCGGACTCACCGCTGGTCTTCGCGGATCTGAACGTCATCCTCGCCGACACACCCGAGCAGGCCACCGAGCGCCGGGAACGGCTCGACGCCGCGGCGGGCGCGCCGTTCACATCGGACGCGGAGATCTTCACCGGCACGCCGCAGGGCCTGGCCGATCTGCTGGAGGAGTGGTCGGGCGAGGGCGGCGCCGACGGATTCCGGATCAGACCGGCGGTGCTGCCGGACGATCTCTATGCCGTGGTGGACCGCACGGCTCCGGAACTGGTCCGGCGCGGACTGCTGCGCTCCACCTACGCCACCCGCACGCTCCGCGGCCACCTCGGCCTCACCGACACCCCCTGAACGGCTGCCGCTAGCGGCTGACGAGAGCCGGAATCCGGGCCGCCGAGAACTCCACGGGGAGCGAGACCGGGATCCGCGTCCATGGCGAGGGATGCCAGGCGACCTGGTCGGCGGGGATGGTGAGTCTCATGTCGGGGAGCAAGTGCAGGACGGTGTTGACGGCGGTGCGGGTGATGAGCCGGGCGGGTACTTGTGCGGGGCAGACGTGGGGGCCCGCGGAGAAGGCGAGGTGGGCGCGGTTGCCGGGTTCTCCGGCGGTGTCGTCGGGTCGGATGGCGGGGTCGTCGTTGGCGGCGGCGATGCCGAGGATGAGGACGTCGCCGCGGCGGATGTGCCGGCCGCCGAGTTCGGTGTCGCGCAGTGCGTAGCGTGCGGGCATGTTGTTCATGGGCGGGTCGCGCCAGAGCGCCTCGTCGAGAGCGTCGTCCACACCCAGCCGGCCGCCGTGCATCCTGGCGGCGAAGCGCGGATCGGTGAGCATCAGCCGCAGCGTCAGTGATGTCCAGGCGTTGACGCCCTCGGTACCCGAAGAGATCATCACCGCCATCGACTGGATACGTTCCGACTCGTTGCGCAGATTGGGGTGGTTGATGAACGCCGTCGTCAGATCGTCGGTCGGGCACTCCTGCCGGCGGCGCAACGCGTCGACCAGGATCTCCTCGAAGTGGCGGTTGCCGTCCTGCGAGTCGTCGGCGCTGCCGAACAGCGCGATGAGCGCCCGCAGCAGCTCCTGGCCCTCCGCGCTGTTCAGACCGAACAGGGAGGCGATGGAGAGCAACGGCACGATCGTGGCGTAGTCGTTCACCAGATCCGCCCGGCCCTGCTGGGAGAAGCGCGCGATCAACTCCGTACACACCGACTGGACCTGGCGGCGCGCCCTGCGCTGGTCGATTCGCGCCACCCCGTCGTCCAGCGGCTGGCGCAGCCGCCGGTGCTCGGGGCCGTCCGCGCCGATGACATTGGCACGCCAGGCCATCATCGGCAGCAGCCCCGAATGCGGCGGGACCAGACCCTCGTTGAGATCGCGCCAGTTGCGGGCGTCGCGGGAGAAGATCTGTTCCTGCCGGGTGATCGTGAGCAACTCCCGGTAGCCCATGACGAGCCAGGCCGGTACGCCCGGTTCCAGCTCGACGCGGGCGACATTGCCCCACTGCTCGCGCAGTCTTCGGTAGACCTCGCGGGGTTCGGACGCGCCGGTCGCGGCCGACAGGGAAAGCACCTCCGCGTCGGGGGAGTGGGCCGGACACTCCGGCGGCGCGGAGAGCGGGGAGGGATGGTTCATGAGGCGGTCTCCTTGGCACGCACCGCGCCGGCGTGCGGCGCGCATTCGACAAGGCTGATCAGGGCATCCATCGACGGGGCACGTTCACGCGTGTGAGGCATCACCAAAGTCGTTTCCTCCGCTGGGCAAACGACCCACTCACCAAGGAGGACACGGGCATCGGCCGGCGTGCGGGCGCCCGGTGTCCGCCCACGGCGCCGAACCCGGTGTCAGTACACGTCGCGGACGTAGCGCCGGTCGGCGGCGAGCTGTTGGACGTATGCCCCGGCTGTCTCCTCGTCCAGCCCGCCATGGGCGGCGGCGATGTCGCGCAGCGCGCGGTCGACGTCCTTGGCCATACGGGAGGCGTCCCCGCAGACATAGAAATGGGCACCCTCCTGGAGCCAGGCCCAGAGCCGGGCGCCGTGCTCACGCATACGGTCCTGGACATAGACCTTGACGCGCTGGTCGCGGGAGAAGGCGGTGTCCAGCCGGGTCAGCGTGCCGTCCCGGCGCAACGCGTCGAGTTCTTCCCGGTAGTAGAAGTCGGTGGTCCGGCGCTGCTCGCCGAAGAAGAGCCAGTTGGGGGCCCGATGGCCCCGGGCCCGCCGCTCTTCGAGGAAGCCGAGGAAGGGCGCGACGCCGGTGCCGGGACCCACCATCACCATGGGGGTGGCGGGGTCGGCCGGCGGACGGAAGCGGGCGGCGCGTCGCACATACACCGGTACGGCGCTGCCGGGCGCGGCGTCGGCCAGGAACCCGGAGGCGACGCCTTCGCGCGCGCGGCCCTGGCGGTTCTCGTACCGCACCACGGAGACCGTCAGCCGGATACGCCCGGGGTCGGTCAACGGGCTGGACGAGATGGAGTAGAGACGCGGCCGAAGGCGCCTGAGGACGGTCGTCCACTCCGCCGCGGTGGCCCGGACGGGGTGTTCGGCGAGGACATCGACCGCCTGCCTGCCCCAGGTCCACTGCGCCAGCTCACCCTTGTTGTCCGGGCGCAGGAGCTTCCTGAGGGTACGGTCGCGGCCGTGCTCGGCGACGAGGCGGAGCAGAGCGGGGGTGATCGCGGTGATGTCCAGATGGCGGTGCAGGGCATCGCCCAGCGGCACCGGACCGGCTCCGGGCACCTCCACCGTGACGGTGGGATCGAGACCGGTGACGGCCAGCCATTCCGCCACCAGGGCGGGGCGGTTCAGCGGCCGGACGCCGAGGGCGTCCCCGGCCTCGTAGGGGAGGAGGGGCCTGGCGCGGTCGTACGAGTCGGATGTGTCGAAGGTGAACTCCCGTACCTCCTTCGCGGAGCCGGGAAGACTCAGCAGCCGGTTGCCGGTCAGCCGCGCGAGCGCCGGGGACGCCTCGGAGGGGCGGCTGTCGGCGGGAAGGGCGGCGGACACCGGGACGGTGGCGCGGACGGCGGGCGCGCCGTTCGGCGCGCCGGCCGGTTCTCCTTTCGCCGGGGCGCGCAGAGCGGCGGCCATCTGATCGAGCCACTGATCCGCGGACCGCTCGTACTCCGGCTCGCAGTCGGTGCGCGGGGCCAGCCGGACCGCGCCCAACTCGTCGAACCGCTCGTCGAGTCGTCGGCCGTGGCCGCAGAAATCGGCGTACGAGGAGTCGCCGAGGGCGAGGACCGCGTACCGCACACCGTCCAGCCGCGGTACGCCCGGCGCGCCGAGGGTCTGCCAGAACCGGGCGCCGTTGTCGGGTGCCTCGCCGTCACCGAAGGTGCTGGTGACGAGGAGCAGATCGGCGGCGCGTGGCAGTGTGCCGGGCGTGATGTCGTCCATGGGGAGGAGTCGCGGCGCCCGGCCGTCGTCGGCCAGTCGCCGTGCGGCGGACGCGGCGATCTCCTCGGCGTTGCCGGTCTGTGAGGCCCACAGGACGATGATCTCGCGGCCGGGCGCGGTACGTCCGAGTGTGGCGCCGGTCTCCGCGAGCACGCCGGACGCGGACGCGGGTCTGTCGTCCCGGCGCGAGGGGCGCGCCGCGAGCCTGACGAGGGATACCGCGCTCACCTTGAACTCGGGCTGGAACGAGACCGGATCGACCGCGTCGTTGGTGACCGCGTTCACGCTCAGATCCGCGCCGAACAGATCGTTCCAGTGGAAGGGCGCGAAGCACTCCCCCTGCCGGACCCGGTCGGTCACGACGGCGGGCAGCACCGCCCGGCCCCGCCGGGACGCCACCTCGACCGAGTCGCCCTCCACGACCCCCAGCACCCGCGCGTCCTGTGGGTGGATCTCCACGAAGGGGCCGGGTGCGAGCCGGTTGAGCTTGGCGACCTTCCCGGTCTTGGTGAGCGTGTGCCACTGGTGCTGGAGACGGCCCGTGTTGAGGATGTACGGGAACGCGGCGTCGGGCAGCTCGGCGGCCGGAAGGTGCGGACGCGGGAAGAACACGGCGCGGCCGGTGGCGGTGGGGAAGGCCAGCCGGGGCCTTGTGCCGTCCACCCGCTCGATCAGCGTCTGGCTGACACCGTCGTTGAGATAGCGGACCGGGTTGCGACCGGGTCCTGCCGGGGACGCGCTGGGCCACTGCACGGGGGAACGGCGCAGCCGCTCATAGGTCACCCCGCGCAGGTCGTAGCCGGTCCTCGGGTTCCAGGCGCGCGTGATCTCGTCGAAGATCTCCTCGGCACAGCTGTAGCCGAACGCGTCCTCGTACCCCATCTCGCAGGCGATCCGGGCGATGATCCGCCAGTCGGGCCAGGCCTCGCCCGGCGGGTCGGCCGCCCGCGCGCCGAGCGTCAGTGTGCGTTCCGAGTTGACGAATACGCCGTCGGCCTCCGACCACAGGGCGGCCGGGAGGACGACATCGGCGTGCGCGTTGGTCTCGGTGTGGGTGAAGACGTCCTGGGTGACGACGAGTTCCGCCGCCGCGAGCCCCTTGACGACGGTCGTGCGGTTGGCCACCGACGCGACGGGGTTGGTGCAGATGATCCAGCACGCCTTGATGTCCCCGTCCGCCATCCGCCGGAACATCTCCACGGTGCCCTCGCCGGACCGGTCCGCGCCGGCCCCGTCCTCGCCCGGCCGCCGCGCGCCGGACGTGTCCGACCGCAGGGTGCCGGGCTCGATGCCCCACAGCTCCTCGACGAAGGCCCTGTCCTCGTCCACCAGAAGCGATCGCTGCCCCGGCAGTCCCGGACCCAGGTAGCCCATCTCCCGGCCGCCCATGGCGTTGGGCTGGCCCGTGAGCGAGAACGGGCCGCTGCCTGGGCGGCAGATGGCGCCGGTCGCCAGATGCAGATTGACCAGCGCGTTGGTGTTCCAGGTGCCGTGCGTGCTCTGGTTCAGGCCCATGGTCCAGCAGCTCATCCACTCGCCCGCGCCGCCGATCCACTCGGCGGCCCGGCGCAGGTCCGCCTCCGGGACACCGGTGATCTCCGCCACCGCGGCGGGCGGATAGTCCTGGAGAAAGGCGGGCATCGCCGCCCAGCCCTCGGTGTGCTCGGCGATGAACTCCGGGTCGGTGTGGCCGTTGTCGACCAGCAGCCGCAGCAGCCCATTGAGCAGCGCCAGATCCGTCCCCGGTCTGATCGGCAGGAACAGATCGGCTCCGGCCGCGGTGGCGGTGCGGCGCGGATCCACCACGATCAGCTTCGCGCCCGCCCTGACCCGCTCCATGAGCCGCAGAAAGAGGACCGGATGGCAGTCGGCCATGTTGGAGCCGATGACGAGGAAGACATCGGCGTGGTCGAAGTCCTGGTAGGAACCGGGCGGGCCGTCCGCGCCGAGCGACAGTTTGTAACCGCTGCCCGCGCTCGCCATGCACAGCCGGGAGTTGGACTCGATCCAGCGGGTACGGACGAAACCCTTCGCCAGCTTGTTGGCCAGATACTGGGCCTCCAGCGTCATTTGCCCGGACACATAGAGGGCCAGCGCGTCCGGGCCGTGTTCGTCGACGATCGCGCGCAGCCGCCGCGCGGTCTCCTTGACCGCCGTGTCCATCGCCGACGGCGCGAGTGCGCCGTCGCGGTCCTGCCGTACCAGCGCACTCGTCAGCCGTCCGGGGGCGGCGAGCATGTCGGCGCTCGTCGCGCCCTTGGTGCAGAGCCGGCCCGCGTTGGCCGGGTGCGCGGTGTCACCGGCCGCCCTGACCACGGTCCTGCGGCCGTCGGTGCCCGTCGTGACATCGAGGACGAGCCCGCAGCCGACACCGCAGTACGAGCAGACGGTACGCACCTTGGCGACGGTGCCGGCCCGCTGGTTCGGTGCGGTCACGTGCGTGCCCCTTCGTGGTCGGACGCTCGGGCCCTGACCGTACGTAGCCCTCGTTACCCGGAAGTCACGCCGGGTGATCACACCCGGTTACACCCGCCACACACCCGTCAGGAGAGAGGCGTGAGGAGCCGGGCGTCCGACGGTGTTCGCGAGAGACGTCGGCCGGATTCCCCGGCCCACGACGGAACTTGCGGACCCGCGGTGGACGAACGGCCGCGACAGCCGCGGTGGGTCGCCCCCCCGGCGGTACGTGTGCACGCGCCGCTACGACGGGGCGGCGGTCTCCGCTCATCGCACGACCCGGACGGGCGTACGCTCGACGGCTTCCTGAACGGCGTTCGCCGGACGCGGGGGCGCCGTTCGGCTCTCGCTCGGGGCGGGTGATGACCACGACAACAGGACTGACAATCAGTGACTTCTCGGGGCATGTCACAGCCGGCCCGGGAACACAGCGGGTCACCGATCAGGTGGGCTGTCAGCGCGTGCCCGACGTCGGGCACGCATCACCCGAACGGACGAGGCGCCCCGGCCCCCGGGTTACGTTCCGTAGTCACCGTGTGAGCCCCGAAGGTTCTCCGGATCCCGAGCCGACCCCTTGCGGGCAGCCGTCGCCGCCTCCTTCCACCTCCCGCTCCCGGGTTGCGGGGCGGGGGACCACCGGTGAGTGTGGGCCGCAGTTCACAGCGAACACGGATGAAGGAGAGAGAGCGTCGTGGCGACTCTGTGTAAACCCGCGGTCTCGGTTCCCCAGTATGTGATCACCATGGAGGACACCCTCGCTCTCGCGCGCTCGCTGCACGCGGACCATCCTCAACTGCCCCTGGCACTGCGGCTGATCCGGAACACCGGGGTGGCCAAACGGCATATCGTCCAGCCGATCGAGGACACGCTCCGCCATCCCGGCTTCGAAGACCGGAACATGCTGTACGAGGCGGAGGCGAAGGCACGCGTCCCCGAGGTGGTCGAGCGCGCCCTCGACCACGCGGAGTTGCGCCCCGCGGACATCGACATGATCGTCTACGTTTCCTGCACCGGCTTCATGATGCCGTCACTGACCGCCTGGCTGATCAACACCATGGGCTTCCCCGGTCACACCCGGCAGCTCCCGATCGCCCAACTCGGCTGCGCGGCCGGAGGCGCGGCCATCAACAGGGCGCACGACTTCTGCCGCTCGTACCCCGGCGCCAACGTACTCATCGTCGCCTGCGAGTTCTGCTCGCTCTGCTACCAGCCGACCGACCTCGGGGTCGGATCGCTCCTGTCCAACGGGCTGTTCGGCGACGCGGTCGCCGCCGCCGTCGTACGCGGTCAGGGCGGCACCGGGATCGCGCTGGAGCGCAACGGCTCCCACCTCGTACCCGACACCATCGACTGGATCGCCTACAGCGTCCGGGCCACCGGCTTCCACTTCCTGCTGGACAAGCGGGTACCCACCACCATGGAGCCGCTGGCGCCCGCACTGCGAACGATCGCCGACCAGCACGGCTGGGACGCCACCGGGCTCGATTTCTACATCATCCACGCGGGCGGCCCGCGCATCCTGGACGACCTCAGCCACTTCCTCGAAGTGCCGCCGGAAGCCTTCCGGTTCAGCCGGGGCACGCTCACCGAGTACGGCAATATCGCCAGCGCCGTCGTCCTCGACGCGGTGCGCAGGCTCTTCGACGAGGGCGGGGTGGCCGACGGCGCGCGCGGCATCGTCGCCGGCTTCGGGCCCGGCATCACCGCCGAGATGGCGCTGGGCCGCTGGACGACCACCGGCGCTTCCGTCGACCCCGCGATGACCGGAGGCCGGCTCGTGGAGAGGCTGGGGCACGAAAGCGAGCCGTCGCCCGTGGGTGAACCGGTGAGATGACGACCACGGCGGCGAGCGCCGATCCCACCGGCGTCCGGGCCGGCGTCACCCGAACGGCCCCGCGCCACCGCACCGCCGTACGACCACCACCTCCACCGTCACGGAGCACCGTATGACCCAGCTGACCCAGGCCGAGGGGCTCATCGTCCCTCCGGGCGGGGGCACCACCATCCTCACCGAGGCGCAGCAGGTGACCTTCAAAGTCACCGGCGAGCACTCCCGGGTCTCCTCCAGCTTCGAGGTCGTCGTGCCGCCCGGCTTCGATGTCGGTGCCCACCGGCACACCCACAGCGAGGAGCTCTTCTACATCCTCGACGGTGAGCTGGACGTGCTGGCGTTCGAACCGCGGGTGCTCAGCGAGGACTGGCGGCACTGGGAGTCCGCGTCGGGGCTGAGGTCGGTACGCGCCACACCGGGCACGGTCATCGTCGTACCCCCGGGCTGCCCGCACGCGTTCGCCAACCGGGGCGACGGCCCGGCCAAGATGTTCTTCCAGTCGTCCCCGCCCTCCGACCACGAGCGATACTTCGAGGAACTGCTCGACATCCTCAAGGACGGCGGAACGCCCGATCCCGCCGCCATCGCCGATCTCCGGCTGCGCTACGACATCGAGCAGCTCACCCCGCTGCGCCACGACGCCCAGTGCCGCCCCGGCGATGACGTCGGCGATGACGTCGGCGCCGGTTCCGGGGCCACTCGTATGAGTCACTGACGCTGCGTGAACGCGGCACCTGACTGACCGTAGGGAGATGGACTCCGCATCGGACATCAGGCGCCCACCGCGGCGAACCTCCCGGCGGGCCCGGTCGTCGGTCATCGGCGTCCTGCTCGTCATGGCCGCTCTGACCGCGGGCTGGCCACTGATCGGCCGGGCGCTGAACGATCGCGAGCGGCTGCCGGACGGCACGCTGCTGGAGCTGGGGCCCGATGACGACATCGCGGTGCTGCGGGTGACCGGCGCGGGCTGGGCGCTCGGCAAGTCGGAGAGCGATCCGGACACGATGTACGTACTGACCCGTGACGGCGTCGATCTGGTCGCCGGGTATGTCGCCCTCACCACGGCCCGTGAGGCCGAGGAGCTGTGGGCGGGCCTGCGCAAGATCCAGTCGGTCGGCGACGAGAACGCCCGGCTGGGCGCTCCGCACCCCGTCACCAGCGCCGGGGGAGCCCAGGGCGCGACGGGCACACTGACCCGTGGCGGGCGTACGGGCACGGCGACCGTGTGGCTGCCGCCCGACATGTCCTACGCGGTCGAGATCACCGTACTGGCCGGGCCGGACGCGGATCCGCGCGCCTCGGCGGACGCCGCGGCGACGGTCCGTTCCGTCGCCTTCCCACGGGAGGCGCCATGACCACGGCGGCCGTGGCCTCCGCGTACACCGGACTGCGCGGCTCCGTCCGACGGTGGCCGGTGGGGTGGCTGTGCGGCGTCCTGTGCGCTCTCGGTCTCGCGCTGCTCGTCCTCGAATTCGCCCCGGCCATCAGGGTGTTCCCCGGCCCGGCGGTGCTGGCCTTTCTGTTGCTGCTGGTCACGCTGGGGATCGGGGTGGCCGTCCTGAGGCGCGTGCGACCGTTCCAGGCACCGCCGCGCGGCTGGGCCTGGAGCGGGGTCGTCTGGGGGGCCACCGCGGCGACCGGCTGCGCGATCGTGGCCAACGGCGGGCTCCAGGGCATCTGGTTCAAGGCGGCCGGTATCGACTTCGGCTCGCGGTGGGGCGCCGCGCTCACCGCCCCGCTCAACGAGGAACTGCTCAAGGTGTCCGGTGTCGCGCTGATCGCCCTCGGCGCACGGCAGTTGGTGCGTGGCCCGCTCGACGGCTTCTTCCTCGGGGCGTTCACCGGACTCGGCTTCCAGGTCATGGAGAACTGGACCTACGCGATGAACTCCATCCTCAGTGGTGGGGGAGTGAACGCGGACAACGACGTCTTCCAGTCCTTCGTCACCCGGGTCGGGCTGACGGGGCTCGGCTCGCACTGGGCGATGACCGCCGTCTCGGGAACGGGCATCGGCATCCTGCTCGCCCACACCGAGCGGCCGGTGCGCCGGCGGCTCCTGCCGGCGGCACTCTGTCTGCTCACCGCCATGGCGATGCACTGGCTCTTCGACTCACCCCTGCTCGGCTCCACCGCCGGACTCGCCGGCAAGGTGGCCATCAACTTCCTTGTCGCCGTGGGGTTCTATGTCGTCCTGCGGCACCGCGCACGGCGCCGGGCCCGCGACTTCCTGCTCTCGCCACGTTCCCCGTTCTCCATCGAACTGCTCACCCGCCGCTCCCGCAAGCACGCCCTGCGCCGGCTGCCCCCGGCGCGCCGCCCGGTCGCGGCCCTGCGGGCCGCCCGTCATCTCGCGGTGGTCGAGGAGTACGCGGCCGGAGCACACGGACCGCCCGGTGAGACGGACACCCCTGACAGTGAATGGCGGGGAAGCCAGTGACATCCGCGACACGCGCCGCGATCCTGGAAGCGGCGGCCTGGGTCTTCGACCGGTACGGCTACGACGCCGCGACGGTCACGGAGATCATGGCGCGCTCCGGGGCGACCAAGGGCGCCCTCCACTCCCACTTCTCGTCCAAGGAGGAACTGGCGCGGGGCGTGCTCCGCGAGCTGACCGGGGATCTCGCCGTGGAAGCGGCGGACTCCCTTGTCCAGGAACTGATCGACATGACGATGGCCATCGCGCACCGCTCCCTGCACGACCTGATCGTCAGGGCCGGTCTCCGGCTGGCCCTGGAACCGGGGTCGGCCGACTTCTCCGAGGTCAGCCCCTTCCTGGCGTGGGCGGGGTTGAGCGAGGACCTGCTGCTGCGGGCGGGTGAGCGGGGCGAGCTGTTGCCGTACGTCGTGCCCCGGGAGACGGCCGAACTGGTGGTCAGCGCCTGGGCGGGGATCCAGCTCTTCGCCCGCACCGTGGCAGGCCGCCGTGATGTGGAGCGGCGGATGTCGGTGATGTGGGCGCATCTGCTGCCCAGCGTGGTGATGCCGCGTCTGCTGCTCGAACTGGACGTGGCACCCGACCGCGGCGCGCGCGTCGAGGCCGTCCGCGCTCTTCGGTCCGCCTCAAGCGGCTCTTGAGCCGTACGGGAGCGCGCGCCACGCGCTGCCGGCACCCGGGTCGTGGAATTTCCCCATCGTTCGCGCGGCGTTGTTCTCTCGCGCTATTCGATGGTTGTCGCGCACCCCAATTCCTCCGCCATGCCCGGTAAATGGAGACTTTGGAGATGTGCTCGACGGTTACTCAAGAATTCAAGAAGCGAAGCCCGCACGGGACTAACATGCCTGGCGTCGAAGAGTCATTCGGCGGGGATTTGACGAGGTGCGGAGGAAACCGTGGAGATTGAGGTTCCGGGGTCGCTGCGAACCAGGAAAGACCGATGAAGGCCCCGAGAAATCCGGTGGCCCTGATCACAGGCGGGACACGGGGGATCGGGCTCGGGGTGGCACGGGAGCTCGGTGGCCGGGGTCACCGGGTCTTCATCTGCGCGCGCACGGCGCAGGAGGTCAAGCAGACGGTCGAAGATCTGCGCGCGGAGGGGATGGAGGCCGAGGGCGCGGTCGCCGACGTCCGGGACCGCGCGTCGGTGTCCGCGCTGGTGGCGGCCGTCGTCGAGCAGTTCGGCCCGCTCAACATCCTGGTCAACAACGCGGGCCGGGGCGGCGGCGGCCCCACCGCTGAGATAGCCGACGAGCTCTGGTACGACGTGATGAACACCAACCTCAACGGAGTGTTCCTGCTGACCCGCGAGGTCCTGGCCCATGGCGGTCTGCTGGAGTCGGGTTACGGACGCATCATCAACATCGCCTCGACCGCCGGGAAGCAGGGGGTCCTGATGGGCGCCCCCTACTCCGCCTCCAAGCACGGTGTCGTCGGCTTCACCAGGTCCCTCGGCAAGGAGCTGGCACCCCTCGGCATCACCGTGAACGCGGTCTGCCCGGGGTACGTGGAGACCCCGACCGCCGAGCGGGTCCGCCAGGGATACGCCGCGGCCTGGGACACCACCGAGGACTTCGTCCAGGAGCAGTTCGAGGCGAAGATCCCACTCGGCCGCTACTCCACCCCGGAGGAGGTGGCGGGTCTGGTCGGCTATCTCACGACGGTCAGCGCCGCCTCGATCACCGCGCAGGCGATCAACGTCTGCGGCGGCATGGGCTACTCCTGAGCCGTTTCCGCGATGCGACCGTAGACGCACGCGTATGGAACTGAGCTTCGTAGCTATGTCCCGTCTCACCGGAGTGGACTTGACTGTACGCATGACACAGACCACGCAGAACGCCCAGGCAGAGACGAAGACGACGCTCGTCATCGGTGGCACCGGCAAGACCGGACGGAAGGTCGCGGAGCGACTCGCCGGCCAGGGCCTGCCGGTACGCATCGGTTCGCGCAACGCCGAACGGCCCTTCGTCTGGGAGGACCGGGCCACCTGGGAGGGCGCGCTGGAGGGCATCTCGGCCGTATACATCACCTACTACCCCGATCTCGGTTTCCCCGGGGCCGCCGAGGTCGTCGGCGAGTTCTCCGCGTTCGCCGTCGCCCACGGCGCCCGCCGTCTGGTGCTGCTCTCCGGCCGCGGCGAGGAGGGCGCGCAGGTCGCCGAGGAGAAGATGAAGGAGTCCGGCGCCGACTGGACCGTGGTCCGGGCCAGCTGGTTCAACCAGAACTTCAACGAGAGCTTCTTCCTCGACCCCGTACTCGCCGGTGAACTGGCGCTGCCGACCGGTGACGCCGTCGAGCCCTTCGTGGACACCGACGACATCGCCGATGTGGCCGTCGCCGCGCTGACCGGAGACCAGCACATCGGCAAGACCTATGAGCTGTCCGGCCCCCGGCTGCTCAGCTTCCAGGACGTCGCCGCCGAGCTGTCCAAGGCCACCGGCCGGGACATCAGCTACATCCCGGTCTCGATCGACGACTACCGCGCCGCGCTGGAAGAGCACGGGCAGCCGGTCGAGTTCGCCGACCTGTTCGGTCTGATCCTCGACGGCCGCAACGCGTTCCTGGTGCACGGAGTGGAGGAAGCCCTCGGCCGCAAGCCCCGTGACTTCTCCGACTTCGCCCGCGAGGCCGCCGCCGGCGGCGTCTGGAACGTCTGATCCCGCACGGCGAACGGCCGGGCGCCACCGGTACGCGGACGAACCCCGCGTACCGGTGACGCCCGGCGCCCGGCGCACCACCCGCGAGGAGCCCGCCATGAGCACCCCCATGTCCAGCGAGTACGGACTCGCGTCCCTGCCCGCTCACTTCCACGGATTCGCGCTGATGCACATCGCGATGCGCCGGGACGCCCGCCGGCTGCTCGCCGCCGCGCCCGCCCTGACCCCCGCCGGGCTCGGCGCCGCCGCCGCGTGGTGGCGGCAGTTGCGCGACATCATCGACTGGCACCACCACAGCGAGGACGAGGTGCTCTGGCCGGGACTGCTCAGCAGGGCACCGAAGTTCACCGCCGAGGCACGGCGGCTCGGTGACGACCATGCCGTGCTCGACCGCGCCATGGAGGCGGTCACGGCCGCACTGCGGCCCGGCGGGAACCCCGCCGCCGTCGCCCCCGCGGCCACCCGCTTCGAGTCCGTACTCCGCGATCATCTGCGGGACGAGGAGACCGTCTCGTTCCCCGTCTTCGCCAGGCTCTCCCCGGACGAGTACCTCGCCGTCGAGCGGAAGGTGATCGCCAGTGCCCCGATCACCGTCCTGACGCGTCTCCAGCCCTGGATGTTCGACGGCGCCGACAAGCGGTCGGTGGCGCACGTCGCCGCGACCATCCCGCCGCCCGTGCGGCTGATCGGCAATACGGTGCTGCGCCGGCGGTACGAACGGACCCTCGCCGGAGTGACCCGCCCCCACTGACCCGCCCTGTGAACGCCCGACCGGATGAGGAAGCCCCGATGCAGACCGCTCAGACAGTCGCCGGCCCCGTGCTCGCCGCCGCCACCATCGGCACCGGGCTGATGGCGGGGCTCTACTTCGCCTTCGACGTCTCGGTCATGCCGGGACTCGCCGACGCCGACGACCGCACGTTCGTCACCGTGATGGGCAACATCAACCAGATCATCGATAACAGCGCCCTGTTCGGCCTGCTGTTCGTCGGGGTGTTCCTCGCCACGGGCGTCGCCGCCGTACTCCAACGGCGCCTGGGCCGACCGGACGCCGCGCGCTGGACCCGGACCGCCTTCGCCCTCTACGCCCTGTCCGTCGCGATCACCGTATGCGTCAACGTTCCGCTGAACAGGATGCTGGCCCGCACCGTATCAGCGGGCAGCACCCCCGACTTGGGCGTGGTACGCGGCCGATTCGAGCGGCCGTGGACCTCGGCCAACGTCGTCAGAACCCTGGCGTGCACGGCGGCCCTCGGCGCCCTCGGCCGCGCCCTGGTCCTGCACGGCAGGGGAGCGGACCGGCGGCTCTGACGCCCCCGGGCCGCCCGGAACCGCGCCCGTCCTCTCAACTCGTTCCCCCGCGGGGAGGGCGGGCGCGTCCCATCCTGAGACGGATCCACCGGAAACGGTGACCCCGCATACGGCAACGTCTAAGGTGATGACATGGACACACTGACCGGTCTGCTCGAAGGTCCGAAGGCCCGCGGCGCGTTCCTGCTCAAGTCGGTCTTCAGCCCACCGTGGTCCCTGCGGGTCGAGGACCGGGCGCCCATCTCCGTCGTCACGATGGTCCGCGGCGACGCCTGGGTGCTCCCCGACAACGGTCGTCCGGTGCGGCTCCGCCCCGGTGACGTCGCCGTGATGCGCGGTCCCGACGCGTACACCATCGCGGACCGGCCCGACACCCCCGTCCAGATCGTCGTCGGCCCCGAACAACGCTGCAACACCACCGAGGGCGAGGACGTCACCGACACGATGGCCCTGGGCGTAAGGACGTGGGGCGACGACAGCCGGGCCGGCTCCTCGGTCATGCTCAGCGGTACGTACCAGGCCCCCAGCGAGATCGGCCGCCGGCTGCTGGCGGCGCTCCCCGTACTGCTCGTCCGCCCGGCGGAAGTGGGCGACAACCCGCTGGTACGCATCCTCGCGGACGAGATGGGCAAGGACGAGATCGGCCAGGAACTGGTCCTCGACCGGTTGCTCGACCTCCTCCTCGTCAGCGTCCTGCGCACCTGGCTCGCGATCCCCGAGTCCGGCGCGCCCGCCTGGTACCGCGCCCAGAGCGACCCGGTGGTCGGCCCGGCGCTGCGGCTGCTGCACGAACAGCCGGGCAAGGCGTGGACGGTGGCCTCGCTCGCGGACAACGTCGGGGTCTCCCGCGCGGGTCTGGCCCGGCACTTCACGACGCTCGTCGGCGAGCCGCCGATGGCGTACCTCACGGAATGGCGGCTCACTCTCGCGGCGGACCTGCTGCGCGAGCCGGACGCGACGGTGGCGACGGTGGCGCGGCGGGTGGGGTACAGCGGGGCGTTCGCGCTGAGCGCGGCGTTCAAGCGGGTGCGGGGGCTGAGTCCGCAGGAGTACCGGAAGGGCGGGCGGGGGGAGCCGGTGGAGCGTCAGGGGGCGGTGAGGCAGACGGTGGTCCTGGACCGTTGAGACGGGGCGCCGTCCGGCGGGGGGCGTGGTGCGGTGCGGTGCGCCTTCCGGCGGGGGTCGTGGTGCGGTGCGCCTTCGGAGCGGGGTGCGTTGTGGTGCCGGGGGCCGGGGCCTCCGGAGGTACATGTCCGGACGGCATACTGTGCTTTCCCGGGGGACACCCCCGGACCCCCGTACGGCGCGACTCTGCCCTGTCGTTGGTTCGGGCGTTCGCGCGCCACAAATCACGCTTTAGTGTCCGGACACGCACCTCCTCCGACCCCGGCCCCCTCCCGCCGGTGGTCACCGGTCCCGATCCGGTCGGTACCGGCAGGTGGCCGGGTGCGGGAGAGTGCCGCCGCCTCCCCCGCCCACCCTCGCGCACGACCGGGCCAGTCCGTGACGGGCGGTGAAGGGGGGCGCGCAGGGGTCGTGTCCGGGACGTAGAGCGTGATTTGTGGCGCGCGACCGCCCGTTTCCTGACTGTGGCCCGTTACGCGCCGTAAATCATGCAGTCCCGGACGCGAGGCCCGGAGCGCACCCCGGCGACAACCCGCACCCGGCTACGCACCCGCACCCCGCCGGAGGCGCACCGCACACAACCACCGGCCCCAGCCGAAACGCACCCGGACAACGACCCCCCGCCGGGAGCACCCGCACTGAGGTCAGGGCGAGATCCGCTCGCAGCAGCCACCGCCCCTCGAACCGCAAAGCCGTCGCCGGCCGCAGCGTTGCCGTGAACGTGCCCGTCGGGGCGAGGCGGACCTCCGCATCCCTGAAGCCGAGCCACAGCCCCGTGGCCGGGAACCACGCCTTGTAGACCGACTCCTTCGCGGAGAACAGCAGCCGGTCCCAGCACACCCCCGGCGCCTCCGCGCCCAGCCGTTCCAGGGCGGCGCGTTCCGTGGTGGAGGAGATCAGGCCCAGTACCCCGCGCGGCAGCGGTCCCGCAGGTTCCGCGTCGATGCCCAGCGCGGCCACGTCGGTCGCCCTGGCCGCCACCGCCGCCCGGTAGCCGTCGCAGTGGGTGATGCTGCCGACCACCCCGTCCGGCCACTGGGGCGCGCCGCCCGCGCCCGGCAGTAAGGGCGCGGGCGGCAGGCCCAGTTCGGCCAGGGCGCGGCGCGCGCAGGCGCGGGCCGTGGCGAACTGCGCGCGCCTGCGCTGCCGTCGGCCCGCCATCAGCGCCGCCTCCTCGGGGAACAGCGGCGCGGGCGCCAGATCGTCGAACGCTTCGGCCGATCTGACGCCCAGGGGCAGGATCTCCTCGATCACGGTCTCAGCGGGGACGGGCGATCAGACCCGACACCGCACGTACGATCTCCGCCGGCCGCTCAAGCGGCAGCATATGACCGGCGCCGGGGAGGCGTTCGAACCGCGCGTCGGGCAGCGCCTTGGCGAGCGCGTCGCCCAGCTCCGGCTTGACGACCCGGTCGTGCTCGCCCGCGAGCACCACGGCGGGCACCTCGACGGTGGCCAGGGCCGCGCGCAGATCCATGCCGCGGGACGAGGCGAAGCAGTCGGCGCGTACCCGCGGGGAAGCCGCCGCGAACATCTGCCGGTTGACTTCGAGGAGATACGGGTCGACCCCCTTGCCCATCGTCTGGGCCAGCAGCCGTCGGCCGAGGGCCGGCTGTCGCAGGGCCCGGGAGAACAGCGCGCTGCCCATCATGCGCACCTCGCTGTCGGGGGTGTCCTGGTCATGCGCGGCGGTGCCCAGCAGGACGAGACCGCGCAGCCCGCGCGCGGCGGCCGGGTCGGCCGTGACATACGACAGGGCCGCGAAGCCGCCGCCGGAGTGTCCGACGAGGAGGGCGTCGCGGGAACCGGTCTCGCCCAGCACCGCCGCCAGGTCCGCGCCGAACCGGCGGATGGCGATCGGCTCCTCGCCCAGGCCCGACGCGCCGTGCCCGCGCTGGTCGTACAGCACCACCCGGTGGCCGGAGCGGATCAGCCGGTCGGCGACCGTACCCCAGACCCGGCGGACCGCGGCCCAGCCGTGCGAGAGGACGACGGTCGTGCCGGTCGGCGCCCGCAGCGGGGCGAGGACGGTGACGGCGAGCGTGGCGCCGTCATCCGTATGTACCGTCGTCTCCTCGGTGCGGGAGAGGGTCCCGGTGGGGTTCACCGCGTCCTCCCGGCCAGCGGTCGGGTCAGCAGCGCGTTGAGCGAGACGAAGGCCGCCAGCGTCGCTTTCGAGTGCTCGGCGCCGATGTCGGCGACCCTGGACAGGAGTTTCAGCTTGCCGTGCGGGCGCCCCTGGAAGTGCATGGTGACGCGGGTGCGGTGGCCGTCGTCCAGCGGTTCGAGGAGGAAGTCGGCCGGGCCGCGGAAGACTCCGTCGACATACTCGACGGTCAGCCGGCGGCCCGGCACGACGGCCACCGTACGGGCGGTGAAGCGGAGCTTGAGCCCGCCCTTGTCGACGCCCTTGGTATGGACGGTCACGCCGACCTCGCCGCCCACCACGTCGGGCGCGCCGGAGACGGTCGCGAAGGTGTTGGCGGGCACCCACCAGCGGGCGGCACCGCGGAACTCGGCGATGAGCGCGTCCCAGACGACGTCCGCGGGGGCGTCGACCACCGCCTCGTCGATGATGTCGTAGCCGTTCATGCCAGTCTCCCTGTGTGGGGCGGCGGATGGGAAGGTCGGGAAGCGGGGCCCGGGAAGGGCCCCGCTCCGGTGCGGCAGGGCCGGGTCAGGCGAAGAAGCCCTGACCGGGCGTGAGGATGCCGGCCGGGTCGTAACGCCGCTTGGCGTTGCAGAGGTCGGTGTAGCGGTTGCCGAAGTGCCTCTTCCAGTCCGCGGGGGTCATCCGCGGGACGGCGCCGACCAGATAGCGCTTGGCGCCCAGCGCCACGGCCTTGTCGTACAGCCGCCGGTTCTGCTCCAGCATCCCCGCGATGTCCGGCTCACCGGGGTGCGGGAAGCGCAGCAGGTCGAAGAGGTAGCCCACCGAGTCGTTCGGCTGCACCGCCATCGGACGCTTGAGCTTCGACGTGCGGTACGGGTACGTCAGTACGAAGCCGATGCCCAGGTCGTTCGCGGTCAGCTCGGCCTCGGCGATCTGGAGGAACTGCTTCACCTTGGAGGCCGGCAGGAACAGGCTCAGCCAGGGCTTGGGCTGGTCCCAGTAGTCCGCCTCCTTGTAGTACTCGACATACGCGTCGAACCGGTAGACGTAGTCGAGGAACGGCATGTCGTCGATGACGGCCTCGGCGCGGACGTCCCGCAGCCCCGCGATCAGCGGCTCCCGGGCGGGAGCGGTGCCGGTGTAGGTCGCGCCCAGCTCCATCTTGTAACGCCAGCCCGAGTCGTCGGGCCTGCGCTGGAGTTCACCGGCCTGGACCTCGAACCGGCCCTCCGCCAGGACCTTCTCCGCGTCGGCCAGATAGGTCGCCGCGTCGTTGTAGACGAGGTTGAAGACGACCACCCGCTCCTTGGGCGGGACGATCTTCACCTTGGCGCGGACGATGATGCCCACCTGACCGCCGCCCGCCAGCGCGGCGTTGAACAGGTCGGGGCGGACCGAGGGGGAGGCGGTGAGGAGCTGCCCGGTACCCGTGACGATGTCGATCGACTCGATGGTGTCGACCGCGAGGCCGTACTTGCCGACCGTGCCGCCGATGCCGCCGACGCTGATCGTGCCGCCGATCGACAGATGCATGTAGTCGGGCATGGCCGGCGGCATCTTGCCCTTGGCCAGGGCCGCTTCGGTCAGCTGGTGCCAGGTGACACCCGCCTCGACCACGGCGGTGTTCGCACCGATGCTGACGATCTTCGACAGACCGCGCGAGTCGATCGAGATACCGCCCGGGACCGCCGCCTGGCCGTAGTTGGAGTGCGACTCAAGATCGTCGCCGGTGCCGCTGCGCCCGTTCGCGGCGATCTTCAGATCGTTGGACCGGGCGAAGTCGACCATCTTGACGATGTCATCGATCGAGCCCGGTACCAGCACGGCCCAGGGAGTGATGTCCGACACCAGATTGCCGAAGTCCTTGCCGAACTGCACAAGGTCGGCCGCCGAGGTCTTGAGCGTGCCGTCCAGCGCCGGTACGGGCGACACCCTGCCGCCGTCGTGGCCGCGGCCCGCCTCGGCGGCGGTGGCCCAGGTCCGCGTGGCCACGTTCCAGCCCACGACGGTCGCGGCGGTCGCGGCAATTGAGCCCAGGACTCTGCGCCGAGAGGGGGTGTTGGTGCTCATCTGGTCCGTTCTCCCGTTCGTCATGCGTGGTTGACGGCCGGTCGCCCGGCGCCCACGGTGGTGGCGAGCTGGTACTCGCCCAGGTCGAAGTGCTTGGTGCCGTTGCGGAACCGCCAGGTGTACGTGGGCCAGATCGACGGGTTGCGCCCGGCGCTGTCCAGGTACCAGCTCTTGCAGCCGCCGGCGCTCCAGACCGCGCGCGCCTGGCGCCTGTCGAGCGTGGCGTTGTACGCGCGCTGCGCCTCCGGCCGTACCTCGACGCTGGACAGCCCGCGCTTGTCCATCTGCTTGAGCGCGTCCACGACGTAGGCGATCTGGGACTCGATCATCACGGTCTGCGAGGAGTGGCCCAGTGTCGTGTTCGGGCCGAGCAGCATGAAGAGATTGGGGAACCCGGCGATGGTGGTGCCGCGGTGCGCGGACATCCCCTCGCTCCAGGCCTCCCGGAGCTGGACCCCGCCCCGGCCCCAGATCCGCCGCGCGATCGGACGGTCCGTGGCGAGGAAGCCGGTGCCCATGATGATGGTGTCCACCTCGCGCTCCCGGCCGTCCTTGGTGACGATGGACTTGGCCCGGACGTGGTCGATGGAGTCGCTGACGATATCGACGTTCGGCTGCTGGATCGCCGGGTACCAGGTGTTCGAGAACAGCAGCCGCTTGCAGGCCACGACATAGTCGGGGGTGAGCCGCTCCCGCAGCGCCGGGTCCTCGACGCTCTTCTTGAGATGGTCCGAGGCCATCTTCTGGACCTTCTCGGCCACCTTGGGCCGGGCGAAGGCGAAGGCCAGGACCTCCCGGCCCCACATGTTGAAGTTGCGCCGGAAGCCCTGGTAGCCGGGGAGGCTACGCAGCATCTTCGTGTGGAAGGCGCTGTTGACCTTGTCGTTCTTGGGGCCGACCCACGGAGGCGTGCGCTGGTAGAGGTCGAGCTGCCCGACCTCGGGCTGGATCTTCGGCACGAACTGGATGGCCGAGGCCCCCGTACCGATCACGGCGACGCGCCTGCCGGTCAGATCGTGGTCGTGGTCCCAGCGGGCCGAGTGGAAGACCTTCCCCTCGAAGTCACCGAGCCCCGGCAGATCGGGGACGGCCGGCTCGCTGAGATAGCCGGCGCCCGTGACCAGGACCTGGGCGGTGTACTCGCCGCCCGAGGTCTCGATGTGCCAGCACCGGGTGTGCTCGTCCCAGCGGGCCGCGATCAGCTCGTGGTTGAAGCGGATGTGCGGGCGCACCCCGAAGCGGTCGGCGCAGTCCCGCAGATACGCGTACACCTCGTCGCGCTTGGCGAAGGTGCTCTTCCACTCCGGGTTGCGGGCGAAGGAGAAGGAGTAGAGATGGGCCTGGACGTCACAGGCGCACCCGGGGTAGTCGTTGTCGCGCCAGGTGCCGCCCACCTCCTCGGCCCGTTCGAAGACCAGGAAGTCGTCGATGCCCTGCTGGAGCAGCCGGATGGCCGTTCCCAGGCCCGAGAAACCGGTGCCGATGACCGCGACCCGCAGATGACGGGTGGGTCCCCGGCCGGCTGGGCGCTCCGGCTCCGTACCGTTGCCCACCCCGTCTCCGCGGGCGGGTTCGAGAATGCTCGTCACGGCGGCCTCCTCAGCCCCTGCGCGCGATGGTGACGCGGAAGTTGTTGAAGAACTTGTCCTCAAGCGTGTACGCGAAGATGTCGAGGTAGCGCTCGAAGCGGGCCACGACCTCCTCGCCCTCCAGGGCGACGGCCGTCGCACGGTCGGCGGCCAGCCGCTTCAGCCAGGCGCGGCACGCCATCGCGAACGACTCCCGCTCGTTGACGATCTCCACGACCTCGAACTGGCCCTCGGCGGCGGCGGTCAGCTCGTGGAGATGCGGGATGTGCATCCCCTCGAACTCGGAGCGCTGGAGGAACTTCAGATCGGCGAGCAGCTCCCGGTTCATGGGCTGGGCCTCGGCCGTCATCGTGTGCAGGACGAACTTCGCGCCCGGGTTCAGCGCCTTGTACACCTGGCCGAAGAAGAAGCGGTAGCGCTTGGTGCGCTCACGCGGCGGCAGGTTGGAGGAGACGAAGTGCTCCAGCGCGTTGATGCAGAACGCCGCGTCGTACTTCTCGTCCGTCGCGTGGTCCGCCCAGCTCTCCACCCGCGTGGTGATCCGCGGGTTGTCCAGGCCGGCGATGAACGCCTCCTGGGTGCGGCTCAGCGTGAGACCGACCGCCTCCTCCACCCCGTGCACGGTGGTGAGCCGGTTGAGCATGGTGCCCCAGCCGCAGCCGATGTCCAGCACCCGGCGGGCGCCCTGGGCCCCGGCCAGCGCGGCGAACACATCGAGCTTGCGCTCCTGGGCCTCGTCCAGTGTCGCGACGAGATCCTCGTCCTGCTCCCAGTAGCCGCCGGAGTACATCATGGTCGGGCCCAGCAGGAGCCGGTAGAAATCGTTGCTGACCTCGTAGTGGTGTCTGACCGCGTCGACCTCGGGGTCCACCGACCTGGGTGCGACCGTTGTCATCCTCGACCTCTTTCCTGATCCTGTCGCTGCGCCGCTCGTACCGACCGTGTGATGCGGTCACGAGATAACCGCGTGGCTCGCAACAGATGTGCAAGACGACCGCGCGTCAACGGTGTTGCGTCCGGATTGCGCGCGCCGCGCTTCCATGCCTCTCGACACCGGATGCACCGCGAGAGAGGACCGAAGCTCATGACGCTCCCCACCATCGAAGAACTGGCGAGCCAGCTGGAGGCCGTGTCGGGCGCGCAGGAGGTCAGCCCCGACGCACCGCTCCAGCACATCGCGGACGTCGACTCGCTGGACCTGATGGAGTGGCTGTACGGGTTCCAGAACCAGTACCCGCACATCCCCGCCGACGAGTCGCTGTTCGCGGATCTCGATGACACGACCACGCTGCGGCATGTGTACGAGCGGATCGTCGCGCTCGTTCCGCAGCCGGCGCAGGCGTAGCGAGAGCGCCCGTGAACGGCTTCGACATCACCGGGTGGGGCATGGCCGTACCCGAGCGCAAGGTCACCAGCGTGGAGCTCGCGGAGCGGTTCGGTGTCGACGAGAACTGGATCGTCAGCCGCTGCGGCATCCGGGAGCGCCGTGCCGTGGGGCCGGGACAGACGACCGCCTCGCTGGCTGTCGAGGCCGGCCGGCGCGCCCTGGAGAAGGCGGGCCTGACCGGTGCCGACATCGCCCATCTGATCGTCGCCACCGCCACGCCCGAGCAGCCCTCACCGGCCACGTCCGCGTTCGTCCACCACGATCTCGGTATCGCGGGCAGCGCGCACGACGTCAACTCGGAGTGCGCGGGGTTCGTCTACGGTCTGGTGTCGGCGATGGCGCTGATCGCCATCGATCCCCGGCCCATCCTGCTGATCGGCTCCGACACCCACACCCTGACGGCCAACCCCGCCGACCGTGATCTGTCGATCCTCGTCGGCGACGGGGCCGGGGCGGTCGTGCTCCAGCCCGGCCCGGAGAACCGGGTGAAGGCCTGGAACCTCGGCGCTGACGGCTCGTGCACCGGCAGTCTGAAGGTGCTGGCGGGCGGCAGCAGGATGCCGACCACCGAGGAGACGGTCCGCGAGGGGCTGCACTTCGCCAAGATCAACGGCAATGAGATCTATCTCAACGCCGTGCGCTACACGGTCCGTACGGTCCGGGAGACGCTGGAGAGCGCCAAGGTCGACGCGGCCGATGTCGACCACATCATTCCGCACCAGGCCAATATCCGGATCATCAACTCCATCCTCAGCCACACCGGTCTGCGGCCGGAGGCGCTGGTCACCAATCTGGAGCGGTACGGCAACACCGCGTCAGCGTCCATCCCGATCGCGCTCACCGAGGCGCTGGAGGGCGGCCGGATCCATCCGGGCGACCAGGTGCTGCTGGCCGGTTTCGGCGCGGGAATGACCTGGGGATCGATGCTCATCGAGTGGGGCGGGGAGAGGAAATGAGCCGTAACAGCGAGCCGGGCACCCGTCCCGAGCGGCCGGTCGCCCTGGTCACAGGGGCGTCCGGCGGGCTCGGGCAGGCCCTGGCGCTCGAACTCGACGCGCTCGGCTGCCGGGTCGCCGTCCACTACAACAGCTCGGAGGCGGCGGCCCACGCCGTACGGGAGAAGCTGAGCAACGACTCGGCCGTCGTGACCGGCGATGTCGGCTCCTGGGACGCCGTCACCGCGATGTACGCCGAGATCGGTGAGCGGCTCGGTCCGGTCGACGTGCTCGTCAACAACGGCGCCATCCGCAAGGACGCGCTGATGGCGATGCAGTCGCCGGCGGACTGGCAGCAGGTCATCCAGACCAATCTGATCGGTTCGTTCCACACGGCGCGGGTGTCCGTTCCGTATATGCTCCGGCAGCGGTGGGGCCGGATCATCAATGTGGTGTCGCCCTCCGGGCTGATCGCGACGGCGGGTCAGACGGCGTACTCCGCCTCGAAGGCGGGTCTCATCGGCTTCACCCGCACCCTGGCCGCCGAGTGCGGCAGACGGGGTGTGACCGTGAACGCGCTCTCCCCGGGGTTCATGATCACGGGAATGACGGAGAACCTGCCGGGACACGTCATCGAGGGGATGGAGGGCAAGGCCCCCATTCCGCGCTTCGTCACGGTCGAGGAGGTGGCCCGCAGCGCCGCCCTGTTCCTGGACCAGGACTGTATGACGGGCCAGGTCATCAGCATCGACAGCGGTGTCTCGATCACCTGAGAACGGCTTGTACGCACAGAGAGGCGGCCCGGCGCATCCTGCCGGGCCGCCCGCGTTCGTTCCCCCGCTACTGCTGGGGCCTTTCGTTTGGATCAGGCCCGGTCACGGAGCGGGCCTGATCCAAAGGAAAGGCCCTACGCCACACGCCACTCGGGCACCGGGGGCGCGGGGTGGGTGAGGCAGCCGTCCGCCGTCAATAAGCAGGGCCGCGGCGGGGCCGGCCGCGGGCACGGGGCCTCGAACATGCCCATCAGCAGGGGGTCGAGACGCGGCACGGCGCCATGGTCGGGCGCCGGTCTTCGGGGGGTGTCGGGGCCGCGCAGCAACTCCAGATAGGCGGCCTGGCTCTCCGGCGCCGGGTCGATCCCCAGCTCCTCGGCGAGCACCTCCCTCAGCTGCTGATAGGTGCGCAGTGCCTCGGCCCGGTTGCCGGCCGTACGGTGCGCGGCCATCCGGCACCGGTAGGCGCTCTCCCTGAACGGCGCCCGCCGTACCGCCTCCTCGGCGTACCGCAGCGCGTGATGCTCGTCGCCCAGGGCCGCCGAGGCGAGACTCGCGGTCTCCAGCGCGGACAGTCGCAGCTCGTCGAGCCATTCCCGCACGCCGTTGACCCACTCGCCCTCGTGGGCGGGCAGGAATGACCCGCGTAGATTCGACACGGCCGCGGCGGCGAGCTTCTGGGCGACGGCGAACGAGCCGGTGGCGTACGCCTCGGCCGCCTCCCTCGCCGCCGCCTCCGCGCACTCGACGTCGACGGCCGCGTCGTCCGGCAGCCGCAGCAGATAGCGACCGCCCTGGGCGACCAGCGGTGTGACCCCGGGCCGCTGCTGGGGGAACGTGACGAACGTACGGACCCGGCTGACAACACTGCGCAGGGCCGAGGCCCAGGTGTCCGGCAGTCCGTCGGGCCAGACGGTGTCGGCCAGTTGATCGCGACTGGTGCCGCCGGACCGTTCGAGGATGAGCCTGGCGAACGCGACTTGAGCCTGAGCGCTGGACAGATGCTGTGGCGGAACCCCTTCGGGTTCGATCGTGACAAGGCCAGCGAGTCTGATGAGCAAGCTGTACTCCCCGGTGCGGTCGGCCCTGGGCCGGTTGCACCGACGGCGGCTGCCGCCGGCGAGGGTGTCGACATCACGCCAGGGGGCCCCGCCACAGTGGTCCTTGTGAAGGAGTCCGGGACACTCTGTGCATGCCCCCTGCACAGAAATTGGACGATATCAATCGGCCATCTCGGTGTGTCAATAGTGGCCGGGAAACATTACCGGGATTTCTCTGGAGACCATCATTCCGCTTGCGTAAAGCTGACGCGTTGTTCTTGCGCTCCCCTCTTTTCCCATTTCAGCGCCGTGTTGCGCGCGCCTTGCGCAGCTGTCGTTGAATTTGCGTCGGCACTCTGAGTCCAGGTTGAGCGGACTCCGGTAATTGTCCGAAACGTGGTGAGGGAGACGTACGTGAACACATCCGGGGGCTGGGAACGTCTCGCGCCGAAACTGGCCGCGACTCATCGCCGTGTGCGGGCCCTGGAGTGGGAGCCCGCCCGCCGCAACAGCTTTGTGACGTACACGGTCGAGCGCGACACCGCCTACGCCGACCTCGACGGCGAGCGCCTCCTGATGATGTCGGGCTACAGCTACTTGGGCCTCGCCGGCGACGAGCGCGTGGTCGCCGCCGCCAAGTCCGCCGTCGATCTGTACGGCACCGGCAACCACGGGGTGCGGGCGCTGGCGGGTTCGATCCCGCTGCACGAGGAACTGGAGGCGGAGGTCGCCCGGTTCGCGGGCCGCCAGGAGGCGCTGGTGTTCGGCTCCGGGTACGCGGCCAATGTCGGCACGGTCGGCGCGCTGGTCGGCGCCGGGGACACCGTACTGATCGACAAGTACGACCACGCCAGCATCGTGGACGGCTGCCGGCTGAGCGGCGCCACCGTCACCCGCTTCCGGCACAACGACGTCGGCCACCTCGACCGCAGGCTCGCCGCCGCGAGCCCGGACGGGATCCGGCTCGTCATCGTCGACAGCGTCTACTCCATGGACGGTGACATCGCGCCGCTCCCGGAGCTGCGCCGGGTGTGCGACGCCCACAACGCGCTGCTGATGGTGGACGAGGCCCACGCCCTCGGTGTCATCGGCGCCACCGGCAAGGGCATCGAGGAACACTTCGAGTACACCGCGCGCGTCGACGTCAAGCTGGGCACGCTCTCGAAGGCCATTCCCTCGATGGGCGGCTGGGTGGCGGGACCGAGCGAGCTGATCGGCCATCTCAAGTACGCGGCACGGCCGTTCCTCTTCTCCGCGGCCCTCGGCCCTGCCCAGTCGGGCGCGGCGCTCGAATCGCTGCGGATCCTGGAGCGCGAACCCGAGCGGGTCGGCCATATCCAGCGGGAGTCCGCGCGCTTCCGCCAGATGCTGAACGACGGCGGGATGCGCACCGGCGACAGCGAGACCGCCGTCGTCCCCGTCATCGCCGGATCCGACGACGCCGCGTACGACTACGCCACGGCCTGCCGCGCGGCGGGCGTCATCGGTCTGCCGGTGGTCACCCCGGCCGTCCCCAACGACCTGGCCAGGCTGCGGATCGCGATCACCGCACGCCACACGAAGAGCGACATCGACTTCGCCGCGGAGGCCTTCCTCAAGGCGGCCCACGTGTGCGGACTCATCGCGGACTGACGCACCGTCAGCTCGCTTCTCACCTCCGCCCTCCGCCCTCCGACGTTCGTACGGGATACGGGATCCGAGATGCCAACCTCACCGAGGCACGCACCGCCACAAGCGCCTGTCGCGATCACCGGCATGGGTGTGGTCACCCCGGCCGGCTGCACCCCCGACGATCTGTGGGCCGCGCTGCGCGCGGGCAGGTCCACAGCCGCCGCGCTCACCCATCTCGACCTGGAGCGCCACCGGGTGCGCATCGGGTGCCGGGTCCGCGGGCTCGACTCCCTCGGTCTCGTGCCCGCCAAGGACGCCCGCAGGATGGACCCGTTCGCGCTGTACGGGACGACCGCCGCCCTCGCCGCGCACCGGGACGCCGGCGGGCCCACCGCCGATCCCGGCCGTACGGCGATCGTCGTCGGCAACGCCGTCGGCGGCCGGGCCACCAGCGACCTGGAGTCCCGGCACTTCACCGAGTCGGGACCGCACCGGGTCAACCCGCTGATGCCCCTGATGACGATGCCCAACGCGGCGGCGGCCCAGATCTCGATGCGGCTCGGCTGGCAGGGGCCCGCCCTGACCATCGCCACCACCTGCGCCAGCGGCGCCGACGCCATCGGCCACGCGCTGACACTGCTGCGGACCCACCGGGCCGATGTCGTCCTGGCCGGCGGCTGTGAATCGACCCTCACCCCCGTCACCCTCGCCGGATTCGGCAACCTCAACGCCGTATCGCTGCGCAATGACGACCCGGAGCACGCGTCCAGGCCGTTCGACGCCGACCGCGACGGCTTTGTGATGGGGGAGGGCGCCGGGTTCGTCGTCCTCGAACGCCTCGACGACGCGCGGGCGCGCGGCGCCCGTACCTACGCGACCGTCGCCGGCTACGCCGCCACCTCCGACGCGTACCACCTGGCCATGCCGCTGCCGGACGGCGGCGCCGCAGTCGGCGCGATGGCGGGAGCCATCGCCGACGCGGGTCTGGCCCCCTCCGACATCGTCCATGTCAACGCGCACGGCACCTCGACCCCGCACAACGACCGGGCCGAAGCACTCGCGCTGGCCAAGGTGTTCGGCACGGACGGCCCGCCGGTGACCGCGAGCAAGAGCGTCATCGGCCATCTCATCGGCGCCGCGGGCGCCGTCGAACTGATCGCCACCGTCCAGGCGATGAGCCGGTGCGAGGTCCCTCCCACCGCCAACCACGAACAGCTGGAGCCAGGCATGGAAATCGATGTGGTCCACGGCGCCCCGCGCACCGTCGCGTCCGGTCCCGCGCTCTCCAACTCCTTCGGCTTCGGCGGCCACAACTCCAGCCTGGTGGTGGCCCCGATATGACCGTCGCCCCCGCCCCGACGGCGACGCGCACCGTCACCGCCGATGAGATCGCGGCCTACCGGGGCGCCGTCCGCGCCGAGCTGCCCGCCGCGCGTGACCAACTCGCCTCGCCCGTCCACGCGTTCGTCCTCGCCCACGCCGTCGCCGAACGTACGGTGGCCGCGCTGACCGCCGACGAGCCCGGTCCCGTGTCGGTCGTCCACCTCGGCCAGGACATCCGCTGCCGGCGGCTCGTACGCCCCGGTGAACAGGTCACCGTACGGCTGGAGGTGCTCGGCGCCCGCCGTGAACCGCGCGGGACACGGGTCGCGCTGCGCTCCCGGCTGACCGGCGACGGCGCGGACCTCACGGACTCCCCGAGCTCCCCGGATCCGGGTGGTGCCGCCGAGCCGTTCGCCGAACTGGTCACCAGCGCCCTGCTCGTGGGCGCGACCGCCCTTGAACCCTTCGGGGAGATCTCCGGCGGCGCCGCCGCCCCCGCTCCCGCAGGAGCGGCCGAGCCCGCCACCGTCGTCCACGAGCCGACCGTGGAGTGGATCCGCCGCTACGCGCTGGCCTCCGGCGACGAGAACCCGATCCATCTCGACGCCGACGCGGCCCGCGCCGCCGGTTTCCCCTCGGTCATCGCGCACGGGATGAGCGTGCTGGCCCTGGCCGTCGAGGAGATCACCGACCGGTACGCCGACGGTGACGCCGCCCGGATACGGGGGATCGGCGGTCGTTTCTCGGCGCCCGTCACGCCCGGCGAGCCGCTCCGGTTCGACCTCCAGCCGGACACGGCCCGCCGCGTGGTGCGCTTCGGCTGCCGCACCCCCGCGGGACCCGCCGTCAAGAGCGGCTGGGCCGAACTGGCCGCGCACCCGGGCAGAGCGGGAGCCGGACATGACGACTGACGGCCCCGGCCTGGTGGGCGGATTCCTCTCCCAGGTCCGCGAACGGCCCGACGCCACCGCCCTGGTGTGGAACGGCGAGGAGACGACCTACCGCGAGCTGTACGAGCGGGCCGGACGCGAGCGCGACCGGCTGACCGG
Organism: Streptomyces sp. NPDC051662; assembly: GCF_040681655.1. Classification (NCBI taxonomy): domain Bacteria; kingdom Bacillati; phylum Actinomycetota; class Actinomycetes; order Kitasatosporales; family Streptomycetaceae; genus Streptomyces; species Streptomyces sp. NPDC051662. The sequence goes on from NZ_JBFAZD010000003.1 coordinate 183,275, forward strand.
TCTTGGGCTCACCCCCGGCGAGCCCATCGGCCTCCTGGCCACCAAATCACCCGCGGCCGTCGCGCTGGTGCTGGCCTGTCTGCTGGCCCGGCGCCCCTTCCTGCTGCCGTCGCCCGCGCTCGCCGACTCCCTGCTCGCGGATCTCTTCGCGCAGGCGGGCTGCCGCCGGGTGATCACGGCCGACGGCACGGACGCCGCGGTGGCGCCGAACCCCGAGGTCACCGCGCAGCCGCTGGCCCCCCGCGAGGCCGCAGAAGTGTCGTTCATGCTCACCACCTCCGGCTCCACCAGCCTGCCCAAGATCGTCCCCCTGGGCCGGGACGCCGTGAACCGGTTCGTCGCCTGGGCCGCCCCCGCCTTCTCCATCGGGCCAGGCGTCACCGTACTCAACTACGCACCGCTCAACTTCGACCTGTGCCTGCTGGATATCTGGACGACCCTCGCACACGGCGGCCGGGTGGTCCTGGTCGACCCGGCACTGGCCGCCCGGGGCGCGCATCTGCTCGACCTCCTCGTCCGCCATGACGTACGGGTGGTCCAGGCGGTGCCGATGTTCTACGGGCTGCTGCTCGACGCGGCCGAGCGGCGCGGGGCGACATTCCCCGGGGTCGGGCAGGTGATGTTCAGCGGCGATGTCATACCCGACCGCACCTTCGCCGCCCTGCCCGGACTGTTCCCCGGGGCCCGGATCCACAACATCTACGGCTGCACCGAGACCAACGACAGCTTCGTCCATGAGGTCGACACCGGCGCCACCGAGTGTCCGCCGGTACCGATCGGCCGCCCGCTGCCGGGAGTCGAGGCCCTGATCCTCACCCCGGACGGCGCGGCCGTCGAGGGGCCGGGCTCCGGCGAACTGTATGTCTCCACCCCCTTCCAGTCGGCCGGCTATCTCGACCGGACCCGGCACGCCGACAAGTTCACCGGCCATCCGCTGGGACGCGACGACCGGCGCTGGTTCCGCACCGGCGATCTGGTACGGCGTGACGCCGACGGCAGGCTCCATCTCACCGGCCGCGCCGACCACCAGGTCAAGGTCCGTGGTGTCGCCGTGAACACCGCGGAGATCGAACGGGTACTGCTCGACCACCCCGCCGTACGCGAAGCGGGGGTGGCCGCCGTACCCGACCAGGTCGAGGGCCGCCGGCTCATCGCCGCCGTACAGAGCGAACCGGGCAGCGGGCTCAGCTCTCTGACGTTGCGTCAGCACTGTGCGAGACGTCTGCCCAGGGCGGCCGTCCCCGCCAAGCTCCGGATCGTCGAAGAACCGCTGCCGAAGACCGCCACGGGAAAGGTCGACCGCACGGCGCTCGACCGCCTCGACGAGCTGTCCACCGTCTCCACCGCCACGTCAGCCACAACCGCCCAGGGAAGGACGTCATGAGCCACGCCGGCACCATCAAGCAGTTCGTCATCGAGGAGTTCCTGCCGGACATCACCGCCCAGGAGCTGGCGGACGACCACGATCTGCTCTCGGACGGTGTCATCGACAGCCTCGGTGTGCTGAAGCTGATCGCCTGGGTCGAGGACCGCTTCGAGCTGCCGATCGGCGACACCGACCTCGACCCCGACAACTTCCGCAGTGTGGCGGCCATCGACGCGTTCATCGCCGGTGCACGCCGTACCGAGGTGGCGGGCGGATAACGGTGCATGACGCACTCACCGGCCTGCTGGAGCGGCGCGCGCCCGTCGGGCGCGAGACCTGGCGGTCGTTCTGGGACCAGCTCGGCGACGGCGGCCTCGACAGAGCGCAGGCCCTCGCCCTGCTGGCCTCCCTGGCCACCTCGCTGCCCGGCCACGGGACACTGCGCCCGCTGCTCGACTCGCTCGCCGAGCGGCGGCCCGCCCGGCCGGCGGGCCGCTGGCCGGGAACGGTCAATGTGGTGGGCACCGGAGGCGGACCGAAGACCTTCAATATCTCCACCGCGTCGGCCTTCGTGGCCGCCGCTACCGGGGTGCGGGTCGTCAAGACGGGCTCGCGCGCGTACACCAGCTCGCTCGGCTCCATCGATCTGCTGGAACGGCTCGGCGTCCGGCTGACCTCCTCCTACGACCAGACCGCCGACACCCTGGACCGGTACGGCATCGCCTTCGCCGGACCGTTCGTCTACCCGGCGCAGCTGACCCGGCTGGCCAGGACCATCGCGCCGACGAGCATGAAACCCTTCGGCCGCTTCCTCAACGCCCTCGGGCCGTTCCTCGCGGATCTGCCCGTCACGGCGCAGGTCACCGGGGTCTCGGCGAGCGCGCCCCTGGCCGAACTCCGCGCGCTCGCCAGGAGCGAGAGCGGGACCCGGCCGGGCCGCACGCTCTGGCTGACCACCAACGACCGCGGCGCCGACGAACTGCTCGGCTTCGCCAACAACACCATCCACACCCACGACGGCCGTGAACTCCACATCCCCGCAGGCGAGTTGGTCCCGCCCGGCGGAGGCTTCGACGATCTTGAGCCCGCCCCGGACCCCGCCTCGGCACCCGCGCACTTCCTCTCCGTGCTCGCGGGCACCGGGGGAGAGGTGGCCACCCGTACGGTCTGCCTCAACGCGGCGGCGCTGTCCGTCGCGAGCGGACACACCACGGATTGGACGCGGGCCGTCGCCGCCGCCCTGGAGGCGGTACGCGGCGGAGCCGCCCGCGAACTCGCCGAGCGCGTAAGGGCCGGGGCGTCGCGCCCGCCCACCCGCACGGAGGAGATGACCCATGGCTGACTTCTTCTCCCGCGTCGGACCCGGCGAAGGACCGGGTCTGGCCCTCTTCCTCAACGCCGGGGACCCACCGCTCGACGTCCTCGCCGACCTCGTACTCATGCTGGACGAGGAGGGCGTCGACTGCCTCGAACTCGCCGTGCCCTTCCCCGACTCCGTCACCGACGGGCCCGTGATCCGCCGCTCCTCCCGCCGCGCCCTCGACCAGGGCGTCGGGCTCGACGAGGTCCTCGACTTCATCGCCGCCGTACGCCCGCGCCTGCGCCGGCTGCGGATCGCGCTGCTCGCCGACTGGAGCCACTCACTCAAGCACCGGGACCGCGAGCACGGCGACCCGGCGCGCACCCTCCGTACGATCGCCGGCTCGGGCGCGGACGGACTGCTCGTCCACGCGCTGCCGCCCCGGCTGCGCACCGCACACCACGCGGCGGCCCGCGAGGCCGGGCTGCCCGTCGTCACCACCTGCTACCAGCAGAGCCCGCCGTCGACCATGGCCGAGGCCGCGGCCGACGCCACCGCCTATCTCTATCTCGTCGCCCACTACGGACGCAGCGGCACCGCCCCCGCCACCGGGCACGCCGCGCTGGCGACCACCGTCGCCGCGCTCCGGGCGCACACGGAATCCCCGATCGCCATCGGCTTCGGGGTCAGGACCAGACAGGACGTGGAGACCGTGGGCGCCTGCGGAGCCGATGCCGTCATCATCGGCTCCGCGGGTGTCGCCCGGATCGAGCGGTCGCTCACTCAGAAGAGCGACGTCGTCGACGGTTTCCGCGCCTTCGTCAGGTCCGTATCGCCCAACCGTTCCATCACACCTGAGAGAACCGGGAGTTGAACATGTTCGTCCGTGACCTGGAGAGCGTGAAGACGGTCGAGTGGGGCAACGGTCTGAGCCGTCGCTTCATCGTGGCCGCCGACGGCCTCGACTACAGCATCACCGACACTACCGTGCGCGCGGGTACCAAGTCCCGTCTGGAGTACCGCAATCACATCGAATCCTGCTACTGCATCGAGGGTTCGGGAGAGGTGATCGAGCTGGACGGCACCTCGCACCCGATCGTGCCCGGCCGTCTCTACTCACTCAACGAGAACGACGCCCACTACCTCGTGGCCGGCCCGCACGAGGATCTGCGTCTGGTGTGCGTCTTCTCCCCGGCGCTCCAGGGTGACGAGGTCCACCAGCTCGACGAGCAGGTCTCCTCGGCGTACTGACCGCACACCGCGGTTCCCGGTCCGTCCGTCACCGAACCGCGCGTCACCGAATCACCCGTCACCGAATCACCCGTCACCGAATGGCCCGTCAACGAATCGTCAGGGAAAGGCTCGCCGTGATCCGCTGGAACGCCGACCAGGCCGAACTGCGCGAAGGTCTGGCCCGGTGGGGTGAGGCGCTCAGCGCCGGCCACATAGAACAGGACGAACAGGCCACGTTCTCCTGGGACAAGTGGAAACTGATCCGGGAGACCGGCATTCTCGGACTGCCCTTCGAAGAGCGCTGGGGCGGCCTCGGCCAGTCCCTGCTCACCACCATGTATCTGCTCGAAGGGCTGGGCGAGCACTGCCGCGACTCCGGGCTGAGCTTCTCGGTCACCACCACCATGGCCAGTACCGGTGTGCCACTCGCGCGATTCGGCACGGACGCGCAGAAAGAGCGGTATCTGACCCGGATCTGCTCGGGCGAGGTGATCGGCGCCCATGCCATCACCGAGGCCGAGGGCGGCTCGGACGCCATGGCGATGACCACCAGAGCGGTACGGGACGGCGACCAGTTCGTCCTGAACGGCTCGAAGATCTTCGTCAGCAACGGCCCTGTCGCCGATGTGTTCGTCGTCTACGCGCGTACGCATCCGGACGGCGGCCCGCTCGGGGTCACCGCGTTCCTCGTGGACCGGGACACCCCGGGGCTCACGATCGGCACACCGACCAAGAAGATGGGACTGCGCACCTCGCCGCTCAGCGAGTTGTTCTTCGACGAGTGCCGTGTTCCGAGGACCCGGGTCCTCGGCCGGGTCGGCGGCGGATTCATCGTGCTCGACCAAGTGATGAAGCGGGAGATCCTCTTCTCCTTCATCGTGAACGTGGGGGAGATGCGGCACCGGCTCGACCGCTGCCTCGACTACGCGAAGACCCGTCGTTCCTTCGGCAGACCGATCGGCTCGTACCAGTCCGTCGCCAACAAGATCGTCGACATGAGGATCCGGCTGGAGACGGCAGGCAAGTGGCTGTACGACACCGGTGAACGCCTCGCGGCCGGCGAGAACGTCACGGTGGATCTGGCCATCGCCAAACTGATCACGAGCGAGAGCAATGTGGCGACCAGTCTGATGGCCGTGCAACTCTTCGGCGGGCACGGCTATATGACCGAGTACGGCCTGGAGAAGGACGTGCGCGACGCCGTGGCCGGCACGATCTACTCCGGTACCACGGAAATCCAGTACAACCGCATCGCCTCGATGCTGGGTCTGGGCACGTGAGCCCGGAGCCCGCCTCCGGGCTCCCGGCGGGACACTCGGCCGCACCCGAGACCCGCCGGGTTCTGAAGGTCTGCGGGGCCACCTCCGCCGACGACCTCACCACGCTCGCCGCCGCGGGCGCGGACTGTGTCGGCCTGTGGCACGGCATACCCGGCGGCCACGCCGAACTCCCCGCCCGGCGCCTGAGCGAACTCGTCACGGCCGCCCGCGCCACCGGCCGGCTCGAACCGGTCCTCGTCACCTTCCTCGGCGACCCCGAAGTCCTCGCCGGTCTCGCCCGTCGCACCGGGCTGCGCTGGCTGCAACTGCACGCCTACCAGCCACCCGCGGTGGTACGGACGCTGCGCGCCGCCCTGCCCGACGCGGTCCTGGTCAAGGTCCTCCATCTGCGCGGCGGCAGCTGTCCGGAACGTCCGCTGATCGGCGCGTACGAGCGGGCCGGCACCGACCTGTTCCTGCTCGACACGGCCACCGAGGACGGCCGGATCGGCAGCACGGGACATCAACTCCCCGAGCGTGCTGTGCTCGGCCTGCTGCCCCGGCTCACCCGGCCGTTCCTGCTCGCCGGGGGCATCTCCCCTTACAACCGTCCCGACTACGGGTCCGTCGTCGCCCACCCCGGCTTCCGTGGCATCGATGTCGACACCGCGGCCCGTGATGCCCACGGACGTATATCGGCGCCCGCCGTCACCGCTCTGGCCCGCGCCTGGCGGACCGACACGCCCCCTGAGGAGTCCCGATGACGTCCCGGTTCCTGGAAGCCCTGCTGGCCGCCGGTCGCCCGCTGGTCATGGAGATCAAACGGCGCGACGCGCACGGCTACGACCTGCTCGGCGGCCGGACCCCCGCCGCGATCGTGGAGTCGTACGAAGCCGCGGGCGCGCCCTGTATCTCGGTGGTGACGGGACGCTGGTTCGGTGGCACCACCGATCTGCTGCGCGATGTCGCCGCGCTCACCGATCTGCCGCTGCTCCAGAAGGACTTCATCACCCGCAAGGACCAGCTGTCGGCCGCGAGGGAACTCGGCGCCTCCGCCGTGCTCCTCACCGCCGCGCTGCTGCCCCGGTCCAGTATGCGCACCCTGATCACCGCCTCACTGACCCTCGGCCTCACCCCGTTCGTGGAGGTGACGGAGGAGTCCGAACTCGACGGTCTGCCACACGCCGACGAGTGCGTCGTGGCCGTCAACAACAAGGACATCAAGGCCAAGGAGCGTGACCGCGGCGACCTCGACCGCAGCCTCGCCCTGCTGCCCGCGGTCCGGGCCTCGGGCACCCGCTGCCCGGTCAGCGCCAGCGCCATCGACGGCCCGCTCGCCGCCGCGAAACTGCTCGACGCGGGGTACGCCGGCCTGCTGGTGGGCACCTCGCTGCTGCGCACCGACAGCGCGGCCGGCTGGGTCGACCGCCTGGACCGCGCCAGGACCCGCCCGGTGGGCCGGCCGCACTGACCGGCCCCGACCGGCCCGCCCCCGCCGCTCAGGAGAACCGCCTGCCATGACCGCACCCGTATCCCTTTCCGCTTCCGCCACCGCCGCGGCGTTCGCCGTCCGTGCCGTGACCCTGCACGCGGGTGACGTCCCGCTGTCGGGTCTGCTCGCCGAGCCGGAAGGCGGCTCGGAACCACGCTCCGTGATCGTCGCCGTCCACGGCCGGGGCATGTGCGCCGACTACTTCAACGGGCTGACCGATCCGGCCGACTCACTGCTCACCCTGGGTGCCCGGCTCGGTCATACGGTGCTGGCCCTGGACCGGCCCGGGTACGGCGCCTCCGCCGGCCCACTGCCGGACGGACAGCCCCTCGGCGAACAGGCGACAACACTGCACCGGGCCCTCGCCGGCTTCGCCCGGCACCACCCCACCGGCTCGGGTTTCTTCGTGGTGGCTCACTCCGACGGTGGCAAGGTGGCGCTGCACATGGCCGCGCAGGACGCGGGAAGCGGGCTGATCGGGCTCGACGTCAACGGATGCGGCTGGCGGTACGCGCCCGAGGCGCGGCACTTCCCCGACACCCTCGGCGGTGGCGCGTCCCGGCTCAACTGGGGCCCGCTGCACCTGTATTCACCCGGTACGTTCCGGGCGAGCCGGGCTCTGCTGAGGCCCGTACCGGCGCGCGAGGCGGCCCAGACGGCGACCTGGCCCGTCCAGTACCCGCGGCTGGCCGGCCGGATCACCAGCCCGGTCAGACTGACCTTCGCGGAGCATGAACTCTGGTGGGAGCTGGACGACGAGGCGCTGGCGGCGATGACGGGGCAACTGACCGCGGCGCCGGTCGTCACGGTGGAGCGGCTGTCCGCCGCCGGGCACAACATCAGCATCGGCCGCGCGGCCCGCGCCTACCATCTGCGGGCGCTTGCCTTTCTGGAGGAGTGTCTGCGGCGGGCCGGAGACACCCCCGCCGGATCCTGAACTCCACGCGGGGGAAGGCCGGTTGTGCGCGGGCGTCGTCCCGGTGATCAGTACGTGATCAATCCGTGGTCATGGCGGGGGAGCGCGGCGCATCGCGGCTACTGTGTGCGCACTGTATTCATCCACGCACCGAGCGGCTCCAGGAAGGACCCCTCCTCATGGCGGCAGAGACCGCGGATCTCCCGCAGCATCCCAGGCCGGGCCCGCGTGCCCTGATGGCCGACGGGCAGCGCTCGTACTCCTTCGAGTTCTTCCCGCCGAAGACGCCCGCGGGGGAACGTACGCTCTGGAACGCGATCCGCCGGATCGAGGCGCTCGCGCCGTCCTTCGTCTCCGTGACCTATGGCGCCGGCGGCTCCTCGCGCGACCGGACGATCGAGGTCACCAAGCGCATCGCCGCCGAGACCACCCTGCGCCCGGTCGCCCATCTCACCGCGGTCGGCCACTCGGTCGCCGAACTGCGGCACATCATCGGGCAGTACGCGGACGCCGGTATCCGGGACGTACTCGCGCTGCGAGGGGACCCGCCGGGTGACCCGCGCGGCGAGTGGGTCCGCCATCCGGAAGGCTTCGCCCAGGCCAGTGAACTCGTCACCCTCATCAGGGAACTCGGCGATTTCACGGTCGGGGTGGCCGCCTTCCCCGAGCGCCATCCCCGCTCGCCCGACTGGGACAGCGACATCCGCCACTTCGTCGCCAAGTGCCGGGCGGGCGCCGACTACGCGATCACGCAGATGTTCTTCGACGTCGAGGACTATCTGCGGCTCCGCGACCGGCTCGCTGCCGCGGGCTGTACGACCCCGATCGTCCCCGAGATCATGCCGGCCACGGATGTACGGCAGATCCGCCGCTTCGCCGAACTCAGCGACGCCCGCTTCCCCGACGCGCTGGCCCAACGGCTCGAAGAGGCGCGCGACCGGCCGCGGGACGGACATCGCATCGGTGTCGAGTACGCCACGGCCATGGCCGAACGACTGCTCGCCGAAGGCGCCCCCGGACTGCACTACATCACCCTGAACCGCTCCACGGCCACGATGGAGATCCACCAGAACCTGGGCGTGGGGGTACGACGCGACCGGCCACTGGCCGCCACTCGTCCCTGAACCGACGGCCGGCCGGGGGCCGGTGAGCCGTCCGCCCGCTTGGACGCTGGAACATGGAGCTGAGATTCATGGCTATGTTCCGTCTCACCGCGCCGTACTTGACTGGTCCCCTGACGCAGTACGTGAGAAAGCCGTGTCACATGTCGGCGGCGGCGTTGGCGACGACACCGTGGCGGTCGCCGGATCACCTCGTATCGGACGGCTTCGACCACCAGACAAGGAAGTCCCATGAGCTTCAACCCGACCGGAACCCCGAACCCCTACGCCGCCTATCCGCCCGCCCCCGCGGTGGCGCCCGTGCGCCGGAGCAAGGCGGTGGCGCCGCTGCTGATGATCGCCACCATCACCATGGGGCTGATGGCCGGTCTCTTCTTCGCGTACGACATCTCGGTGATGCCGGGGCTGGCCAGGACCGACGACCGCACCTATGTCGACGCGATGCAGAACTTCAACGCCCTGATCGACGGCAACGGTCTCTTCGGCATGATCTTCATCGGGGCGCTGCTGGCCGCGGCGGTCGCGGCGTTCCTTGAGCACCGCCAGGGCGGGCGGGGTGCCGCGCTCTGGATCGGGGCGGCGGCCGTGCTCTATCTGGTGGCCCTGATGATCACGTTCAGCGTCAATATCCCGCTCAACAATGAACTGGCCGCCGCCGGTGACCCGGCCAAGATCACGGACTTCTCGATCGTCGAGAAGTTCAGGACCACCTGGGAGACGAGCAACATCGTGCGGACTCTGGTCTGCACGGCGGCGCTCGGCTTCCTCGCCCGCGCGCTGGTGCTGCACGGCCGTGCGGGCGCCGGCGCAGGCAGCGCCACGATGCGCCCGCACGGCGTCTGAGCCGGGGCCGGGACAGGCGGGGCGGTGGGCTCCGGCCCCACCGCCCCGCCTCATCGACCGCTCAGCGGTCCCGGGCTCAGCAGTCCCGGAACTCGGGCGACTGGTTGAGGATCTGCGAGCGCGTCGAGGTGAACCGGGTGTGGGTCGCACCGCCCTGGTCCTCCGGGCGGAACACGGCCACCCGGTGGCAGTTCTGGAACGCCAGGCCGACCCCGAAGTGCCGCTCCAGACTGGAGCGGATGGCGTCGCTGGCGAGCGCGCGCAGCAGCTGACCGCGTTCGTGCTCGGAGGGCGGCGGTGTCTGGTTGTCGGCGAACACCGCGTCGCCGCGCCGCAGTTCACCGACCAGATCGGCGATGAGGGTGTACGCGTACGGCAGGGAGGTCCGGACGGTGTCCACGAAGTCCTCTTCGCGGATCTGGCCGTTCTCGGCGTCGGCGAGCAGCTTGGGGGAGACATCGAGCGACATGAGTGCCTGTCCTGTCGGGTTGGGGGTCACAGGGGCCCGGTGGGGGAGGAGACGGTACGAGGGCGCGGCGGAACTCAGCGCGCCAGGGCGTCCGGGCCGTGCCGGAAGCCGGGGTCGACCTGGAGCGCGAGTTGGCTCCCGGTGGCCCGGTCGGCCCACGCGTGCGCGTTGCGCAGATGGAACTCGACGGCGTGGCGCTGGAACGTGTCCCAGTCCTTCGGCCGCGCGTCGACCGCGGCGCGCAGCTGGCGCAGGGTGTGCGCGTTGTGCGGTTCGAGCCCGCCTCCCGTACGGCCCTGCTCCTGTGCCCGTACCCAGGGGGACTGCTCGCAGTAGGCGATCAGATCGTCCCCGACATGCTCCTTGAGGAAGAGGAGATCGTCCTCGCCCGTCACCTTGTTGCCGACGACGGCGAGCGCGATCCCGAACTCCCGGGCGTGATCGCGGTACTGGCGGTAGACCGAGACGCCCTTGCGTGTGGGCTCGGCGACCAGGAACGTCAGATCGAACCGGGTGAACAGACCGGAGGCGAACGCGTCGGCCCCGGCGGTCATATCCACGACGACATACTCACCGGGCCCGTCGACCAGATGGTTCAGATACAGCTCGACGGCCCCGAGCTTGGAGTGGTAACAGGCCACCCCGAGGTCGCTGTCGTCGAACACCCCGGTCACCATCAGCGGCACCCCACCCACCGGACGCGCGTGGTGAGTGTGCACCGGGTCCTCGCCGAGCACCCGCAGCAGACGTGAACCGCGCCCCGGCGGAGTGGTCTTGATCATCTCCTCGCGTGAGGCGATCAGCGGATTGTTCCCGCGCAGCCAGTCCTTGATCTCGCCGGTGCGCGCGCTGAGCGGTGGCGCGTTGTGGCTCTCGCCCTCCCCGGGGGAGAGGGCCTCGGCCAGATGCTGGTTGATGTCCGCGTCGATGGCGACCACGGGCGCCCCCTCGGCGGCTAACTGCCGGGCGAAGAGGGCCGACAGCGTGGTCTTGCCGCTGCCGCCCTTGCCGACGAACGCTACGCGCACGGCTCAGCCCTCCGGGGTCAGCAGACCGCGCTCGTACGCCGCGACGAGTCGCTGCGGTACGAGATGGGACGTACCGTCGATGGTGACGGGCACGAGGGTCGGCGTGACGCCCTTCCACTGGGCCCGGCGGTGACGGGTGTTGCTGCGGGACATCTTCCGTTTGGGTACGGCCATGGCGAACCTCCTGGGTGCGGAGCGCGGATGGTGATGCCGTCGAACGCTACATGCAAATGAACACCGTTACCAAAACCGGCTCGCGCCCATGAGTGACGCGGGCTCGCGCCCACGAGTGATGAGGAGAGAGCCATGACGACCGCGCACGCTCCCCACCCGGACCACACGCACCAGCACGGCGCGGGCTGCGGCCATGTGGCCTTCCCGCACGCAGGGCATGTCGACTACGCGCACGACGGCCATGTGCACGCGGTCCACGGCGACCATGTGGACGAATGCGAGCCCGGAGCCCACGCCCCGCACAGTGGCCATACGCACCAGCACGGCGAGGGGTGCGGCCATGTGGCAGTGCCTCATGACGGCCATGTGGACTATGTGCACGACGGACACCGCCACGCCGAGCACGAAGGGCACTGGGACGACCACTGACCCCTACGCGTACGACCGCCCCCTACGCGTACGGCCCCGGACGCACCTGAGAGGGTGCGGCCGGGGCCGTGACGTCATGCGGTGATACGTGGGGCTCGGCCCCGCGCGGCGGTCAGCTCACCGGGGCGGGCGGAGTGGACTTGGAGATGTCCTCCGCCTGCTTGCTCTCCTCCGCGAGCCGCTCCATCCCGCTCGTGGTCTTGAGCGGCTTCTCCTTGACGAAGAGCACCGCGACGAGCGCCAGCGCGGCGAACGGCGCGGCGACCAGGAAGAGTTCCGCCGTGGCCACACCGTAGGCGTGCTGCACGATCTCCCGCATCGCGTCGGGCAGCTTCGAGATGTCGGGTACGGCGCCGTGGCCCGCGCCACCGGACGCTCCCTGGCCGGACTCGCCCAGGCTCTTGGTCATCTCGGCCGCCACCCGGTTGGCGAGCACCGCGCCGAGGACGCTCGTACCGATCGTTCCGCCCATGCTGCGGAAGAACGACAGGACGGACGTGGCCGCGCCCAGTTCGGCGGCCGGTACGTCGTTCTGCGCCACCAGCACCAGGTTCTGCATCAGCAGCCCGACGCCGATACCGAGCACCGCCATATAGAGGCTGAGCAGACCGAAGCCCGTGCCGGCGTCGATGGTCGCCAGCAGGCCCAGGCCGGCTGTCATGATCACGCTGCCCGCGATCAGATAGACCTTCCACTTGCCGGTGGCGCTGATGATCTGGCCGGCGACGGTGGAGGAGACCAGCAGACCGAGGATCATCGGCAGGCCCATCAGCCCGGCGACGGTCGGGGACTTGCCGAGCGAGATCTGGAAGTACTGCGAGAGGAAGACGGTGCCGCCGAACATGGCCACACCGACCAGCAGGCTGGCGACCGTGGTCAGGGCGACCGTGCGGTTACGGAAGATGTCCAGCGGAATGACCGGCTCGGGGACCTTGGCCTCCACGAAGACCGCGGCCACCAGCAGCACCACACCCGTGGCGGTCAGCGCGAAGGTCTGCCAGGAAGCCCAGTCGAACTGGTTGCCCGCCAGGGAGATCCAGATCAGCAGCGCGGAGACGCCCGCCACGATCAGGAACGCGCCCAGGTAGTCGATCTTCACCTGGCGCCTGACCGTGGGCAGCCGCAGCGTGCGCTGCAGGATCAGGATCGCGGCCACCGCGAACGGCACACCGATGAAGAAGCACCAGCGCCAGCCCAGCCACGAGGTGTCCACCAGCACGCCGCCGATCAGCGGCCCGGCGACCGTACCGACGGCGAAGACGGCGCCGAAGATCCCGGAGTACTTGCCCAGCCGCCGGGGCGGGATGATCGCGGCCATGACGATCTGCGCGAGCGCGGTCAGACCGCCGGCGCCGATGCCCTGGATGACCCGGCTGAAGATGAGCAGGCCGACGCCCTGGGAGAAGCCGGCCAGCAGCGACCCGACCACGAACATGGCGAGCGACAGCTGGAGCAGCAGCTTCTTGTTGTAGAGGTCCGACAGCTTGCCCCAGAGGGGCACGGTCGCCGTCATGGCGAGCAGTTCGGAGGTGACGACCCAGGTGAACGACGACTGACTGCCGTCGAGGTCGGCGATGATCCGGGGCAGGGCGTTGGCCACCACTGTGCTGGCGAGGATGGCGACGAACATGCCGGCCATCAGCCCCGACATGGCCTGGAGTATCTGGCGGTTGGTCATGGAGGTCGGCGCCTGTCCGGGCGCCTCAATTGCACTCAAGGTGTCCTTCTTCGAGTCCATGGTCGATACGTGGGTGGAAGCGGTGGAGGGCGGGCGGCCGGCTGTCAGCCGTCGGCCGGAGGTTCGGGCAGCCCGGCGGCCAGATAGGCGAAGACGCGCCGGAAGATGTCCGGGAAGGAGGCATCCGGGCCCTGCGCGCACCAGTGCTCGACGGCGACCCGTACGGCCGTCGTGCCCGCGGCTGCGAGCAGCCGCGGATAGAGCCCGAGCGCCGAGGTGTCCGGGACATGGGCGCAGGGCCCCGGCCGACGGGATCCCCGCTCGCCCTCCGCCGTACGGAACGCCGGCGCGCCGAGCCGTTCCGCGATGGTTTCGGCCAGTTCGAGTTCCTCGGTCATATGGGCGCCCATGCCGCGGACGAGCAGATGTGGGGAGCGTTGCAGCACTGTGGCCCGCAGGTCCCAGATCTCGCGCTGCTCCTCCACATCGGCCAGTTCGGTGGCGAGCGCCTCGCGGACCGCGTCGAGCGCGGTCATCGAGGCCGGTGCCTCGCGCACCGCGCGCCGTACCCGCTCGCCGACGCCCCGGTCGATCATGACGAACGCGTCGTCATGGCTGTCGAAGTAGTTGAAGAAGGTACGCGGAGAGACCCCCGCGGCCTCGCTGATCGCCTCGACGGTGACATTCTCGGCGCCGTGCTCGGCGGCGAGCCGTACCGCCGCCTCGGCCAGCGCGGCTCGTGTGGCCTGCTTCTTGCGCTCGCGGAGCCCCAGCGCCGCACCCTCGCTTTTCACATCTTGCAGGGTATGCAAAAGTGCAGGATCCGCAAAATTAATCATCGCTGCCTGCGCCGTAACATGATCCGTATGGAGCAACGTGCACTGGGCAAAACGGGACGAAACGTATCCGTCGTGGGGCTGGGGACCTGGCAGCTGGGCGCCGACTGGGGCGAGGTGTCCGAATCGGATGCCTTCGCCGTCCTGGACGCGGCCGTGGAATCGGGCGTCACCTTCTTCGACACGGCGGATGTGTACGGCGACGGCCGGAGCGAACAGCTCATCGGCCGCTATCTGAAGGGCCGCCCGGACGCCGGGGTGTTCGTCGCGACGAAGATGGGCCGGCGGGCCGACCAGGTCCCGGAGAGCTACGTTCTGGACAACTTCCGCGCCTGGAACGACCGCTCACGGGCTAATCTCGGCGTGGACACCCTGGATCTCGTACAACTGCACTGCCCGCCCACGCCCGTCTACACGTCCGACGCGGTCTTCGACGCGCTCGACACCCTGGTGGCGGAGGAACGGATCGCCGCCTACGGCGTGAGCGTCGAGACCTGTGCCGAGGCCCTCGCGGCCCTCGCGCGCCCCGGTGTGGCCAGTGTCCAGATCATCCTCAACCCCTTCCGGCTCAAGCCGCTGGAGGAGGTACTGCCCGCCGCCCGGGCGGCGGGGGTCGGCATCATCGCGCGCGTACCCCTCGCCTCCGGTCTGCTGACCGGGAAGTACACCGCGGACACGGTCTTCGCCGCCGACGACCACCGTTCGTACAACAGGCACGGCGAGGCCTTCGACCAGGGCGAGACCTTCTCCGGTATCGAGTACGGGACAGGGCTGGCCGCCGCCGCGGAGTTCACCGGGCTGGCACCCGAGGGCGCCACCCCGGCGGCCACGGCGCTGCGGTGGATCATTCAGCAGCCCGGCGTCAGCAGTGTCATCCCCGGCGCCCGCTCCGTCGGGCAGGCACGTGCCAACAGCGGCGCGGCGACCCTCCCGCCGCTGTCGCCGTCGACCCTGGAGGCGGTCCAGGAGCTGTACGACCGCCGGCTGCGCGCCTCGATCCATCCCCGCTGGTAGCGCCCGCGCCCCCGTGGGCACTGCTGGCGAACGGGTGATCATGGGCCGTTCGCGCTCCGATTACGCGGCACAGGCGCAAGAGTTGGTCGTTTCTGTGGCTGTATCGCTTCGCGCCATGTAGCGTCTTGATCAGCTGTCGTGGTTCCGAAGTACCGCTCGCCCGTGACGTGCCGTCACGGGCGTTTGTGCTGTTCAGCGTCTCTGCGGACCAAGGCGATCACCTCCGGTTCCCGTACGGTGCGGGAATCTTGCGTCCCTTGAAACGGAGACTCAGCATGGCCAGTGGAACAGTGAAGTGGTTCAACTCGGAAAAGGGCTTCGGCTTTATCGCCCAGGACGGCGGTGGCCCGGACGTGTTCGCGCACTACTCGAACATCTCCACGTCCGGCTTCCGTGAGCTCCAGGAGGGCCAGAAGGTCACCTTCGACGTCACGCAGGGCCAGAAGGGTCCGCAGGCGGAGAACATCCTTCCCTCGTAACACACCGCCGTCCCAAGGGCTCTGAGCAGCCCGGTGGCCGGCACGGAACAAGAGGGCGTCGGCCCGGCGGAGCTTCTTTCCGCCGGTCCGGCGCCTTTGTCGTTACTCCGCGTGTGAAACGGGGGAGGGCTTGACCGTGCCGGACGACCGCCGCGCGACGGAAGCGGCGGGGCCGGTCCGAGGGACGGAGGAGTTTCGGTGGCACTGACCCGAGAAGAGCGCGAGCTGTTCCTGGCCGAGCCGCGTATCGCCGCGCTCGCGGTGGCGGCGGCGGAGGGGCGGGCTCCGCTCACGGTGCCGATCTGGTACCAGTACCGGCCGGGCGACGACATCTGGATCATGACCGGACGTGACTCGCGCAAGGGCCGGCTCATCGCCGCGGCGGGCCGCTTCACCCTGATGGTCGAACGCGCCGAACCGAGCGTCCGCTATGTCTCGGTCGAGGGCTCCGTGACCGCGACCGAGCCCGCCACCCGCGAGGCGCTCCACGAGATCGCCTCACGCTATGTCGCGGTGGACAAGGTCGGCGCGTATGTCGACTCCGCCTGGTCCGAGCACGGCGAACAGGTCATCATCCGGATGCGGCCCGAGCACTGGCTCTCGGCCGACCTCGGACAGCTCTGAGGGCCGCTGGGCCGGGCGTGGTCAGGCCGCGCTCTCCTTCTCCCGGGCGGCGCTCAGGACACTCTCGGGGATCGCGAGATTCCATGCGGTGATCACCGGCCGGTCGTGCTCCGTGCCGAGACGGGAGACGGTCCCGGTGGCGAGAAGGAACAGCGCTCCGGCGGCCGGGAGCAGCCCGAGATAGCGCGCGGTGAGCACCCGCAGGAAGTGGGCGTGCGAGACCAGGGCGACATCGTCACCCGAGCGCAGTCCCTCCAGGGCCTCGGTGAGCACCCGGTCGGCGCGGTGCCCGACCTCCGCGGGGCTCTCCCCGGGCCGGCCGTCGGGACCGGGGACGGTGCCGTCGGTCCACAGGTCCCAGCCGGGGCGCGTGTGGTGGATCTCGGCCGTGGTGATGCCCTCGTAGCCGCCGTAGTTCCACTCACGCAGATCCGGCGTGGTGCGGAGTCCGCCGAGACCGGCCAGCTCCGCGGTGCGCCGGGCGCGCGCCATCGGGCTGACGAGTGTGAGGCCGATCCGGCGCTCACCGAGAAGGGGCGCCAGGGAACGGGCCTCGCTCTCGCCGCGCTCGGTCATCGGCAGGTCGGTGTAGCTGGTGTGCTGCCCGGACAGGGACCAGGCGGTCTCTCCGTGCCGTACCAGGATCAACTCACCCATGGGTGCCGCCCACTTCCTGTTCTCCGCACTCCGCCGCCGGAGTCGTCCCCGGCGGTCGTCGGCCCGGACGGCCCGCCCGTGCCGAGGGGAGAACTCGGCGGGCCGCGAGCGCGTTCCTCGGCGGGCCGCGGGAAGCCCGTCACGCCCAGTGTCCCCTGTTCCGGCGCTCGGGACATGGCGGGAATGCCGAGGGGGAGCGTCGCGTTACCCCAATGTGCGACTTGATGGAAACGATATCCATCATGAGGAGGGAGTTCCTATGAAGCCTCGTATCCACCCCGTCTCCCGTCCGGTCGTCTTCCGGGACCGCGCGGCGGGTACCGCGTTCCTGACGCGCTCGACCGCGGATTCGACGCGGCGCGTGGAGTGGGAGGACGGCAACACCTACCCCGTCATCGACGTGGAGATCTCCTCCGCGAGCCACCCCTTCTACACCGGGACCGGCCGGGTATTCGACACCGCCGGCCGGGTGGAGCGGTTCGAGCGCCGCTACGGCGCCTCGGGTGGCGCGAAGAAGAGCTGACGCCGTACGGCTGATCCGCGCCGCGTACCGGAGCGGGTGCACGACCTGTGTGAGAAGAGCCGGACGGAGACCCCGACCAGGGTTTCCGTCCGGCTCTTCCACGTGCGGGGGCGGGCGGGTGCGGGGCGCGTCAGTCCGCGGAGCGGGGCGACTTCACGGTCCTGACCAGGGCGGCCAGCTCGGGGACCTTCGCCGCCTCGTCGAGCGCCTCCCGCAGCGCCGCGTCATTGGTGGGGCGTGCCTCGGCCAGCAGTCGCAGCCCCGCCTCGCTGACATTGGTGTAGATCCCGCGGCGGTCGGTCGGGCACAGATAGCGGGTGAGCAGTCCGCGGTCCTCCAGCCTGGTCACCAGCCGGGTGGTGGCGCTCTGGCTGAGGACGACCGCGTCGGCGACCTGCTTCATCTGCAGATGGCCGCCCTCGCCGTCGTGCTGACGGCTGAGGACATCGAGCAGGGAGTACTCACGGACGCTCAGACCGTGCCCGGCCTGCAGCGCGCGCTCGATATGCCCCTCGATCCTGCCGTGCAGCAGCGAGAGGGCGCACCAGCCCTGGGCGAGCCCGGTGAGCGCGGTGTCCGTGGCGGTCATGGCTTCCTCCAGCGGGAGATGAGGGCGGGCGGCGGCGGGAAGCGTCCCCGTACCCCAGGATAGGGCACATTCGCAATATAGCGCGTTTGCAATTAAACAGCGTCTGCAAGTATTGTCGGCGCTCGTAAAGCGCTCGTGCAAACGTTCTGGAGGTCACATCCATGCCACTCGCGCTCCTCGCCCTGGCCATCGGGGCATTCGGAATCGGCACCACCGAATTCGTGATCATGGGGCTGCTCCCCGAGGTCGCCGCCGACTACGGCGTCACCATCCCCACGGCAGGACTGCTGGTCACCGGCTATGCCCTCGGAGTCGTGCTGGGCGCCCCGCTGATGACCGTCCTCGGCACCCGGATCCCCCGCAAACGGATGCTGATGGTGCTGATGGGGCTGTTCGTGGTGGGCAATGTGCTCTCCGCGCTCGCTCCGAGCTTCGGACTCATGCTCACCGGACGCGTCGTCGCCTCGCTCGCCCATGGAGCCTTCTTCGGCATCGGATCCGTCGTCGCCGCCGGTCTCGTCGCCCCGGAGAGGAAGGCCGGCGCCATCGCCATGATGTTCACCGGGCTGACCGTCGCCAATGTCGTCGGCGTACCGTTCGGCACCTACCTCGGCCAGAGCGCCGGCTGGCGGGCCACCTTCCTCGTGGTCGCCGGACTCGGTGTCCTGGGCCTCGCGGGCATCGCGAAGCTCGTACCGGAACAGCCACGGCCCGAGGGCGTACGGATACGGCATGAGCTCGCCGCCTTCCGTAACGCGCAGGTGCTGCTCGCCATGGCGATGACCGTCCTCGGCTTCGGCGGGGTCTTCGCCGCGATCACCTACATCACGCCGATGATGACCGAGACCGCGGGCTTCGCCGACTCCTCCGTCACCTGGCTGCTGGTGCTCTTCGGTCTCGGTATGGTCGCCGGGAATCTGATCGGCGGCAGGTTCGCCGACCGCCGGCTGATGCCGCTGCTGTATGTCTCCCTGGGCTCGCTCTCCGTGGTGCTCGCCCTCTTCACCTTCACCGCGCACAACAAGATCGCGGCGGCCGTCACCCTCACACTGATCGGCGCCCTGGGGTTCGCGACCGTACCGCCGCTCCAGAAGCGGGTCCTCGACCAGGCGTCCGCCGCGCCCACCCTGGCCTCCGCCGTCAATATCGGCGCCTTCAACCTCGGCAACGCGCTGGCCGCCTGGCTCGGCGGCATCGTCATCGCCGCGGGGCTCGGATACACGGCGCCGAACTGGGTCGGCGCCGCGCTGGCCGGCTCCGCCCTCGTCCTGGCGATCGTCTCCAGCGCCCTGGAGCGCCGCACGCCGACCGCCGGGGAGACGGTTGCCGAGGCGGCTGCTCCGCGGCGGCCCGAGCGGGTCACCACTACCGCGCCGCACTGACCGGGCTCTCCCGTACGGAGGCGGCGGACCGCCACAGCGCGCGGCACCGACGACGTCGTTACGTTGGAAGTCGGAAGTCGGTGTGCCCCCTCCTTCTCCCCACAGTGCAAACCGCTCACAGCGCCCCCCACAGTGAATCCACGAAGAAAAGGAACACCATGAATTCCGTCCCCAACGTCGTACTCAACAACGGCGTCAGGATGCCGCGGCTCGGCTTCGGTGTCTTCCAGGTCAGCGACGAAGAGACCACCGGCGCGGTCAGCACCGCGCTGGAGACGGGCTACCGCAGTATCGACACCGCCGCCTTGTACCGCAACGAGAAAGGTGTCGGCCGCGCCATCGCCTCCTCGGGCCTGCCCCGCGACGAGCTGTTCATCACCACCAAGCTCTGGAACGACGACCAGGGGTACGACTCGACGCTCGCCGCGTTCGAGGCGAGCCTCGCCAAGCTCGGTCTCGAACGGGTGGATCTGTATCTCATCCACTGGCCCACCCCGGCGCGCGACCGCTATCTCGACACCTGGCGCGCGATGGAGAAGCTGCTCGCCGACGGCAGGACCCGCGCCATCGGTGTGTCCAACTTCCAGCCCGCCCATCTCCAACGTCTGCTGGACGAGACCGATATCGTCCCCGCCGTCAATCAGATCGAGCTGCACCCCGGTCTCCAGCAGGAGGAGCTGCGGGACTTCCACGCCCAGCACGGCATCGCGACCGAGGCGTGGAGCCCGCTGGCACAGGGCGCCCTGCTCCAGGAGGAGGCGGTCACCGAGATCGCGGGGCGGCATGAGAAGACGCCCGCGCAGGTGGTGCTGCGCTGGCACCTTCAGCTCGGGAACATCGTCATCCCCAAGTCGGTCACTCCCGCGCGGATCCGCGAGAACATCGACGTCTTCGACTTCGAGCTCTCGGCAGGCGACATGGCCGCGCTCGCCACGCTCGACCGCGGTCTGCGTACCGGCCCGGATCCCGACACCCTCAACTGACCGGCGCCGGCGCGGGTGCCCCGGCCGTCACACCGCCCAGCCACTTCAGTCCGTCGATGACGAACCGGTTCTGGACCTCGTTGCCGAACGTCCACGACAGTGTGGTGCCCGACCCGTAGTCCATGGCGTTGTGACCGAAGTTGGTGTACAGCATCCGGTAGTTCTTGTTGGTCCACACGATCGGGTAATACCCGCTGTACCAGGACTGGTTGGGGTCCGTGCCCAGTGGGAAGCTCACCGGATCGACCGAGGCCAGGACATTGATGGCGGGGTTCTTCCTGAGGTCGTTCGTCCAGCTGTACCACTCGCTCACGGCGGAGGTGAACGTCGCGGGCAGCCGGGTGGTCGACGGATGGGAACGGTTCTCGGTCCGCAGCACTGCGGTGGTCGGGCCCCAGGTGTTGGACTTGAACCCACCGCTGCCCAGGAACTCGTTGTGATACCAGGGCCACTTCTGGGCCTCGGTGGTGAACGCGGAGACATGGAAGCCCATCCAGGCCCCGCCGGCCCGCATGTACTGCTCGAACCCGGTCCGTTGCGCCGCCGTCTGCGGCAAGTCGTCCAGGAACAGCACCACTTGGTAGTCCCGCGGAGTCGTGCTGGTCAGGCGATTCCAGTTGTTGGTCGACTCGTAGGAGAAGTTGTTGGCGGCGGCGGTCCTGGGGAACCACTCGTTCGCTTCATGGACGAAGCTGATGTGGGCGGCGTCCCAGGTGCCGTTGTAGAAGGCGAGCACCTTGAACGCGGGCGCGGCGGGTGACTGCGCGCGTCCGACGCCGGGCACCGCGGCCAGTCCGAGCAGCAGCGCGAGCAGTACGAGCAGACGCAAGGGGCCGTGCGTCGTACGGGACGTGAGTATGGCCATTGTGACGATCCTTCCCGCGCCGGTTCGGTGAACGGAGGCGCGTGGAATGTGGGGGATGTCGCGCACATGACAGTAGAAGGACAGCGGGAAGCGCTTGCTGGACGATTTAAGAAGTGAACCAACGCCCTGTCAAGGCTTTGGTATGGACCAACGGCCGGCCGGTCCGAGGTTCCTCCCGGCGGTGTCAGGCGTTCTCGTCCGGGTTCCACTCCAGCAGGCGCACCTTCGCCACGGTCCGTACATGGCGCCGCATCGCGGCCGCGGCGGCCTTGCCCCGTCCCGACTCGATCGCGTCGAGGATCGCGCGGTGCTGTGCCAGCGACCGCTTGGGGCGACCGGGCTGGCGCAGAGACTCATTGCGGCTCTCGGCGATCTGCTCCGTGATGGAGCGCATGAACTCGGCGAGCAGTCCACTGTGCGCGGCGGCGGTCACCGCGGTGTGGAAGAGCCGGTCGCCCTCCACTCCATAGCCGCCCGCCTCGATCTCGTCGGACATCTGGTGCAGCGCGTCGTGCAGCGCCGCCAGATCCAGATCGGTGCGCCGCTCGGCCGCGAGTTCGGCGAGCTTGGTCTCCAGCGCCTCACGCGCCTCCAGCACATCGGGCAATCGCCGCTTGCGCTCCACCAGTCGCTCGACGGGCTCGGGATCGAGACCCGCCCGGGTCAGATAGGTGCCGCCGCCGTGCCGTACCTCGACCAGCCCCTGGACCTCCAGGACGACGATCGCCTGCTTGACGGAGGCGCGGCTCACCCCCAGCCGCTGGGCCAACTCCCGCTCGGGGGGCAGCCGATCGCCCACCCCGAGGTCGCCCTCGCTCACATAGCTGCGCAGTCGGTCGAGGACCTGCTCGTACAAACGCGGCCGGGCCATCGGCCGCAGTGCGTCGGACATCCGGACCCCCCATCGCTGCCCACTGTCTCGCGATCCTGTGCGCGCCCAGCCTAACACCGGGCGGTCAAGTGGCTGAGCCAATTCCTGTCCGATCTCTTGACGCTCGCCCCGGCAGGCCGTCAATGTGGTCCAGCCACTTGGCCAGTCGTCCAGTCAGCCAGTCGGCCAATTCCCCGCTGTTTCAAGGGACCCAGGGACGGGAGCCCGCGCAATGTCCGCCGAACTGATCTCGATCCTCGTACTCGCGGTCGTCTTCGTGATCGCCACCACCCGCTCGATCAATATGGGCGCGCTCGCCTTCGCCGCCGCGTTCGGCGTCGGAGGACTGGTCGCCGGTCTCGACGCCGACGGTATCTTCGCGGGCTTTCCCGGTGATCTGTTCGTGGTGCTCGTCGGCGTCACCTATCTCTTCGCGATCGCCCGCGCCAACGGCACCACCGACTGGCTCGTCCACGCCGCGATCCGGCTGGTCCGCGGCCGGATCGTGCTGATCCCCTGGGTGATGTTCGCGATCACCGGCGCCCTGACCGCCATTGGGGCCGTCTCCCCGGCGGCCGTGGCGATCGTCGCGCCGATCGCGCTCAGCTTCGCCGCGCGGTACGGGATCAGCCCGCTGCTGATGGGCGCCATGGTGGTGCACGGTGCCCAGGGTGGTGGCTTCTCACCCATCAGTATCTACGGTTCGATCGTCAACGGCATCGTGGAACGGGAGAACCTGCCGGGCAGCGAACTCACCCTCTTCCTCGGCTCGCTCGTGGCCAATCTCGTCATCGCCGGGGTCGTGTTCGTACTCTTCGGCGGACTCAAGCTCTCCGCCAGGCGCCAGGAGCCCGGTGGTACGGAGCCCGGTGGGACCGAGCCCGAGGGGCAGCGGGGAAGTCTCCGGCTCACCCCCGCCATCGGCGCCACCCTCGCCGCACTGGTCGCGCTCGTCGTCGCCGTCCTGGGCTTCGACCTCGACGCCGGACTCTCCTCCCTCACCCTCGCCGTACTGCTCAGCGCGGTCTGGCCGGACACCAGCCGCAAGGCCGTGGGCGAGATCGCCTGGCCGACGGTACTGCTCATCTGCGGTGTCCTCACGTATGTCGGTGTCATGGAGGAGATGGGCACGATCGACTACGCCGGAAACGCCGTCGGGGACATCGGCATCCCGCTCCTCGCCGCCCTACTGCTCTGCTACATCGGCGCGATCGTCTCCGCGTTCGCCTCGTCCGTCGGCATCATGGGCGCGCTCATCCCGCTCGCCGTGCCGTTCCTCGCCCAGGGCGAGATCGGGGCGATCGGCATGATCACGGCGCTCGCGATCTCGGCGACGGTCGTCGACGTCAGTCCGTTCTCCACCAATGGCGCGCTGGTGCTGGCCGCCGCGCCCGAGGTGGACCGTGAGCGCTTCTTCCGGCAGCTCATGGTGTACGGAGGGATCGTGGTGGCGGTGGTACCCGCCGCGGTCTGGCTGGTACTCGTGGTGCCAGGCTTCGGGTGACCGCTTTGCCCGCGATGATCGGCCAGACTCGTCAACAGTTAGGAGAACGACGCGTGTCCTCTCTCTTCCCGGCCCTCGCCGCGCGTTCGGAACGCCCCGCACTCCGGTTCGGCGACCGCGCCCTCAGCTATGCCGAACTGGCGGACGCGGCCGGTTCCCTGGCCGCTCGTATCGCCGGTGAACGACGGATCGCGGTCTGGGCCACCCCCACGCTCGGCACGGCCGTGGGGGTGGTGGGCGCGCTACTGGCCGGTGTCCCCGCCGTCCCGGTCAACCCCAAGAGCGGCGAACGCGAGCTGGCGCACATCGTCGCGGACAGCGCGCCCACCCTGGTCGTCGCCGAACCGGATGCCGTCCTCCCGGCCGCGCTGGCCGGGCTGGTACGTGTGGACGCCGGAGCCGGCGGCACGGCCGACGCGGCCACGGAACACCCACGGGCCGACGCCTTCCCCGCGCTGTCCCCGGAGGCCCCCGCCCTGATCGTGTACACCTCCGGCACCACCGGACCGCCCAAGGGCGCTGTCGTACCGCGCCGCGCCATCGCCGCGACGTTGGACGCGCTGGAGGACGCCTGGCAGTGGACCGCCGACGACGTACTCGTTCACGCCCTGCCGCTCTTCCATGTCCATGGGCTGATCCTCGGCATCCTCGGCCCGCTGCGCCGCGGCGGGTCCGTCCGCCATCTGGGCAGGTTCAGCACCGAGGGCGTCACTCGTGAACTGTCGTCCGGTGCCACGATGCTCTTCGGCGTACCGACGATGTACCACCGTATCGCCGAGGCGCTCGCCACCGATCCGGCGCTCGCGAAGGCGCTGGCCGGAGCGCGTCTGCTGGTATCGGGCTCCGCCGCGCTGCCCGTGCACGACCATGAACGGATCGCCGCGGCGACCGGCCGTCGGGTCATCGAGCGGTACGGCATGACGGAGACCCTGATGAACGCCAGCGTGCGGGCGGACGGCGAGCCGCGCGCCGGGACCGTCGGGGTACCGCTGGGTGGCGTCGAACTACGGCTTGTCGACGAGTCGGGCGTCGCGTTCGAGGCGTACGACGGCGAGACGGTCGGCGAGATCCAGGTACGCGGCCCGAATCTCTTCACGGAGTATCTGAACCGGCCCGACGCCACCGAAGCCGCCTTCACCGACGGCTGGTTCCACACCGGGGACATGGCGATCCGCGACCCCGACGGCTATGTCCGTATCGTCGGCCGCAAGGCCACCGATCTGATCAAGAGCGGTGGGTACAAGATCGGCGCGGGGGAGATCGAGAACGTTCTGCTGGAGCATCCCGGGGTACGGGAAGCCGCGGTGACCGGCGAGCCCGACGCGGACCTCGGTGAGCGGATCGTCGCCTGGATCGTCCCGGCCCGCGCCGAAGCGCCGCCGTCCGCACAGGAGTTGGCCGATCATGTGGCGGCGCAGCTCGCCGCGCACAAGCGGCCACGCACCGTACGCTATCTGGACGCCCTGCCCCGCAACGACATGGGCAAGATCATGAAGCGCGCGCTCCATGACTGAGCGGCCGAACGCGCGCGAGGTCATCGCCACCGTCGTCGACGAGGGCGCCTTCACCGAACTGCCCCCGCTCCAGGGCGTGTCCGCGCCTGAGGGACCGCTGGGCTGGGAGGGGTACGACGCCTCGCGCGCCCGCGCCGAGGAACGTACCGGGGAGAAGGAGTCCGTCGTCTGCGGCACCGCGCGGATCGACGCGGTCGACGTGGTGCTGATCTCCTTCGAGTTCGGCTTCCTCGGCGGCTCGCTGGGGGAGCGCACCGGCGATCTGCTCGAAGCCGCCCACACCCTCGCGCGTGAGCGGGGGCTGCCGGTTGTCTCGCTCATCGCGACCGGGGGCAGCCGGATGCAGGAGGGGATGCATGCGCTGCTCCAACTCCAGCGTGTGGCACGGCAGTCCGCCCTGACCCGGGCGGCGGGACTGCCGCAGCTGGCGGTGGTGCGCGACCCGACGACCGGTGGTGGCTGGGCCACGCTCGGGGCGGGCGCCGATGTCGTCCTGGCGCTGCCCGGCGCCCAGATCGGTTTCGCGGGCTCGCGTGTGCGCCCGGCGGACGCCGACCCGTACGCCTACACGGCGGAGGCGCAGCTCGCCGCGGGCCATGTCGACGCGGTGGTGGGCCGGCACGAGCTGCGCACCACCGTCGGCCACTGGCTGACCCTGCTCACGGGAGGCGTACGGGACGCCGTGCCGTCCGCCGCCCCGCCCCCGGAGGGACTGGGCCGCGCGGGGCTCCCCGCCACCGGATGGGAGGCCGTTCTTCAGGCCCGCGTCCCTCAACGGCCCCGGGCCGCAGCGTACTTGGACGCCTACTTCACCCATCGCGAGGCGATCGGCGGAGACCGCTGCGGTGGTACCGACCCCGGGATGCTGTGCGGTTTCGGCCGGCACGAAGGGCGGACGATCGCGTACGCGGCGCAGTGCGGTACCGCCACGCTCCCGGCCGGCTATCGCACGGCAGCCCGGCTGGTGCGGCTCGCGGGCCGACTGGGCATCCCCGTACTGACGCTGGTGGACACCCCCGGCGCGGCCAATGACGCGGAGGCGGAGCGCGCGGGAGCGGGCAGCGCCATCGCGGACCTGTTCGCCGCCATGGCCACCGCCCGGGTCCCCGTCACCACGCTGCTGATCGGCGAGGGCGGTTCTGGCGGTGCGCTGGCTCTGTCGGCGCCGGACAACGCGTGGGCCACGCCGGACAGTTACTTCTCGGTCATCGCGCCGGAACTGGCGGCGGCGATCCTCAAACGCGCCCCGGAGGAGACTCGGGTGACGGCCGACCAGCTCCGGCTGCGCCCACAGGATCTGGTGTCCCTGGGGGTGGTACGAGGGATCGTGCCGGGGCCGGAGCCGGAGAGAGGAGGGGTGTAGGGCGGTAGGGTACGGTCCGCGACGGGGGATTCTCACGGCCCTCTCACAAGCTTTTCAGACAACATGCTTAAGGTGAGAGCCGTGACGTACACAACTCCGCCCGGCTGGCATCCCGACCCGGGGCACACAGGTGAAGGACCACGCCAGGAACGCTGGTGGGATGGTTCCGCGTGGACCGACGAAGTCCGTGCCGCCCCGCCCGCCGAGTGGGATCCGCCCGCCGCGGCGCCCCCTCCCTCGGCGCCCCCGGCCACCGGGCTCTCTCCCGAATCGCCGTACCAGGTACCCCCGTATCCGATACCGCCGTACCCCGCCACACCGCCGCCCGGCTCCCGGCGCGGTGGGCGGCGGATAGCGATCGGCGCCATCGCCGCCGTCGTCGCGGTGGCCATCGCGGGAGGCTTCTATCTGCTCGGGCGCGACGGCGGTGGCAACGACGAGGCGGGCGCGGCGGGCTCCGGCCCTTCCGCCGCGCCCTCCCGGCCCGGCCAGCAGAGCCCGGCGCCCGACGGCCCGCGAGGCGGCGGCCCCGGCGGCGAGAACGGCGCGCCCCAGCAGCAGCCGCAGACGGAGGACGGTTACGCCACCGACGCGGCCAGCGGGATCAGCATTCCGGTACCGGACGGCTGGACCGGTGAATCCGGGACCATCGGGGCCGGGGTGACGACCGGGAAGTACGAGTGCCCCGGGGACACCTCGCAGAGCTGTGTGCGCGGCGGAGTGTTCTCCGCTCCTGCGGCTGCCCTGAAGATCGACGCCACCACGGCCAAGGCGGCGGCCGAGAAGGACATCGAGGTCAATGCCGAGGAATCCTACGGCGGCACGATCTACGGAGACATCTCCTCGCACCAGCAGCTGAAGTCGGAAGAGGTCACCGTCGCCGGACAGAAGGGCTATCTGGTGCGGTGGAAGGTCGTCACGAGCAAGGGGGACGACGGTTATGTGCAGTCGCTCGCCTTCTCCTCACCGACATCACCGGAGCTGATGGTCCTCGTACGCTCCGGGTTCGATGTCAACGACAAGGCGCCGAAGCTGACCGTCATGGACGAGATCACCAAGGGGATCAAGGCGGCGGCGGGCACCGGCTCCGGAGGCAGCGGCCAGGGAGTCTGAGCGCGAACATCCGCATGTCCCGGGCGGGCCGCTTCGAGCGGCCCGCCCGAGTGCTGTCCGGCGGCGGGGCGGGAGCGGGGGGTGTTCCTTCGGCCGTACACTCCACGCATGGGTTGTACACGTGCCGTAAGGGAGTGCCTGCGACAGGCTCCCTGCGCGCTGTGCTCGGCCGCCGCCGTGATCGCGGGGCCGGGCCCGCTGTCCGCGCCGGAGGCCGGCTGCCGCGCCCTGCACGGCCACGGCTAGTGAGCTTTCGCCTTCCCCTTTCCCCGGACCAATTCCCCGGACCAGTGCCGCGGACCGTTCTCGTGGTCCCGCTCGTTCCGGTTCTCCGGTAGGCCGCTTCCACTCGGCCCGTTCCTCCGGGCCTGTTCCCCCTCCTGCTCGTGAGAGCGCGCACGTCCCCTACGCACCCCTTCCGCGACGCCACGGCGTGCCGTCGGCGCCCACCCGGCGACCGCCGGAGACCTGGCACGTCGCATCTTCGAGAGGACCCCTGTGAAGTTGAGCGCACTGCTCGCCGGGCACGACCACGAAATCCTGCGGGGCGATCCGGAGACGGAGATCACCGAGGGCACGTGTTTCGACGCGCACCGGGTCTCGCCGGGTTCGCTGTTCATCGCGGTTCCCGGTCACCGTGAGGGCGGCCCGGAGTCCGTGGGCCAGGCCCTCGCGCGCGGCGCCGCGGCGGTCCTGCTCGACGCGGGGGCACCGGAGCCGCCGGCAGCGGTGTGGGCGGACACGGAGGTATGTGTGGCGCGGGTGCGGGACACCCGGAGCACCGCGTCCCTCGTCGCCTCCCGCTACTACGGGGAGCCCGGACGGGCCATGGACGTGGTGGCCGTCACCGGTACCAACGGCAAGACCTCTGTGTCGTACATGGTCGAGTCCGTGCTGCGGCTCGCCGAGGGCGCGACGGTCGGGGTCATCGGGACCGCGGGCAGCCGGATCGGCGATGAACCGATCCCCATGCCGAGGTCGGTGCTCACCACCCCCGAGGCGCCTGACCTGCAGTATCTGCTGGGGCGCATGCGCGACCGCGGGGTCGGCACCGTGGTCCTGGAGGCCACCTCCATGGGCCTGCTGACCCACCGGGTGGACCATGCCCACACCGACGTCGGGATCTTCACCAACCTGACGCAGGATCATCTGGACGACCACGGCACCATGGAGAACTACCGGGACGCCAAACTCCGGCTGTTTCAAGGGCTTTGCCGACGCGCCGTGATCAACGTGGACGATCCGATCGGCGCCGCGGTCGGTGCGCTGATGCCCGGGGCCGTCACGACCTACGCGCTCGACGCCGAGGCGGACTTCCGGGCGACCGATCTCACCGTGAACGCGTTCGGCACGCGGTTCACGCTGCATCACGAGGGGCGCAAGTACCCGGTGGCGATCCCCGTACCGGGCCGCTTCTCGGTGGCCAACGCCCTTGCCGCCGTGGCCGCCTGCCAACTGCTGGGGCACGATCTGGACGGCCTGGTCGGCGCGCTCGACCGGATGCCGCCGATCCCCGGACGGTTCGAGCGCTTCGAGGCCCCGTCGGGCACATCGGTCATCGTCGACTACGCACACTCGCCCGACTCGCTGGAGAAGGTGCTCACCACCATCCGCGACTTCGCCAACGGCCGGATCGTCACCGTCTTCGGCTGCGGCGGCGACCGCGACATCACCAAGCGCGCGCGGATGGGGGAGATCGCCGGAACCCACTCCGATCTGTGCGTGCTCACGTCGGACAATCCGCGCTACGAGGACCCCGGGACGATCATGGACCAGATCACCCCGGGCCTCCTGGCCACCGGCACCCGGTTCGAGCGGCTCGCCGACCGGCGCCGGGCCATCGCCTTCGCCCTGGCGGACGCCGGTCCCGACGACATCGTCCTGATCGCGGGAAAGGGCAGCGAGCCGTATCAGATCGTCGGTGACCGACTGCTGCCGTTCAGCGATATGGCGACCGTTCGCGAACTCACCTTGTAGGAGTGGCGGGAGGCCGGGGCGCGGACCGGCCGCCCCGTTTCCGGAGCGTGGGCCGTTCCCGGGTCGTGCGTCAGCTTGTGCGTCAGCTCGCGTCCGGGCCGTGGCCCAGGACGTAGAGCTCGGGCAGGTTGACCACGATCGCCTCCTGCGTGCTGCGGGCGATCACCACCACGGCCTCGTCGTCCGGGCTGGGGTTCTCCTCGCGATGCGGGACGTACGGCGGTACGAAGATGTAGTCGCCGGGTGAGGTGCGGATCCGGATCTCCTCCGGGGTACCGCTGGAGTCGTCCAGGAACACGAACTCCGGGTGCCCCTTCACCACATGGATCGCCGTCTCGGAGGCGCCATGGTGGTGGTTGGAGGAGGCGGTGTCGGGCGCCACATGCGTCTGGCCCATCCAGATGCGCTCCGAGCCGACGGTGGATCCGCTGATCGCGGCGAAGCGCCGCATGCCACCTGTCTGCGCGGTATCGCCGTCGAGCGCGTCGGCCCGGATGTGATGCAGCCGCGCGCGCAGGGGCAGCGCGCTCCGCGCCGTACCGTCGTCGTCGTGGTCCTGGTCCGGAAGGTCGGGATGGAACGCGTCGTGCTCGGTGTGCGAGGCCATGGAGATCCTGCTCTTCGGTGCCGCGGGCCGCGGGTGTGGTCCCGGCGCCGACCGTAGAGAGCGCGGCGAATGGATGTCAAGATGTGTCCATTACCGCCGAGCTGGCCGTTCCCGGTTTCCGGCCGGTGCCTCAGCGGATAATCGGGCAGGCAAGGAACCCCCTCGGGAGAAGGTGCACATGCAGATCTCGGCGAAGGCGGACTACGCGGTGAGGTCGCTCGTCGAACTCGCCGCCGACACCGGACGGCCCCTCACCTGTGAGGGCATCGCCTCCTCCCAGGACATCCCGTTCCGCTTCCTCAAATCGGTCTTCCGCGATCTGCGGCAGGCCGGTCTGGTCCGCAGCCAGCGGGGCTGTGAAGGGGGCTACTGGATAGGCCGCGACCCGGCCGCGATCAGTGTCGCCGAGGTCATGACGGCGGTGGACGGGGAGTTCCTCACCCTGCGCGGCGCGCGTCCCGACACACTGACCTACCCGGGCGCCGCCCAGGGGCTGCCGGATCTGTGGCGCGCCGTGGAGGCCGCCGCGCAGGCGGTGCTCGGGCGGATGACCATCGCCGAACTCGCCACGAAGGGGGCGCGGTCGGACGGCGCGGGTCGGGAGCCGAGGAGCGAGGCCGGTCCGGCGCGTGAGGTCTCCCCGGCCGTATCCGCGTCCGTATCCCCGGCCGTATCCGCCTCCGCATGACCCCGGATGGTGTGATCCGCGAGACGCCGGAGGCGCCCCGCATGGCTCCTGACGAGATCCGTACGACTCCTGGTGCGGACCGGCCGCCGCTCTCGGTCACCGAGTTCACCGACCCGGCCTGCCCCTGGGCCTGGGGTTCCGAGCCCGTGTTCCGGCTGCTGAGACTCACGCTCGGATCGCGCGCCCACTGGCGGCCGGTCTTCGGCATCCTCTTCGACGAGGACGACGATCCGGCGCCCGATCCGGCCGCCGAGGCCCGCTGGTACGAGCGGTTCATCCGCGAGGTCACGGCCTGCACGGACGCGCCTTACGCGCCGCGGCTGCGCCGGTTGACCCGGTCCAGTCTGCCCGCCTCGCTCGCCGCCAAGGCGGCCGGGTCCCAGGGGCCCGAGGTAGCCGAGCGGGTTCTGCGCCGGCTGCGGGAGAGCACGTTCGTCCTGGGCGCGCCCGCCGACACTCCGGACGGAGTCCGTGGTGTCGTAGGGGGAGTCCCGGGCCTGGACAGTGACCGGTTGATGCGCGAACTGGCCGCCCGGGAGACCCGGGACGCGGTACGCGCCGACTGGGCCGAGACCCGGCGGCCGATCCCCGGCGTGCTCGACCTCGACGGACCCGGACCGCATCCCGGCCGGGCCAAGGAGGTCGGGGACCACCGCCGTTACGCGCTACCGACGCTGCTGTTCGACGGTCCCGGCGGCCGGGTGTGCGTACCGGGATGGCGGCCCCTGGAGACCTATCTCGAAGCCGCTCGTACGGCGGCCGGGGACCGGCTGCCCATCACCCCCGTACGCCTTCCCGCCGTGGCCGCGCTGGAGCGCTGGCGCAGTCTGACGGGGCCTGAACTCGCCCTGCTCACCGAGGAGTCGGCGGCTCCCGCGGAGGCCGTGCGCGTCGACACCGGGCATGGCCCGCTGTGGCTGCATCCGGACGAGGCGCGCGCCCGTGAGCAGTCGTCCTTCGCGGTGAAAGCGCAGGTCGCCGAGGTCTCGGACAATGAGACACCTGGAGGTGTCCATTGACAGGGTGTCGCGGGACCGTGAGGATACGGGGCATGCGTTCGATGCATCCTGCCGTGGTCTGCCGCTACGTGGATTACCTGCGTACCTCCAGCGCCCTCTGTCGCTGATCCGACCCGTCGAGGCCGGCCTTTTGAGGCCCTCGGCACCCCGGCCCTGCCCCGGTCCCCGGCGGCGCCCTCCCGGGTAACCCGGACGGCGCGAGCGCCCGATGAACCGGGATGTACGCCGGTTTCCTCCGCGGTACCCCCCGTCTCTCCCCCTCCGGGACTCCCTCGTCCCGCGCTCGGCGGGCGGCGTTCCGCTCCGAGAACGGACTCTCCCGAGTCGCCGTACCCGCCTCAACGCCGTGGCGGATCACGGCGTCGGCGCTCGTGCGCCACCGCGACTCCTTGCCCGCGCGCTCCGAGCAACTCCCTTGATTTCAGGGCCTGTTGTGCGGCAGCCCGGCTTCGGTACGTCCCTGTCCGCCGCGGTCCCGCCCCGTTACCCGCCCGCTCCTCTCCCGTTTCGCCGGGGCCTCCGCCCGGACGTCCCGCGGCCCCGCCCGCGTACCCGAGTACACCGGCACGGCCCAGAAAGGTGGCGCATCCATGCCGATCCTCCGCACCCCATCCACCACCGCCGGCGCGGACCGCCCGGCCACCGCACCGCTGTCCGCTCCGCCGTCCGGTTCCGGCCCCGGCTTCGGCTCCGGCCTCGGACGTCGGTCGTTCCTCGGACTCTCGCTCGGCGCGGGCGCCGCACTCGCCCTCACCGCCTGCGGAGGCGGGACCACCTCATCCGCCGGCGCTCAGGGTTCCACCCTCAAATGGGGCTGGAACCTGACGACTTCCTGGGATCCGGTCACCTCCTCCGCCGGCTGGGATGTGCACTCCCTCTCGCTCGTCTACTCGGGGCTCACCACACTCGACCAGGCCGGAAACGCCGTCCCCGCCCTGGCCACCTCATGGAAGTACAACCCCGAGGGAACCGTCGTCACCTTCGCCCTCCGCCCGGGACAGAAGTTCAGCGACGGCACGCCGATCGACGCCACCGCCGTCAAGAAGAGCCTCGAACGCGGCCGGGACTACGAGAAGTCGCTGGTCGCCTCGCAGCTCGTCGGAATCGAGCGGATCACGGCAGTCGACGCCCGCACCGTCGAACTGCGGCTCACCGAGCCCGACTTCCAGATACCGCTGCTCCTCGCCGGGAAGACCGGCATGATCGTCAACCCGAAGGTCTTCGAGAGCGACGCCGCGAGCCTCGCCACGAAGCCGGCCGGCTCGGGGCCGTACACCCTGGTCTCGTACGTACAGAACTCGAAGGCCGTGCTGCGCCGCAACCCGGACTACTGGGACGCCGCCCGCGTCAAGATCGAGAACTTTGAGCTCTATCCGCTCCCCGAGCCGTCGACGGTGGTCGCCGCTCTCACCTCGGGGCAGTACAACGTGGCGCAGATACCCGGCAGTCAGGTGGAGGCGGCCAAGGCCGCGGGCCTGGAGGTCCAGGTCATCCCCTCCATGGTGGTGGCCGTTCTCGATGTCCATATCGGCAAGGAGCCCTACACCGACCCCGATGTGGCCCTCGCGCTGAAGTACGCCATCGACCGCGAGGAACTGGTCAGGACCGCGTCCTTCGGGCACGGCGACGCCACCCGTCAGCCGTTCCCCAAGGGCTACGCGGGCCATGACGACGCCCTGGACGAGCTCTTCCCGTACGACCCCCAGAAGGCGAGGGAACTGCTGGCGAAGGCGGGCCACGCCGACGGGCTGAGGATCACGCTGTCCGCCCAGAACGCCGAGGGCGTACCGGAACTGATCCAGGCTCAGCTGAAGAAGGTCGGCATCACCGCCACGATCGAGACCATCCCGGCCGCCCGCGCCACCCAACTCGTCTACGTCCAGCGGAGCAAGGCGCTCTACGTCGACCAGTTCGCCGGGCGCGAGTCCGCCACCCAGGGCTTCCAGGTGCTGTTCGGCAAGGAGGGGCTGATGAACCCGGGCCGCACCATCTCGCCCGAGCTGGAGAAGGCACTCGACGAGGTCCGCCGCACACCGCTGGACGCGCCCGACTATCCGGCCGTTCTCCAGAAGGCCACCGGGATCGCCGTACGCACCATGCCGAACGTCTTCCTCTACACCACCCCGCGCATCCTGGCGCGCAATCCCAAGGTCTCCGAGATCCCCGCGTACACCGTCGTCCAGCGGTTCGAGGGGGTCACCGTCTCATGACCGCGCCCGTACTGGCGGGGCCGTCACGCAGCGGGCGCCTCGCGCGCGGGGGTGCCGTACGCCGACGGCTCGCCGGGGCGCCCAGGCCGCTCGGCCGGCTGCTCGTCACCACCGCCACGGTCTTCGTACTGGCCTCGCTCCTCACCTTCGCCCTCGGCGCTCTGTCCGACGCCAACCCGGCCGCCGCCGTCCTGGGCGACCAGGCGACTGAGGCGGATATCGCCCGGATGGAGGCGCAGTTCGGCCTGGACCGGCCGCTGTACGCGCAGTATCTGAGCTGGCTCGGCCACGCGCTCTCCGGCGATCTCGGCGTCTCATGGTTCACCGGCGTCCCCGTCGCGGACAGCGTCGCGCAGGCGCTGCCGGTGGATCTGTCCATCGCGGGGCTGGCCCTGCTGCTCGCCGTACTGATCGGCGGCGGGGCCGGCATCGCCGCCGCGCTGAACAGCGGCGGACGGATCGACCGGGCCGTCACGCTCGTCTGCTCGGTCCTCGCCACACTGCCGCCCTTCCTCATCGGCATCGTGCTGATCGTCGTCCTCGCGGTGCAGCTCGGCGCGCTGCCCACCGGCGGGTACGTACCGCTCGGACAGAGCCCGGGGGAGTGGCTGCGGTACGCGATCCTCCCCGCGTTCGCCCTCAGCCTGGACGCCGCCGCGTCCATCGCACGGCAACTGCGCACCTCGCTCGTCGGGGCCCTGCGCGAGAACTATGTGACCGGCGCCGAGATGCGTGGCTTCTCGGCGCGGCGCGTGCTGTTCGGCCATGTGCTGCGCAACGCGGCGGGACCCGCGCTCTCCGTTCTCGGGGTGAGCGTGCCCGTGATCCTGGGCGGCGCGGTGGTCACCGAGAAGATCTTCAATCTGCCGGGGATCGCCCAACTGTCGCTCCAGTCCGCCGAGCAGCACGACATCCCCGTCATCCAGGGGACGCTACTGGTGACCGTCGCTGTCGTGCTCGTCGCCAACATCGGCGTCAACGCCGCGCTCACCGCGCTCAATCCGGCGGCCCGCGGGCAGTCCGGCGGCGGCCGTGGCGCCGCCGGGGAAAGCGGGGCGTCATGAGGACCCTTCGCCGCACCTGGCGGCTGCCCTCGGCCCGGATCTCGCTGGCCGTGCTGGCTCTCGTCGGGCTGCTGGCGGTCGCGGGCGGCGCCCTCGCGCCGCACGATCCGCTGGCCCAGCACCCGGTGGACATGCTGCACGGGCCCAGTGCCGCGCATCCGCTCGGGACCGACTATCTGGGGCGTGATGTCCTCAGCAGGCTGCTGGCGGGCACGGGAAGCTCGATCGTGGGCGCCCTGGAGGCCGTCGGGGCAGCGATGCTGCTCGGAATCGTGCCCGGGATCGCCTCCGTATGGCTCGGCAGGACCGTCGAATGGACGGCGCAGCGGGCCGCGGACACCTTGATGATCATGCCGTTCACGGTCTTCGCGATCGCGGTGGTGGGCGCGCTGGGCAACGGTATGCACCAGGCGATGCTGGCGCTGGGCGTGCTCTTCGCCCCGCTGTACTTCCGGGTGACGCGTGCGGCGGCGCTGGGTCTGAAGCAGGCTCAGTACGTCGAGGCGGCGGAGCTGATGGGCGCGTCCCGCTGGTGGATCCTGCGCACCCACGTCTGGGGCAAGATCCTGCCGACGGTGGCGGTCACGACGGCGCAGGCGGTCGGACAGGCGCTGCTGGTGGTCGCGTCCCTGACCTTCCTGGGGCTGGGCGTCCAGCCGCCCGCGCCGACCTGGGGCGGGATGCTCGCCTCCGACCTGGGCTATCTGGCGCAGCAGCCATGGGCGCCGCTGATCCCGGGCGCCGCGATCATGATCACGGTCGGCGCCCTCGACATTCTCGCGGACGCGGTACGCGACAGCGGCACGGCGGCCGGCGATCCACGGGTACCGGCCCGGGCCCCGTCGGCCGGGACCGCGGCTCCGGCCCCGTCCCTCGGGACGGCGGCTCCGGCCCCGGTCGCGATCCCGGACCACGTACCGGAAGCGGAAGAGGAGTCGGCCGAACCCGTCGCTTCCCCGTCGGACCCCGCCCCCCGTACCGGCCACGGCCCATCAGAGGAGGTCGAGCAGCGTGTCACCACTGGCTGACCACGACACCACGCCCGTCGCGGTGTCAGGACCGGTCGACCCCGTACTGACCGTCGACGGTCTCGATGTCACTGTCTCCGGCGGAGCGCACGCCGTCCGGGACGTGTCCTTCACGCTCGCGCGCGGCGAAGCCGTCGGGCTGGTGGGGGAGTCCGGCAGCGGGAAGAGCCTGACCTGCCGGTCCGCCCTCGGTGTGCTGCCCGCCGGATGCGCGGTGTCGGGCGGCCGTATCACGCTTGGCGCCACCGGCACCGAGCCGGCCGCCGATCTCACCGCGTTCACCCGTAAGCAGTGGAACGCGGTACGCGGCAGCCGGATCGGCGCCGTGTTCCAGGACCCCGCCTCGTATCTCAATCCCTCGCTCACCGTGGGGCGCCAGCTCGCGGAGCAGCTGCGAGTGGGAGACGGGCTCTCCCGTACGGACGCGCGCATCCGAGCCGTCGAGCTGTTCGCGGCTGTGGGACTGCACCGCCCCGAGGAGGTCTTCCAGCAGTATCCGCACGAGCTGTCCGGCGGGATGCTCCAGCGCGTCCTGATCGCCGTCGCCGTGTCCTGCGCACCCGAACTCCTCATCGCGGACGAGGCCACCACCGCCCTCGATGTGGTCATCCAGGCGGAGATCCTCGAACTCCTCCAGCGCCTGCGGGCCGAACAGGGCCTCGCCCTGCTCCTTGTCACCCATGACCTGGCCGTGGTGGCCGAGAGCTGCGACCGCGTCCTCGTGATGTACGCGGGCGAGATCGTCGAGGACGGTCCGACCGCCGACGTGCTCGCCGCGCCCGCGCATCCGTACACCGAGGCGCTGCTGCGGGTCGCGTCGATCGGCGCGTGGGGACGCCGTGAGCTGGACATCATCCCCGGCCGGCCGCCGGAGACCGGCGCCGTACTGCCCGGCTGCCGGTTCGCCGACCGCTGCGCCCACGCCACCGCCCGGTGCACCGAGGGGCCCGTCGCCCGGCACGCGCTGGACGACGGACGCGGGGCGCGCTGCCTGCGCCCCGCCGGACTGCTGGACGAGGCGCCGCCCACGCGCCCCGGGGGCGCCGGATCTCCCGCGGATACGGAGGCGGATGCGGACGCGGCCGTTTCCGCGTCCGCCACCGCTTCCGCGACCACACCCGACCCGGTGTCGGAAGGAGCCTCCCTATGACCACCGTCCTGGGCCGGGACCTCACCCAGCGGAAGGGAGAACCGGCCGTGTCACCCCCGGATGGAGCCCCGCTGCTGGAGATCAGCGGACTGACCGTGTCGTACGGCCGCCGGGCCACCTCGCTGCGGCGCGCCGGCACCACCCGGGTGCTGTCCGGCGTCGATCTCACCGTACGTACGGGCGAGATCCTCGGGATCATCGGCGAGACCGGCTCGGGCAAGACCACCCTGGCCCGTGCCACGGTCGGACTGGTGCGGCCCGAAGCGGGCTCCATCAGCTTCGAGGGGACGGATCTGGTCCGGTTCACCCGCCGTGAGCTGCGGGAGTTCCGGCGCACCGGGCAGGCGCAGTTCATGTTCCAGGACCCGCTCCGCTCCCAGGACCCGGAGCTGACGGTACGCCGGACAGTGGCTGAGCCACTCGCCGCCATCGGCGCGCTCAGCCGCCGGGAGCGCGCCGAGCGTGCCGACGAGGCGCTGGCCCTGGTGGGGCTGGACGCCGAGGCACTGGGATCGCGTATCCCCGGGCAGCTCTCCGGCGGTCAGCGGCAACGGGTCTCGCTCGCCCGCGCCCTCGTCACCCGGCCGCGTCTGCTGCTCAGCGACGAGCCGGTCAGCGCGCTGGACGCCTCCAACCGCAATCTCGTACTCAGCCTGCTCGACCGGCTCCGCCGTGAACTGGGCCTCGCCGTCGTCGTCATCTCCCACGACCTCAGCTCGCTGGCCGGGATCGCGGACCGGGTCGCCGTCCTCTTTCGCGGACGCCTCGTGGAACAGGGCCCCATCAGTGCGGTACTTGAGCGTCCCCGGCATCCGTACACCGCGCTGCTCACCGCCTCCGCGCCGAGCGTACGCCGTGAACACCGGCTGCTGTTCAGCCAGTTGAGACCCGCGCCCGACCGCGAGCCATGGCCGGACGATGAGGGCTGTGTCTTCGCGCCACGCTGCCGCTTCGCGGGAACGGAGTGCCGGGACGAGCCGCGTCCCGCCGCCGTCATGGAGGCCGGGCGGTCCCACTCCGTCGCCTGCCACCACGCCGACGGCTGGCGAGCCCTGCTCGGCTGAACGAACGCAGGAGAGCCATCCGATGGAAGGAGAGCCACCCCCGTGGACGGAGAACCACCCCATGACCATCGAGTTCGCGTGCTGCCGCCCCTGGATCTCGGCCGGCTCCCCGCCCTCACCACCGCACTCGCCTCCCGTGCGGCCGAGCACGACCGCGACGCCTCCTTCCCGGCCGAGGGGTTCGTTCTCGCGCGGGAGGCCGGGCTGCTCACCGCCACCGTGGCGGCCCGGCACGGCGGCCCCGGGGCCGGACTCGCCGACACCGTCCGCGTCCTGCGCGCGCTCGGGGCCGGTGACCCGGCCGTCGCGCTGGTGACCGCCATGACGCTGTTCACGCACGCCGCCCAGGCCCGTACCCCGAACTGGCCGCCCGACGCGTACGCCGCGCTTCTCGACGAGGCGGCCACCGGACCGGCCCTGGTCAACTCCCTGCGAGTGGAAGCGGAGTTGGGCAGCCCGATACGTGGCGGACTCCCCGCCACCACCGCCCGGCGCGAGGGCGGTGACTGGCTGCTGACCGGACGCAAGATCTACTCCACCGGCGCCGTCGGGCTCAGCCGGATGCTGGTCTTCGCGCGGACG
Source organism: Streptomyces sp. NPDC051662 (assembly GCF_040681655.1). Classification (NCBI taxonomy): domain Bacteria; kingdom Bacillati; phylum Actinomycetota; class Actinomycetes; order Kitasatosporales; family Streptomycetaceae; genus Streptomyces; species Streptomyces sp. NPDC051662. The sequence continues at coordinate 222,289 of NZ_JBFAZD010000003.1, forward strand.
GACGAGGACCCCGTACGCGTCGGGACCTTCATCGTGCGCGCCGGCAGCCCGGGGCTGACCGTCGAACCGACCTGGGACCATGTCGGACTGCGTGCCAGCCGCAGCGACGATGTCGTCCTCGACTCCGTACCCGTACCGGTCGACGATGTCATCGCGCTCGACGAACCCGGCGACATCCCGGGCGCCCGGCCCGACGTGGCGACCGGTGCCTGGAACGCCCTCGGACTGACCGCCCTCTATCTGGGCGTCGCGGGCGCGGCCAGGGACTGGCTCACCCGCTTTCTGCACGACCGGGTCCCGACCGCGCTCGGCGCGCCGCTCGCCACACTGCCCAGGTTCCAGAGCGCAGTCGGCGAGATCGAGACCGCGCTTCTGGGGGCGAACACACTGGTCGACGCGGTGGCCGGGCGGATCGACGACGGCGACCAGGGGGCCGCGGAGCAGGCCGGGGCCATCAAGGTGCTCGGCACCCGCGCCGCCATCACGGCCGTCGAACAGGCCGTCGCCCTCACCGGCAATCACGGCCTCACCCGGGCCAACCCGCTCCAGCGGCACTACCGCGACGTGCTGTGCGCGCGGGTGCACACACCGCAGGACGACTCCGTACTGCTCACCACCGGCCGCGCGGCGCTCGCCCGTGCGCTCGACCGCCGGTCCGCACCGAAAGGCGACTGACCCCATGCCGGATCCGACCGCACCGTCCGCCCCCGAGGCCTCCGCCGCTGCTGGGGCCTCTGCCGCCCCTGTGGAGGTCCCCGCTCCTGTGGTCCCCGCCGCATCGAACGGCCGGACCCCTCACGGCGTCGAGTTCATCGGCATGATCGGGACCCAGGACGCCTCCGAGACCAGGCCGCCCAGCGGGCCCGTCATCGACCGTGACTACACGGCCCGGTTCGCCCGCGCCCACGAGGACGCCGGCTTCGACCGGATCCTCATCGGTTACAGCTCAAGCAGGCCCGACGGCGCGCAGGTCGCCGCGTATGTCGCCGCCAGGACCGAACGCCTCGGCCTGCTCGTCGCCCACCGCCCCGGCTTCATCGCGCCGACGCTCGCGGCCCGTTCCTTCGCCACGCTCGACCAGTTCAGCGGTGGACGCGTCGCCGTACACACCATCACCGGTGGCAACGACACCGAGCAGCGCAGGGACGGCGACTACCTGGACAAGGAGGAGCGCTACGACCGCACCGACGAGTATCTGTCCATCCTGCGCCGGGCCTGGTCGTCGGCCGAACCCTTCAGCCACGAGGGGCGTCACTACCGCTTCGAGGAGTACGGGTCCGAGGTCCTGCCCTGCCACCCTGCGGGCATCCCGCTCTACTTCGGCGGCTCCTCCGAGGCCGCCTACCGGGTGGGCGGCAGGCACGCCGACACCTTCGCGCTGTGGGGTGAGCCGCTCGCGGAGACCGCCGAGCAGATCGCGTCCGTGCGCGCGGCGGCCGTCGCCGCCGGGCGCACCACACCCCCCGGCATCAGTGTGTCCTTCCGCCCGATTCTCGGCGCGACCGAGGAACTGGCCTGGGAGCGGGCACACCGCATCCTGGACACCATCAAGTCCGGTGCCGGACGCCCCTTCTTCGACCAGGCGCGCCATCACCAGGGGCAGCACGGCCCGGCCAACGTCGGTTCGCAGCGGCTGCTCGCCGCCGCGGCCAAGGGTGACCTCCACGACCGCGCGCTGTGGACGCCGACAGCCACCGCCACGGGAGCGGGGGGCAACACCACCGCCCTCGTCGGCACCCCGGAGACCGTCGCGCGTGCGCTGCTCGACTATGTCGACATCGGTGCGACCACGTTGCTCATCCGTGGGTACGACCCGCTGGACGACGCCGTCGACTACGGGCGCGAGCTGATCCCGCTCGTCCGTCAGGAACTCGCCCACCGCCGGGCCACCGCCGCTGCCTCGCCGGTCGCGTCCACCACACCCGGGGCCGCGCCCGATCCTCACCGCCGAGACGGGTGACCTGTGACCATACGGATGAAGGGAAGCGGCATGACCATGTCCGCAGAACGCACCGCAGCCACCGAGCCCCTCGCCGCCACCTCCTCGGTGAACCCAACTTCCCCTGCCCTCGGGCTCATCGCCGGTGACGAGATACTCCGACGCACCCTGCGGCGGCACGCGGCCGGGGTCACCGTGATCACGGTCCCGGGGCCGGCCGGTTTCACCGCGACCTCGTTCACCTCGGTCTCGCTGGAACCGGCGCTGGTCTCCTTCTGCCTCGGCCTCACGGCCTCCACGCTCGCCGCCGTACAGAGCGCCGACCGCTTCGCCGTCCATGTGCTGGGCACCGAGAACACCACGCTCGCCCGGCAGTTCGCGCGCAGTGGCATCGACCGGTTCGCCGGGGTCCCCTGGACGGCGGACCATGACGGGCTGCCGCTGCTGGAGGGCGTTCCGGCCTGGCTCAGCGCTCGGGTGACGCTGCGTCAGCGCGTTGGCGACCATGTCCTCGTGGTCGGCGAGGTCGAGTCGGGCGGCGGCCATGGCGAGGGGCCGGCGCTGGTGCACCACAACGGCGCCTTCGCCACGCCCGTGCCGCTTCCACCGCACTAGGGCTTGTCCGGCCCTAGACGATTTCCCGGGCGTTCCCCGTGGGCGGCCGGAGCGCGGAGTTATCTCCGTTTTCCGGCCCTCGCGGGGCGTCACTCTCTTGACGTTCACTGTTCAACTGGCCGACATCCGCTCTGCCCGAAAACGACCGTATGTGCGTATGGCATGAATCATGGCAACGCAGGACCGGAATCGGACAGAGACAGATGTGAACCATTCGCCCCGCGCCCGTATACGCGCCGGCGACCCGGCCGAATTCGGGCGGCTATTCGAAGATTACGCCCGAATCGTCTATCGCTATGCCATGCGCGTAACCGGTGACTGGGCCACCGCTGAGGACGTCGTGTCGCTGACCTTTCTGGAGGCGTGGAGGCTGCGGGAAAGGGTGCACGCGGAGGGGGAGAGTCTGCGTCCCTGGCTGCTGGGAATCGCCACCAACGTCCTGCGCAACAGCGTGCGCACAGCCAGACGTCACGATCTCGCGCTCGCCCGGCTCCCGGAACCGGAAGCCGTACCGGACTTCGCGGAAGGTCTGGCCGCCCGGCTGGCCGACTCCGAGGAACTGGCCGCCGCCCGGGTGGCGTTGGGCGGGCTCCGGCGTGCGGAGCGGGAGGTGTTCACCCTGTGCGTCTGGGAAGGGCTCGACCACGCGGCCGTCGCCAAGGCCCTCGGGGTGGCCGTCGGCACCGTACGCTCCCGGCTCTCCCGCGCCCGCGGGCGGCTCCGGCAACTCACCGAAGCGGAACTGCGCCGCAGCAGAGCCCGGAATGGCGGCGGAGCCAGAGACAGCGGAGCCCAGTACGGCAGAGCCCGGAACAGCAAAGGCGAAAGTGTCAGAGAAGATACGCAACGCTTGCCCTCCCGCGGACAGTTCATAGCGAGCCGCACTTCCGCGGTCGCGTCGGCACAGGAGGGAAACCGATGAGCTTCTTCTCACGATGGCGGTCCCGCGCCTGGCATGAGGAATCGGTTCCGGTCCCCCCTGCGCCACCATGCGAAGACCTCTCCTCCGAGCGGCAGCGTTTCCTCAAGCAGCGTTTTCTGCGACAGATCACCCGGGAATCCGTGTCCGCGCCCTCACCCGTACGACCGGTCCGTCCCGGTCGGCGTCGGCTGACCGCTCTCGTGGCCGCCCCCACTCTGCTCGTCGCGGCCGTGGCCGCGGTGACGGGCCTCACGGGCGTGTTCCGCGGCTCCGCGGCCGACCACCACGAAGCGGTGCGGCTGCTGGACCGTATCGCTCTGGTGGCCGCCGAGCGTCCGGCCAGGACGGTACGCGACGAGCAGTACGTCTATACGAAGATCAAGGGCTCGTGGCCGGTGTCGGACGAGGGCACGGACGTCTTCGTCCGTGAGGAGTGGACCGCGGTGGACGGCGCGCGGAACGGTCTCGCCCGGCAGGTGTTCGAACCGGGAAGCCCTTCGCTGGACTCCCGGCGCCCCGACGGGAAGACGGTGCTCGACAAGGACTCCACCATGACCACGTACCGTGAGCTGGAGGCCCTTCCCACCGACCCGGGCGCCCTGCTGGAGAAGATCGAGAAGGACACCGAGGGCCAGGGCCCGGCCCATGGCCAGGCGGTCTTCGAGGCCATCGCCGAGATGCTCCCGCAGTCGACCCTCCGACCCGAGCTGAACGCGGCGCTGTACCGGGCGACCGCCAGGATCCCCGGGGTCGTCGTCAGGCAGGGCGCCATCGACGCCGCGGGACGGTACGGCATCGGCCTCGCCTTCCACACGGACGGCGACGACGTCGTCTGGGTCTTCGACAAGGACCGGCTGACCTATCTCGGTACGAACAAGGTCGCGCTCCTCGATGTGGGCATCGCCGACGCGACGGACCAGCGGCCCCTCTCCCGCTGAGGGGCGGATCCACCCGCGCCGCCACACCCGGACGTCCGTCCCCGGATGTCGGTGGTAGCGCGCTCAGGACGTGGCGCTCTCCCGGCGACCGGCGGCTCCCGCGGCTTCAGCGGCTCCAGCGGTTCCGGCGGCTCCGACAGCCGTGCCCAGTGCCTCCGGCTTGCTGGCATACGGCAGTTCGTCGAGCGGCCGGTCGGTGCAGAACCGCACCATGAGGTCGGCGAAGTCCGCGATCCGCTCCACCGGAGCCAGATGGTCGGTCTCGTCGATGGTCAGGAACCGCGCCTCGGGAAGCTGTGCGGCCACCTCACGCCCCATGGCGGGCGTGCACAGCGTGTCGTGCTCACCGGTCACCACCAGGCTCGGCACAGCGGGTACCGGTTCCGGCCGGTACCACTCGTGCCGCATCAGCCGGGTGTTGTGCTCCGCGGACTTCTTCAGCTGCTCGGGATCCTGCCCGGCGATCTGCTGGTACACCAGCCGGGACACGGCGGCGTGCTTGCGTACCCGTCCCGTGCCGGGCGGTGACATGAAACGGTCGGCCAGCTCACGGGCGATGGTCTCCGTCTCACCACGGTCGATCATGACGGACCAGCGCTCCATCGCCGCCGCGTAGTCCGCCGGGATCCGAGTGGTCATCCCGACCAGCAGCAGCCGGGCCAGCATCCCCGGGTAGTGCTGGGCGAAGCGCAGACCGACCGCGCCGCCGTAGCAGGCGGCGACCAGATTGACGCGCGGTACGTCGAGTTCGGTGAGCAGATGCCGGATGGTGGCGGCGAGGAAGTCGACACCGTAGTGCGCGGGCAGGAAGTCGGCCGTACCGTACCCCGGCAGATCCACGGTGATCACCTGCCCCAGTGGAGCGAGCCACTTCTCGTGCCGTACCCAGGAGTGGCGGTCCTGGGACGAGCCGCCCAGCACGAGAACGGGCTCGGTCAGCGCGGTGCCGTGATCGACGATGCGGCAGGTGTAGCGGAAGCCGTCGAACGTCAGGTCGCGTTCCTCGACCGGGCCGTCAGGACCGCCCTCCTCGGCCGGCTGCTCCGGGATCAGCGGAGGGGCCATGGGCGAGTCCTGCTCCTGGGCGAGAACGGCATCGATGGGCATGGGTCACTCCAGAGCTACGGAACGGACAAGAACGTCCCTGCCTAGCAGTTGACCCGGCCCGGCCACGCATCGCTGACCCGATCGTGGGCGGTTCGCGCCCCGCGGCCCGCTGGTGGATTCGACTGTCGCTCAGCAGCACGGGGAAGCGGTACCCCTGAGGGTGCGCCTACGGTCCGCCGGGGCATCCCGGCATCGCCGACTTCCCGGACAAACCCGTCGCCGGGGTGAACCTTGCGAGGCCCGGTCGGTGCCCTTGACTTCGAGTGCGCTCCAATTCGTAGCCTTCAGCCATGACAACCCCACAACACACGATCGGATCCGGTTTCGGAGCCCACAGCACCACACAGGACGTGCTCCGCGGTATCGATCTCAGCGGCGAACTCGCCGTCGTCACCGGCGGATACTCGGGTCTCGGCCTGGCGACCACACGCGCCCTCACCGGTGCCGGAGCCCATGTCGTGGTGCCCGCCAGGCGACGCGAGACCGCCGAGGAGGCGCTCGACGGCATCGACGGTGTCGAGGTCGACGAACTCGACCTCGCTGATCTCGACAGCGTCCGCCGGTTCGCCGAGCGTTTCCTCGCCTCGGACCGCTCGATCGACATCGTCATCAACAACGCGGCGGTCATGGCCTGCCCGGAGACCCGGGTCGGCCCCGGCTGGGAGGCGCAGTTCGCGACCAACCACCTCGGCCACTTCGCGCTGGTGAACAGGCTGTGGCCGGCGATCGCGCCCGGCGGGGCCCGGGTCATCTCCCTCTCCTCGTCCGCCCACCGCAACTCGCCCATCCGCTGGGACGACATGTGGTTCGCGCACGACTACGACAAGTGGCAGGCCTACGGCCAGGCGAAGACCGCCAACGCGCTGTTCGCCCTGGAACTCGACGCGCTCGGCCGCGACTCCGGTGTACGGGCGTTCTCGGTGCACCCCGGCGGCATCCTCACCCCGTTGCAGCGCCATCTCCCCAAGGCGGAAATGGTCGCCGCCGGCTGGATCGACGAGGCGGGAAACGCGGTGAACCCGGTGTTCAAGACGGTGGAGCAGGGCGCGGCGACCCAGGTGTGGGCGGCGACCTCGCCCCAGCTGGCGGGCGCGGGCGGCGTGTACTGCGAGGACTGCGACATCGCCGGGCCCGCCTCGGAGGATGTCTCGGTGCCCGGTGGCGTACGCGCCTACGCGACCGACCCCGAGCAGGCGAAACGCCTGTGGCGGCTCTCGGCCGAGCTGACCGGGGTCAACGCGTTCGCGGCGACCGCGTGAGCGGACTCCTCCGCCGCAGGGACCCGCTCCGCCTCACCGGCCGGCCCAGGCCCGCCGGGCCCGGCGCCCGGACGCCCCATAGGCTGGGCGGACCCGTACCCGTGAGGGAAGGCGAGAGATACGTGACCAGTACCCCGGTGCACACGCTCAATGACGGCACCGCCCTGCCCGCCGTCGGCCTCGGCACCTATCCGCTCGATGACGACGAGAGCGAGAAGGCCGTCGCCGGCGCGCTGGCACTCGGCTACCGGCTGATCGACACCGCGCTGAACTACCGCAACGAGACCGGCACCGGACGGGGTGTCGCGCGCGCCGGGGTGCCGCGCGAGGACATCGTCGTCACCACCAAGCTGCCGGGCCGGCACCACGGTTACGAGGAGACCCTCGCGTCCTTCGAGGAGTCCCGCGCCAAGCTCGGCCTCGACTACGTGGATCTCTATCTCATCCACTGGCCGCTGCCGCGCGTGGACAAGTATGTCGATTCCTGGCGGGCCATGATCAAGCTCCGGGAGGACGGGCTCGTCCGGTCCATCGGGGTCTCCAACTTCACTCCGGAACATATCGAGCGCCTGGAGGCGGAGACCGGCGTCCTGCCCTCCGTCAACCAGATCGAGATGCATCCCGCCCTTCCCCAGGAGGAACTGCGCGCCGCGCACGCGGCCAAGGGGATCCGTACCGAGAGCTGGAGTCCGCTCGGGCGGGGCAGCCGGCTGCTGAAGGATCCGGAGACCGTGGCGATCGCCGAGGAGCACGGCGTCACCCCGGCGCAGGTGGTGCTGCGCTGGCACACCCAGCTCGGCGCCGTGCCCATCCCGAAGTCCGCCGACCCCGGCCGTCAGCGGGAGAATCTGGATATCTTCGGGTTCGAGCTGACGGCCGGTGAACTGGCCAGGATCTCGGCCGGTCCGCATCGCAGGCTCGGCGGCGACCCGGAGCACCACGAGGAGTTCTGACGGCCGTCCGACGGCCGGCGCACGCGCCGCTGCCCGGTCCCGCCGTGTCCGGGCCGCGGCGCGCGTCAGCAGATACGGGGGAGTTGCTCGCCCAACGGCGTGTCCACCACCCGGGTGCCGCCCAGACCGGTGCTCACCACGACCATGCCGGGGTGGTCCGTCGTGCACGTGCCGATCGCCACCGCCCCACGGCCCCGCGGATGCGCCCGCATCGCCGCCAGCACCTCGTCGGCGTGGGCGGGCGGTACGAACGCCACGAGCTTGCCCTCATTGGCGACATACAGCGGATCGAGGCCCAGGAAAGCACAGGCGTTGGCGACGGAGTCCGGCACCGGAAGCGCCTGTTCCCGCAGGGTGATGCCCACGCCCGCCGCCGACGCGATCTCGTTGAGCGAGGTCGCGAGCCCGCCGCGGGTCGGATCCCGCAGTACGTGCAGATCGCGGCAGACGTTCAGCATGGCCTGGACGAGCGAGGCGAGCGGCGCCGTGTCGCTCACGATCTCCACCCCGAACTCCAGACCCTCCCGGACGCTCATGATGGCCACGCCGTGCTCACCGAGCGGACCGCTGACGATGACCACATCGCCGGGCGCGGCACGCCGTGGACGGATGTCGATCCCGTCGGGGATCAGTCCGATGCCCGCCGTGTTGATGAAGATGCCGTCGCCGTGTCCGGCGTCCACGACCTTGGTGTCGCCCGTGGCGATGACCACCCCCGCGGCCCTGGCTGCTGCTCCGAGGGCCTCGGCCACCCGGCCGACCGTGGCGAGTTCGACGCCCTCCTCCAGAATGAACCCGCAGGACAGATAGGCGGGCATGGCGCCCATCATGGCCAGGTCGTTGACCGTCCCGTTGACCGCGAGATCGCCGATGCTGCCGCCCGGGAAGAACAGCGGACGCACCACATACGAGTCGGTGGAGAAGGCGAGATGTGCTCCGCCGAGGGTGACGGTCGCGGCATCGCCCAGCTCCGCGAGGACATCACCGCCGAACGCCGGCGCGAAGAGATGCTCGACGAGTTCGGCGGAGAGCTGTCCACCGCCGCCGTGTCCCATGACGACCTTCGCGTGGTCACGGAGCGGGGCGGGGCAGGTCCAGCCGGAGAAGTCGGCGGTGGCGGGCGGCGCTTCGGGCAGGACGGTGTCCGCCTCGCTCACCCGGAGCCCGGTCGTCTCAGCCAAGGGAAGTCACCTCTTCGCGCGTACCGGCGGCGGTGCCCGCCACGTCCGGTGCCGCCAGCCTGCGGTACAGGTAGTACGCGGCGCAGGCGCCCTCGCTCGACACCATCGTCGCGCCGAGCGGATTGCGCGGGGTACAGGTCGTACCGAACGCCTCGCACTCATGCGGCTTGATCAGCCCCTGAAGCACCTCACCGCTGCGGCACTCCGTGGACTCCTCCGTATGCATCTCCGTCACCGAGAAGCGGTACTCCGCGTCGTACTGCCGGTACGCGGGGGACAGCCGCCAGCCGCTGGCCGGGATCATCCCGATACCGCGCCAGGCCCGGTCGGTGACCTCGAAGACATCGGCCAGCATGGCCCGCGCGGCCGGGCTGCCCTCCGCCTGGACCGCGCGCGGGTAGGCGTTCTCGACGGTGTGTTCGCCGGCCTCCAACTGGCGTACGGCGCGCCGGATGCCCTCCAGGATGTCCAGCGGCTCGAAGCCGGTGACGACGATGGGGACGCGGTGCCGCTCGGCGAGTTCGGGGTACTCACCGAGACCCATCACCGTGCAGACGTGCCCGGCCGCGAGAAACGCCTGCACCCGGCAGTCGGGCGAGTTCATGATGGCGTCGATCGCCGGGGGGACACGGACATGCGAGACCAGCAGGCTGAAGTTCGCGACGCCGAGCTTCTTGGCCTGGTAGACCGTCATGGCGTTGGGCGGGGCCGTGGTCTCGAACCCGATCCCGAAGAAGACCACCTGACGGTCCGGATTCCGCTGGGCGATCCTGAGCGCGTCGAGCGGGGAGTACACGACCCGTACGTCCCCGCCTTCGCTCTTGACCTTGAACAGATCACGGCCGCTGCCTGGCACTCGCAGCATGTCGCCGAACGAACAGAAGATCACATCGGGGCGGGAGGCGATCTCCAGCGCCTTGTCGATGACGTCCAGGGGGGTCACACAGACCGGGCAGCCCGGGCCGTGGATGAGTTCGATGGCTTCGGGGAGCAACTGATCGATGCCATGGCGGATGATCGAGTGGGTCTGGCCGCCGCAGACCTCCATCAGGGCCCAGGGCCGGGTGGTGGTGGCGTGGATGTCGTCGAAGAGGCGCCGGGCCAGTTCGGGATCGCTGAATTCGTCGAGATACTTCATCTGATGGTCTCTTCCTAAAGGACTCAGGCTCGGGACTCAGGGCTCGGGGGTTCTGGGCTCGGGGGTTCAGGGCCGCGGACTGAGGGGACCGGGGTTCGCGGGCCCGGCCTGCGGCGACCCGGGGGACGGCGGGGTCCCGGCGGGACGCTCGGCCCCCGCCTCCCGCGCGGCCCGTCCCCAGGGGTCGCCGAACTCCTCCTCCAGAACGCCCAGATTCTCGAAGAGCCGCAGTGTCTGCCGCGCGGATTCCTCGTCGAGCCGCTGGAGCGCGAAGCCGACATGGACGATCGCGTAGTCACCGACCTTCATCTCCGGCACATACTCCAGACAGACGTCCTTGACGACGCCGCCGAAGTCGACCTGGGCCATCCGGGTTCCTTCGCGCTCCTCGATCTCCAGTACTCTGCCGGGCACGGCAAGGCACATCGCTCCTCCTTCACGTCAAACGGTGGTCAACGGGTAGTCCGGCCGGAACCCCGGCCGGTGGCTCAGCTCGTCGTCCGGGCGGCGACCATCAACTGGCCCAGCGCCAGCCCGCCGTCGTTCGGTGGCACCGTGCGGTGCCGCAGCACGGTGAATCCGTCGCGCTCCAGCCGCTGCGCACAGCCGCTGGTCAGCAGGGCGTTGCAGAACACCCCGCCGGTCAGCGCGACGGTGGTCACGCCCGTACGGTCACGGGCCGCCCGGCACACCTCGTGCGCCAGCGAGACGACCGCGCCGTGGAACCGGGCGGCCACCGTGCTCGCGTCCGCGCCCGCCCGCAGGTCCTCGGCGGCGGCGGCCAGTACCGGCGCCGGATCGGCCACCAGCGGCGCGTCCCCTGACCTCGGGGCCGCGGGCAGCCCGAACCGGTAGCCGAAGGACCGTATGTCCCCGGCCGCCGTCAGCGCCGCGTGCTCCAGCTCCATGGCCGCCTGCGCCTCGTACTCCACGCGGTGGCACACCCCGGCGAGCGACGCGACGGCGTCGAACAGCCGCCCCATGCTGGAGGTGGGCACACAGCTGATGCCCCGGTCGAGCTGACGCTCCAGCAGCCGCCGTTCGGCGGGCGGGCACGCGGCGACACACGGAAGTTCCTCGGACCACGGCAGACCCGCGGCCCGCAGATGGGAGAGCGCCATGCGGTAGGGGTTGCGTACGGCCGCGTCGCCGCCGGGCAGCGGCACATACGCCAGATGCGCGAACCGCCGGAAGCCGTCGTAGTCCGCGATCAGCACCTCGCCGCCCCACACGGCGCCGTCGTCGCCGTAGCCGGTGCCGTCGAAGGCGACACCGATCACCGGCGCCGAGCCGTCCAGACCGTGTTCGGCCATCGTGGACGCCACATGCGCGTGATGGTGCTGGACACGGCGCACCGGGCGGCCCTCCGCGTGACGCTCCGCCCACTGGCCCGAGCGGTAGCCGGGATGCCGGTCCGCGACGAGCACCCGAGGGGTGACCGACGCCAGCTCCGAGAGCTGTTCCACCGCGCTCTCGAAGGCGGTCAGTGTCGCCAGGTCGTCCATGTCACCGACATGGGCGGACAGCCACGCGTACCGGCCCTCCGCGACACAGAAGGTGTTCTTCAGGTCCCCGCCGACCGCGAGTGCCGGTTCCACCGGGACGGGCAGGGCGACCGGCAGCGGGGCGTAGCCGCGGGAGCGCCGCACGGGAAGCTCCTGGCGCGCGCAGACCCGAACCACCGAGTCGTCGCACGGCACCCGCACCGGCCGGTCATGCGTCAGCCAGGCGTCGGCGAGACCGTCCAGCCGGATCAGCGCCTCCTCGTCATCGGTGACGATGGGCTCGCCGGAGCGGTTTCCGCTGGTCATCACGAGCACGGGCGGGCCCGCCGGATCGCCGGGCAGGCCCAGCAGCAGATGGTGCACGGGCGTGTAGGGCATCAGCACCCCGAGATCGGGACTGCCGGGCGCGACACCGTCCGTGACGAGCGACCAGGACCGTGACCCGGTCCTGGCCGTGCCGCGCGAGCCGGTCCCCGACCCGTCACGGCGCCGCAGCAGGACGACGGGTCGGCGCCGGCCGAGCAGCAGATCGCGCTCCAGCGGGCTCGTGAAGACGAGACGCTCCACCGTCTCCAGCGAGCCGGCCATCACCGCGAACGGCTTCGCGCCGCGGTTCTTGCGTGTGCGCAGCGTCTGAACGGCGGCGGGATCGGAGGCGTCGCAGGCGAGGTGATAGCCGCCGAGCCCCTTCACCGCGACGACCGCTCCCGCCGCCAGCAGCCGCCGCGCCCCGGCCAGCGCGTCCTCACCGGTCGGCGGCGCGCCGGTGGATCCCCGGGTGATCAGGGTGAGCCGGGGACCGCAGGCGTGGCAGGCCACCGGCTGGGCGTGAAAGCGCCGGTCGGCGGGGTCCGCGTACTCGCGTGCGCAGTCGGCGCAGAGCGGGAAGCCGGCCATGGTGGTCAGCGCCCGGTCGTACGGCAGTCCGGTCACCACGGTGAACCGGGGGCCGCAGTGGGTGCAGCTGATGAACGGATGGCGGTAGCGGCGGTCGCCCGGGTCCGCCAGTTCGGACAGACAGTCGTCACAGGTCGCCATGTCGGGGGAGACGAGGGTACGGCCGCCGCCGCCCGCCGAGGGACGGATGGCGAACCCGCTGCCCCCCGCCGTCGGTACGGTACGGAGCTGGACGGATTCGACGACGGCCAGCGGGGGAGCGTCGGTGGCGAGCCGCTCACAGAACGCCATGACATCGGTGCTCGCCCCCTCCACCTCCGTCTCCACACCGTCCGCGTTGTTCGTGACCCAGCCCGTCAGGCCCAGTTCACTGGCGAGCGCGTACACGAAAGGCCGGAACCCGACGCCTTGGACGACACCGCGTACGACGGCACGCCGGCGTTCGAGGGGGGCGTGGCGCGCCCCCCGGGGAGCGTCGTCGTCGGTGCCGACGGCCGCTTCGGTGTCGGCACCCGTGCCGGTGTCGGTGACGGGTCGGCTCATGGCGTGTCTGCCGCTCCGGCGACGGGGACGGAGGCCGCGGCGGGGTGTTCGTGGGAATGCCCGTGCCCGTTCTCGTGTCCGTCGTGCGTCCGGCCGTCCTCGTCGTCGTGATGGTGGTGCAGATACCGCTCGTGCTGATGAGCGAGCACGGGCCGGTGTACGGGAGCCCCGTCGGCGACCCCGAGGATGAGGGCCAGCAGTTCGTCCACCCCCGCGCCGGTACGCGCCGAGGTCTCCAGCACCGGCACGCCCGGGTTCACCTGCCGCACATTGCGGTGGAACGCCGCCGCGTCGAACTCGACGGCCTCGGCGATATCCGTCTTGGTGATGACCACGAGATGGGCCAGGCCGAACGCCGTCGGGTACTTGAGCGGCTTGTCCTCGCCCTCGGTGACGGAGCCCAGTACGATCCGCAGGCTCTCCCCGAGGTCGTAGGAGGCGGGACAGACCAGGTTGCCGACGTTCTCCACGAAGAGCACCCGGGTGTCCCGCGGCAGCCAGCCGTCCAGACGCTCCCGGAGCATCCCGGCCTCCAGATGGCACAGGCCGTCCGTGAGCACCTGCTTGACCGGCGCCCCGGCGCGGGCGAGCCGCCGCGCGTCGTTCTCGGTGGCCAGATCGGCGGTCACCGCGGCGACGCTGACGCCCGCGGCGACGGCGCGGGCGAGCAGCAGCTCCAGCAGCGCCGTCTTACCGCTGCCGGGACTGGACAGCAGATTCACCTCCGCCGTTCCACGGGCGGCGAGATGCTCACGCAACTCCGCGGCGCCGGCATCGTTCTTGGCCAGCACGGCTTGGCGCAGATCAACCACTCGGCACATGGGTTGCCTCCTCGGGCGTATCCCGATCGTCACCGCTGACCGGGCTCGGCGCATCCGAGGGATCCGTGAGGACGACCTCGGCGATCTCCAGCTCCCGTCCCGACAGCAGTTCGCCGAGCGGGCGCGCGCACTCGGCGCACCACAGGATCGGCGGCACGCCGGTGTCACTCTCCCGGCCGCAGCCTCCACAGCGGGCGCGGCCGGGGACGGTCTCCACCTCCAGCCGGGCCCCGGCGAGTACGGTCCCCTCGCTCGCCAGCCCGAAGGAGAACCGGAGAGCCTCCGGCACCACCCCCGCCAGCTCGCCGATCCTCAACCGCAGCGAGATGACGCGACCGCCGCCGTTGGTACGGACGGCTTCCTCCACCTGGGCGACCACGGCGGTGGCGATGGACAGTTCATGCACGGCTCTCACCTCGTCAAGGAGTCCCATCAGGTCCGGCGGGGCCCCGCCCGCGCGGACGGCGACGGCTGGCCCGGCGGGACCGGGCTGGTTAGCGTGGGAAAGGGCCACTCACCGCACCGTCGCACGGCCACCCGCAGGAGACCGCCGCCATGACGACGCACGACACCGAACGCCGGGCGCTGATGACCCCCGTCATCCTGCTGCTGCTCTCCGAACGGCCCGGACACGGATACGAACTGACCCAGCGGCTCGGCGCGTTCGGCTGGGCCGAGGCCGAGTCCGCGCATGTGTACCGGCTGCTGCGCGGCATGGAGAGGTGCGGCCAGATCTCCTCCCAGTGGCGGGCGTCCGCCTCCGGGCCGGCCCGCCGGGAGTACGAGATCACCGCGACCGGGTCGATGAGTCTGGCGCTGTGGTTCGTCCGGTTGGGGGAGCTGCACAGCACGCTCCATCTGTTCCTGGAGCGCTACGTCCAGCTGAACGGCCCGGACCTCGCCGGGAGCGACGCCGGAGCACAGCCGCTGTTCGGGCACCCGCCCGCCAGAACTGACCCGCACGCCAACTGACCCGACCGCCGGCCGGGTCCGCCCGCCCACTGGTCCGCCCGGCGTCGAAGCCCTCCCGACTGCCCGACGCCTCCCGACTGCCCGACGCCTCCCGACTGCCCCACGCCTCCCGCGCACCTCACATGCGCCGCATGCGCAGATAGCGGCGCAGGTCGGGTACGGATCTCGCCGTCTCGTACGCCACTCCGGCCATGACCACCCCGGCGCAGACCCACAACCAGGTCAGGTCGCCGTCCTTGGTGTGGTCCATCCCCTTCATCGGACGCGTCGTGTGCATGGAACTCATCTCCTTCGGTGTGCCGTGCTGGGGACCGCGCCCGGCGGGCGCCGTACGAGGTCGAGTACGAGGTCCGCCGCCGGTCCGACGGCGGCGGCCACCGGCTCGCTCAGCCCGATGCCCTCCTCGGCGGAGAGCGGCTGGCAGCCGACCACCTGCACCTGCTCGGGGAGGGTGCCGCCCGCCCCGGCGTGCAGATCCCTGACCAGTCGGAGCACCGCCGCCGGGTCCATCCCGTGCCCGTCCAGCTGGGCGGGCGGTGCCTCTTGCGGCGCGGTGGCCGCCGGGTCCACCTCGATCACATAGACCGTTCCCGGCGGAGCGCCGCGATCGACGGTGTCGACCAGGACGAGCCTGCGATAGCCGTCCAGCAGCCGGTAGGCGAGATGGACACCCCGGATGCCCGCGTCCATCAGATCGACACCGGGCGGCAGCGGCCGGCCGGTCAGCCTGCGGACGGCCTCGACGCCGAACCCGTCGTCGCCGAGGAAGATATTGCCGATGCCCGCGATCAGGGTCCTGCCGTGCGAACTGTCCGGCAGCGGTACGGAGACCGAGTCCGTGGCGGCCATGTCAGCCCCCTCCTTCGCCGTCCGGCGCGGGCGCCCGAGCGGGATCCGGCAGCGGATCCACCTCGTCGGGGCGGAAGTAGAGGAACCGGCCCTGCTCGCGCCGTACATCGGTGCCTGGATCCCCGTCCACGGTGACCGCGATATGGGTCTCGCCGTCGAAGTCCTCCAGCACCGCCTCGACCGTCGCCTGGCGCCCCGCGAGGAAGATGTCCTGGGCGTCCGACCTGCGCGGCCCCGGCTGGAGCAGCACCCTGCTTCCGGCGCCGATGACCTGCCCGTCAATGGTGACCGTGCCCTGGCCGGGCGCCTGCCTCGTGTCCTGGGCGGGGTCCCACCAGGGCAGTCCCGGGCCGGTGGGCAGCCGGAGCCCGGCGCTGGGGGACAGGGCGGACGGCGGCATGACGGCCAGGTCGATACCCGGGTCGTACGAGTCCGAGGGCCGCGCCCCGCCGGGGAGGTCACCCGCCCCCGTACGGCCGGTGACATCGCTCGTCAACTCGCCGGTCACCTCGCGCAGTCCGCGGATCGCGCCGTGCAGCCGCTCCCACACCTCGGCCGGCATGCCGTCCACCAGATCGATCACCTCGGCGGCGCGGGCGTCCGTCCCGCGCGCCTCGCGTTTCTCCCGTTCGGTGAGCGCGGCCGTACGCAGCGAGAGGATCTCGTCGATCTCGGTGGCGTCGTAGAGCGGCCCCGGACTCTCCGTCGCGACCTCGGGATGGTCGTCGAGGATGATCGGCGAGGACAGCATGACCTCGTCCCGGCCCTCCCCGCGGGCCAGCGCCGGCCAGGTGTGCTCATTACGGCAGGTACGCGCCGCCGGCCGGGCCCACTCCGGCGGGTCCGCCATCGACAGGAACCGTCCGCCGGGCAGCCCCAGCAGCAGATGCGCCCCGATCAGACTGTGCGGCAGGGCGGATTCACGGTCGCCCCGCTCGCGCGGGCCGGGTGCCCAGGCGGACACATTGTGTACGGTCGCGGTCAGCCGCAGCGCCCCGTACGGACCGGGCAGCGGCTCGGTGGCGAGCCGGATCTCGCCCGCCAGCGGCCGACTGTGGCGTACCAGACGTCCGACGACCCCGGCCGCGCCGCCGTCCACCGGCTCGTGCTCCACCCCGCCGGGCAGCTCGAACCGCAGCGTGTGCCCGTCCCCGGCGAGCCGGTCGAGCGGTACGTCGAGTTCGACACGCTCCTCCTCGCCCTCGTCCCAGGGCACCAGCACCCGGTCGGGCAGGTCGAGTTCGGCCACCTCGGTCCAGCTCTCGCCGTCCGGCGACAGGCGCTCGACCGAACGGCGGCGCACATGGAGGAAGCGCAGCTCCACGAGGAGCCGGTCGGCGCCCCGGGGCTCCAGGAGGCATTCCGTCCGCTGCCAGGTGTGCTCACCGCTCGCATCGGCGTCACCCCAGGCCGGCGGCACCAACACGCCGAACTGCCAGCGCAGTTGGTTCTTCCGCGCGGAGGCACGGTACGGATACAGCACATACCCCTCGAACAGCAGCGCGTCCGCGACCCGGCGGGCCTCGGTGAAGCCCGCCGTCACCCGGTCCACGGTGTCGCCGGTCATGGCTGCCCTCCTTCGGCGGTGCGCAGCAGCTCCTCGAAGACCCGCTCCCAGGACGGCAGGGCCCGCTCCGAGCGATAGCGGCGCAGGGATTCCAGACAGTCGTCGCGCACCCGCAGCCAGCCCGAGCCGGGGAAGTACTGCTCGATCATGTTCTGCCAGACCTTGACCGGCATCCGGAAACCGGTCTCCTTGTGCCAGGGGACCGGCTCCGCCGTGAAGCCGCGCTCACCGGTGAAGACCGTGCCGGAGAACAGCAGCAGGAGCGGGATCTCACCGTCCGCGAGAGCACGGAAGTACTTGGCGGACGCCACCTCCATGTCGTACGTACAGGCCACCGGCAGCTCGATCTCGGTGGCGCCCGTGAAGCCGGGCACGGTCACCGAGGCATGGGCGAACTGGAGCGGTTTGAGTGTGCTGCTCCACCGGTCGGGCTCGCCGAAGAGATCGCCGAGCATCTCCATCTCGGCCGGGGTGTAACGCCGTTGGACGGGCTCGATCCGGAGCTGGCAGCGCAGCGCGACGGCGTGTACCCGCGCACCGTCGGCCGCCTCGATCCGCAGTCGGAACAGCAGGGTCGGGCCGGTGCCGTACGGCTCGGGCCGTACATCGAGACAGGAGAACTCCAGCTCGGTCATGGGCCGGCCTCCTCCTCCGCCGGCGGGCGGGCCTTGGCCCGGACCCGGGCGAAGAACTCCGCCAGATCCGCGCGCGCCTCGGCGCCGCCGTCGAACCCCTGCCAGTGCAGCCGCATCCGGCCCACCAGCTCGTAACAGGCGTCGACCGGCACCAGATAGCACTCACCCGTGCCCAGTCCCTCCGCTTCGCGCTCGCGCCGGATCAGCAGCGCCTCGGTGTCCGGCCGCAGCAGCGCCGCCAGTCGGCTGTGGCCGAGGACATCGCGCCAGGTCTCCGGGTCCAGCTCGCTCTCCGTGGCGCCCGCGGGGCTCGGGTAGAACGCGGCCAGCCGGTCCAGCTCGGAGTTGCGGAAGAAGAAGGCGAGACCGACCGGGATCTGCAGCCGGTTCCAGCTCTCCTCGTCCAGGGCGAAGTCCGGGTCCGTCAGATACCGGTCGGGCACCGCGCGGAAGTGGCCCGCGCCCGCGCCCGGCCGGGTGAACAGCAGATAGCAGCCGGTGCAGGCGCACATCAGCGACCGGTTACGGGTGTCGACCAGATGCCGGTGTTCACCGGACAGCGGCTCGGCGCACAGCTCGCACCGTTCCCGCGCGGGCGGCGGGCGGCGGGTGAAGCCGCGCAGCCCGGCCGGGCCCGATACGGCGCCAGGTCCGCCGAGGGGCCGCGGTGTCGCGGCGCGCCCTCCCATGGCCTGCCGCGCTGTGCTGGGGGCCGCCCCGGCCGGGGCGCGCCGGGCCGTCATGTCCCCGTCCCCAGCAGGATGCCCGGCAGCGCCACCCGTACGGAGCCGTTCTCCTCCAGCAGGGGCACGGGTTCCAGATGGCCGCGCTCGCCCAGGCCGGCCCGGCGGATGTCGTACTCCGCCGCGCAGGACGGACAGCGCAGCGACTCGCCGTCCACCGTCGCCTCGCCCAGCCTGCCGGCGCAGCCAGGACAGTGGTCGCGGTACGCGTACAGATTGCCGGGCAGCCGGATCAGCAGCAGCGGGGTGGCGCCCGCGCTCTCGTACACCGCGGACTCGCCGTCGGCGAGAGCCGGCAGCCCCGGGAGCGGCTGCCACTCGGCCGGGGCACCCCCCGCCGGCCGGGTACCGTCGGCCGGAAGGGTGCGACCGGGGACGTCGTCGCCTGGCGCGTCCGGGGGCCGGGTGGTGATCTGCAGAAGCTTCGTCCGTGGCTCCTCCTCCGTCACACCCTCGACCTCCACCGTCGAGATCTCGGGGACACGCCGGGCCACGGCCTCCTCGATCGTCCAGCGCACGGTCTGCGCGGAGGACGGACAGCCGTCGCAGCTGCCCCGCAGCCGCAGCCGGAGGGTGAGTCCCTCCGTTCCCCCGTCGCCCTCCGGGTCGATCCCGGCGATGTCCACATCGCCCGCGTGCGATCCCAGATACGGGCGGACCTCGTCCAGCGCCCGCCCCACCCGGGTCAGTGTGTCCTCGGGGTGGAGGTCGTGCAGCACCAGCAGTCCGCCGACGAGTTCGTCACCGCCGAGCAGGGTCAGCGGGTCGGTGCCTTCCGGCGCGTCGCGCAGCAGCTCGACCACACGGGCCAGCCCGCACCCGTAGAACTCGACGATGCTGTGCACGAGTTCGTCCGCGAGATCGCGCCCCGCGGGCCCCATCGATCTGCCGAGATCATCGAGCAGCGCGGCGATATGCTCACCCGCCTGCCGCTCCTTGGCCGTTGCTGCCATGTCACGGTGCCTTTCCTCCGCTGGGGACGGCTCCCCCCCCGGGGTGGACCCGCGTGGCTCAGCCGGTGAGCCTCAACCGGCCAACCCACTGAGCCCGGTGGGCATATGCGTCTCCTGGATGGTCCTGCCACCGCCGACGTACATATGGACGCCGCAGGGCAGACACGGGTCGAAGCTGCGCACCGCCCGCATGATGTCGATGCCCTTGAAGGAGTCCGGGGGGTTCTCCTCGAAGATCGGTGTGTTCTGCACCGCGTCCTCGTACGGGCCTGGCGTGCCGTAGGAGTCACGCACACTGGCGTTCCACGGAGTGGGCGGGTACGGATGGTAGTTGGCGATCTTGCCGTCCCTGATCACCATGTGGTGGGAGAGCACACCGCGTACCGCCTCGGTGAAACCGACACCGATCGACTCGTCCGGCACCTCGAAGCTCTCCCAGGTCTGGGTGTGACCGGTGCGGACCTCCTCCATCGCCCGCTCGGCGAAGTGCAGCGCGCAGGCGGCGGCGTAGGCCTGGAAGTAGGTGCGCGCGCGGTTGCGCTCCAGCGCGTTGCTCCACCGAGGGATCCGCCACTCGAAGGTGGTCTCCGGCTTGGTCATGGTGCGCGGCAGATTGATCTCGACGCTGTGTCCGGTCGACCGCACATAGCCGAAGTCGACCAGTCCCGACAGGGCGGTGGACCAGAGCCGGGCGAGGGGGCCGCCGCCGGTGTCCAGGGCGAGATGTTGCGTACCGTCGAACCAGCGCGGGGACATGACCCAGCTGTACTTGTCCTCGAAGTTCCGCTTCTGCGGGGCGGGGATGGTGTGCTGGTTCCACGGATGGCGTTCGTCCACCGGATTGCCCAGCGGGTCGCGCTCGACGAACTTCTCCTGGCCCGCCCAGTCGTCGTAGTACGAGCTGCCGAGCAGGATCCGGATGCCGAGGTTGATGTCGACGAGATCGTTGGTGATGAGCTTGCCGTCGACGATGATGCCCGGTGTGACGAACATGCGCCGTCCCCAGTCGGACATGTTCCGGTACGTGAAGTCGCAGTGCTCCGGGTCGTTGAACGCGCCCCAGCAGCCCAGCAGCACCCGGCGCCGGCCGACCTCCTCGTACCCGGGCAGCGCCTCGTAGAAGAAGTCGAACAGGTCGTCGTGGAGCGGGACGACGCGCTTCATGAACTCCACGTAGCGCGTCAGCCGGGTCAGATAGTCCGTGAACAGCTGGATGGTGGCCACGGTTCCGACGCCGCCCGGGTAGAGCGTGGAGGGGTGGACATGCCGTCCCTCCATCAGACAGAACATCTCCCGGGTCTCCCGGCTGACCTGGAGCGCCTCCCGGTAGAACTCGCCCTCCAGCGGGTTGAGCGAGCGCATGATGTCCGCGATGGTGCGGTAGCCGTGGTCGCCCGCGTGGGGGGCCTCGGTACGCTCGGCCAGCTCCAGGACGCCGGGGTTGGTCTCGCGGACCATCTTCTCGCAGTAGTCCACCCCGACCAGGTTCTCCTGGAAGATGTTGTGGTCGAACATGTACTCCGCGGCCTCGCCGAGGTTGATGATCCACTCGCCGAGGTGCGGGGGCTTCACGCCGTACGCCATGTTCTGCGTGTACACCGAGCAGGTCGCGTGGTTGTCACCGCAGATCCCGCAGATCCGGCTGGTGATGAAGTGCGCGTCCCGGGGGTCCTTGCCCCGCATGAAGACGCTGTAGCCACGGAAGACGGACGAAGTGCTGTAGCACTCGGCCACCCGCTTCTGCTTGAAGTCGATCTTCGTGTGGATACCGAGGCTGCCCACGATCCGGGTGATCGGATCCCAGGACATCTCCATCAGGCCGTTGCCGTCCTCGGCTCGCTTCGTCTTCGGCGCCATGGGGTGCGCACCTTTCCTCGACGGGGGGACTGGATCACCACGGGGGCTGGTAGCCGGTCAGGACCTTGTCGCCCTTGCGCCGCCACTTCGGTTCCTTGTCCACGGTTCTGGCCGTGACACCGCGCAGCTTGCGGATGACCTTGCCGTAGGCCCCGCTGGCCGCCGCCGACACATGGCCGCCCGGTGGCTCGTCCATGAAGGGCATGAACTTGTCCGGGAAGCCGGGCATCGTGCAGGCGATACAGATGCCGCCGACATTGGGGCAGCCGCCGACGCCGTTGATCCAGCCGCGCTTGGGGACATTGCACTTGACGACCGGGCCCCAGCAGCCCAGTTTCACCAGGCACTGCGGTGAGCCGTACTCGGTCGCGAACTGGCCCTGCTCGTAGTAGCCGGCCCGGTCGCATCCCTCATGCACGGTCGCGCCGAACAGCCAGGTCGGGCGCAGCTGTTCGTCGAGCGGGATCATCGGCGCGGATCCGGCGGCCTGGTAGAGCAGATACAGCAGCGTCTCCGACGCGTTGTCCGGGTGGACAGGACAGCCGGGGATGCAGACGATCGGGATGCCCGCCCCGGACTTCCAGTCCCAGCCCAGATAGTCGGGCACCCCCATCGCACCGGTGGGGTTGCCCTCCATGGCGTGGATTCCGCCGTATGTCGCGCAGGTACCGATGGCCACGACGGCCAGCGCCTTGGGGGCGAGCCGGTCGATCCACTCACTGGTGGTGATCGGCTGCCCGGTCTCGGGATCGTCGCCGAATCCGCACCAATAGCCTTCGCGTTTGATCGACTCGTTCGGAATGGATCCCTCGATGACGAGCACGAAGGGCTCGATCTCTCCGCGGTCCGCCTTGAAGAACCACTCGACGAAATTGTCGGCGCCCTGCACGGGTCCGCATTCGAAATCGATCAGGGGCCAGTGCACGGCCACTTTGGGCAGTCCGGGAAGGGCGCCGAGGGCTATTTCCTCGATACTCGGCTGGCTGGCCGCGGTGAGTGACACGGAGTCTCCGTCGCAGCTCAGACCCGCGTTGATCCAGAGGATATGGACCGTCGGGTCCTCTGTCTCATTCTCTCCGCCGGGAGTCGCGCTGCCCTCGGAGACCGGTGTGGCGGTATCCATCATCCCCTCCTCGCGGGAATCGGGGTGAGGCTTCAGGGGAGGGGACGCACACGAGTGGCGAGCCTCTCCCACGAGCTTCCCTCCATGAATAACCGCAAAGGGGGGCTCCGGGTAAGTGCTGGATGGTCCTATGGGCCGGTCCACGGACGCGCCCACGAGGAACTAGGACGCGCCCACGAGGAACTCACGAGAAACCCACTGGACGACCGGGTCCCTTCCCGCCCCGCTGAACCTTTGGTGAACGAGGGCACACGGAGCAGCGAAGTGGGCGGCCCGTCGCCCACGGCGACCGTACCGTGACCGGACGATCTCGCCATCGGTCGCTTGTTCGAGTCCGGGTTTTCAAGGGGGGCGCACGGCCATGGAATGGCTCAGCGCGGAGAACATCATCGCTGTCGGTACCGCGGTCCTCGGTGTGATCGCCTCGCTGGGGGTGCTCTGGTACGAGCGGCGCGTACCACGGCGCACCCGCATCGGCTACCGGGTCCAGCTGGACACCCCGGTGAGCAGCGCCGAGCGCACCGGCCGGGCCGGGGTCAGGCTCGGCCTCTTCCAGGACAACCCACATCTCTCCGATGCCACACTCGTACTGCTGCGCATCGAGAACGATGGCTCCCAGAGCATCGCCGACGCCGACTACACCGGACGTGAACTCCACGGTCTGACAGCGGAGTTCACCTCCCGGACGATCCGGGGCATCGCGGTCACCGCGCCGGGCGGCGCCGACCATCTGCTCGACCATTTCACCCCCTCCGCCGGGCTGCGCCACGCCGACGACCGTGTCTATCTGCCCCGGGTGCCGCTCAACCGGGGCCAGTACTTCAAACTGCTCGTCCTGCTCACCGGGGGACAGGTCGGCGACGCGATACAGGTCACCGGCGGCATCAGGGACGGCGGGATCTACCCGAACCGCGGTACGACGCCCGACGACACCCCGCCCGTGTTCAGCAGGGCTTCCCGGCTGATCATCGTTCTGCTGACCGTCTGTGTGGTCACGCTCGCCTCGATCATCGTCGTACGCGACGACGTCCGGCCGCCGATGGGGTGCGCGACGGGCGAGCTGACCATCACCGGCTCCACCGCCTTCGACCCGGTCGCCCGGGAACTCGCGGACAAGTACGAGAAGGACTGCGCCGGTTCCACCGTGCGCGTCGACTCGCGCAGCAGCCGCGAGGGCGTCCAGGAGCTGAACGAGCGCGGCGCCGCCGCGAAGGACGGGTCACCCGCGCTCATCGCGCTCTCCGACGGCCCCAAGACCGACGGCTTTCCCCGGCTGCGGGAGAACCCGGTCGCCGTCTCCGTCTACACCCTGGTCGTCAACGACTCCGTCACACTGCCGGGTCTGACGACCGACCAGGTCCGTCGCGTCTACCGCGGTGACCTCACGCGATGGAACGCGCCCGAGCTCGGCGGCCCCGATCTGCCCATCATCCTCGCCAGCCGGAAATCCGGCTCGGGGACCCGTGACATCTTCCAGCGCACCGTGCTCGGCGGCGAGTTCGAGCAGGCCGACTCCTCGGCCGACTGCCGCCGGAAGGACGACACGCGCGCCCGGGTCTTCCGCTGCGAACTGGACAGGACGGACCGGGTCCTGTCCACGGTGGCCGCCACCCCGGGGGCCATCGGGTACACCGAGCTGCGCTCCGGCAGTATGCCGAAGGGGCTGCATCCACTGAGTCTGGACGGACAGTCCGCCTCCGCGGACACCATCGCCGACAGCACCTATCCGTTCCGGGAGATCGAGTACGCGTACACCTACGGGAATCCGCCCGCCGGTTCCCTCGTTTCCAGCTTCCTCAACTATCTGCTGCGCGGCAGCGGCCAGGACGTGGTCCGCACGCATGGCCATCTGCCGTGCTCCTCGCCGAAGGGGCGGAGCGTGTGCGTCGGCGCGACCCCGGGCGAGGATCCGGGTGGCCCCTCGGGCGGGGCCCAGGACGGGGCCGCTCAGTGAAACTGCGGGACGATCAGATACAGGCCGTACGCGACGGCCGTCGCGCAGGCGAGGAAACAGAGCGCGGCGACGGCCTTCGCCCCCGCGGTCGGCGGCCGGACCCGGGCCCCGTCCCTGCGCCGGACGCCGTTCACGTCCCGTGGCGCCAGGGCACGTACGCCCAGTGAGAAGACGATCACGACCCCCACGGTGGCGCCGATGCTGACGAGGGCCACCTCCCCGAAGTCGTTCCAGTTCAGAGCCATGCGGTCTGTTCCCTTCAGGCCTTCGCCCTGGCGGCTCCCGAGCGGACGGTCACGGTGCGCTCCTCATTCACATTGCCCGGCGTGACGGGATGCCGCCGGGAGACGATCACGATGAAGACGGCCACGGCCGCGGCGGCCAGGGCGATGACGATGGTGCCGATGGTGCCGCCGTGGACGACCATCACGGCGGCGAGCGCGCCGACGGCCGCCGCGGCGGGCAGCGTGACGCACCAGGCGATGAGTATCCGGCCCGCGATCCCCCAGCGGACCTCCGCCAGCCGCCGGCCGAGCCCCGCGCCGAGGATCGCGCCGGAGCAGACCTGGGTGGTGGAGAGGGCGAAGCCCAGATGCGCGGAGGTGAGGATCACGGTCGTGGCGGACGACTCGGCCGCGAACCCCTGGGGAGCGCGGATATCGGTGAGGCCCCGGCCCATGGTCCTGATGATCCGCCAGCCGCCGATATAGGTACCGAGGGCGATGGCCAGCCCGGCCGAGCCGATCACCCAGAGCGGCGGTCCCGATCCCGGTGCCAGGGTCCCCACGGAGATTAGGGTGAGGGTGATGACGCCCATGGTCTTCTGGGCGTCATTGGTGCCGTGCGCCAGGGAGACCATCGAGGCGGAGACGACCTGCCCCAGCCGGAACCCCCGGTCGACGGAGGCGCCCCGGCCCCGGACGGTCAGCCGGTAGGCGAAATAGGTGGCCGCGAGCGAGGCGATCCCGGCCACCACCGGTGAGGCGACCGCCGGAAGAATGATCTTCTCGATCACCTCGTCGAAATGTACGGCGTTCTGCCCCGCGCCCACCCATACGGCGCCGATCAGCCCCCCGAAGAGCGCGTGCGAGGAGCTGGAGGGCAGTCCGAGCAGCCAGGTCGTCAGATTCCACAGAATGGCGCCGATCAGCCCGGCGAAGACCATACCCGGTGTGACCAGGGCGTCGTTCACGATGCCGCCGGAGATCGTTCTGGCGACCTCGGTGGAGAGGAACGCGCCCGCGAGATTCAGTACCCCGCTGATCAGTACGGCGACCTTGGGGCGCAGTGCTCCGGTGGCGATCGAGGTCGCCATCGCGTTCGCGGTGTCATGGAATCCGTTGGTGAAGTCGAACGCCAGGGCGGTCAAGATCACCACTGTCACAAGAAAAGTGATGTGGTCCATTTACCTCATACAAGCGCAGGAGCCGGTGTCCGGACGCCGGGGGGCGTGGGGACACCAGGTCCTTCCTCCCAAAGGATGAGTGGATCAGCCACTTCGCGCCCTGCGCCGGCGGGGGGCGCCCGGGGGCGTGCCCGAACGGGCTCCGGGGGGCGCGACCGGAATTTTGACACGGCCTTGACAAATTATGGCGCCGTTGCCAGCATGCAAAACTCTCGCGAGTTTCCGCAATCCGTTGATGCCGCATCGAAACACTCCGCCAAAACGATTCCACTGCACCACGGGTGACGGGACATCACCCGCGCACGCAGGCTTCGCACCCAGTGAGACGGCAGCGTGGTTTCGCGCGCCCGCATGCCTGGCTCACGCCCCCCACCAGGTCAGGAAGGAAGCTCCATGTCTGGACCGTCAGCACTGTCAGGGCCGCCGAAACGGAGGCGGACATGGTCGAGATGGCTCACCGCTCTCGCGTTGATCGTCGCGGGCGGTGCCGTCACCGGCCCCGCCGCCGGCGCCCCCGCCCCCGACTCCACCGCCAAGGCGCCCGCCGCGTCCGCCGCCCCCGCGGTCATTCCGCCTGGCGATTACCAGCAGGTACAACTGGCGCTCGGAGCAGCCGAGTTGGGCGAGGCGATGTCGCTCGCCGTGCTGCCGGACCGCGCGGTCGTGCATACGGCCCGCGACGGCACGGTGCGTTTCACCGACGCCGCCGGCAACACCAAGACGGCCGGGAAGCTCGACGTCTACACCCATGACGAGGAAGGCCTTCAGGGGATAGCCGCCGACCCCGGCTTCGCCTCCAACCGCTATCTCTACCTGTACTACTCACCCAAGCTGAACACCCCGGCGGGCGATGCCCCGGTCACCGGCTCCGCCGCCTCCTTCGAGCCGTGGAAGGGCCATCTCAATCTCTCCCGGTTCACCCTGAAGACCGACGGCACCCTCGACATGGCCAGCGAGAAGGTCGTCCTCGAAGTGCCCAACGACCGCGGCCAGTGCTGCCACGTCGGCGGGGACATCGACTTCGACGCCGCCGGGAACCTCTATCTGACCACCGGTGACGACACCAACCCGTTCGAGTCGAGCGGCTACGCACCGATCGACGAACGGACCGACCGCAACCCGCAGTTCGACGCCCAGCGCTCCTCCGGCAACACCAACGACCTGCGCGGCAAGGTCCTCAGGATCAAGCCGACGGCCGCCGGCGGCTACACCGTCCCGGCCGGGAACCTCTTCGCCCCCGGTACGGCGCAGACCCGCCCCGAGATCTACGCGATGGGCTTCCGCAACCCCTTCCGGATGTCGGTCGACAAGGCCACCGGCATCGTCTACCTCGGCGACTACGGACCCGACGCCGGGGGCACCGACGGGGGCGGGCGCGGACCCAGCGGTCAGGTCGAGTTCAACCGCATCACCGCACCCGGCAACTACGGCTGGCCGTACTGCACCGGCACGAACACCGCCGCCGAGACCTACGGTGAGTACACCTTCCCGAGCGGTCCCACCGGAGCGAAGTACAACTGCGCCGGCGGCCCGGCCAACAACTCCTTCCGCAACACGGGCCAGGCCACGCTGCCCCCGGCCAAGCCGAGTTGGATCAGATACGGCGGCGACGCCGGTTCCCCGCCCGAGTTCGGCGGCGGCTCCGAATCGCCCATGGGCGGACCGGTCTACCGCTACGACGCGAACCTGAACTCGAACGTGAAGTTCCCGCAGTCCCTCGACGGCCGCTTCTTCGCCGGTGAGTACGGCCGCAAGTGGATCAAGGCCATCGAGGTGAAGGCCGACGGCTCCCCCGGCGTCATCGAGGCATTCCCCTGGACCGGCACCCAGGTCATGGACCAGGCGTTCGGCCCGGACGGCGCGCTGTACGTGCTCGACTACGGCACCGGCGCCAATAACCAGGCCCTCTACCGAGTCGAGTACCTGGGCGGCAGCAACCGCAACCCGGTCGCCGTCGCGGCGGCGAACAAGACCTCCGGGCCCACCCCCCTGACCGTCGCGTTCTCCTCGCAGGGCAGCGCCGACCCCGAGGGCAAGGCCCTCACCTACGCCTGGGACTTCGGTGACGGCTCCACCTCCACCCAGGCCAACCCCTCCCACACGTACACCACCAACGGGACCTTCCGGCCGACGCTGACGGTCAAGGACCCGGAGGGGCTCACGGGTTCGGCGAGCCTGGTGGTGACGGCGGGCAACACGGCACCGACCGTCAATCTCACCGCACCCAAGGACGGTGAGCTGTTCTCCTTCGGTGACACCGTGCCCTTCTCGGTCACCGTCACCGACCCCGAGGACGGTGCCATCGACTGCGCCAAGGTCAAGGTCACCTATCTCCTGGGCCACGACGAGCACCGTCACGCGATCACCTCGAAGAACGGCTGCACCGGAACGATCGCCGTGCCGACCGACGGTGAGCACGACAGCGCCGCCAACCTCTACGGTGTCTTCGACGCCGAGTACACCGACGGCGCCGGACTGACCTCGCACAGCATCCGTATCCTCCAGCCCCGCCACCGGCAGGCCGAGCACTTCTCGGCCCAGTCCGGCATTCAGGTGGCCGCGCACGGCCCCGCCGAGGGCGGCAACACCGTCGGCTTCACCGACAACGGCGACTGGATCTCCTTCAAGCCCTACGCGGTCGGGAACGCCAACAGGATCACGGCCCGGGTCTCCTCGGCCGGCCCCGGCGGCACGATCGAGGTA
Organism: Streptomyces sp. NPDC051662; assembly: GCF_040681655.1. Classification (NCBI taxonomy): domain Bacteria; kingdom Bacillati; phylum Actinomycetota; class Actinomycetes; order Kitasatosporales; family Streptomycetaceae; genus Streptomyces; species Streptomyces sp. NPDC051662. The sequence goes on from NZ_JBFAZD010000003.1 coordinate 250,868, forward strand.
CGTACAGGATCGGCCACCGGCACGCTGCTCGGCACGGTGACCGTACCGAATACCGGCGGCTGGGAGACCTTCACCGACGTCTCCGCCAATCTGGCCAACGCACCGGCCGGGTCAACGGAGTTGTTCCTCGTCTTCAAGGGACCCACGGGACAGGGCAACCTCTTCGACCTGGACGCCTTCACCTTCGCCACCGGCACCGGTGCCACCGGCCAGACGGTGGAGGGGGAGTCGTACTCCTCGTCCCAGGGTGTCCAGATCGCCGACCACGCCTCGGCCAGCGGCGGCAAGACGCTCGGCTACATCGAGAACGGTGACTGGGCGGGATACGCGTCCGTGCCGACGGCCGGGACCAAGACCTTCAGCGCGAAGGTCTCCTCGGGCGGCGCGGGCGGCACCATCCAGATCCGCTCCGGATCGGCGACCGGCGCCCTGCTCGGCTCCGTCGCCGTCCAGCCCACCGGCGGCTGGGAGACCTTCACCACCGTCTCCACCGCCCTGACCGGCACCGCCGCCTCCGGAGCGCTGTTCCTCTCCTTCACCGGCGGCGCGGGCTCCCTGTTCGACATCGACACCCTCACCCTCACCAAGTGAAGCGCGGGAAAGGGATCATGATGTTCCATCGGCCCCCACACCGACCCGCCGCGCGCCGGCGTCGAATACCGGCGGCGCTCGCCTCCGCCCTCGTCACCGCCCTCGCTCTCATCGGGGCGTTCCTGACACCGGCCGTCACCGCGCAGGCCGCCGACCCCGCGTACAAGGTGCTCGTCTTCTCCAAGACGGCGGGCTTCCGGCACGACTCCATTCCGGCCGGTACCCAGGCCATCCGTGATATCGGCGCGGCCAACAACTTCACGGTCACGGCCACCGAGGACGGCGCCGCCTTCACCACGGCCAATCTGGCTCAGTTCAAGACGGTGGTGTTCCTCAGCACCACCGGCGATGTGCTCAACGACTCCCAGCAGTCGGCGCTCCAGTCGTACCTCGACGGTGGCGGCGGCTATGTCGGTGTGCACGCGGCGGCCGACACCGAGTACGGCTGGCCGCAGTACGAAGGGATCGTCGGCGCCTGGTTCAAGAGCCACCCGGCGATCCAGCAGGCCACACTGAAGACCGAGGACCGGGCCCACGCGGCCACGGCCCACCTCGGCCAGACCTGGTCCAGGACCGACGAGTGGTACAACTACCGGACCAATCCGCGTGCCAACGTGCGTGTGCTGCAGAGTCTCGACGAAAGCAGCTACAGCGGCGGGGAGATGAGCGGCGACCACCCCATCACCTGGTGCCACCCGCAGGGCAGCGGCCGGTCGTTCTACACCGGTCTCGGCCACACCGCCGAGTCGTACGCCGACCCCGCCTTCCGCTCCCTGCTCCTCGGCGGAATCCGGTACGCGGCGGGCTTCGCCAAGGCCGACTGCCGGGCGGAGAGCGGCTACACCCCGCTCTACAACGGCTCGACCACCGGCTGGTCGCAGGCCGGCCCCGGCAGCTTCACGAACACCGACGCCACCCTCACCTCGACGGGCGGCATGGGGCTGTTCTGGTACCGCGCGAAGGAGTACCAGTCGTACTCCCTCAAGCTCGACTGGAAGATGCAGGGAGACGACAACTCCGGTGTCTTCGTGGGCTTCCCCGCCTCCGACGACCCCAACTCGGCGGTGAACCAGGGGTACGAGATCCAGATCGACGCCACCGATACCGCCGACAGAACCACGGGCGCGGTCTACGGCTTCAAGTCGGCCGACATCGCGGCCAGGGACGGCGCGCTCAACCCGCCGGGGGAGTGGAACGGCTACGAGATCCGGGTGGAGGGGGAGCGGCTCCAGGTCTTCCTCAACGGTGTGAAGATCAATGACTTCACCAACACCGACCCCGCCCGGTCCCTGGCGCAGGGCCACATCGGCATCCAGAACCACGGCGCCGGCGACGACGTGTCCTTCCGCAACATCCGGATCAGGGAGCTCGGCGGCACCGGCACGCCACCGTCGACCTTCGAGGGCGAGTCGTACACCTCGTCCTCCGGGGTGCAGCCCGCCGACCACGCCTCCGCCAGTGGCGGCAGGACCCTCGGCTATATCGAGAACGGCGACTGGGCCGGCTACTCACAGGCATCGCTCACCGGCACCAGGACGTTCACCGCGAAGGTCTCCTCGGGCGGCGCGGGCGGCACCATCCAGGTCCGCTCCGGATCAGCCACCGGACCAGTGCTCGGCTCACTGGCCGTACCGAACACCGGCGGCTGGGAGAACTTCCGTACCGTCTCCACCACACTGACCGGTACCCCCACCGGACCGGTCTTCCTCACCTTCACCGGCGGGGCCGGCTCCCTCTTCGACATCGACACCTTCACCCTGGAGAAGCAGGCGGTGACCGCCGCCCTGTCGTCCAATGTGCATCTCTTCTACTACCCGTGGTACGGCAGCCCGGTGAAGAACGGCGGCTACCGCCACTGGCAGCAGGGCGGTCGCACCCCGCCGCAGGACATCGGCGCCGACCTCTACCCGAAGCTGGGGGCCTACGACTCCGGTGACTTCGCCGGGGCCGTCGCCCAGCACATGCGGTGGGTCAAGCAGTCGGGCGCCGGTGTCATCGTCTACAGCTGGTGGGGGAGGGGCGGTTACGAGGACACCCTCGCCAAGGGCGTGCTGGACGCCGCCCAGCAGCAGGGCGTCAAGGTGGCCTGGCACATCGAGCCGTACGCGGGGCGCACCGCGGCCTCCGTCGTCTCCGACATCCAGTACCTCAACTCCACCTACGGGAGCCATCCCGCCTACTACCGCGACGCCGAACACAACAACCGCCCGGCCTTCTACATCTTCGAGAGCCTGAAGATCACGGACTGGGCCGCACTCGACCAGGTCACCCAGAACAACACGGTCCTGGCGCAGACCACCGACACCTCCAAGATCGCGCACTTCTCGGGGCTGTACACCTACGACGGCATCGCGGGCGCCACCGCCCCCGGCTGGAAGCAGGCCGGTGACTACGCCAAGGCCAACGGTCTGATCTGGGCGCCCTCGGTGGCACCCGGCTATATCGACGACCGCGCGGTACCGGGCAACACCACCCCCACACTCGGCCGGGACAACGGCGCGGCCTACGACAAGCAGTGGAACAACGCGCTCGACCCGGCCATCGGCGGATCGCCCACCTGGGTCTCCGTCACCTCCTTCAACGAGTGGCACGAGGGCAGTTCGATCGAGCCAGCGGCCGCCAACCCGCCCGCCGGTTTCGGCTACCAGACCTTCTCCGGCGCGTACGGGAAGACCGGGGCCGAGGCCGAGACCGTCTATCTCGACCGTACGAAGCACTGGGTGGGTCAGTTCGACGCACGGCGTGTGCGCTGACGCCGTGACCGGCTGATCCGTCACCCGGTGGTGGCCGCGCGACGGCCACCGGACGGGCCCCGGCATTCCGTCGGGGCCCGTCCGTCGTCTTAAGGCAGCGGCTATACGCCTGCCACCCGGCCGTGGTGATCACGTCGTCTTCCGGCCACCCCCTGCTGCGAGCCTCCACAGATGCTCGCCCTGAACGCTGATGTGGACCCGAACCGATGCCGGACGCTGGGGCTCGCGGGGTCTGTCGCGCTCACCGTCGGCGGGCTGACCGCGGGCGCGCTGCCGGTACGCGACGCGCTGCTGCCCTCCTCGGGCCGGGCCGCCCTGGGCGTGCTCTGCGCGTACTTCGGTCTCGTCCTGCTGATCGCGGCCTGGTGGTGGCTGGGCCGCGCGGTACGCCGGCCCCGCCCGCCCGCGCCCCGGGAACTGCTGGTGACGCTCGCGATCTGGGCGGCGCCCCTGCTGATCGGACCGCCCCTGTTCAGCCGGGACGTGTACAGCTATCTCGCCCAGGGCGCGATGGTCGACGCGCGGATCGATGTGTACACCCACGGACCCGCGCAGTTGGGCGGCCCGCTCGCCACCGAGGTCGCGCCCGTGTGGCAGCACACCCCCGCCCCGTACGGCCCGGTCTTTCTCGCCGTCGCCGCCAAGGCGTCCGATCTCGCCCATGTCGGCATGTCCGCCGGAGTGTTCGGCATGCGACTGGTCGCGCTGCTCGGCGTCGCGCTGATGATCGTCTTTCTGCCGTTGCTCGCCGACCGCTGCGGCGTCGACCGGTCCGCCGCGCTCTGGCTCGGCGCGCTCAACCCCCTCGTACTGCTGCATCTCATCGCGGGAGCCCACAATGACGCCCTCATGCTGGGCCTCCTCGGCGCCGGACTCGTGGCGGCTCTCGGCGGCCGACCGGCCAGTGCCGCGGTCCTTGTCGCGCTCGCCGCGCTGGTGAAGGCGCCCGCGGCGCTGGGGCTGCTCGCGGTGGTGGCGCTGTGGTCGGGCCGGCTCACCGGCCGGGCGCCCACGGTCAGAGCCGCCGCGCTCACCTGCGTCATCGCCCTGGCCACCACCGCCGTGGTGACGGCCGCGACCGGCACCGGGTACGGCTGGCTCAGCACGCTCTCCACCCCCGTATCGCCCGACAACTGGTCACTGACCAGTGCGCTCGGCCGGCTCAGCGGCGCGCTGCTGGACGCCGTGGGCAGCGGACTCGCCGACCGGGCCGTACCGGCGTGGCGGTTGTTCGGTCTGCTGGCCACCGCCGCCGCCGTGGTCGTCCTCTGGCTGCGCCGGGTGCCCTTGGGGCCCGTCTACGCCCTGGCGCTGAGTCTGCTCGCGGTCTTCGCGCTCGGCCCGGCCTTCCGGCCGTGGTACGCGCTGTGGGGGCTGTTCCTGATCGCCGCCGCCGCGCCCGACGGACGGGTACGGCGCTGGGCCGCGGGCGGCAGCGGCGTCCTCGCGCTTGCCTTGCTGCCCAGCGGATCCCCACCGGACGGCATGCAGCTGACACTCGCCGTGGGCGGCGGCGCGCTCGCCCTGATCGCGCTGTACTGGATGTTCGAGATGTCCGACTCCGGCACGGTCCACTCGCGGACGCGGGTGGCGTCATGAGGCGACGGCGCTCCATCCCGACCGGCACCTGGGGACGACCGGCCCTCGCGGCGGTCCTCGTCGTGGCCACCGCCGTCTTCCTGGCCACCGTTCCCCTGCACCGCGGCTTCTTCGACGTCGGTGTCTACTACGGCACGGTCAACGACTGGGTCCACCACGACGGCCGGGTCTACGACTACCTACGGCCCGGTACGCACTACGGCTTCACCTACCCGCCCTTCGCCGCCGTCGTCATGCTGCCGATGGCGCTGGTCTCCTGGCATGTGGCCATCGCCATCAGCACCGTGCTGAGCGTCGTGGCCTCGGTGCTGCTGCTGCGCTGGCTGGCCGGTCCGGCCGTGCGGCGCCTGGTCGGGCCCCGCGCGGAACCGGGCCAGGACGGAGAGCCGCGGCAGGGGGAGCGGCGACCGTGGTTCGTGTTCGTCGTGGCCGGGTGTCTGTTCGCCCTGTTCGAGCCGGTCCGTGACACCTTCAGCTTCGGCCAGGTCAATCTGCTGCTCGTCGCGCTCGTCTTCGCCGACGCACGGCTGCTCGCCACCGGGCGGGGCCGGTACGCGGGCATCGGCATCGGGCTGGCCACCGCGATCAAGCTCACGCCCGCGCTGTTCATCGGCTATCTGCTGGTCACCGGCCGTCGACGGCAGGCCGCGGTGGCGACGGGTACGGCCGGCGCGGCCACCCTGCTCGCGGCCCTGGTCGACCCCGGCGCCTCCCGGGCCTTCTGGGCCGGCGCCCTGTGGGACACCGACCGGGTCGGCTCGCTCAGCTATATCTCCAACCAGTCGCTGCAAGGTGTCCTGGCCCGGCTCCAGCCGGAGCATCCGAGCCGGCTGGTGTGGCTGGTCTGCGTCCTGGCCGTCCTCGCCGTGTGGGTGTACCGCGCCCGCGCGGCGGTGCGCGATGGCGACGACAGGACCGGATTCGCCCTGACCGGCCTCGCCGCCTGCCTGGTCAGCCCCGTCACCTGGGTGCATCACCTGGTCTGGCTGGTGCCGGCCCTGCTCGTACTGACGGACTCCGCACTGAGCAGGAGCCCTGGTGAGCGCCGACGGCCGCTCGTGGTGTGCGCCGTGCTGTACGCCGTCCTGTGCAGCAGCGTCGTCTGGCTGTGGCGGTGGGACTCGACCGGCCCGGACGCGTTCCTCGGCGCGAACAGCTATGTCTGGATCACTCTCGGCCTGCTGTTCGCGGCCGGGAGCCCGGAGAGGAGCACGCGATCCGTACTCGCGCCGGGCGCCGGGCGGCTGCCCGGGGCGACGGCCGCCGTGGTCACCGACGGGGTGGTCACCGACGGGGTGGCCGCCACTCGATCAGCAGGAGCGTGGCGTCGTCGCGCAGTTGATTCTTCCGGTGATCCAGGATCGAGTGGATGATCCGGCGCAGCGTCTCGGGGGCCCGCTCACCGGCCGCCGCCCCCCCCGGATAATGGAGTCGGTGAAGCGGCGCAGCCCCAACCGGCCGCCGCCCTCGATCCTCGCCTCCGTCACCCCGTCCGTGTACAGCAGCACCCGGTCACCGGGTTCGAGCAGCGTTTCATAGGCCGCGCGCGGAGCCGTGGAGAACTGCGCGGGCAGCCACTGCCCGAGCGCCTGGTCGATGGTGTCGACCAGCTCGGGCAGCTCGGCGCCCGCGCGGCGGGCGTTGCGGCAGCCCGCCACGGCCACGGTGGTGGTCAGCCCCGAGGCCAGATTGTGGCCCATGGCGTCGAAGATCGCGGCGTGCAGGTACGGGCAGATCCATCGGCGCCACGGTGTGGACCTCGGTGAGCAGCGTTTCGAGCAGCCGCTCCCCGGCGCCGGGTACGTCGCCGGGCGTGGGAACGGGAGTGGGGGTGGACGTGTGCGCGGGAGTGCGAGCGGGCGTGTGCGCGGACGGGGGCGCGGCCGTGAGTGCGGGATCGTCGCCGGGGGCGGGGGATCCGGTCGCCATCGCCGATCACCTCCTCCTCAGAAGTCTCACACCGCCACCGCGGTTCCGCCCGGCCGGACGGTCCGCGCCCGTGCCCCGGCCGCGCACGCGAGCGCTCCCCGCTTTTCCGGGTATACGTACGACGGGCCCGACGGGCATACGTGCGACGCGATGGGCAGGTGAGCAGAGTGTCCGATCACTTCCAGACCTTCAGGACGTCATCCCAGGAACAGGGCCGGAACAAGGACGAGATCATGGACAGGGAAGGGGGCAGGGAAACGGACAGGGAAAGGGGCAGGGAAGCGGACAGGCCACGACCGGTGCGAGCCGGAAAGATGTGGCGGAGGGGCGCCCTCGCGGCCTCCATAACGCTGCTGGCCGTCGCGACGGCCGCGTGCGGCGGTGGCGGCTCCGGCGGCTCCCCGGCATCGGCCCCCGAGGGCTCCGGTGGGGACGGAGCCCCGGCCGTGTCCAGCGCACCGCCCTCGTCCACGGCCCCGGTCCAGTCGGCGCCCTCGGCGGGGCAGAGCGGTACGGGGCAGGCCGCCGCCGCGTCGTCGCGGTGTACGGCGAACCAGCTGGGACTGAGTCTGAGCGCCCCGGACGCGGGCGCCGGCAATATCCGCTACGACCTGCGGCTCGTCAACAAGGGGGCGGGAGCGTGCGTGCTGCGGGGCTTCCCGGGCGTCTCGCTGCTCGCGGGCGACGGCGCGATCATAGGCAAGCCGGCCGCCCGTGAGGGCGAGCAGCTGCCCGCCGTGACGCTCGCTCCCGGAGGTACCGCGGATGTCACCCTGCATACGCTGAACAAGGGCATCAAGGGTTCCTCCTGCTGGGCCGCGCCCAGCCTCCTCAGGATCTATCCGCCCGGCTCCAAGGACGCCATGACGCTGCGGACTTCGACGCCGGTCGTCTGTGGCGACACCTTCACCGTGACAGCGGTGCGCTCCGGCTGAGCGGTCCCGGGCCCCGGTCGGCGGGGGTGTCCGAGCGGCCATGGCCCATGGCCCATGGCCCATGGCCCTCAGGTCCGGCCGAAGAGCTGCGTCCAGTAGGTCCCGGCGGGGCCGCCGCCCGCGAAGCCGACTCCCAGGTGGGTGAAGTCGGGCTTGAGGATATTGGCCCGATGCCCGGGGCTGTCCATCCAGCCTCGGACCACCTCGCGCGGATCGCGCTGACCGCAGGCGATGTTCTCACCGATGCCCCGGTGCGTGGCCCCCGCGGCGGCGGCGCGGTCCCAGGGCGCGAGCCCTTCCGGTGAGGTGTGTGAGTAGAACGCGCGCGCGGCCATGTCCGCGCTGTACACCTGCGCGGCAGCCGCCAGCTCTCTGTCGTCGGCCAGTGGACGGAGCCCGGCGCGGGTCCGCTCGGCGTTGGTGAGGGAAAGGACCTCCGCGACTGTCCGCAGCAGACCGGCCGCGGTGAACGGCGCCGCCCACAGCGCGGTCCAATAGACGTCGCCGGAGCGGGAGTCGTGGTGATGGGCGATACCCGCGTCCGTCAGCGCCGGGTCATGGAGCGGGCGGCGGGTCGCCCCGTCGGTCAGGCAGTAGTCGATGAACTCGGCGGCGGTACGCGGACCGGAGACCAGCTGCTGGTCGATACGGAGATAGCGGTAGCCGCCCGCGGTGACCCGCTGGAAGACCGAGAGACCGCCGGGGCCCTCCGCGCTCAGCCGCCGCTGTCCGGCCATCACCGCCGCATGGGCCCGCGCGGCGGCCCGAGAGCCGCCCGTCCAGGGTCACGGGCGCGACACCCGCCCCGAGCCGGGCGGCCCGGACGAGCCCGGCGAACTCCGCCTCCATACCGCTCGCCGGAACGGCCGGCACCGCGACGGCCGGCGTGGGAACGGCCGGCGCGGGAGCGGTCGGTGGCGCCGCCGGGCCGGGTGACGGCGATACGGGACCGGTGGCCTCCTCAGCGACCTCGACCCCGAAGTCACGGGCGATTCCGGCCAGTCCGTCCGCGTACCCCTGACCGAGGGCGCGCAGTTTCCAGGTGGCGCCGCGCCGGTAGATCTCCGCCAGCAGCAGCACCGTCTCATGGGTCGGGCGCGCGGGGGTGAGCCGGGCCAGGACGCGTGTGCCCGCCCAGGTGACCGTCAGTACGGGAACGGGCAGTCGGCCGAGGGGGGTGCCGGGCTCGGCGGGGCTGACGACCACGGTGACCCGGCTCGCGCCCGCCCGCAGCCGCCGGGGATCCACCCCGATGCCGTCGGCGCGCAGCCGGGCACCGGGGGCCGACGGCTGGTTGTAGAAGACGAAGTCGCCGTCCCCGGCGACCTTCCCGCTGTCACCGGTGATCAGTACGGAGAGATCGAAGGGGCCCGCGACCCGGAACCACAGCTCCGTGTCCGGCAAGGGCATGTTTCCGCCGGGGACCAGCTCGTTCATCAGTACCGTCCGTCCGGCTCGGGATCGGGTCGGGGCACATCGGCCCGGTGTGACGCTGCCCAGGGAACGTCGCGGGATGGCCCGACGGTTCCGCACGGGCGCGAGGGGCGCGAGGGGCGCGAGGGGCGCGAGGGGCGCGAGGGGCGCGAGGGGCGCGAGGGGCGCGAGGGGCGCGTACGGGGGAGAATGGGAGCGGAAGACGGGGCTCCGCCGAGGCCGGGCCAAGAGAACGAGTCCGTCGGCCCTCGCGTTGACGCCCGTGTAACGAAAGGCGCAGTCCACCCAGGAGCTGATCATGACCGTCACCCGGCAGCCTGCTCGCGCGTCCGGCACCTTCCTCCTCGGCGGCGATCTGCCGGTCACCCGGCTCGGCTACGGCACCATGCGGCTGACCGGCCCCGGCATCTGGGGAGACCCCGAGGATCCGGCGGAGGCCGTGCGGGTCCTGCGCCGCGCCGTCGAGCTGGGTATCAATTTCATCGACACGGCCGACTCGTACGGCCCCTTCACGGCGGATCTGCTGCTCAGGAAGGCGCTGCACCCGTACCCCGACGATCTGGTGATCGCCACCAAGGTCGGATTGACCCGCACCGGGCCCGACGAATGGGTGCCGGTGGGGCGTCCGGAGTATCTGCGTCAGGAGGTCGAGCTGAATCTGCGTCATCTCGGGGTGGAGCGCATCGATCTGCTCCAGTTGCACCGCATCGACCCGAAGGTGCCGCTCGACGAGCAGCTGGGCGCGCTGGTGGCGTTGCAGGGCGAAGGCAAGATCCGTCACCTCGGGCTGAGCGAGGTCTCCGTCGCCGAGCTGGAGGAGGCCGGGACGATGGCGCGGATCGTGTCCGTGCAGAACCGCTTCAACCTCGCCGACCGCGCGGCCGAGGACGTGCTGGAGTACGCGCGGGCCCAGGGGCTGGGGTTCATTCCCTGGTTCCCGCTGGCCACCGGCGCCCTCGCGGTCGCGGACAGCCCGCTGACGAGGATCGCCGCCGAACGTGGGGCGGCGCCCGCGCAGCTGGCCCTGGCCTGGCTGCTGCGGCGCTCACCCGTCATGCTCCCGATCCCGGGCACCTCCTCGGTGGCGCATCTGGAGGAGAACACCATCGGCGCCACCCTCGAACTGACCGACGACGAGTTCGAGACGCTCTCCCGCGCGGCCGGCTGAGTCGTGTGCGTGCTCAGTCGTGATTGTGGGTGGAGGACGTATCGGCCGGAGGGATGGTGCGACCGCCGTCCCTCCCGCTGAGGACGACCGCCAGGATCGCGACGACGACGGCGGCCACGGCGAGGCGCCCGACGAGCCGCAGGGACCAGCCCGACCAGCCGCGCCAGCCCGCGCCTCCGGTGCCGGTTCGGGCGCCGGCTGTTCCCGCGCCGGGGAGTGACAGCTGCTCGGAGCGGCGGGCGGGGCGCAGCAGCCGTACGAGCAGCAGGGCCGCGATGGGCAGTTGCAGCAGCCAGATCGAGGTGCGGAACCACCCGTCGTACCAGACGTTCGTTCCGTACAGCAGGGTGTGCCAGACGCTCAGGACGTAGACGACGATCACGAAGCGGTGCAGGACGCGCCAGGTCTTGGGGCCGATGCGATGTCTGACGTAGAAGAGCAGCCCCAGGGGAATGGCCAGATACAGGGCGGCCTGGCCGAGCGGCATCGCGATCTGCCCGGTGCCCGAGTCATAGCCGCCCGGCACGAACGCCTCGATGAAGGCCGTCCACAGCCGGGAGTTCCACCGCGCGGTGTCGTGCCGTACCAACTCGGCGGCGAACAGCAGGGCGTGAGCGGCGATCAGCGCGATCGTGTTGAGGCTTGTCGTACGGTGCAGCCGTTCCAGCCGGGGGCCCGACAGCGGCAGCCGCTTCGGGCGGGGCCCGGAGAGCAGCAGCCCGAGGATCACGGTCCCCCATGCCCACAGCAGCGCCGCCCAGCCGAACGCCTGGCTGAGGAAGTACATCCAGAAGCCACCCGCGTCCGCCATGAAGGGCATGATGGACACGGTCGACGAGGTCTTCGCCCGGATCCGGGCGTAGAGCAGCGCGAAGATGGCGGCGGTCACCACCAGCGCGATCAGACCGTCGGGGACCGAGGCCCTGAGGTCGGACCTGAGGGTGGACCGGGGGGTCCTTCGGTCCGGGGTGGTGGCGGGCTCTTCGGCCGATGCGGCGGATGTGGCCGGTGCGGCCGGCTCGCTCGGCTCGGGGGCGGCGGACGCGGGGGACGACTTCATACCGGAGCAGTCGGCCACCGGACATGGAAAGTTCCCGCCGATGTCATGTGACATGGATCACATCTCTTGGTGTCGTTCTATAACGGTCGAACCGTCGACGTATCCGGATCACAAGCTCTTTTCCTCGACTCGGCTCCGGGTGGCACGATGTCGGCCATGGGAGCCGGGCCCGCATTCCGCCTCACACGTGCCGCGACCTTCGCGGTCGTGTGTGTAGCGGTGTCCGGTCTCGGCCACGCGTTGCGCTCCGAAGCCCCCTTGCCCCGGCCCGCGTTGGCCCTCGCCCTGGTGTTGGCGGGCGGCGCGGGATGGTGGCTGGCCGGACGGGAACGCGGGCTCCCGGCCATCGCCGGGGCGAGCGCCGTCGGGCAGCTGATCCTGCACACCCTGTTCAGCTGGACCCATATGCTCCCGCCGCCCGCCGGGACGGCGCCCGCCATCGGCGTTCCGGGCGAGGGCGGTTCCGGTACGGCGATGGCGCACGGCCACTCCGGGATGAGTGAGGCGCCGCCGGATGTCATCGCCCAGGTCCTGGCCTACGACGGCCATTCCCTGACGTCGGGCATGGCGGTGGCCCACTTCGTCGCGGGGCTGCTGTGCGGCTGGTGGCTGTGGCGCGGTGAGGCGGCGGTCCTCCAACTGGGCCGCACACTCACGCTGTTCGTCGCCGCTCCCCTGCTGCTCGCCTGGCGGGTGCTGACCGGCGGCGTATTCGCCCCGCCCCGCACACGGATCCGGACCCCGGGCAGGCCGCGGCGCGGGCCGCGCCCGCTCGTCCTCCTGCGCGGTATCACCCGCCGGGGTCCGCCCGTCCTTCCGTCCCTCCGCTGACCCTTCGTCCGTCCCCGCTGTGCCGCGCGCGGCCGAGGGTCTTCTCAGGCACGTATGCGTGCCTGTTCACAGGCATGCCGGTCGCCCTGCCGCGGGGGACCGGCCACCGATGGAGCCGCGCGGACCCCCGCGTCCGGCGTGGCCCCGCGAGGACACGAAGGATCACCCGCCATGTGCCCTGCTCCGACGATGAATCCCGCCGCCCGCGGCACGAGACCGGCCGCTTCCCCTACTTCCCCCGCCATGTCCCGCGCCCTGGAGGGCGGCTCACCGGGCGTCGGATCCGCGCACCGCGATCCCCAGATCACCGCCTGGGCGCTGGCCGCGGGCACCGGCGACCGTGAGGCCGCCGAGCGGTTCGTGCACGCGACGTACGACGACGTACGCCGGTTCGTCGCGCATCTCAGCGCCGATGTGCCCGGGGCCGACGATCTGGCCCAGGAGACCTATCTACGGGCCCTGACGAGCCTGGCGAAGTTCGCCGGCCGCTCCTGCGCGCGCACCTGGCTGCTGTCGATAGCGCGGTGTGTGGTCATCGACCGCTACCGCGGCGCCGCCGCCAGGCCCCGGCTCGCCGACACCACCGACTGGCAGTACGCCGCCGAGCGTGTCCAGCCGCGCCATCTGCCCGGGTTCGACGAGGGCGTCGCGGTGTTCGACGCGCTGGGCGCGCTGGAGCCGTCGCGGCGGCAGGCGTTCGTACTGACCCAGGTGCTGGGGCTCTCCTACGCGGAGGCCGCCGACGCCGCCGGCTGCCCCGTCGGTACGGTGCGCTCACGCGTGGCGCGGGCGCGCCGGGACCTCACCGCCGTATGGCTGGCGGACCGTGACCCGGGGCTGCTGCCCGTTCGCACGGCGTCCCGGTAACGGACGGCCCGGTCCGCGCCGTCCTCACGCTCGGGTACGGCGCGGACCTCCGCCGTCCGCCGTCCGCTTCTCCGGCCGGGTGCGGGAGCCGTCGTACCGGCGGCGCACCGCACCGGCCAGCGGGACCAGCAGTACCGGCAGGACCAGAGCCTGGAGCGCGACCGCGAACCAGAAGCCGCGCGCCGTTCCCATATCCTCGGCCGCCCCGTACAACTGACCGCCCGCCACCCCGCTGGCGAACGCGCCGATCCCCGCCGCCAGCCGCTGCCGGCCGAACACCACGGCGGGCGCGGCCGACGAGCGGGCCAGCGCCTCCAGATCGTTCTTGAGGAAGAGCACGATCTCTCCCAGGCAGATCAACGCGGCCCCCACGCCGATCCCCGCCCGCCCACCGGCACCGATGACCGCCGTCCCGGCGGCCATCGCGCCGAAGCCCACCCGCATCGCACGCCGGTAGGAGAGCCCGGCGATCCACTCCGACAGCAGCGGCTGGGCGATCACCAGCAGACAGGCGTACCCCATCAGCACCCCGCCGTAGAACGACGCCGATGTGCGGGGGACCGCGTAGAGCGCCAGATAGTGCTGGAAGAACATGAAGACGTACACGCTCAGTACGGTCACCACGAACGGCAGACCGCCCCGGTCAGGACCCCCGGCCGGGGCGGCGTGATCCTCGTCCGTCCGCCGACCGCCCGCGGCGGGGCCGGCGGACGCGGCCGGCAGCAGCGCGTGCCCGAGCCCGACCACCGCGAACAGCACGGTGACACCGGCGAACAGGGCGCCGGGCGAGGTCAGTACGAAGGGCGCCGCGGCCGGCGGGCCCAGCGCGATCCCCGCGTTGAACGCCGAACCGCTGGCGGACAGCAGCCGGGGCCGCTCCGCCTCCGCCGCCCCCTCCACCAGATACGCCTTGTTCGCGGGGAGATACAGCGCCGCCCCGCACGACACCAGGAACAGCGCGCCGATCGCGGCCCACGGACTGTGGAGCCCCGGCACGAACGCGGCGAACCCTGCCGTACGCACGCCCAGCGCCACCAGCATGGTGGCCCGCAGCCCGATCCGCCTCGCCAGGGCGCCGCCCGCCACACCACCGGAGAACTGCACCAGCGAGGCGACGGCGAGCACGAACCCGACCGTGCCGAGTCCGAGCCCCAGCCGCTGGTGCAGCAGCACCGACATGTACGGCAGTACGGCGAAGCTGCCCAGGGTGATCAGGAACGAGCAGACCAGCAGGAACGACCGCGGACCGCCCGGCCGCCATCTCCCGGCGACACGCTCGTGCCCGACTCCGGCCCCGCCGCCGCCCTTCCCGCCGCCGCCCCGGCGTGTCGGCCCGCGCTCAGTGCCCGCCATCGGCCACCAGGACGGGGCGCACGCGCGCGGCGGCGCTCGCGGCCCGGTGCAGTGCCAGCTCGGCGGTGGCCGCCTCGGCCAGCACCATCCCGGTGCAGCCGCGTTGGTCGGCCACGGTATGGATCTCGTCCCCCGGCGCCCTGACCGGATACCAGCGCACCGCCCCCGGATAGGCGTCCAGCTCATCGAGCCCCCGCCAGCCCGCGAGCGTCCCCGGCCGGTCCGGATAGACGAGCACGAAACCGCAGGCGGCGCCTGAGTGGTCGAGTGGCTCATCCATGAGCCGGGGACGGCGCCCGAGCGCGTCCTCGATCATCGCCTCGTACACATTCGTCCGCAGCGACCGGCACAGCGCCTCCCCGACGAGGGCGCCGCCGATCCTCCGGTTGATCTCGACCAGTTCGGGGCCCTGTCCGGTGAGGATGAACTCCACATGGGCGAAGCCGCTGTCATGCCCCGCCGTCCGCAGCACACGGCCCACCCAGGTCTCGATCTCACCCCGCTCGGCCGGGGGCAGCGCGACGGGAAAGGCGGCGGCCTCCTCCCGTACGGCGATGTCCCGCGAGGTCTGCCGGCTGAGCACCCCCAGCAGCCGGGTCTCCCCGGCCCAGCTCAGCGTCTCCGCGCTGTAGAGCGGCCCGGCGAGGAAGGATTCCGCGAACAGCCCCCCGGTAAGGGCCTGTTGGGCTGCCTCGCCGAGCGCGGCGCGCAGCTCCTCCGCGTCCCTGACCACCCAGACGTTACGGGAGGAGGTGCCCGCGGAATCCTTGAGGACGAGCGGTGGCGTGAGCGTACGAAGCACCTCGCCCGCGCTCTCCGGATCCGGCGCCACCGGTACGGCGGGGCTCTTGCTCAGCCCGTGGCGGTGCAGCAGTTCGCGTACCCGTGACTTGTCGCGGAGCAGCCGCACCGCCTCGGGATCGGGCCCCGGCAGGCCGAATTCGGCCGCGAGACCGGCGGCCGGGACACTCCAGGTGTCCGTGGTGTTGATCAGACCGGCCAGCCCCGGCAGGGACGCCAGCACCCGCCGGGTCTCGGTCAGGTCGAAGGTGTCGACCTGGACGACCGACAGCGGCGCGTCGTCCGGCAGTGACTCCAGCTCGTGCCAGTACACGGACAGGTCGTGGGTGAGCAGGGTCAGCCCGTGCCCGGCACCGGCCGCCGCGGCGGCCATCCGGGCCAGTCCGAACGACAGCGACTCCAGCGCGGCGATGGTCACAACGCGTCCCCTTCCGAACCGACTTCGGCCCCCACGGGCTCCTTGTGCGGGCGCCGTGCCCACTCCATCACCGACCACGGCGGTCCGAGGTCGTCGAGGGCGTGGATCCTGCGCGGCCGGAGCGTACGCCGGTCCAGGGCCTCGGCGTGCCGGGCGAACACCCGCTCCACATACCGGTGTCCGGTGTCCGCGCCGATGACGAGATGCTGTCTCCCGGGATCGCGCTCCGCCTCCCACGAGGCGACCAGATGGGCGGCGCCCGTCGACAGCCCGGCGAAGACGGCGTGTTCGCGCAGCAGCCCCACCGCGCCCGCCATGGCATGCCGGAAGTCCACCCAGTGCATCGTGTCGTACAGCTCATGCCGGACATTGCCGAACGGGATCGAGCTGCCGATGCCCGCGATGATCGCCTCCGGATCGCTGAAGCGCTCGCTGCCGAACGTCACACTCCCGAAGGGCTGGATGCCCACCAGCCGCACCGCGCGCCCGGGGCCGTGCCCCGGTTCCCGCAGCGCCCGGACCAGACCGCCGGTGGAGGCTCCGGTGCCGACGGCGCCGACGACGGTCAGTGAACGGTCCGGCAGCGCCGCCGTCACCAGCTCGGCGAACTCCCGGTAGCCCGCGTAGTGCACCGCGTCGTGGTACTGCCGCATCCAGTGGAAGTCCGGCCTGCGGGCCAGCAGTTCCCGTACATGCCGCACCCGTCGTTCCTGGTCGAGCCGCAGACTCTCCGACGGGGGCATCTGGTCGACCGTGGCGCCCAGCACCTCCAGCTGCGCCCGCATCGCTGCGTCGACCGTGGTGGACGCCACGATGTGACACCGCAGTCCGTACCGGTGGCAGGCCATCGCGAGCGCCAGTGCGTAGATTCCGCTGGAACTGTCGATCAGCGTCTGTCCTGGCACGATACGGCCGCGCCGCAGCAGTGTGCGGACCGCGCCGAGCGCCGCGTAGACCTTCATCGTCTCGAAGCGCGCGAGTACCACATTGGGGCTCAGCCGGATCAGGTCCGGGGCCTTCATCGCGTCGGTGACGTGCTCATGTACGCGTACATCCGTCACTTCCGTACCCCCCTGACGATCAGCCGGCGGGAGTGCTGGTCATAGACACCGCCGTCGAAGTCCCCGAAGCACTCGACCTCCGTGAACCCGGCCGCCACGAAGAGATCGTGCAACTCGGCGGCGCTGTAGAGGAAAGAGGTGAGCGACGCCGTACGGGCCGAGGTGCCGCGTACCAGCGTCCAGTCGGTGCGCAGCCGGCGCCAGCTGTCGAGCACCACATCGCGCTGCACCACATAGGAGCCGTCGGGCAGATCCACGGCCTGGGGCCGCCCGATCCAGCCGGCCAGCACCTCCTTGCCCATCACATCCACCACGAGCCGGCCGCCGGGGGCGAGGGATTCGCGGGCGTTGCGCAGGACCCGCAGATTGTCATCGGGATCGTCGAAGTAGCCGAAGGAGGTGAAGACGTTCAGTACGGCGTCGAAGGAGCCCGGCTCCACATGGTCGAGCATGTCGGCCCGTACCAGCCGGACGTCCGCGCCGGCCTCCGCGCAGGCGGCCCGTGCCCGTTCCAGCATGGAAGGACTGAGATCGACACCGGTGACCGTGTAGCCGCGCCGCGCCAGCGGCACCAGGAACAGCCCGGGGCCACAGCACAGATCGAGCACCCGGGATCCGGGCGGGAAGTCGAGAAGCGGTGAACTCGCCACGATGCCGGCGGCCTGCTCGGCGCGGCCGGGGGAGAACATCGTGGGCGCGAAGTCGGACCAGAGGGAGTCGTCCTCGTACCACTGCAAACCGGCTGTCCTCCTCCGGAGCCTCCACGGCCCCTGACATGAGCGCTGGTACTCGCTTTCGTGTCAGTAGTCGGCCCTCGCGCCCGGCTGGTTCCCGGCGATCGCGGGGGGCCCGCACAATAGGGCGATGGAGACAGTGGTGTTCATGACGCTCCCCGGGCTGGTCATCGTGCTGACCTTGGTGGCCTTCATCGACCAGTTGCTGCTGCGCGCGGGGCGCGCGGGCCTGCTGCCCTGGCGCAACAGTGCGCGGCAGGGACAGATCTCGGCCACCGGGTTCGAGCAGCTGCACGCGAGTTTCTCGCCGGGCAAGCAGAACGAACTGAAGGAGCGGCAGTCCGCGCTGCTGCTCAGGGACGACGAGGAGGACGGCGCCCCGCCGCACAGGACCACGGTGGATCTGGACGGCGGGACGGCGGTCATACGGATGCCGGACGCGCGGTAACGGACCCCGGCCGGTATCCCCGGCCGGGGATACCGGGATCAGCCGCGGGTCGCGGCGGCCAGGGCCGTGCGGAGCGTCGCGGCGTCCGCGCTCCTGCCCGGGTCGTCGGCAATGGCGAGACCCTGCGGGTCCTGCGCGTACGGAACGCCATACGCCGGTGTGCCGGGCTGGAAGCGCCAGCTGTCGGCGAGCGTCCCCACATCGACGGCGTCGAACCCGAGAAGATCGAGCAGCCGGGTCGCGGACGCCTTCGCCTCGGGGTCGTCACCGGCGATCGGAAGGGCCGTGCGGTCGGCCGCGCCCGTGGGCCGGGTGAGTGCGGCCAGATGCAGGAAGAAGATGTTGTTGAACGCCTTGACGACGTGGGCGTCGGGCAGATGCCGCTGGAGGAGTTCGCTGCTGGTGGTCTCCTCCGCGTCCAGCTCGGCGATCTGCCCGTCGCGCTCCTGGCCGTAGTTGTTCGTGTCGAGAACGACCTTCCCCGCCAGCGGCGCCACCGGCACCTGGCGGTAGTTCTTCAGCGGGACGGTCACCACGACCCAGTCCCCGGCCGCCGCCGCCTCGGCGGGGGTCGCGGCCCGTGCCCGCGGTCCCAGCTCCGCCACCAGTTCGGCCAGGGTCTCGGGCCCGCGTGAATTACTGAGGACCACATCCAGCCCGGCGGCTACGCCGAGCCGCGCGAGGGTGCTGCCGATGCGTCCACTGCCGATCAGTCCGAGAGTGCTCATGCTGATCCCAGCCGGACAGCCGGCCGCGGTATTCCCGCCCGCGCGCGACCGGCCCCGATTGGCCCTGTTCGGCCCAGCCTCAGTCGCTCGTGTTTTCCCCCGCTGTCCAGGCGGGGCTCAGACGCAGATACTTGATGACGCGACGATGGTGTGTGAAGGCGATGTGCAGCGTTCCGTCGGGGGACCGGGCGACGGACGGATAGGACAGTTCGCGGTTGAGGCCGTCCCGGGAGTTGTTGGTGAGGCAGTAGCCGTCGCCCGTCTCCAGATCGTGGCGCACCGGCCAGGAACGGCCGCCGTCCGACGAGAAGGAGAGGGAGAGCGGGGCGCGCGGAGCGCCCCAGAAGGCGGCGCTGTCCGGAGGCGGCGGCGCGGTGTCGGTTCTTCCCGTGTCCCCCGGGAGCGCGGTGTCGCTCACACCGTCGTCGTCGATCTCGTCGTACAGCGACACCCGCCGTTCGGTGGCATCGGCGGCGCTGCTGTGGTTGTGCACGAGGGCGAGCCGGCCGTCGTCCAGCGGGACATACTGGAGCGAGGAGTTGTTGTTGGGGACGGGCAGCGGCTCCGGTGCCGTCCAGGTCTCCCCGTCCTCCGACCGGCAGCGGTACACATGATCCGCCCGCCGGCTGCGGAACAGCGCGAGCGCAGAACCGTCCGGCAGTGTGTGGATGTTCATGTGCACCAGCCCCGTGGAGCCGGGCACCGGCCGTTCGTCCCAGGTCGCGCCCGCGTCATCGCTGACCATGACCGAGCTGGTGTCCCGGCCGCCCGACCAGCGCTCGCCCGGTGTGCTGACACAGCGGAACACCGGTAGCAGCCAGCGCCCCGACGGCAGTATGGCGACCGGCTGCCGTACGAAGACCCCGCCCCCGGACGTGGCGGGGAACAGGACCCGCGAGGGGCCCCAGGTCACGCCGTTGTCCCGGCTGATCCGCCGTCGTACCTCCGCCGTGTCCTGGTGGCCCGCCCGCTGCGCGGTGTGCAGCAGCCACAGCTCGCCCGAGGGCGTCGGGAACAGTACGGGGTTCTGCTCGGAGCGGGTGGCGTCGTCGGAGAGCCGGACGGGCGCGGACCAGCCGGCGGCCTCCGGGGTGAGCCGGGAGAACCAGACGGAGATGTCCGCGACGCCCTCCTGCGTACCGGCGAACCAGACGCAGCCCAGATCCCCGCCGGGCAGCACGGTCAGATTCGCGGCGTGGTTCTGCGCGGCGGGCGCGGCCAACGAGGCTTCGGTACGGCCCGGTTCGCCGGGATGCGGGCGCAGGACACCGTCGGCGACCGGGTTCGTCATGGTCACCGGGCCTCGTCGGTGCCACGGGCGGCGGCGAGGTGGCTGCCCGCGATCTGTTCCAGATGCGTCAGATCGCTGGAGACGGTGGCGAAGGTGAAGCCCTCCGCCAGCCGCCGGGCCGCACTGGCGCCGTCCGCGTTGTGGATACCGGCGGCGATTCCGGCGGCGGCCGCCGTCTCGCGTACGGTGACGAGCGCGGCCTCGAACCGGTCGGCGACGGCGGGATCGGTGGAGGTGGCGCCACCGAGGGCGATCCGCAGATCGGAAGGGCCGACGTAGACACCGTCGAGTCCGTCGGTCGCGCAGATCTCCGCGACATTGGCGAGGCCGTCGGCCGTCTCGATCATCGCGAGGACGACGGTCTGCTCATGCGCGTCGCCGGGTCGGGCCCGATCCGCAGTCCGGAGCGCATCGGGCCGTAGGAGCGGCGGCCGAGCGGTGGGTAGCGTACGGCGGCCACCGCGTCGGCGGCGTCCTGGGCGGTGTCGACGAGCGGGACGATGACCCCGGCCGCCCCCGCGTCCAGCGCGCGGCCGATCGGCGCCGGGGCATTGGCCTCGGTGCGCACCAGACCGACGGCGGTGCTCCCCTTGGTGTCGATGGCGGTGAGGGAGGCGAGCAGCCCCGCGTACTCGATCAGGCCGTGCTGGGCGTCCAGCGCCACATAGTCGTAGCCGAGGCGGGCGATGCGCTCGGTGGAGACGGGGGAGTCGAGGACGGACCAGTAGCCGATGAGCTGTTCGCGGGCGCGCAGGGCGGTGGCGAAGGCGGCGGGCGTACCGGACGGGGGGCGGGTCATGGAAGTCCCTTCGAGGTGGGGCGGGATGGCCGGCACAACAGTGGGCCGGGTCTGGGGTGCGGGGGCCGGGCCGGGCCGGGGTCAGGGGCGGGGGTCAGGGGCCGGGTCAGCGGTTGTACGCGGGCATCGGGCCGCGCAGCCGGGCGCCGACCTCGTCGCAGGCGGCGCTCACCCCGGCGGGCAGCGGACCCGCCTGCGCGGCGGCGATATTGGCCCGCAGCTGCTCGGTGCGTGAGCCGCCGAGCAGCAGCGCGTCGGTGGAGGGCCGGTCGAGCAGCCAGCGCAGCGCCAGTTCGGTGAGCGGGATCCCGGCCTCCTCGGCGATCCCGGCGAGCTGGCCGACCGCGGCGAACAGCCGCTCGTCCCAGTAGCGCTGCCGGTACATCGCGGCGAGCCTGGAGTCACCGAACCGGCCCGATTCCGGGGTCTCGCCGAAAATGTGACGCCCCGTCAGAAGGCCGCCGCCGAGCGGGTTGTAGACCATGGTGCGCAGCCCTGTGACGGCCGCCGCGTACTCGACGTACTCCTCCTCCAGCCGGCGCGCCAGCAGATTGTGCAGCTGCTGGGCGATCGCGGGGCGCGGTGCCCCCACCTCGTCCGCCGTGCGGACGAGTTCGGCGATCTGCCAGGCCGCGTGGTTCGAGACCCCCAGCGCGAGGATCTTTCCCTCGGCGACGAACTCGGCGACGGCCGCGAGGGTTTCCCCGAGCGGAGTGGCGCGGTCCGGCTGGTGCAGATAGAAGAGATCGACCCGGTCGGTGCCCAGCCGCTTGAGGCTGCCCTCCAGCGCGGCGCGCAGTCCGGCGGCGGAGAGCGGGGCGTGTTCGCCCTGGTCGGGGTGGGGGATCCCGGCCTTGGTGGCCAGCACGATGCGGTCGCGACGGCCCGGCAGCAGTCCGGCGAGGATACGTTCGCTCTCGCCGCCCGCGTAGCCGTTGGCGGTGTCGACACCGGTGATGCCCGCGTCGAGCGCGGTGTCGAGCATGGCGGCGGCGCCCGCGCGGTCGACGGTGTCGCCGAAGGTCATGGTGCCCAGGACGAGCCGGGACAGCGGGACGGGGAGCTGTGGCAGGGGGATGCCGGTGGTCACGGGCGGGTGCCTTCCGATGCGTGGGTGGCTGGGTGGCCGACTGTCCGGGTGGCTGGGCCAGTCGTGCCGCCGCCGGCCGCGGCACTGAGCAGCCCGCGGGGCTTCACGCCCCGGATCGCCGTGGGGTCGAGGGCGGCACGGCGCAGCGCCCGGGTGTAGGGCTCGGCCGGTGAGGCGAGTACGGAGCCGGTCGGGCCACTCTCGACGATCCGGCCCGCGTTCATCACCAGCACATCGGTGCTGATCTCACGCACCACCCCGAGGTTGTGCGCGATGACGAGATAGGCGATACCGGTCTCGGCCTGGAGTTCGCGCAGCAGTTCCAGCACCTGCGCCTGTACGGAGACATCGAGTGCGGAGGTCGCCTCGTCGCACACCAGCAGTTCCGGCCGGGACGCGAGTGCGCGGGCGATCCCGATGCGCTGGCGCTGGCCACCGGAGAACTCGGGTGGCCGGCGGTGCAGGGCGGTGGCCGGCAGTCCGACGCGGTCGATCAGCTCGGCCGCGCGCCGCGCGCGCTCCGTCCTGTCGCCGACGCCCGAGAGGCGCAGTGGCTCGGCCACGATCTGCTGGGCGGTCAGATGCGGGTCGAGCGAACCGTACGGATCCTGGAAGACCATCTGCACGCGCCGCCGCAGCGGGCGCAGCCGCCGCTCGGGCAGCCCGGCGATATCCGTACCGTCGAGGACGATCCGGCCCGAGGCGGGCTTCAGCAGCCGGACGAGAGCGCGGGCGAGGGTGGACTTGCCGCACCCCGACTCGCCGACGACCGCGAGTGAGGCGCCGCGCTCCAGCTGGAAGCTCACCCGGTCGACCGCCCGGAACGGTCCCCGCGCGGTGGCGTAGTCGACCACGAGGTCCTCGACGCTCAGAAACGGACCGGCGCCGGTGGTCCGCGCGGGAGTCATGTCCGTGCTCCCCGCGTCGAGGCCGGCGCGAGGGAGTCCTCGTCCCAGGCACCGAGCCGGGGCACGGCGGCGAGCAGATCGCGGGTGTACGGCGCGGCCGGCCGGTCCACGATCTGCGCGGCGGATCCCGACTCCACGAATCTGCCCTCCCTCATGACATGGATACGGTCGGAGACGACCCGGGCCACCCCCAGATCATGCGTGATCATCAGCATCCCGAGGGACTCCTGTTCCTGTAGTTCCATCAGCAGATCGAGAACGCTCGCCTGCACCGTGGCGTCCAGCGCGGAGGTGGGCTCGTCGGCGATCAGCAGCTCCGGTTCCCCGGCGAGCGCGACGGCGATCAGCATGCGTTGCAGCATGCCGCCGGAGAACTGGTGCGGATACGCCTTCCAGCGCGTCTCCGGCCTCGGGATACGGACCTGGGCCAGCAGATCCGTGCCCCGCTCCCTGATCGCGGCGCGGGACAGTCCGGGGTGCCGCAGCCGCAGCGCGTCGCCGAGCTGCCGGCCGATCGTATGGACCGGGCTGAGGGCCGTCATCGGGTCCTGCGGGATCAGCGACACGGTGCGTCCGCGTACCTCACGGGCCGCGTTCGGGTCGGCGAGGACATCCCGCCCGGCGATCCGGACGCTTCCCGACAGCACCGCCAGCCCCTCGGGCAGCAGCCGCAGCACGCCCATGGCGGTGGTGGACTTGCCGGATCCGGACTCCCCGATGAGTGTCACGGTCTCGCCCACGCCGACGGTGAAGCTCACCCCGTCCACGGCGCGGACCACCCCGTGCGTGGTGATGAGCTCGACCCGCAGGTCCTCGACGTCCAGCAGGGGAACCCCCTCCGGGGGAACGTCTGTCAGCGGCACATCCGTCATGGCTCAGGCTCCCTTCTTGACGTGCCCGGCGCGCGTGCCACGCGGCACCCGCGCGCCGCGCGGCGCCTTCGTCGTGGGCGTACGGTCGCGCAGCCCGTCGCCGAGCAGGTTGACCCCGACCACCAGCAGGGCGATGACCAGACCCGGCAGGGTGACCAGCCACCAGGAGGTGGTGATGTAGTCCTGGCCGTCGGAGATGATCCGGCCCCAGGTCGCGAACGGCCGCTGCGGCCCCGCGCCGAGGAAGCTCAGCGCGCTCTCCAGCAGGACGGCCTGGGCGAGCAGCAGCAGGACCACGAGGCTCGCCGGACGGATGACATTGGGGATGACATGCCGGCCGAGGACCGACCAGCCGCGCAGTCCCAGGACCCGGGCGGCGGCGACATACGGTTTCTCCCGTTCCACCAGGACGAGGGAGCGGGTGAGCCGCGCGACCTCGGGCCACTGCGCGACCGCGATCACACAGGTGATGACGGTGACGGACGGACCGAACAGGGCGACCACGAGCAGCAGCATCATCAACAGGGGCAGCGCGAGCTGGGCCTCCAGCAGCCGGGAGACGACCGCGTCGACCCAGCCGCCGAAGAATCCGGCCGCGGAGCCCGCCGCGATACCGATCAGTCCCGAGACGAGGACGGCGAGGACGCCGACCGTCAGCGACACCTGTCCGCCGTGCAGCACTCGGGAGAGCAGATCGCGGCCGAGCTGGTCGGTGCCGAACAGATGCCCGTCACTGAGCGGGGGCAGCCGGCGCCGGGACAGATCCTGTACGTCGGCGCCGGGCAGCGGCAGCAGACCCGCGAGCGCGACGGGCAGCACCACGAGCGCGGTGCAGACGGCCCCCGTCCACAGTTTGAACCGGGCGCCGCGCCGCTGCCGGGTGGCGGTGGCTCGGGCGAGATCGCGGGCGGTGGCGGCGCTCGGCCGGGCGCCGGGGGGTACCGCGCCGGCGGGCGGGGCGCCCGGGGAAGCGGCGGTACGCGGGGCGGTGGTCATGTCTCAGGCCGCCTTTCCGAGGCGCACCCGCGGATCGAGCAGCGGGTAGGCGAGGTCGACGAGGAGTTGGACGAGGATCGCGAGGGTCGCGGTGACCAGCACGGTGGCCTGGATCAGCGGATAGTCCCGGGTCTCCAGCGCACGGACGACGAGCGAGCCGACGCCGGGCCAGCCGAAGACGACCTCGACCACGACCACGCCGTTGAGGAGCGCCGCGAACCGCGTACCGATGGCGGTGAGCAGGGGCACCCCCGAGTTGGCGAGGGCGTAGCGCCAGGTGAGGGTGCGCTCGGAGAAGCCGCGCGAGCGGGCGACGGTGAGATACGGGGAGTTGAGCGCCGTGGTCATCTCGCGTCGTACCAGCCGTGAGATCAGGGCGAGTTGCAGGATGGCCACGGTGACCGTCGGCAGGACGAGACCGCTCCAGGAGGTGAATCCGGAGGCGGGCAGCACGGGAAGGAGCACCGCGAAAACGGTCAGCAGCATCACGCCGGTCCAGAAGTCCGGCATGGACTGCCCGGTGATCGTGAGCACATTGGCGCCCAGCTCACGCTTCGAGTCGGCGCGGCGCGCCATCCACACACCCAGGGGTACGGCCACCACGGCGGTGACGGTGATCGCGGAGACGGCCAGCGTGATGGTGTACGGCATCCGGTCGAGGACCACATCGAGGGCCGGGGCGTGGAAGGAGTAGCTGGTGCCGAGGTCTCCGGAGAGCAGATCGCGCAGGAAGATGCCGTACTGCGTGAGCAGCGGCTGGTCCAGGCCGAACTGGGCGCGGATACGGGCGAGATCGGCGGTGGTGGCGGTGGGGCCCGCGTAGGCGGCGGCCGGGTCGCCGGGGGCGAGACGTACCAGCAGGAAGACGGTGGTCAGGGTGAGGAAGACGGTCAGCAGGCTCTGGCCGAGCCGTTTGGCGAGATACGTCGGCACGGCTCAGCCCTCCAGCCGTACGGCGGACAGGTCATAGGAGTTGATCGGGAGCAGCGACATTCCCCGGACGCGGGTCCTGCGGGCGAGGAGCGTCTTGGGCGCGAAGGCCCACAGGCTGGGCCACGTCTCCCAGATGGCCTGCTGCACCGTGGCCAGCCGCTTGGTGCGCTCGGCGTCGTCCACCTCGGTGGAGGCGGCGGTGAGCTGCCGCTCCACGCGCGGGATCACGTACCCCATGAAGGCGTCGCGGGTACGTTCCTTCGCCGCCGTGCCCCCGTACATGCCCTGGAGTGTGGTGAGAGCCTGGCCGGTGGGGCTGCCGTAGCCGTTGCCGATGACATCCCAGTCGCCGGCCCGGCCCTGACGCCAGGTGAGGATGTCGCCGCCCGGCTCGAACTGCTGGAGCGAGGCGCGTACACCGACCGCCTTGAGCATGTCCAGGACGGCTTCCATCACGGAGGTGTCGGCGGCGAACTCCCCCGACTCCCAGATGATTCTGATCCGCAGATCCGTCGCGCCCAGCGACCTCAGCAGCGCGCGTGCCTTGCCGGGGTCGTACACGTACGAGCCGGTGCGTACCGCGCCTTCGAGGGCGAGCGGCACCACACCAGCGGCCTCCTCGGCGGAGCCGTTGAGCACATCGTCGACCAGGGCGTCGCCGTCGATGGCGTAGGTCAGCGCGCGCCGCACCCGGGGATCGGCGAGCGGAGTGCCCTCGGGCTTGCGGAAGTTGTAGAAGAGCTGGCACATCCGGACGCCCGAGGTCTCCTCGACCTGGACGCCCGGCAGGCCGGTGAGCTGCTCGGCGGAGTCCGGGGTGAGTGTGTCGACGACATCGAGTTCACCGCTGCGCAGCGCGACGACCCGGCTGGACTCCTCAGGGACGAACCGGACCCGTACGGTCTCGATCCGCGGCCGGGCGCCCCAGTATCCGGGATTACGGCCGAGCGTGTACTCGCCGGCGCCCGCGTTGGCCTTGAGGACGCGGTACGGGCCGGAGCCGAGACCGGTCCGCAGCTCCTCGGGCCGGTTCTCGGCGGCGGGGGTGATGTGGATGCTGGCCATCAGCCGGTCGAGCACCGGCACGGGCTCGTGGGTGTGCAGCAGGAAGGTGCGGGGGCCGGTCTTCTCGACGGTGGGCAGCTCGGGGAAGAGACCGAGCAGGAAGGAACCGTTGACCTTTCCGTACATCCGCAGAGCCGTGGCGACGTCCTCGACGGTGACGGGGCTGCCGTCGGAGTAGCACACACCGTCGCGCAGCCGCACGGTCCAGGCGGTGGGCCCGGTCATCTCGAACCGGTCGGCGAGGATCAGCCGCGGCTTCATCCCGGGCCCGATGCGGGTGAGCGCCTGGCGTACCGCGCGCTGCACGGTGACCGCGGCGTCGAACTGGTTGAGCTTGTTGTCCAGGCTCACCAGGGAGCGGTTCAGACCGAGGGTGAGGGTGCCGGGGCCGGGGGCCCCGGTCGGGCCCGCGCAGGCGGCCAGCGGGCCGAGAGCCACGCCCGCGCCACCGGCGGCGCCCCAGCGCAGCAGGGTGCGGCGGCCGAAGCTCTCACGTGCGGGCTCGGGCGAGGACTCACGCGGGGGAGCGTCGGGAGGAACGCTCTGAGGAGTAGGGGTCATCGTCGACCTTCTCGGGTGCTGGGAAGCGACCGGCTCAAGCTGTCGGTGCCGGGTCCGGCGGACGCCGGGGCGTGGTTCCCGGGGTCCGGTCTGTCCGGCGGTGACAGGTGTCGCGCCGCACAAGGTGGCACGATTGCGTGTTTCGCGCAAGAGGTCTCGCGCACTTCGCGCAACGTATGTCATCATCGACCACCGAGGCAGCCTGTCCGGGCCGCCCGGAGGAGGTATCCGTGGTCAGCAACCCCCGAGGCGGGCGTGAACCGTGCCGCGTACTCGCCCTCGCGGACGATCTGTCCGGCGCCGCCGAGACGGCGGCGGCGCTGCGCCTCCCCGGCCGGATCGACCTGGGTCCGGCGCCCGTGACCCTCCCCGCCCCGGGGGAGGCGCTGGTGCTCGATCTCGACACCCGCCAACTCCCCGCCGACGAGGCCGCCCGTATCGTGCGCGAGGCCGTGCGCGGCGCCGCCGCCGGCACCGTACTCATCAAGAAGACGGACTCCCTGCTGCGCGGCAACCTCGCCGCCGAGGCCGCCGCCTACGCGGAGGACGCGGACGGACTCGTGATCGCCCCCGCCCTGCCGGTGGCGGGGCGCACCGTCCGCGACGGCGTTGTCCGGCTGCGCGGCACCCCGCTGCACGCCACCGACGCCTGGCGCGCCGAGTCGCTGCCCGCACCGACCTCGGTGGCCGCCGCCCTCGGCGGCCTGCGGACGGCCGTCGTACCGCTCGACGCCGTACGCGCCTCCCGCCGGGAACTCACCGGCCGGCTCCGCGACCTCGTGTCCGCCGGGCTGCGCCCCGTCTGCGACGCCGAGACGGACGCGGACCTCGACGCGGTGATCGCCGCCGCGCTTCCCCTCGGACCGGACGTACGGCTCATGGGAACCGGCGGACTCGCCGCCGCGCTCGGCCGGGTGCTCGGCGGCGCTGACATCCCGTCACCGCGCGGCCCCCTCCTGCCGCATCGGCCGCTGCTCGTCGTGGTCGGCACCGCGGAACCCACCGCCGTTGCGCAGATCGCGCAACTCACCGCGGTCGGGGCCCGGCACATCGCACTTCCGGCCGCTCTTCTCGCCGAGGCCGGCCCGCCGCTGTCCTTTCCCGTCGACGCGCACGGTATGACGGTCATCAGCGTCGACAACTCGCACGGCATCCTCGCCGGTTCGGCCCGACGCGTGGTGGCGGGGCTCGCCCGTGCCGTCGCCGCCGTGCCCCACCCCGCCGATCTCGTCCTCACCGGGGGCGAGACCGCGCGGCGTGTCCTGGACGCGCTCGGTGTCACCCGGCTCCACCCGGTGGGACAGATCCACCACGGAGCGGTGCACTGCCATACCGACGACGGCCGCCACGTCGTCACCCGCCCCGGAAGCTATGGCGACACCGGGTCCCTGCTGCGGATCGCCCGCGCCCTGCGGCCGGTTCACCCCATCGTTCCGGGCGATCACCCCGCTGTTTCGGGCGGGGTGTCCGCCGCGCCCGTCCCCCCACCGTCCGTGTCATCCGCACCACAAGGAGAAGTCCAGTGAACGCAGCCCCGACGACCGCCCCCGCGGAGGCCACCGTGCGGACGGAGACGGCCGCCGCGCCGCTCCCGATCATCGCGGTCACCATGGGAGACGGCGCCGGCATCGGCCCCGAGGTGATCGTCCCCGCGCTGCTCCACGCCGACACCGCGCGCCGCTGCCGCCCCGTCGTCATCGGCGACGCCGAACGCCTGCGCCAGGCGGCCCGGATCCTCGGTGTCACCTGCGAGATCGTCCCCGTCGAGACCCCGGCCGACGCCGTGTTCGGCCCCGGCCGTATCCATGTCATCGATCTCGGACTGCTCCCCGCCGATCTGCCCTGGGGACAGCTGTCCGCCGTCGCGGGCGACGCCGCGTACCAGTACGTACGGGTCGCCGCCGAACTCGCCCTGCGCGGTGACGTCCAGGGCATCTGTACCGCCCCGCTCAACAAGGAGGCCCTGCACGCGGGCGGCCATCTCTACCCCGGACACACCGAACTCCTCGCTCATCTCACCGGGGTCGAGGAGGTGTCGATGATGCTGTCCACCCCCAAGGTGAAGGTCATTCATGTCACCACCCATATCGGGCTGATCGACGCCGTACGCCGGATCGAACCCGGACTCGTCGAGCGGACCGTGCGCCGCGGCCACGAGGCGATGGTGCGGGCCGGTGTCGCGAAGCCCGTCATCGGGGTGTGCGGCATCAACCCGCACGCGGGCGAGAACGGTCTGTTCGGCTACGGCGAGGAGGAGGAGAAGATCGTCCCCGCCATCGAGGTGCTGCGCGCCGACGGCATCGACGCCGTGGGACCGCTCCCCGCCGACACCGCCTTCTTCCTCGCCTCGCGCGGCGACTACGACCTGATCGTCGCCATGTACCACGACCAGGGCCACGGCCCCGTCAAGGTCATGGGCATCGAAGCCGGCGTCAACCTCACCGTGGGACTGCCGGTCATCCGCACCTCCGTCGACCACGGCACCGCCTTCGACATCGCGGGTACGGGCCGGGCGGAGGCCGGTAGCATGGTCGAGGCGCTGCGCCAGGCCGCCGAGATGTCCACCACTCCGGCCCGTTGACCCCCGATCGTCCCTACCGGAGGACAGAAGACCGGAGGACTGAGGACTGATGTCTGCGATCGGATCGAAGGCCCGGCGCGATCGAATCGTCCATCTCGCCACGACCACGGGACTGGCCAGTGTGGAGGAGCTGTCCCAGCTGTTCGGGGTCACGGCCTCCACCATCCGGCGCGATCTCGCGAAGCTGACCTCGGACGGACAGCTCGCCCGTACCTACGGCGGTGCCATGGCGCTGGCCGCCCACCCCGAGGCGTCGCTGCGGCAGCGCACGGGCGAGGCGTTCGAGGCCAAGCGGGCGATCGCGCGGTGGGCCGCGGCGGAGGTACGGCCGGGGGAGTCGCTGCTGCTGGACGCGGGATCGACCGTCGGCGCGCTCGCGCACGAACTGCGCACGGCGAAGGACGTCACCGTCGCGACCACGGGCCTGACGGCCCTTCAGGAACTGGCGGACGTCGAGTCGGTCCATGTCGAGTGCCTCGGCGGGACGTTGCGCCCGCTGAGCCAGGGGTTCGTGGGGCCGCTCACCGAAGCGGCCCTGGAACGGCTCACGTTCGACCGGCTCTTCCTGGGTACGGACGGCGTCTCGCCCGAGTACGGCATCTGCGAGGCCGATCTGCGGCAGACGCGTCTCAAGGAGCTCATGGCCCGGCGCGCCGACCGGGTGTACGTCCTGGCCCACGCGGCGAAGCTGGGCCGCCGGCCGTTCCACACCTGGACCCCGCTCCGGCCCGACTGGACGCTGGTGACCGACGACGGAGCGGACCCCCGCGTCGTCGAGGGGCTACGCGCACGCGGAGTCACGGTCGTCCTGGCGGAGGCGGAGTACAGGACGGAGGCGGAGCACACAGGTACGGCGGGCTGACCCCGACACCCGGTGCGAGGGAGGTCCCGCGGAGCGCGCTCCGCGGGACCTCCCCTTTGTCTGTATTCGC
This sequence comes from Streptomyces sp. NPDC051662, assembly GCF_040681655.1. Taxonomy (NCBI): domain Bacteria; kingdom Bacillati; phylum Actinomycetota; class Actinomycetes; order Kitasatosporales; family Streptomycetaceae; genus Streptomyces; species Streptomyces sp. NPDC051662. The sequence continues at coordinate 281,606 of NZ_JBFAZD010000003.1, forward strand.
GACGGCGAGCCGTATTCACACTCAATAAGTGCTTCTTTCCGGTTGGTTCGCCGTACGGGAATGCCGCGGTACCGGAGGGTCGACTTTCCTTGGGCGAGTTACTAGGATGCCCAACAAGTTCTGGCCGCCGGTATTGTTTTGGAAACAGTCGCACGCGTACCGTCGGTCTATTCATCCGTTGGTAAAGCAATGTTAATTTCCTTTGGAGCGGCGGTACGTATCACTCCGCTGAGCTGGCCCTCGTCCATGGCGATGAACCAGATCAGCAGCGTGTCTACGGGGGAGTAGGAAATCAGTGGGGCCTGGCAGAGGTCTGTACCACAGAAAAGAGCGCAGCATTTCCGTCCACGAATGTCCTGATGTTGTGGGGTGCCCAGGAATCGGCACTTTCATGCGTCATGGACGCGAGTACTGATTCGGGGGGCAGAGGTCGCGTGCGTTTTCAGCTTTTGGGCCCTTTGAGTATTGCCGAGGGTCATGACGTTGTTGTTCTTAAACCGTCCAAACCGTCCAGCCTGCTGGCGGCTCTCCTCCTTCATCCCGGATCCGTCGTTTCCACCGGCTATCTGCTGCGCGCCCTCTGGGACGAGGACCAGCCGGCCACGGCCAGGGCCGCGCTCCAGAGCTGTGTCCTTCGACTGCGCCGGATCTTCGCCAAGTACGGCGTCACGGGCAATGTCATCGAGGCGGTGCCCGGTGGCTACCGGATGAACGCCGACGCCGACTCGCTCGACCTGGTGCGGTTCCGCGCGCTCGTACGGGCGGCGGACGACGCCGGTGACGCCGAGGGCGAGCTGTACCGGCTCAAGGAGGCGCTCACGCTCTGGCAGGGGCCCCTGCTGGCGAATGTGCCCTCCCCGATGCTGCACCGCGACGAGGTGCCCGGGCTGACCGAGGAGCGGCTGCGTACGCTCGAACGGGCCTGCGACATCGAGCTCGCGCTGGGCCGATGTCGTCAGGTACTGGTCGACCTCTGGGAGGCCGCTCGCCGGCACCCCGGTCGCGAACGGTTCTCCGAACAGCTCATCGAGGCCCTCTACCGCACCGGCCGGCAGTCGGAGGCGCTCTCCGAGTACCGCAGTGTGAAAGGCCGGCTGAAGGAAGAACTGGGCATCGATCCCGGGCCGTCGCTCCAGCGGCTCGAACTGTCGATCCTGCGCGGCGACGACCTCGGCCCACCGGCGCTGGACCCGGGGCTCGACCGGACGGCGCCGCTGCCCGGCGGCCGTAGCGCGCCGGCTCTCGCGCCGCGCACCGAACCCCTGGCGATCGCCGCCCCGGCTGCGGCCACCGTGCCCGTACCGGCCGGCCCGCCCGTACCGCCCGCGCCCGCCGTACGGTCTGCGCCGCCGGTGCCGCCCGTGCCGTCATTCACCGGCCGTACCGCCGAGCGGGCGGCGATCACCGCCCGCCTCACCGCGGGATCCCCGGGCACCACCGTCGTGGTCCTCTCCGGAGCCCCTGGCATCGGAAAGACGGCGCTGGCCCAGCAAGCCGCCCATGACGCCCAGGACAGCTTCCCCGGCGGTGTGTTCATCCTGGCCCTGACGCGTGAGGACGGTTCCTCCGTCACCGCGGCCGAGGCGCTGGCGCACCTGCCGCCGCCCGGAACCGCCGCCGGGGCGACGCTGCTCGTCCTCGACGATGTGACCAGCCCCGACCAGGTCCGTCCCCTGCTGCCCGCCGTGGCGGGCAGCGCCGCGATCGTCACCAGCAGACGCGGTCTCGCCGGACTGATGGCCACGCACGGCGGCAGCGTGCACCGGCTGTCCACCCTGGAACCGGCGGAGTCCCGGCAACTGCTGGCCGCCGCGCTCGGCCCCGAACGCGTGGCGGCGGAAGAGGAGGCCGCGGCCGAACTGGCCCGTGTCTGCGGCCACTTCCCGCTCAGTCTGCGGATCGCCGCCGCCCGGCTGCTCACCCGGCCCGGGCTGCGCATCGAGGACTGCGTCGCCTGGCTGGCGGAGGATCTGCCGGCCAGGCTCTCCCTCGCCGACGATCCCCGGCTCTCCGTACCTCAGGTGTTCGGCGGCGCGCTGCGCCGGCTGGAGCCGCGCTGGCGGGAAGCCTTCCACCGGCTCGGCGACCACGAGGGGCTGCTGCTCCCCTCGCACGCGCTCGGCAACTCACCCGAGGCGGAGGAGGCGTTGGAGCGGCTCGCCGACGCGGGGTTGCTCGAAGAAGGGCCTCCTGGCCCGTACCGCATCCATCGACTGCTGAAAATCTACGCGCGTCAGCAGGCGCGCGAGAGGCACAACAGCCAGGCGGCGACAGCACGCCACTGACGGGCGACGCCCGAACTCCACCACGATCAAGCCACCTTGACCAAGCATCCAGGGGTGTCATTCTCATGGGCTCAGCGACTTACGAAACCGTTGCCTCGACCCGCCCGCGCATCCGTCGCGACGTGCTGTTCACCGAAACACCGGAAGGGGTGCTCTTCCACAACGCCGACGGCGGGTTCCAGCTGACCGCCAAGTCCGCCTACCGGTTCGCCACCCTGATCGTCCCGCATCTCACCGGGGCCCACTCGGTCTCCCAGATCTGCGAGGGCCTCGGTGACCAGCAGCGCTCCATGGTCGGCGAGCTGGTGAAGAGCCTGTACGAAAGGGACTTCGCCCGGCCGGTCCCGGCGACCGAGGGCGAGGCGCACGACACACCGCCCGATGTCGCCCGGCGCTTCGCTCCGCAGATCGCCTACGTCGACCACTACTCCGACGACGCCGAGCGCCGCTTCCACCACTTCCGTACGGCACGGGTGGCCGTGCTCGGTGACGACCTCGTGGCCCGTTGGTGCGTCCTCAGCCTGATCCGCAACGGCTGCTCGACCATCGGTCTGCGGACGGGACTCGGGGCCGAGAACATCGAGACCATCGAGGCCGAGGCGCGGGAGGCGGCGTCCGACGGCTGCCCCGTGGACCTTCCGCGGATCGGGGCGGACGACCCCCGGGAGCCCCTCGGCTGGGCGGACCTCGCGTCGTACGACCTCGTGGTGGTCACCGGGGGCCCCGCGGCCCCGGGGCGGCTCTTCCCGCTGCTCAGGGCCGGTGTGCCGGAGGGCCGTACGCTCCTGCCCGCCTGGTCCTACGGCGAGCACGCCGTGGTGGGACCGCTGATGACGTCCGGGACGGCCGGCTGCTGGTCCTGCGCGGTACTGCGGATCGGTTCCCACGACGGGGCCGCGGCCGCCGCGGACATCTGGAGCGGGCTGGCGCTGCCCGGGTCCGTACCGGCCGGTGAGCTCCCGAGCCGCCCCCTGGCGGCGATGATCGGCAATCTCCTCGGCTATGAGATCTTCCGTATCACCACCGGTGCGCTGCCCGCCGAGACCGCGGGCCGGCTGATCATCCAGGACATGAAGTCCCTCGATGTCACGGCCGAACCCCTGCTGCCGCACCCGCGCTGCCCGTTCTGCGCCGGGGCGGCGGACGACGACGCACCGGCCGGCGCCGAACTCCCGCTCGATCTCCCCGTGGACCTCATGGCGGCCGGGAGCGACACCCCGCCGATGCCGACGGTCGACACGGCCCGGGAGGCCGACGCCCTGGTCGAGGAGTTGAACCGCCGTTCGGTCCTGGTCCGGCCGCGCGCCGGAGTCTTCGGCCGGTTCGCGGACGAGCCCCTCACACAGATACCGCTCAAGGCGACCCTGGTCGAGTTCGGCACCGGCCACGGCGCCTCGCGCCGTATCGCCGCCTTCGACGTGCACCATGTCGCGGGCGCCCGGCTGCGGGCGCTGAACGCGGCGGCCGGGGTGTACGCGGAGCATGTCGTGCCCACCACCGGCATCCTGACGGATCGTCAGGTCGAGGCGGCCGGCACGGGCGTGCGCGCTCTGGAGCCCGCCGCGCTGACCCTCTTCGGCGGTACGGGCACGGGTACGGGCACGGCCTCCGGCGGTCAGCGCGTGACGGCCTGGACCCGGGCCGTCTCGCTGCTCACCAAGGAGCGGATTCTCATACCGGCCGCGGCGGTACGCACCTTCGGCCCGCACAACGCCGACCGGCTGTTCGACCCGACGCGCGCCGGAACCGGCGCGGGAGCCACGGCGGCGGACGCCGCCGCCGACGGCCTGCTCTCCGCCCTCGCCCATGACGCGCTGTGCCGCACCCTGCGGGGCGGTACGGCGAGCAGGGTGCCGCTGAAGCCGCTCGCGGAGGGCGAGGAGGCCGACGCCGAACTCACCTTCCTCATCCGGTCGGCGGCCATCCTCGACATCGAAGTGGACCTGCTCGACCTGGGCGAGAGCGACCGCTCCGGGGTGCATGTGCTGCTCGCCCGGGGAGCCGGACACTGGGCCATCGGCAGCGACACCGGCGCGCGGCCCGCGGCGGTCGCCGCGCTGCGCGATCTGCTGGGACAGGTGCAGCTGGGCCGGGAGGAGACGGCCGCGCCGTTCGATCTCGGGGACCCGCTGCTGCGCGACCTCGACGCGACGACGATCCACGCCGCGGACACCGAGGGAACCGGGGCCGTCACCGCGCGGGCGGTGACCGACTGGTCCGAGGTGCTGGACCGGCTCCGTACGGCGGGACGCGACGCCCTGATGGTGGACACCGGCTCCGCGGACCTGGCCACCGCGGGTATCAGCACCGCCCGCGTGTTCCTCACCACGGAGGCATCCCGTGGGGCTTAGCACACTGGATGTCCGCCCGGCGGAGGGCCTGCTGCGACAGGCCCTGGGGCGGCTCGGCGGACCGGAGGTGAGCATCGGCGCGCTCGGTACGCACGACGCGTTCGCCACCGACCAGGACGCCACGGGATACCCCGACACGTCGGTCCCGGTGCGGCTGTACGGCGCGCACGCCGTCATCGGGCCCCTGCCCGGTACCGACGGCGCGCCGGCCCCCGCCTGCTCGCACTGTCTGGCCCGCCGCTGGCAGGCCGTACGGTCCGTGGCCCTGCGCGACGCCCTCGAACTGGGCGGGGAGACCAGGGCGGCGGGCGAGTGGCCCTACGCCACACCGTTCGCGGCGGACGCCGTCGCCGCGCTCGTCACCGCACTGTGCGAGCGGCCACCCGTCCCCGGGGGCCCGTTCCCCGAGATCCGGCTGGTGGATCTGCGGACCCTGACCGTCCGCCACTACCCGCTGGTACCCGACCCCGAGTGCCCGCGCTGCGCCACCCCCCGTACGGACACCGCCGACGACGCCCGGATCACCCTGCGCCCCGCCCCCAAACACCGTCCGGGGTCCTTCCGGCTGCGGCCCATCGAGGCGTACGACATCGACGTCGCCGCGTTCGCCAACCCGGTGTGCGGCGCGCTCGGGCCGTCCGTGGTCCATGACATCTCCTCCACCTCCACCTCCGCGACCATCGGCTGTTTCTCGATGCGCTCCGGCGATTATCTGCGCGAGACGTTCTGGGGCGGCCACGCCGACTCCTTCGGCCACAGCAACCGGATCGGTGTGCTCGAAGGCATGGAGCGCTACGCGGGGATGCGGGCGCGCTCCCGGATCACCAGCGTCACCGGAAGCCTTGAACAGTTCGGTGCCGATGCCGTCGATCCCCGCGAAGTGGGGCTGTACGCACCGGACTTCCACCGCGCCAACCCACGGGTCCGCCCGTTCGCGCCCGACCGGGAGATCCCCTGGGTATGGGGCTACTCCCTGCGCGACGGGCAGCCGAGGCTGGTCCCCGAGGTGCTGACGTACTATCACGCGCCCGGCCTGGAGAACCGGTTCGTGCAGGAGAGCTCCAACGGCTGTGCCTCCGGGGGCTGTCTGGAAGAGGCGATCTACTTCGGGCTGATGGAGGTCATCGAGCGCGACGCCTTCCTGCTCGCCTGGTACGGGCAGCAACCGCTGCCCGAGATCGACCCGGCCACCAGTGCCCGCGACTCCACCCGGCACATGGTCGACCGGCTGGCGATGTACGGCTACCGGGCCCGGTTCTTCGACACCCGGATCACCTTCCCGGTCCCGGTGGTCACCGCCGTGGCCGAGCGCTTCGACGGCGGCGCCGGCCGGATGTGCTTCGGCGCGGGCGCGGGACTCGACCCCGAGTCCGCGCTCGACTCGGCGCTCTGCGAGATCGCGACCGACGCCGTGAACCTGCGGGACCGGACCGAGCGCGACGGGCCCCGGCTGCGCGCCATGGCCGCGGACTTCGACCGGGTGACGGCGCTGCACGACCATCCCCTCGTGTACGGCGTGCCGGAGATGGGCGAGCACGCCGGTTTCCTGCTGGACCCCGACAGCCCGCACCGTCGTGGGGTGGCGCCCGAACCGCCGTGCGCGGTGAGCGAGTTGCGCTGGCCGGACCGCTCCGGCGCGATGGCCTCCGGTGACCTTCGCGAGGATCTGCGGCGCTGTGTCGACGCGGTGACCGGAGCCGGTTTCGACGTGGTGGTGGTCGACCAGACCATGCCCGAGCAGCGCACGCTCGGGCTGCACACCGTCAGCGTGCTCGTCCCCGGGCTGCTGCCGATCGACTTCGGCTGGTCCCGGCAGCGCGCCCGCACCATGCCCCGGCTGCGCACCGCTCTGCGTCAGGCGGGACTGCGCGACCACGATCTGGGACCGGACGACATCAACCCGGCCCCGCATCCCTTCCCGTAACCCATCGTGCGAACCAGAACCGTGCGGTCCAGAACCATCCAGCCCAGTCCAGCCCAGAACCATCCAGCGCAGAACCATCCAGCCCAGAACTGTCCAGCACAGCACCGCCAGCAGAGAGGAGGGTCCCGTGGGCTACGCCCATGACTATGCGGCCGCGATCATGCAGCGCGGCCGGATCCCGATGGAGCCCGCCGATTTCGTCCCCGACTGGGCGGATCGGCCGAGGAAGGCGAAGTTCTACCCCGGCGTCGAGTCCTTCCCGCTGCCGGACACGGACTTCCCCGAGGGGGCGACCGTGGCGGCCGGCTGTACAGGTACCGAAGAGCCCCGCGAGCAAAGGCCGTTCACCCTGGACTCGCTCTCCGGGATGCTGCGCGACTCCTACGGGCTGACCGGACGCCGGCTCGGTGTCCAGACCAATACCGACCTCGCGGCGCTGCCCCACTACACCCAGGCCAACTGGTCCCGTGGCACGGCCTCGGGCGGCGGTCTCTACCCGGTCAGCGTCTACTGGGTCTCCGGCCCCAGCGGGCCGCGGGCGCCGGGCATCCACTACTACTCGGCCCCGCACCACTCCATGCAGCGGCTGCTCGCGGGCGATGTGACCGGTGAGGTGCGGGCGGCACTCGGCGAGGGGGCGGCGGGCGCGGACCGCGACCAGTTCCTCGTCCTGGGCATCAAGTACTGGCAGAACGCGTTCAAGTACAACAGCTTCTCCTTCCACGCGGTGAGCATGGATCTCGGCGCGATCGTCGGGACCTGGCGTATCTGGGCCCGCGCGCAGGGGCTGAGTGTCGAACCCGCGCTGTGGTTCGACGAGGAGAGGCTGAGCCACGTGCTGGGTGTGCCCAACGAGGAAGAAGGCATCTTCGCCGTCGTCCCGCTGACCTGGGAGGGCGCCGAGCCCACCGGCGGGCGCTCCACCCCCGGCCTCTCCACCCCCGGCCTCTCCACCGCCGCGCTCCCCGACGTCCCCGCCGTCCGGCACACCGACGTCGAACGCTCGCGTACGGTAGTGCGCTTCGAGACCCTCCAGCGGATCCACGCGGCGACGGCGGAAGCCGCCACCGACCGCCCGGAGCCCGGTGCGCTCGAACCGGCGGCCGCGATTCCACCCACCGGCACGGGCACGCCCGTCGCGCTGCCGGAGCCCGAGCTGCCGCCGGTGAGTGTGCGCGACGCCCTGCGGGAGCGGCGCAGCAGCTTCGGACGCTTCGACGCGGCCCGCCCGGTCACCACCGCGCAACTGGCCGCCACCCTCGACGCCTGCGTCGCCGCCTCGCTCGGCGGCGACACGGAACAGCCCGCCGCACCGGACGGCTCCGCGTCGCCCGGCCTGGTCACGCTGTACGCGTTCATCAACCACGTCGAGGGCGTCGCGCCCGGCGCGTACGCCTACGATCCCGTCGACCACACGCTGCGCCCGGTGGTGACGGGCCCGCCGGGACCGTTCCTCCAGCGCAACTACTTCCTCTCCAACTACAACCTGGAGCAGGCCGGTGTGGTGATCGTCCCCACCATCCGCACCGCCGCCGTCCTGGACGCGGTGGGGGACCGGGGCTACCGGCTGGTGAACGGCACGATCGGGGCCGTCGCGCAGACCTTCTACACCGTGGCCTCCGCCCTCGGGCTCGGCGCGGGTGTCGCCCTGGGCTTCGACAACATCTCGTACATCGAGGAGCTGGATCTCGAACGCACCGGTGAGAAGCCTCTGTTGATCATGCTGCTCGGCAATGAGCGGCCACGGCCCGCCGACTTCCGCTACGAGATCGGCTGACCGGGATGGGGGAGCGAGTGATGACACCGGACGCGGATACGACGGATGCCGGCTGGGAACCCGGACGCCGGTTCATGCTGCGCGTGGCCGGGCTGCCCGTCGAGTCCGTCCAGGCGCTGCGCTGCGGCGACAGCCGTCAATGGGCGGACGACGTCCTCGCGGCCGAGGAGCGGCTACGGGACCGGGCGGCCGGACTGAGCGATCTGCTGCACGAGGCGGTGGGTACCACGGATGTCGCCCCGGACGGTGCGGGCGCGGGCCAGCGCCGTGAACTGCTCGGGCTGCGCCGCCAGATCTTCAACAACCGGCTGCCCGCCGACCCCGACGCGGCCGTCCGGCTGGTCGCCGGACTCGACCCGCGCGCGGCGGAGGCGACCGCCGAGTGGCTGCGGGACCGGCGCCATCTGGAGAAGCTGCGGGCCGAGGGCGCGCCACTGCTCGCCGCCGACCTCGACAGGACCCGGGCGGCGCTGCGCGGGCTCCTCGCCGAGGACCGGCTGCGCTGCGGGCTGCTGCTTGCCTCCCCGACCCTGGAGGGCCAGCTCGACGCCTATATCGACAAGGCCGAGGCGGCGGCCGCGGCCGGTGTGTCCCCCGACAAGCGGATGCGGAAGATCGAGCGGTCGGTGCTGTCGTATCTGTACCGCACGGCCTGCAAGACCAGCCCGTTCAGCACCTTCACCGGGGTCGCCACCGGTGTGTTCCACGACGGCGACGACGAGCGGCCCGGCCGCGACGCCGCGGACGCCGCCATCCGTATCGACGACGAGTGGTCCAGCCACGTACGGCTCAATGTCGTCGTGCTCGGCCGGTTCGCCGAACTGATCCTCGCCGACCCCGCCCGGCGGGGCGATCTCCCCGTACGGCCCGCCTCCGGCTGGGAGCGGGACGACGACCGGATCCGGTACGTACGCCAGTGGATCAGCGCGGGCGACGACTCGGCCGCGGTCACCTTCGACGCGGTCAAGGACCGGCTGTTCTTCCTCCGCCGCAGCGGCACGCTGGACCGGCTGCTCGGTCTGTTCGAGGGGCGGGACGAACTGCGCTACGGCGAGCTGGTGGAGTGGCTCCGTACCGAGCACGACGCCGAGCCCGCGCAGTGCGAGACATATGTGGCCGCGCTGCTCCAGCTCGGTCTGGTACGGGTGCCGTGCCTGGACACCGATGTCCACAGCCCCGATCCATTGCGGTCCTTCCGGAGCGAGCTGCGCACGCTCGGGCGTCCCTGGGCCGACCGGCTGGCCGCCGCCTTCGAGGGGCCCGTACGCGCCATCGACCGCTTCCCCTCCGCCGGCCGCGCCGAACGGGTGGAACTGCTGCGTGAGCTGCGCACCGGACTGCGCGAGGCCCAGGCCCAGTTGGGGGCGGCGGAGGCCACACTGCCGCAGACCCTCCTCTACGAGGATGTCAGCGCCGGCCGTGAGGTGAGCTGTGGGCTCGGCGCCTGGACCGGGCCGGCCGGCGGGGCGCTGCGCTCCGTCGAGCGGATTCTCCCCGCCTTCGATCTGACGCTCCCTCAGCGGGTCACCTTCAAGGGCTTCTTCACCGCGCGCTACGGCCGTGGCGGCCGGTGCGACGACCTCTTGGGCCTCGTCCACGACTTCCACGAGGACTTCTTCGATCAGTACCTCTCGTTCGCGGGCAAGCGGCGCCCGTTCGACGACCGGGGCGAGTATGTGCCGGAGGAGAACTGGCTCGGACTGCCGGGGATCCGCGCGATCGACGCGGCGCGGCGCGCCTTCATCGACCGGATGCGGCAGCTCTGGCAGGAGCACGCGGACGCGGCGGAGATCCGGCTCGACGAACGGGACCTCGGGCTCGTCGCGGACGAACTCGCCCCGATCGAGGCCGACTTCGCACCGCAGTCCCACCATCTCCAGCTCACCGGGAGCGAGGGCGCCCCGCTCGTCGTGCTCAACCGCTCGTACGGTGGACTGTCCTTCCCCTTCAGCCGTTTCACCCATGTCTACGACCCGGACGGCACGGACGACACGGCTGACACGGACAGCCCGGTGGAGCCGGCCGGGGCCTTCTCGCGGGGGCTGCGTGACACCGCCAAGGCCGTCACCCCCGACGGAGCGGTCCTGGCCGAGATCACCGGAGGGGCGGTCACCAGCAATCTCAATCTGCACAGTCCGCTCACCGAGTACGAGATCGTCTGCCCCGGAGAATCCAGCACCGTCCCCGAGGACCGGCGCATCCACCTCGACGATCTCCATGTCGAGCACGACGCGGAGACGGACCGGCTGGTGCTGCGCTCCACCCGGCTCGGCCGTGAGGTCGTCCCGGTCTATCTCGGCTATCTGGTGCCGCTCGCGCTGCCCGAGATCCCCCGTACGCTCCTGCTGATGTCCCCGACCTCGATGGCGCCTCTGGACGTCTGGGGAGGCGTTCCGGCGGGCGAGGGGCACGAGGGTGTGACCACGCGGCCCCGGGTGCTGCACGGCGAGGTCGTCCTCAGCCGCCGCAGCTGGACCACGACGGCCGGGGCGCTGCCGGTCCGCCGGCCGGGTACCGGCGATGAGGAGTGGTTCCTCGGCTGGCAGCGCTGGCGGCGCGAACACGCCCTGCCCGACCAGGTCTTCGCCACCGTGTCCAGCGGTCCCCGGGGCGGCGCGGGGGCCAAGCCGCAGTATGTGGACTTCGACAGCCTTCTCTCCCTCTCCGCCCTCGAAGCGCTGCCCACACACCCGGACGACCGGGTCGTCCTGCGGGAGATGCTCCCCGGGCGCGACGGACTGCATGTCCGCTCCGCGCGTGGCAGCCATGTGGCCGAGCTGGCCGTGGAGACCTTCACCTCGACCCGACGCAGAGAGGGCGCACCGACATGTCAGAGCTGACCCCCGCACCGAGCCCGGCATCGAGCGCCACGCCGGCCCCCGCGCCCGACCTCGCCCCGGGTGCGCCCGACTGGCAGGCCATCCACATCTTCTACGCGGCCAATCCGCAGCCCCTGCTGGTGAACTGTGTCCGCCCGCTGGTGGCCGAACTGACCGCCGACGGCCTGCTGGCCGGTCACTTCTTCATCAACTACTGGCTGGAGGGGCCGCATGTCCGCCTCCGGCTCAAGCCCGTGAACGCGGCGGCCACCACGGAGGTACGGCGCCGCGCCGAGGAGGCCATCAGCGGCTTCCTCCGTACCCGCCCCGCCCTCTACGAGGTGGACTCCGGGTTCCTCAACGAGTTCTACAACACCCTCTTCGAGATCGAGTTCCCGGAGGGCGACCGCGGCGCGTTCATGAGCGAGGACGGCCGGATGAACCTGCGGCCCAACAACTCCTTCTCGTACGAACCGTACGAACCCGAGTACGGCAAGTACGGCGGCCCGGCCGGGATCGAACTGGCGGAGTGGCACTTCGCGCACTCCAGCGATCTCGTCATGGACGCCTTCCGCACCATGAACCTGCATCTGCGTACCGTACTGCTCGGCACCTCCGCCCAGCTGATGATGGTCATGGCCGGCTGCTTCCTGCCCGAGCGCGAGGAACTGGGCGGCTATCTGGACCGCTACTACGAGTTCTGGCACAACGCCTTCCCCGGCACGGGCTTCATCGGGTCGAAGGAGTACGACAAGAACTACGCCGAGATGGCCCCCGGCCTCGGCCGCCGCTTCGAGGGAATCCGGGGCGCCGTCCGCACCGGTGAACTCGGCACGCTGCCCGCCTTCCTGCGCGGCTGGGCCGAACACTGTCTGGAACTGCGCTCCCGCGCCGAGGAACTGACCGTGGGCGGCGAGCTGGTGTTCCGCTCCTGGGACGGTACCCGCGACGAACGCGTCACCGATCCCGCCGTGGCGCTGCCGCTGCTGCTCTCCCCGTATATGCACATGACCAACAACCGGCTGCATGTGACGATCCGCGACGAGGCGTATCTCTCCCATGTGCTCGGCCGGGTCCTGCGCGAGGGCACCGTCACCCCACCCGCCCCGGCGGCGATCCCATGACCGCCGCCTCCGGGGAACTCCTCTCGCACCGCCCGGCGCTGCGCCCGGACATCCTGCTGAGCCCCGCCCTGCTGCACGGCCCCGCCACCGTGCATCTGATCAAGGAGCCGGAGGGCGGCGCCGCCTTCGAGGTCGGGGCGAAGGAGTACTTCCTGATCTCCCGGCTCGACGGCAGCCGCAGTCTGGCGGAGATCGGGGAGGAGTACGCCGAGACCTTCGGCAAGCGCCTCGCCGCCGCGCACTGGCAGCGGCTGCTGCAGCTGCTGGGCACCAGAAGCCTGCTGGCCGGCGCACCGCCCCGGCCGGCGGTTGCCACCACCCCGCCGGGCAAGCCGTTCAGCGGCACTGTGCTGCGGGGCACCCTGCGGCTGGTCGCGGACGCCGACGCCACCACGACTCGCCTGCACGGTCTGCTGCGGCCCCTGCTGCGGACCACGGTCCTGCTTCCGCTGACCGCCCTCCTGGTGGCCATGGAGGTCCTGCTCGCGACGGCGCTGCCCGAACTGGCCGACGACACCTGGTGGTTGTGCCACCAGCCCGTCGCGCTGATCGCGGTCTTCACCCTGCTCTGGCTGAGCACGGCCCTGCATGAACTGGCCCATGGGGTGAGCGCGCGGCACTACGGGGGTACGGTCAGCGAGATCGGGCTGCGCTGGCGGCTGCCCGTGGCCGTGATGTACTGCACCGTCGACAACTATCGTTACCTGCGCTCCCGTTGGCATCAGCTCGCGGTCGCGGGTGCGGGCGCCTTCGCCAATCTGCTCTTCCTGCTGCCGTTCCTGGCCTGGTGGGCCGCGCTCCCCGAGGGCGATCCGACCCGCCGAGTGCTGTCCGGGCTGCTGCTGCTCGGCAGTGTCCAGGCACTCGTCAACCTCCTGCCCCTGCCTCCGCTCGACGGCTACGCGATGCTGAGCCACGCACTGCGTGTCTCCGGTCTCGCGCCGGAGAGCGGGCGTTATCTGCGGCTGTGCCTCAGCGACCGGCCGGCCGCCGCCGCGTACCCGCGCCGGGCCCGATCCGTCTACCTCGGTTACGGGGTGGGGTCGGCCCTGCTCGTCCTTCTCCTGGTGGCGGCTCTGGCAACAGGCCTCTACTTCCTACTAGTTCACTGACCCACAACCCCCGAGGGGCGCAGAACCACATGAGCGAGGCCAGGACCATGGCGTCCGTGCCGCACGAGGCGGCCACCGAAGCGGCGATCGTCGTCGAGGACGTACGCAAACGATACGGGGACCGGCAGGCCGTCGACGGGGTGTCACTCCAGGTCGGCCACGGGGAGTTCTTCGGACTCCTCGGCCCCAACGGCGCGGGGAAGACCACCCTCGTCGAGATCATGGAAGGCCTGCGCCAGGCGGACTCCGGAAGCGTCTCGGTTCTCGGCCAGTCCCCCTGGCCGCGGAATGTGGCGCTGCTGCCGCGGCTGGGTGTCCAGACCCAGTCCTCCGCCTTCTTCGTGCGCCAGACCGCGCGCGAGCATCTGCGTACCGTCGCGGCCCTGTACGGGGCGAGCCGCGCCGACGCGGACAGCACGCTCGGTACCGTCGGGCTGGACGATCAGCGTGATGTCATGGTCGAGAATCTCTCCGGCGGCCAGCGCCAGCGCCTGGCCATCGCCTCGGCCCTGGTCCACGGCCCCGAGCTGATCTTCCTGGATGAGCCGACCGCCGCCCTGGACCCGCAGGCCCGCCGCGATCTGTGGAAGGTGCTGCGCGAGCTGAAGAGCGAGGGCCGCACCATCGTCTACACCACTCATCATCTGGACGAGGCCGAGGCGCTCTGCGACCGGGTGGCGATCCTCGTGGCCGGCTCGGTCGTCGCGCTGGACTCCCCGCACCATCTGGTGACCGCCGCCGGGGCGCCGACCCGTCTGCTGATCCCCGCCGAACGGATGAGCCGGCAGGACGCGGCGGCCATCCCGGGGGTCGACCGGGTCACCGAGCAGGGCGGCTCCCTCGTCCTGGAGACGGCCGAGTCCGGGAAGGTCCTCCAGGCGGTCGACGCGCTCGGCGGTCTGGAGGGTGTCCAGACCCGCACCGCCACGCTGGAGGACGTCTACCTCGAACTGACCGGCAGCAACGACACCACCGGCAGCAACGACCCCACCGTCAGCACGGACCCCACGGTCGGCACGGACACCAACGACACGGAGCAGCAGGGATGAGCGCGTACGCAGCACTGACGGCGGCCGGCTACCGGGCACAGGTCCGGGACAAGGCCACCCTCTTCTTCACCTTCGCCTTCCCGCTGCTCTTCCTGGTCGTCTTCGGACTGATCTTCCGGGGCCAGGAGGTGGAGGAGACCGGCCGTCCCTACATCTCCTACATCGCGCCGGGCGTCATGTCCTGGGGCGTGGCCAACGCCGCCGTCTTCGGTGTCGCCTTCACCCTGATGCAGTGGCGCTGCGACGATCTGCTGCGGCTGATCCGGATGACCCCCACCCGGCTGTCGTCGGTCCTCGGCTCCCGCTATGTGCTCGCCCTCGCCGTGGGGGTCTTCCAGGCGGTGGTGTTCATCGCGGTGGCGATGCTGCCGCTGTTCGGTCTGGAGCTGAACGCCCGGTGGCCGCTGGCGCTGCCCGTGCTGGTGCTCGGCATCACGGCGTTCCTCACCATCGGCGTGGTCATCGGCTCGTACGCCAACACGCCCGAGGCGGTCGCGGCCATCGCCAACTGCCTGATGGTGCCGATGGCCTTCCTCTCCGGCTCGTTCCTGCCGCTGGACATGATGCCGTCCTGGCTCCAGACCATCTCGCGGGTGCTGCCGCTGCGCTATCTCAACGACGCGGTGTCCGCCGCCCTTTCGGGCCGGGGCGACCTCGGGGACATCGCACTCGGATGCGGGGGACTGGTCGTCTTCACCGTCATCTTCGGGGCGCTGGCCGTGAAGACGTTCCGTTGGAGCAACTCCACATGACCACCACCACGACGACCGACGCGGCGGTGGACGGCGCTCCGCTGGAGGCCGCGTGCGAGCTGCTGCGCCGGGAGCTGACCGTACGGCTCGGCCCCGCAGCCGGGCCGACCGTGGTCCCCCTCGGCGCCGGTGATGTGCTCGGTCACCGGGGCGAGGACCGGCACGCCGCCGTACGCCCGGGGGCCACCGTCCAGCTCACCTCGGGGGCCGTGCTGGTGGGCCCCTGGGGCGGCGACGACGCGACCGCCGCCTGCGGCCAGTGTCTGGCCATGCGCTGGCAGCGGCTGCGTACCCGTACCGAGCGGGACGCCCTGGAGACCGGAACGCGTACCCGCGCGGTCGGCCTCTGGCCCCGGCTCACTCCGTACGCCCTGGACGCCGTGGAGGCGCTCCACCGCGCGGTGTTCCTCTCGGACACCGTGCTCCCGCCGGGCCCCGGCGCCGCCGACCGCTCCCTCCCACAGGTCTCCCGCCTCGACCTCGCCACGCTCGAAGTGCGGACCTATCCGCTGCTCGCCGATCCGCTCTGCCCGCACTGCGGGCCACGCGGCACGGACAGCCCGGCCGAGGAGGGCTTCGGTCCGGTGAGTCGGCCGAAGCCCGCCCCGGACACCTACCGGCTGCGCCCGGCGTCCGCGTACCCGATGCCGGCCATGGCGCTCGCCAACCCGGTCTCCGGGGTCCTCGGCGCGGGCACCTGGATCAATGTCACCTCACCCACCACCGCGCCGGTCGCCGGCAGCGTCTTCATGCGCGGCTACGCGGGGCTGACCGATGTCACCTGGAGCGGCCAGGCCAACGGCTTCGACGCCAGCCGCGATCTGGCCTATCTGGAGGGCCTGGAGCGGTACGCGGGTACACACCGGCGCACCGGCACCACCCTGCTCACCGCGGCCTACAGCGATCTCGGCGAGCCCGCCCTCGACCCCGCCACCTGCGGCTTCTACGCGCCCGAGACCTACCGTGACGACCCGATGGTCAGCCCCTTCGACCCCGACAGGCCCATCCCCTGGGTCTGGGGCCACTCCCTGCGCGACGAGCGGCCGGTGCTGGTTCCGGCCAGGCTCGTCCACTACAGCGCGGGCCTCGCCTCCGACAACTTCGTCTTCGAATGCTCCAACGGCTGCGCGATAGGCGGCTGTCTGGAGGAGGCGATCCTCGGCGGGCTCCTCGAACTCATCGAGCGGGACGCGTTCCTGGTCGCCTGGTACGGCGCCACCCCGCTCACCGAGATCGATCTCGGCTCGCTCGACAACCGTACCGTCCGCACCATGATCGACCGGGCCGCGCTCCAGGGCTATGACGTCCATGCCTTCGACAACAGGATCGATCTCGGCGTACCGGTCGTCACCGGCCTGGCCGTACGGCGTGACGGCGGCCCCGGCACCTTCTCCTTCGGCGCCGGCGCGAGCCTTGACCCGGCGGCGGCCCTGGAGGGGGCTCTCTCCGAGGTGCTCACGTATATCCCGCATCTGCCCCGGCAGGTGGCCGAGCGCCGGGCCGAACTGGAGGCCATGGCCGAGGACTTCGGGAAGGTGCTGCATCTCAAGGACCATGCCCAGCTCTACGGCCTGCCGAGGATGGCGGAGCACGTCCGTACCTATCTGGAGCCCGCCGCGGTGCGGTCGATGACGGAGGTGTACCGCGACTGGGAGGAACGGGAACGGCCGCGTACGGGCGACCTGCGTGACGATGTGGCGTACTGCCGCGACGCGTTGGCCGGGGCGGGACACGATGTCATCGTCGTCGATCAGACCACCCCGGAGCAGCACCGCATCGGTCTGCGCACGGTGGCCACGATCGTCCCCGGTCTGCTGCCGATCGACTTCGGCTGGACGCGTCAGCGCGCGCCGCGTATGCCGCGACTGCGTGGCGCCGCGTTCCGGGCGGGGCTGCGCGACCGGGAACTGACGGAAGCGGAGATCCGGCTCGTGCCGCATCCGTTTCCGTGATGCGGGGGCGGTGGCCGGACACAGCGGAGCGGGCGGCACCTGTGGAAGTCACGGGGGCCGCCCGCCCGTTGTGCGGAGCGCGGAGGATCAGGCGCTGCAGGAGGTGGTGCTGGTGGTGGAGGAGCAGGTCGACGTCGAGCTGCAGCTGGTGGAGCCCGCGAGCACGACCTCGCTGGCGTCCGAGTAGTCGGAGATCTCGAAGGTCTCCGACTCCAGCTCCATGATCTCGTCGGCGAGGGAGGCGAGGAGGGTCTTGTCAGCCATGGTGACTCCTAAGCGGGAAGGCCGGGCCACCAGGCTTTCCCCGGCGGTCCCTTGTCGTGCCACAGGTATTCCAGCCGACCCCACTTCCACATCGGCAGGTCTTCCACTGACCGGTCGTGTCAGTGGTCTGTAGGTCACCCGCCGTGCCCCTGCCGCAGGATGGGCGGGTGAACCACGTACCCGTCGCGTATCCCGGTGAGAACACCCCCGTCCTGGACGGGGTGCGGCGGATTCTCCGTCCCGCGGTCGCCTTCTATCTGGACCTGCACCGCCACCCCGAGCTCTCCGGTGAGGAGCGGCGCACGGCCGCCCGGCTGGGGGAGTGGCTGACGGAAGCGGGCTACGAGGTGACGGCCGGAGTCGGCGGCCATGGCGTCGTCGGCGTTCTGCGCAACGGGGACGGACCGCGCGTGCTGATCCGCGCGGAACTGGACGCGCTGCCGGTCAGGGAACGGACCGGGCTGCCGTACGCGAGCGAGGGCCCGGTGATGCACGCCTGCGGCCACGATCTGCATCTGGCCGCGGCGGCGGGCGCGGCGTCACTGCTGGCCCGCGCCAGGGACCGGTGGCGCGGGACGGTCGTGATCGTCGGCCAGCCCGCGGAGGAGACCCTCGCGGGCGCGCGGGCCATGCTGGCGGACGGGCTGTACGAGCGGTTCGGCCGGCCGGACGCCGTCCTGGCACAGCACTCCGCCCCGCTGCCCGGCGGCATGGTCGCCCATGGGTACGGTCCGATGCTCGCCGGAAGCGTCGGCTTCGAGGCCGTCGTCCATGGCCGGGCCGGCCACGCGGGCACCCCGCAGCTTGCGGTGGATCCGCTGGTCACCGCGGCGGCCGCGGTCCTGCGGCTGCAGAACGTGGTGTCGCGCGAGTGCGCCCCGACCGAACCGGCCGTGCTGAACGTCGGTTCCTTCCACGCCGGATCCGGCGGCAATCTCATCCCCGACCGGGCGACGCTCGGCATCACCGTCCGCGCCATGTCGGAGCGCGCGCTCGACCGGATGGCGGCCTCGGTGGAACGGATCGTACGGGCGGAGTGCGCCGCGTCCGGCTGTCCCCGCGACCCGGAGATCACGGTCGTCTCCCGCTCCCCGGTGACCCATCCCGACCCCGGGGCGACGGAGCTGGTACGCGAGGCCCATCTGGCGCTCTACGGGCGTGAACGGGTGGCGCCCTGGCCGCCGGCCATGGCGAGCGAGGATTTCCCGCTGTACGGGGACGCGGGGGTGTCCGTGCACGGAATGGCGGGGATTCCGCTCGCCTACTGGATGTTCGGCACGGTGGGCCCGAAGACCTGGGCGCGGACCCCCGGATCGGCGGAGGAGAAGCTCGCGGCCCTCCCGCCCAACCACTCGCCGGAGTTCGCCCCGGACGTCCGTACCGCGCTGCCCGCCGGGATCACGGCGATGACGGCGGCGGCGCTGTGCTGGCTGAAGGGCGGCGCCGGACCCGGAGACTGAGCCGCCGGGACACCCGAAGAACATGCAGAGGATTCTCTGCAAAATAAGCCGAGAACTCTATGCAGAGGATTCTCTGCAACATAGAGTGGCCGGCATGCCTGCCACACACGCTCAGTTGAGCCCGCGCGCCCCGGAGTCCGCGTCCGCGCCCCGGAGCGGCGGTCTGCTCCGCCGCCACCGTGACTTCCGGCTGCTGTGGGGCGGTGAGGTCGCGGGCAAGTTCGGCGCGGCCGTCACCGGAGTCGCGATGCCACTCGCCGCCGTCTCCACCATGGACGTGGGCGCGTTCGCCGTCGGCCTGCTCAGCGCCGCGGCCTGGCTGCCCTGGCTGATCATCGGACTTCCGGCGGGTGCCTGGGTGGACCGGCTGCCGCGTCGCCCGGTCATGCTGGCGTCCGTCGCCGTATCGCTCGTCCTTTTCCTCAGTGTTCCGCTCGCCCACTGGACCGGTCGGCTCACCTTCGGCCTGCTGCTCGCCGTCGCTCTGCTCGCGGGCGTCGCCGCGGTCTTCTTCCAGACCGCGTACACCGTCTTCCTCCCCGCCATCCTCGAACCCGGGGACCTCCAGGAGGGCAACGCCGCCCTGCACGGCAGCGCGTCCGCCGCGATGATCGCGGGCCAGGGCGGTGGTGGACTCCTCGTCCAACTGGCGGGCGCGGTCGGCGGGTTGCTGACCAACGTCGGGACCTTCGCGATCAGCCTGGGCTGTCTGCTCGCCATTCGCCACCGCGAGCCGCCCGTCGTGAAGGAGCGCCGTCCGGCGGGCGCGCTGCTGGGGGAGATGGGGGAGGGGCTGCGGCTCGTCGCCCGCGACCCGTGGTTCCGCGCGCTCTCGCTGTACGGGGCCGCCTCCAACCTCGCCCTGATGGGGTACCAGTCCCTCCTGGTCGTCTTCCTGGTCAAGGACGTCCACCTGGCCTCGGGCGCGGTCGGCGTGCTGATCGCCGTCGCCAACGCCGGTGGTGTGGTGGGGGCGTTCGTGTCCCGGCGGATCGCCGCCCGGATCGGTACGGCGCGCGCCGTACTCCTCTTCGCGCTCGGGCCGTCCGCCCTCGCGCTGCTCATTCCGCTCTCGTCCCCGGGCGCCGGGGTGCTGTTCTTCGCGGTCGGCGGCTTCTGTGTCTCCGCCGGTGTGGTCGCGGTGAATGTCGTCGTGGCGGGCTTCCGGCAGCGCTACTGCCCGCCCGAGCTGCTCGGCAGGGTCTCCGCCGGCTCGTCGTTCCTCAACTACGGCACGCTGCCGCTGGGCGCGCTGCTCGGCGGGGCGCTCGGCTCCGCGCTCGGTGCGCGGCCCGCGCTGTGGATCCTCACCGCGGCTGTCCCGCTGGCCGGACTCCTTCTGCTCGGCTCACCGGTACGCGGCCGTCGCGAGCTGCCCGCCCGGCCCTTCGACGGCGGTCGGGCCCGGTAACCGGCCAAGGAACGAGGGCAGTCGGGCGAAGGCGACGGCCGGCGGCGGTCAGCCGGCCGGCCGCTCGTCCGAGCCGATGGACTCCCGCAGTCGCGCGTTGGCCATACGCATGTGCTCCGCCATCGCCTCGTTCGCCGCGTCGGGGTCGTGCGCGCGGATCGCCTCCAGCACGGCGTCGTGCTCGCAGAGCGTGCCGCTGACGGTGCCCTCCAGATCGCTGACCCGCTCCATCCACACCTGGAGCAGCGCGCGGATGCTGTGCAGGATGTCGCTGAGCACCGAGTTGCGCGCGATGTTCGCCGTCTCCAGATGGAAGGCGATATCGGCGTCGATGAACGCGGCGGCATCCGTACCCGCGTCCCGCATCCGCTGAAGATGCTCTTCGAGCCGCGCCACATCCTCCTCGGTGGCGCGCTCCGCCGCCAGTCGCGCCGACACGCCTTCCATGTGTGTGCGCACCTCCACCAGATCCTGGGTGCGCCGCTGGCCCAGCATCAGGCCCCAGTTGATGGCGCGCGGCAGGAACTCCGAGGTCCCCTCGCGTACATATGAGCCCGAGCCGGGGCGGATCTCGATGATGCCGAGCACATCGAGCGCCGAGAGCGCGCCGCGCACGCTGGAGCGCGCGACCCCCAGCGCCTCGGCGAGCTGGCGCTCCGCGGGCAGCCGGGTGCCGGGCTTGATGTCACCCGCGGACAGATGGTCGAGAAGCCGCTTGGCGACCTCGCTGACCGAGGACTCGCGCACCACCGGGCGCAGCAGCTGGGCGAGATCCGGTGAACCGGACGGATGCTGATCGGGCTGACTGGTCACGGTCACCAGTACACCAGATGGGTATTCCCGCTGCTCACGGGTGTCCGTACACACCCCGTCGGCGCGGCGCGAACGGCTTTGTCAAGAGAGATGCAGGTCACTCGAAAAGTGACCCTCCCCACATTGGTCAATTGGTGACCAATTTTCTTCCGAGGGTTACGTTGAAGACACATCAGTCGGTCGAGCGGGAGCTGCGCCCTGTTTCAGCCACGATCGCTGCCGACTGTGCCCCGAGTCCGGACAGAGCTGTCCGGCGCAGCCGAGGAGTCGCCATGGGTGCCACCGCGTTGCCGTCCGCGCCATCCGCCGTGGAGAGATCAGCGATCAAGAAGGTCTCGATCCGGCTTGTCCCCTTCGTGGCCCTGATGTTCTTCGTGAACTATCTGGATCGCACCGCTGTCTCGTTCGCGGAGCCGAACGGGATGGGGACGGATCTGGCGCTCACCGCGGCGCAGTTCGGATTCGCCTCCGGTGTCTTCTTCATCGGCTACATCGTCCTCGAAGTCCCCAGCAATATGGCGCTCCACCGCTTCGGTGCCCGCCGCTGGCTGGCCAGGATCATGGTGACCTGGGGCATCGTCTCCCTCCTCTTCACCTGGGTGCAGAACAGCGACCAGCTCTATGCCTTGCGCTTCCTGCTCGGTGTCGCCGAGGCCGGGTTCTTCCCCGGGGCGATCCTCTTCCTGAGCCAGTGGGTGCCCACCCGGCACCGTACGAAGGTGCTCGCGCTGTTCTATCTCGCGCAGCCGCTCACCACCGTCCTCGGCGCCCCGCTGGCCGGCTGGCTGATCGGCCACCACGGTCTGTTCGGTCTTGAGGGCTGGCGCGTGATGTTTCTGTTCGTCTCGATCCCCGCGATCCTGCTCGGCGTCGTCGCCTGGTTCTATCTGATCGACCGTCCCGCCGACGCCAAGTGGCTGACCACCGCGGAGAAGGAGTGGCTGACCGGCGAACTCGCCGCGGAGAACGCCACCAAGACCGGGAGTTCGGAGCGTGGCCATGGCCGTGAGGCACTGAAGGACGCCTTCCGCAGCGGCCGGGTCTGGGTCCTCGCGATGGTGTACTTCGGCTTCATCTACGGCCTGTACGCGCTCGCCTTCTTCCTGCCGACGATCATCGAGGGGTTCCAGGAGAGCTTCGGTACGTCGTTCAGCGTGATGGACAAGGCGCTGATCACCGCCATTCCGTATCTGCCGGCCGCCGTCGTCCTCTTCTTCTGGTCCCGGAGCGCCACCCGGCACGGAACCCGCACCTGGCATGTCGCGGGCCCGGCCGTCGTCGGCGGAATCTCCATCCCGCTCGCGCTCTACATGGACTCCCCGGCCGCGACCATCTCCGTCATCACCGTGACGGCCTGCGCCATCTTCGCCGCGCTGCCGGTCTTCTGGTCGATCCCCTCCCGCTTCCTCACCGGCGCGGCAGCGGCGGCGGGCATCGCCCTCATCAACACGGCGGGCAATATCGCGGGCTTCGCCGCCGGCTATGTCACGGGCTGGCTCAAGGACTTCAGCGGCGGCTACACCCTCTCCATGTTCGTCGTGGGCGGCTTCATGCTGCTGTCCGCCGCGCTGATGGTCGCCCTCTCCCGACGCCGGCCCGCCGGCCCCTCCCACCCCACGGACCAGCCGCTTCTTGAGGTGCACTGACATGACCCGCCTGTTCAACGCTCCCGCCGCCTTCGCCGACGAGGCGCTCGAAGGCTTTGTCGCGGCCCACCGCCGCTGGGTACGGCCCGTGTCCGGCGGGGTCGTACGGAGCGCACCGGCCCCCCGGGGCCAGGTCGCCGTCGTGATCGGCGGTGGCTCGGGCCACTACCCGGCGTTCTCCGGTCTGGTGGGCCCCGGACTGGCGCACGGCGCCGCGGTCGGCAATGTCTTCGCCTCGCCGTCCGCCCGGCAGATCCGTACCGTCGCGGAACACGCCCACGCCGGGGGCGGAGTGCTGCTGATGTTCGGCAACTACGCGGGCGACGTCCTGCACTTCGGGCAGGCCGCCGGGCAGCTGAACGCGGCGGGCATCGAGACCCACTGTGTCTCCGTCACCGACGACATCTCCAGCGCGGACCGGGCCGACCAGGACAAACGGCGGGGCATCGCCGGTGACCTCCCCGTGTTCAAGGCCGCCGCGGCGGCGGCCGAGCAGGGCCGCGATCTGGCCGGGGTGGTCGCCGTCGCCCGGCACGCCAATACCCGTACCCGCTCCTTCGGGATCGCCTTCAGCGGCTGTACGCTCCCCGGCGCCGACCACCCCCTGTTCACGGTCGACGAGGGCAGGATGGCGGTCGGCCTCGGGATCCACGGCGAGCCGGGCATCGGCGAGCGCGAGGTGCCCAGCGCCGACGGCGCCGCCGAACTGCTGGTCTCCGCGCTGCTCGACGAACTGCCCGAGGGCGTCACGCGGCCACATGGCGAGCGCGCGGCCGTCATCCTCAACGGGCTCGGCACCGTCAAGTACGAGGAACTCTTCGTCGTCTACCGGCGGGTGGCCCAGCTCCTGGCCGAGGCGGGCGTCGAGGTGGTCGACCCCGAGGTCGGCGAGCTGGTGACCAGCTTCGACATGGCGGGCGTCTCGCTCACCCTGTGCTGGCTGGACGAGGAACTCGAACCGCTGTGGACGGCCGGCGCCGACACCCCTGCCTATCGCAAGGGCGAGGTCACCGCCCCCGTCCCGGGACCCGCCCAGGAGATACGGACCGACGAGCCGGGCGAGACCGTTCCGCCCGCCACCGAGGTCTCCCGTACCGCCGCCGCCACAGCCGTCGCCGCGCTGCGCGCCGTCAAGGACACGGTGGACACCCACGCCGAGGAGCTGGGCCGTATCGACGCCGTCGCCGGTGACGGTGACCACGGCATCGGGATGCGCCGCGGCTCCGGGGCCGCCCACACGGCGGCCGTCCGCGCGGCCGAGGCCGGCGCCGGCGCGGGTACGGCGCTCGGCGCCGCCGCCGACGCCTGGGCGGACAGGGCCGGCGGCACATCCGGCGCGCTGTGGGGCGTACTGCTCCACGCGGTCGGCGCCGCGCTGGGCGACACCGAAGCGCCCACCGCGGGGACCGTGGCGCACGGTGTGTCCGAGGCATCCGCCGCGGTACGCCGGCTCGGCGGCGCCGAGGTCGGCGACAAGACCATGGTGGACGTCCTCGTACCGTTCGCCGACGTCCTCGCCGGGGCCGTCGCCGACGGCGCGGCGCTCCCCGACGCCTGGCACCGCGCCGCGACCGCCGCGGAGGACGCCGCGAAGGCCACCGCCGGTCTCGTCCCCCGTGTCGGACGGGCCAGGCCGCACGCCGAACGGTCCCTCGGGACCCCGGACGCCGGCGCCCACTCCCTTGCCCTGATCGTCCGCGCCGTGCACGGCGTACTCGCCACGCACTGACCCCCACCCACCGAGGAGCAACACCCCATGAGCGACAAGCTGCGGATCGTCGTCGGCTCGGACGACGCCGGTTTCGACTACAAGGAGACACTGAAGAGGGACCTCCAGCGGAGCGATCTGGTCGCCACCGTCACCGATGTCGGTGTGGACGCCGACGGACACACCGCGTACCCGACGATCGCGATCGCCGCCGCCGAACTGGTCGCGCGCGGCGAGGCCGACCGCGCGCTGCTCGTCTGCGGCACCGGCCTCGGGGTGGCGATCGCCGCCAACAAGGTCAAGGGCATCCGCGCCGTCACCGCCCATGACTCGTTCTCCGTCGAGCGCGCGGTCCTCTCCAACAACGCGCAGGTGCTCACCTTCGGCCAGCGCGTCGTCGGTCTGGAGCTGGCCCGCCGGCTGGCCGGCGAGTGGCTGACCTACCGCTTCGACGAGTCCTCCGCCTCCGCCGCCAAGGTCCAGCTGATGAACGACTACGAGACCGACGACGCGACCGGCGACGCGACCGATGCGGCGACCGATGAGGAAGCCGCCGCCTGATGTCCGCCACCACCCTGCTCGGGGTGAGTCTGAAGATGTACTTCGGACATCACGAAACCCTCAACTGGGCCCGCCGCGTCGGCGACCTCGCCGCCCGGCACCCGGCCGTCACCGAGGGCCGCACCGAACTGTTCGTGCTGCCGGCCTTCCCGGCGATCGTCCCGCTCCGCTCCCTCCTCGCCGGTACGGGCGTCCGCGTCGGCGCGCAGGATCTCGCCACCGACGACCGGGGCCCCTTCACCGGCGAGGTCTCCGGCCCGTATCTCAAGGAGATCGGCTGCTCCTACGCGGAGGTCGGCCACGCCGAACGGCGCCGGCTCTTCGGCGAAGGGGACACCGTCGTCGCGGCCAAGACCGCCGCCGCCCTGCGCAACCGCCTCACGCCCGTGCTCTGCGTGGGCGAACTGGACCCGGCCGGCCCCGCCGAGGCGGCCGACCGTACCGTCGCCGAGCTGGCACGGATCCTGGCCACCGCCCAGCACGACGGCGGCGACGGCGGCGAGGTCGTCGTCGCCTATGAACCGCAGTGGGCGATCGGCGCACCTCGGCCCGCCTCCCCGGAACACATCACCACGGTCTGCGCGGCCCTGACCTCCTGGCTGGCGGCGCGCCCCGGGTACGCGGGCAGCCGGGTGATCTACGGCGGAAGCGCCGGCCCCGGGCTGCTCGGCAGCCTCGGAGAGGGAGTCGACGGACTGTTCCTCGGGCGCTTCGCCCACGATCCGGACGCCGTCGAGCGGATCCTCGACGAGATGAGCGACCGCACGGCGAAGGCGGGCAGCTGATGGCGTACGGACTCAGCACCTACGCGTACTTCTGGCGCCTCTCGTCCCGTGCGCCGAAGCCCCTCACCGTCGAGCGGATGCTCGTCAACACCCGTGAACTGGGCGGCGATGTCTTCCAGATCTGTGACTACCCACTGATCGAGACCTTCGACGACACCCGGCTCGCCGACATCCGCGCCACCGCCGAGGACCTGGGCATCACCCTGGAACTGGGCACCCGCGGTATCGGGCGGGACCATCTCGCGCGCTATCTCGAACTGGCGGGCACGCTCGATGTCACGCTCGTCCGCTCGATGATGAACACCACCGACCACCGGCCGGACACCGCGGAGGCGACCGCGCTGCTGCGCGCGAGCGTCCCCGCCTACGCGGACCAGGGCGTCACGCTCGGCCTGGAGACCTACGAACAGGTCTCCACCGACGACCTCCTCACCGTCATCCGCGCCGTCGACGACCCCCACCTGGGTGTCGTGCTCGATCCGGGCAACTGCGTGGCGCGGCTGGAACACCCCCGGGACGTCGTCGAGGCGACGGCTCCCCATGTCGTCAACATCCATGTCAAGGACTTCGCCTTCACCCGGCGGGACGGCTGGGTCGGCTTCACCTACGCGGGCTGTCCGCTGGGCGAGGGACAGCTCGACCACGCCCATATGACCGCGACCGTACGGCCAGGCCAGCGCGGGATCAATCAGATCGTGGAGCACTGGCTTCCGTGGCAGGACGACGGATTCGAGACCACCGCCCGGATCGAGGACCGGTGGACCCGGCACTGCATCAGCACACTTCAGAGGAGCGAGTAATGGCCATCGAGAACAAGACCGTCGCCGTCATCGGTGCCGCCGGAAAGATGGGCCGGCGCGTCTCCGACAACCTCGTCAGGAGCGACTTCCGGGTGCTGTTCGCCGAGAACTCGCCCCAGGGCCAGGAACTGATCCGGGGTCTCGGCCGTGAACTGACCGACTCCGCCGAGGCCGCCGCACAGGCGGACGTCCTCATCCTGGCCGTGCCGGACGTCGTGCTCGGCGTCGTCTCCGAGCAGCTCGTCCCGCTGATGAGGCCCGGCTCCGTCCTGCTCACCCTCGACCCGGCCGCGGCCTACGCGGGTCTGCTCACCCGCCGCGACGATGTGCACAACGCCGTCGCCCACCCCTGTCACCCGTCCGTCTTCCTGGAGCGCACCACCAAGGAGGAGTACGCGGACACCTTCGGCGGTATCGCCGCGCCGCAGGAGGTCGTCGCCTCCTTCGAGGGCCCCGACCCGGCCGTCCAGGAGCTGGCCGAGTCCGTGATCCGCACCATGTACGCGCCGGTCGTGGACGTGCACTGGGTGACGGTCAAGCAGCTCGCCGTCCTGGAACCGACCCTGGTCGAGACCATCGCCTGCATGGTCGGCGCGCTGCTCACCGAGGCGCTGCACGAGACCGTGCACACTGTCGGCGTCCCGGAGAAGGCCGCCCGCGCGATGCTCCTCGGCCACACCCAGGTGGCGCTGGCCAACACCCTCAAGGGCGACAACCCGTTCTCCGACGCCTGTCTGATCGCCATGGACTACGGCCGCGAGTCGATCGTCAAGGACGACTGGAAGAAGGTCTTCGAGGACGACGAGCTGGACAAGGTCATCACACGCATGCTGCGGATCAAGGAGATCAGGCGCTGACGACGTCCGCCACCGCTCTCCCGGCCTCCCCGGCGCACACGCCGGGGAGGCCGTCCTTATCCACGGGATACGCGGAGCCATACGCGGGACACGCGGGGCTCAGCACATACGGGGCTCAGCGTCCGGCGGACGAACCGGTGGGTTCCACCGCCTCCCGCAGCAGCTGAACGGGATGCCACGCGTCGCGGCGCGTGCCGTGGAAGATCTGCTGACGGCAGGAGACCCCCGTCGCCACCACCACGGTCTCCGGCGGCTCCGCCTCGACAGCGGGGAAGAGCCGGTCCTGACCGACGGTCATGGACACCTCGTAGTGCTCGGACTCGAAGCCGAAGGACCCCGCCATCCCACAGCATCCGGCGTCCAGTTCTGACACCTGCACCCCGGGGATTCGGTTGAGCAGACTCATCGTCGCGGCGGTGCCGACCTCCGCCTTCTGGTGGCAGTGCCCGTGGTAGAGCAGTCTGCGTCCGGCGAGCCAGGAGTCCTCACGCAGCCGCAGCCGGCCGTCGTCCACCGCCTCGACCAGCAACTCCTCCACCTGACGCACCCGCCCCGAGATGTCCTTGACGGCCGAGTCGTTCGGCAGCAGCGCCTTGTGTTCATCGCGCAGCGTCATCAGACAGGACGGCTCGCAGCCCACGATCGGTGAGCCGGGCTCCGTCGTCTCGGTGAGCAGATGGGCGAGCGCGAACGCCTTGTCCTTGGCGTCGTCGACCAGCCCCTTGGAGAGACTGGACCGGCCGCAGCAGCCCCGGCTCTCCAGCCGTACCTGCCAGCCCGCCAGCTCCAGCAGCTCGATCGCGGAGCGGCCGATGTCCGGCTCGGTGAAGGTGGTGAAGGAATCGGCGAGGAACGTCAGCGTTCCCTGGGTGGCCGCCGGACGGCCCGACGCGGCGGCGCCACGCGCGTGCTTGCGGAACCACCGCACCAGATTGCGCCGTACGAACACCGGCAGCGGGCGCTCGGACGCGATGCCCAGCCAGCGGTCGAGCAGCAGCCGCAGCGGGCGCAGCCGCCCCGGCAGATTGGACAGCGGCGCCGCCACCGAACCGAGCCGGTTCAGCAGCCGGATCGAACCGAAGATCCGTGAACGCAGTGGTACCCCGTGCAGATCGTGATGGTGCGACAGCGACTCGGCCTTGAGCGTGGCCATGTCGACACCGAGCGGGCACTCGCTCTTGCACGCCTTGCACATGAGGCACAGATCAAGGATCTCGTGCAGCCGCTCGTCGCCGAGCGCCTTACGGGGATCGGGTTCGGAGAGCGCCTTGACCAGGGCGTTGGCCCGGCCGCGGGTGGAGTCCTCCTCATTGCGGGTGGCCATGTACGAGGGACACATGGCGCCCGTACCGCTCTTGCGGCACAGCCCGATGTTCATGCACCGGTCCGCGGCGCCCCGCATACCGCCCACCACCTCGAAGGAGAGACGGGTACGCAGTGGCTCGGCGGGGGGCAGCGCCCGGTCGCGGAGGTTGTCCGTCATCGAGGGCGCGTCCACGATCTTGCCCGGGTTCATCCGGTTGTCCGGGTCGAAGACCTGCTTGACCTGACGCATCGCCTCGTACAGCCGGTCGCCGAAGATCTCCCGGTTGAACTCGCTCCTGGCCAGACCGTCGCCGTGCTCGCTGGAGTTGACGCCGCCGTACTCCGTGACCAGGTCCTTGATCTCCTCGGCCACCGCGCGCATGGTGTCGACCTGTCCCGGGTCGGTCAGATCCACGAACGGCCGGATGTGGAGACAGCCGACCGAGCAGTGGCCGTAGAAGCCCGCCGTCAGTCCGTGCCGGTCGAGCACCTCCTTGAAGCGCTTGGTGTACTGGGGGAGATGGACCGGATCGACGGCCGTGTCCTCCACGAAGGCCAGCGGCCGGCGGGTGCCCTCACCGGCGGCCATCAGCAGACCGAGACTTGACTTGCGGACCTTCAGCAGGGAGGACTGCTGGTCCGGGGTGATGGCCTGGAGGGTGTGATAGCCGTGGCCGTGCCGGGCCCAGAGCTTGGTCAGCCGCTCCATGCCGGCGAGCAGTTCCCGCTTGTCGTCCCCGGTGAAGCTGACGAAGAGCAGCGCGTCGGGATCGCCTTCGAGGATGGTGCTCAGCGAGGCGTACTCGATCTTCTGCCGGGACAGGTCCAGGATCGTACGGTCCATCAGCTCCACCGCGGCCGGGTCGCAGGCCAGCGCGTCCTCGGTGGCTTCGATGGCGGCGGCCGTGCTGGTGAAGTGGCCGACGGCGATCACGGTGTGGCGCGGTTTGGGTACGAGATCGACCAGCGCCTCGGTGGCGATGACGAGCGTGCCCTCCGAGCCGACGACAAACTTGGCCAGGTCGAACGGGGTGTCCGGGCGTGCCATCCGGTCCAGCCGATAGCCGCACGCCCGGCGCCAGAACTCCGGGAAACCCTCCGCGATGGCCGCGGAGTTGGCGCTCACGATCTCCGGCAGCCGCCGGTAGAGACTTCCCTCCAGGGTCGGCAGCGCGGCCCGGCGCGCGCGCTCCCCCTCGTCGACCGGCGCCAGCAGCGCCCGGCTCGCGTCGGAGAGGACGACATCGAGCTCCCGGACATGGTCGATGGTCATGCCGTAGCGCAGCGAGCCGCTGCCCGCCGAGTTGTTGCCGATCATCCCCCCGACGGTGGCCCGGTTGCTGGTGGAGGTGTCGGGACCGAACATCAGCCCCAGCGGCCTGGCCGCCCTGTTCAGCTGGTCCTGGACGACCCCCGCCTGGACGCGCGCCGTGCGGCGGCCGTCGTCGATCTCCAGGATGCGGTTCATATACCGCGACAGATCCAGGACGAGCCCGGGGCCCACGGTCTGCCCGGCCAGACTGGTCCCGGCTCCGCGCGGCACCAGCGGTATGCCGTACTCCCCGGCCGCCGCCACCGCCGCGCGCACATCGTCGGCGTGACGGGGGAAGACCACACCCACCGGGGTGATCGCGTACATGCTCGCGTCCCGCGAGAACAGATGCCGGGTGTAGTCGTCGAAACCCACATCACCGTCGAGCTCCCGCCGGAGACGGTGTGCCAGGTCCTCTGCCGCCGCACCGCCGATCGCGGGGGCGTCCGAGTTGATCATTGTCATGTTCACTCGCTCCACATGGTTCGGACCGTCAGCGGGAACGCAGCACGTCGAGGGCGTCTCCCAGACCGCGTGGACTGATGGGTACGCCGGCGAGTTCGAGGCCCATCTGCACCCCGGCGAGCGTCCCGGCCAGGGTGAGGTCGTTGAAGTGGCCCAGATGCCCGATCCGGAAGACCCGGCCGCTGAGCTTGCCGAGGCCCGCGCCGAGGGACATGTCGAACCGGTCGAGGATGATCTCCCGGACCTTGTCGGCGTCGTGGTCGCTGGGCATGAGCACCGCGGTCAGCGACCCCGAGTGCTCGCGTTCGTCGGCGCACAGCACCTCAAGTCCCCAGCCCCGGACGGCGGCCCGGGTCGCCGCGGCGTGCCGGGCATGCCGGGCGAACACCGCGTCCAGCCCCTCGTCGGCGAGCATGCGAAGGGCTTCCTCCAGCGCGTAGAGGAGGTTCGTCGCCGGGGTGTACGGGAAGTATCCGCGCCGGTTGAACTCGATGATGGGGCCCCAGTCCCAGAAGGACTTGGTCAGCCGGGCGGTGCGCGCGGCGGTGAGCGCCTTGTGGCTGACGGCGTTGAAGCTGAGGCCCGGGGGCAGCATGAGCCCCTTCTGCGATCCCGCCACCGTGACATCGACGCCCCACTCGTCATGGCGGTAGTCGATCGAGCCGAGCGAGGAGATCGTGTCGACGAGCAGCAGCGCCGGGTGACCCGAGGCGTCGATCGCCTGCCGGATCTCGGCGATACGGCTGGTCACGCCGGTCGAGGTCTCGTTGTGGACGACACAGACCGCCTTGATCGTGTGGGTGAGGTCCGCCGCCAGTCGCTGGGCCACGACCTCGGGGTCGGTGCCGTGGCGCCAGTCCCCTGGCACGAAATCCACTTCGAGGCCGAGGCTCAGGGCCATGTCCCGCCACAGCGTGGCGAAGTGGCCGGTCTCGAAGCAGAGCACCCGGTCGCCCGGACTCAGGGTGTTGACCAGCGCGGCTTCCCAGGCGCCGGTCCCGGAGGCGGGATAGATCACCACCGGGCCCGCGGTGCCGAACACCGGCTTGATCGCTTCGAGCAGACGCAGGGTCAGGGCCTCGAACTCGGGGCCGCGGTGATCGATCGTGGGCGCCGACATGGCGCGGAGTACCTGGTCGGGGACGTTGGTCGGGCCCGGGATCTGGAGGAAGTGGCGGCCGGTACGAGAGGTCATGCGAGCGGCTCCCCTCAAGGTTGTGCCGTAAGACGGCACGGCGTATCGTGTGATGGCACGGCGGAGCATAGGGTTCGGTTGTGGAAGGAGTCAATGGATGCAGAACGTCCTCAACGCGCTCAGGGCGCTGGAGGAGGTGGCCGCGCGTCAGCCGGTCGGGGTCGCGGATCTGGCGCGGGCGATGGAACTCCCGAAGAGTTCCGTCCAGCGCGCGCTGGTCACCCTGCACACCGCGGGGTGGATCCGCCCGGCGGGCGGCGCCCCCACCCGATGGGTGGTCACCACCAAGGCGCTGCACGTCGGTCGGCACGCCACCGGCGAACTGGGGCTGCGTGATGTCGCCGTACCGGTGATGGAGGACCTGCGCCGCCGTACCGACGAGACGGTCCATCTGGCGGTGCCCGAGGGTGGCAAGGTCGTGCTCATCGAACGGCTGGAGACGGCCCAACCGGTGCGCATCATCCTGCCGTTGGGCCAGGTTCTGCCGCTGCATGCCTCGGCCAACGGCAAGGCCGTGCTGGCGGCGAGCTCCGCCGAGGTCGTCGGCCGGCACCTCGACGGGGGGCTGTCCGGTTTCACCACCACCACGATCACCGATCCGGAGCTGCTGCTCGCCGAGCTGGCCGAGATCCGGGAGCGCGGTTACGCGACGAATGGCGGCGAGTGGCGCACGGATGTCTCGGCGGTCGCGGCGGCCGTCATCGGCGGCTCGGGGCAGCCGGTCGCCAGCATCAGTGTCAATGTCCCGACCAGCCGTCTGACCAGCGAAGACCGCTCCGCCTATGGCCTCTTGGTGCGGGAGGCCGCGGCGGCGGTCGGCGCCGCGCTGGGGGGTGTGCACACCCCGCCGAGAGGTGACGGTTCGTCAGCGCACGACTCTTGACGCCTTCTGGTGCCGCTTCCATACTTCCCACTGCGGAAACGGGATTCCGTATTGCGGAAAAATTGGAGCCGGACTGAAGGCGAGGAAGCCTTGTGTCAGATCACGTCATCTCCATCATCGGTCTCGTACTGATATTCACGGTCGCCACCGTTTTCTCGGTGCATATGGGCGCACTGGCCATCGTGGTCGCGTTTGTGGTGGGAACCGTATTCGTGCACGAAACCGCAGATGAAATCTTCGCGGGATTCCCCGGGGATCTATTTGTGGTATTGGTCGGTGTGACCTTCCTCTTCGCGATCGCGAAGAACAATGGCACGGTGACCTGGCTCGTCCACGGGTCCATGAGAGTGGTGCGTGGCCGGATCGCGCTCATCCCGTGGATCATGTTCCTGGTCACCGCCGTGCTGACCGCCGTCGGCGCGGTGGTGCCGGCGGCCGTCGCGCTCGTGGCGCCGATCGGCCTGGGGTTCGCGAAGCGCTATCGGATCAATCCGCTTCTGATGGGTCTGTTCATCATCAACGGCGCCAGCGCGGGAGGTTTCTCACCCATCAGTGTGTTCGGCAGCATCACCAATGGGGTGATGTCACGGAACAACCTGCCCGGAAACCCCGCGCTGTTGTTCCTCTGCTCCTTCCTTTTCAATGTCGCCCTCAGTCTGGTCGTGTTCTTCCTGTTCGGTGGTCGCACACTGCTGGGGCGGCGGGAGGCGGTGGACGGTCCGGGCGCTCCGGCCGGGAAGTCGCACCACGGTGACAGTGTGGGCGGCGGAGGTGGCGGGGCCGGTGACGGCGGCGGCCGGACGGTCACCACGGCGTTGTCCTCGGGGTCTTCGGGGTCTTCGGGGCCTTCCGGGTCCTCGGTGTCGGCCACGGCGGTGGCGCCGACGGGCGGTGGCGGCTTGGCCGTCGCGGTCGCCGACGACCCGGTCACCGCTGAGGAACCACCGCTCACCCTCGACCGGGCCCGTGTGCTCACCCTCCTCGGTCTGCTCAGCCTGGTCGTCGGATCCCTCTTCTTCGACCTCAATGTCGGGCTGATGGCCCTCACCGTCACCGTCGTCCTCTCCCTCGTCTCACCGGAGTCGGCGAAGGGGGCGGTGGACAAGTGCGCGTGGTCGACGGTCCTGCTCGTCTGCGGCATCGTCACGTTCGTCAGCCTGATGGAGCGGATCGGCACCATCGACTACCTCGGCGAGGGCGTCGCCTCGGTCCGTACCCCGCTGGTGGGAGCCCTGCTCATCTGTCTCATCGGGGCTGTCGTCTCGGCCTTCGCCTCCACCACGGGCATCCTGGGCGCGCTGATTCCGCTGGCGGTCCCCTTCCTGCTGGGCGGTGAGGTCGGCACGGTCGGGCTGATCGTCGCGCTGGCGATCTCGGCCTCGGTGGTGGACTCCTCGCCCTTCTCGACCAGTGGCGCCCTGGTGGTCGCCAACTCGCCCGAGGAGCGGAGGGACACGGTCTTCCGCGGTCTCATGGTGTGGGGCCTCGCCATGGCCGCGGTGGTGCCGGTCGTGACATGGGGTGTGTTCGTGGTCCCGGGCTGGTTCTGACACCGGCCTGCGCCAGGAGTGTCGTTTCGGCGATGAATTCGCTGGACCGTACGGGTGAGTTCGCGGGCTCGGGCTGTCGCGGGCACAAGCGGACTGCCTTAATCCGTTGTTGTGATCAAGAACCTCGTGCGGCGCGGCCTTCCCGCGCTCGCCCTCGCAGCCCTGCCCGTCCTGGCCGCCGTTCCCGCCGCTGACGCCGTCGAGACCGGCCACACCGTCCGGAGCGCGGGACCCCAGGAGGCCCCGCGAAGCGACTCCCACTTCTACCCGCCCGCCACCCTCGGCAAGAACCAGGCATGGACCTCCGGAAACGGCCGCGCGATCCTGCGTGTCCAGAGTGACGGCAATGTCGTCCTCTACAAGGACAACCGCCCCGCGTGGCAGGCCCCGAACGTCTACCCCAACGCCGACCGCCTCGTCATGCAGGAGGACGGCAACCTCGTCGTCTACAACAAGGCCGGCAAGGCCCTGTGGGCCGCCGGAACCTGGCACAAGGGCCGTTACCTCGCGGTTCAGGACGACGGCAATGTCGTCGTCTACAACAACGCCAACCAGCCCGTCTGGGCCACCAACACCGGCGACTGACCCCGGCGATCATCGAGCCCGCCACCGCGAAGGTGGCGGGCTCTCCGGCGCAATCGTCAGGTGGGCCGTTCGCGGCGGTGTGTCGCACCGCGCTGCCGGACCAGCGGGAGGTAGACCTCATCGACGATCTCGACGATGACCTCGTCGGGTGCGGTGGGGACCCCGCGCACAACGAATTCGTCTCGGAGCAGGACCACGGCCACGGTGGCGACCCGTGGATGGAGCGCTTCGGGGGAAGCCTCGCCCCGTGCGATCGCCCGCCCCAGGACGGTCAGCCAGGAGGCGGCCACGGCGTCGGTGGACTGCTCGGGCAGCTGCGCGACGAACTCCGTCGCCCCGCCGGCGGCCGACATCAGCTCGCGCAGGACCATGCCGAGCGGTGAACTCCAGTGACGGTTCGCCCGGCGCAGCAGTTCGAGGACGTCGTCGCGCAGATCGCCGGTGTCGGGAGGCTGGAGTGTTGTGGCCAGTTGCCGGTAGGCGGCGATGCCGAGCGCGAGGCGGCTGGGCCAGCGGCGGTAGATCGCGTTCTTGTTGGTGCCGGCACGTCGGGCGACCTGGTCCATGGTCAGTCCCGCGTAACCGGACTCGATGAGTTCGTCGGCCGCGGCCCGCAGGATCGCCTCCTCCAGTACGGCGCCGCGGCGCCGTGTCTGTGCGGCGCCTGGCTGCTTCGTCGGATCGTCCGCCATGCCCTCTGCCCGTGATTCGGTACTGACCGTTCCCCCCAACTGTGGACTTGATCCTGGGACGCATGCAATTAGGGTACTCTCAGTACCTAAAAGTCTCTGAGGGAGAGGGCATGGCGCATGCGTGCCAAAGGCATCACCTACGACACCGGATTCATCCGCGAAGGTGTGAGTTCCCGTGAGCGCTTCGACCCGGAGGTGGTCGAGCGTGAGCTGCGCGTCATCCGTGACGATCTGCACTGCGATACGGTCCGGGTCACCGGCGGTGACCCGGACCGGCTGGAGCTCGCCGCGGGCTTCGCCGCCGGACTGGGGCTGGAGGTCTGGTTCTCGCCGTATCCGCTTGAGCTCACCACCGACGAGATGCTGTCGCTGTTCGCCGACTGCGCCGAGCGGGCGGAACGGCTCAGGCGGCGCGGCTGCGAGGTGGTGTTCGTCACCGGAGCCGAGATAAGCCTGATGAACAAGGGGTTCCTGCCCGGCGACTCCCTCGACGAGCGGGTCGGGCAGCTGACCGTGCCGGACCGGATGCGTGAGCTGATCGGCGAGGTCGGTACACGTGTCAACGACTTCCTCGGCAGCGCCGCGGCCATCGTCCGTGAGCGCTTCGGCGGCAGGATCACCTATGCCTCCATACCGCTGGAGCGCGTCGACTGGACACTCTTCGACATCGTCTCCCTGGATCTCTACCGGACGGTCGAGATGGCCGACCGGTTCACCGCGGGTGTCCGTGACCTTGTCGCGCGGGGAAAGCCGGTCGCGATCACCGAGTTCGGCTCCGCCGGCTTCCGGGGTGCGGGCGACATGGGCGCTCGCGGGCTGGAGATCGTTGAGTACGACAAGACCGGACCGGTTCGGCTGAAGGGGGAGTACGAACGCGACGAAGTCGGCCAGGCCAGGTATCTGCGCGAACTGCTGGAGGTCTTCGAGGCGGAAGGTGTCGACAGCGCCTTCGTGTTCATCTTCGCGCTCTACGACCATGTGCACCGCCCCGACGGCGACCCTCGCGACGATCTCGACCTGGCCAGCTACGGCATCGTGAAGGTCCTGGAGGACCGCTACGGGGACACTTACCCGGACCTGCGGTGGGAGCCCAAGGCCGCGTTCACCACCCTGGCCGAGTTCTATCGAGAGCACTGAGAGCGACCCTCGGGGCACGGCGGCGGCCGTGCCCCGGGGATCCGCCACTTCCCTGTTCGGTACCAATTAGGTACCGTACGGCTATGCCGTCACTCAACATCAGCTTCACCGACGACGAGCTGGAGGCGGTCCGCGCGGCGGCCGCCGCCGAGGGCAAGTCGCTCAAGCAGTACGTCCACGACCTGCCCCTCCGTGAGCAGCAGCGTCTCCAGTTCGTCCGCTACGCCGTCAGCTGGGGCGAACAGCACCGGGGCGAGTTCGACGAGGCCTTCGCCAACGAGGTCCCACCAGCGCGGCACGACAGGCGGGCGGAAGCCGCCTGATGCCGGTGCTGTACATCGACGTGGCCTGGCTCCTGGACGTACAGGAACAGGCCGTTCCGGAAGATGTCTCGGTGGCCGACTACTCGGCGCTGGTCGCCGCCGTGGCCCGGCACAAGACCCGCATCCCGCGCCCGGCGACCAGTGAACCCGATGTGGCCTGGCGCGCGGCGGCGCTCATCCACACGCTGGTGCGCCTGGAGCCCCTGCCGTACCGCAACAGCCTGTACGCCTGCCAGGTCGCCGCCGCGTATATGCACGCGTCCGGCGAGGGGATCGATCCGCCGTACGGGGCTCTCGTCGAACTCGTCCGTGCCATCCAGTCGGGCAAGGCCAGTGTGTACCAGGCGGCGGACCAGATCCGCGGCTGGCGCATCTGAGACGCGCGAGCCTCCTCCGCGAGCCCACTCGGGGAGGTCTCGGGGGAGGCCTGCTCAGGTCCCCTGCGGCTGACGCCCGGGGGCCGGAGCGGGAGACGGGCCCGGAACGCCGGCCGATCTGGGCGCGGTGACCGGAGCCCGTGCGGGCGCCGGTGCCCGGTCGACCCGTTCCAGCAGTGTGCTCACCGCGCCCAGCACCAGTGCGGTCACCTCGGCGGGATCGGCCGTCGACAGCGGCTCCTTCGGTGCCACCACACGCAGCAGACCGATGCCCAGCAGCCAGGCCAGCACGAGATCCGCGCGCAGCGCCGCGTCCGGGCGGGCGGTCAGTGTGCGCAGCACCCGCGCGTACTCCGCGCCCAGCTGCTCGCGCACCGCCGAGACCACCCCGCCGTTGCCGCCCGAGCGCAGGAACGCCTCCAGGGACGGGTCCCGGTCGGCGGCGGGCGCGAGGAGATCACGCAGTACCGTGGCGAGCAGCTGTTCCGCGGGCGTGGTGGCCAGCTGCTCCCGCCCCACCTCCGCCATCACCTCTT
The DNA here is from genome assembly GCF_040681655.1 of Streptomyces sp. NPDC051662. NCBI lineage: Bacteria > Bacillati > Actinomycetota > Actinomycetes > Kitasatosporales > Streptomycetaceae > Streptomyces > Streptomyces sp. NPDC051662. Next base: position 319,416 of record NZ_JBFAZD010000003.1, read on the forward strand.
CGAAGAGCGCCTCCTTCGAGCCGAAGTAGCGGAAGACCAGCGCCTGGTTCGCCTCGGCCAGACCGGCGATGTCCCGCACCGTGGTGCTGTCGAAACCGCGCTCGGCGAAGAGCGTGGTGGCGGCGTCGAGCAGCGCCTGCCTCGTATCAGCGGCATTGCGCCGTCGCTCGGGCCCCTGGTGGGCCATGTCGCACCTCCCGTACTCCGTGCACCGGACACGGTAATGCCGGGACGGGACGAATCCACCGGCCGCGAGGCCCGGTTGACGGGACCGGACGCCCCTCCTACCGTTTGTAATCGAGCGCTTACATTCCGCGGCTCACGCACGGGCGGCCCGTGCGCGCAACGAGCCGCGTCAACGACTCGCGATCGGGGCTCTTCGATGACCGATGTACAGGACGCACCCGCCGGACCCGTCGGCTACCCCTTCAACCGGACCGACGGGATCGCGCTGTCCGAGGCGTACGCCCACGCCCGCGACCTCCCGGGGCTGCTGAAGGTCAGACTGCCCTACGGGGAGCCGGCCTGGCTCGCCACCCGCTACGCCGACGCCCGGCTCGTCCTGGGCGACCGCCGGTTCAGCCGCGCGGAGGAGGACCGGCACGACGCTCCCCGCCAGTGGGCGGAACAGCGCGCCGGCGGCATCCTCGCCATGGACCCGCCGGACCACTCCCGGCTGCGCACCCTGGTGGCCAAGGCGTTCACCGTCCACCGTGTCGAGAAGATGCGGCCCGACATCGGCCGGCTCGCCGACGGGCTCGTGGACGATCTGATCGCCGCCGGCCCGCCCGCGGATCTCGTCGAGGACTTCGCGCTGCCGATCCCGGTCGCCGTGATCTGCCAGCTGCTCGGTGTACCGGTGGAGGACCGCCCGCTGTTCCGCGAGTGGAGCGACGCCGCACTGTCCACCAGCGGGCTCACCCCCGAGGAATTCACCACCAAGAGAGACGAGCTGCGCGCGTATATGGCCGGTCTGATCGGCCGGCACCGGGAGGAGCCCGCCGACGATCTCATGTCCGCGCTGATCGAGGCGCGCGATGTCGACGACCGGCTCTCCGAGCCGGAACTCGTCGATCTGTGTGTCGGCATCCTGATCGCCGGCCACGAGACCACCGCGACGCAGATCCCGAACTTCGTCTACGCCCTGCTCGAACACCCGGACCAGCTGCGGCGGTTGAGTGAGGAGCCCGCGCTGATCCCGGGCGCCGTCGAGGAGCTGCTGCGCTTCGTACCGCTCGGCGCGGGCGCGGCGTTCCCCCGGTACGCCACCGAGGACATCGAGGTCGGCGGCACCCTCGTACGCGCGGGGGAGCCGGTGCTGGTCGCGGTGGGCGCGGCCAACCGGGACGCGCTCAGGTTCAGTTCACCGGGCGTGCTGGACATCGAGCGCGAGGGCAACCAGCATCTGGGCTTCGGACACGGCGTCCACCACTGCCTCGGCGCGCCACTGGCCAGGGTGGAGCTCCAGGAGGCGCTGCGCGCGCTGCTGACCCGGCTGCCCGGGCTGCGGCTGGCGGGCGACATCGTCTGGAAGCAGCAGATGATCGTCCGTGGTCCGCGCACGATGCCGATCGGGTGGTGACCGATGGCCTGGCAGCTCCACGTCGACGGAGAACGCTGTATGGGGTCGGGGATGTGCGCGGGGATGGCGCCCGACCACTTCACCCTGGAGGACGACCGGGCGCGGCCCCTCGCCGGAAGCGTCGATCCCCATGAGGCCGTGCTGGACGCGGCCGACTCGTGTCCCGCGATGGCGATCACCGTCGTGGACGGCGGACGCGAGATCGCCCCGCGCCCCTGACCCGCCCGCCGTCACGCCGGCCGCGCCGTGTGATTCGGCCACCCTGTCCCCCGACGCGGGGTGGCCGAAATCGACACACAGGCATGAGATCGCTTTACCCGGCCGGCTGACAGGCCCGGTCACTGGTCACGGTGCCCGAATTCCTCGGTGGGGGTGTGCACGACGCACGGGACGGCGCGCGGATGGTGCGCCGTGCGCGGTCGGGGCGGCGGCGTTCTGGTCACGGTGCACGGTCGGGGGCGAGCGGGATCTCCCCCAGCAGACCGAAGGCGTACACGAGATCGTGGACGCCGGAACCGGTCGCCAGCAGATCCCGGTTGAGCAGGCGCTCCGCGGTACGCAGATGGGCCGTGACGGTCGTACGGCTGTTGCCGAGGCTCCGAGCGGTCCGCTGCGCGTCGGTGTTCGTCTCGATCCAGGTACGCAGTGTGGTCCGCACCCGGCGATGGCCGGCGCCTTCGAGGGGTTCGAGGAAACCCTCGGCCCACGCGGCGGCGGCCGGGGTGCGGAACAGCGAATCCGCGCCGGGGACGTCAGTGCCCCCGGCGACGGGTTCCGTGTCCTGATGCAGGCCGCTGACGGCGAGGGCCAGCGCGACGGTGGCACGGGAGCGGACGTCCCGGAGGTCGACGCCGAGCGCGTCCTCGGCGCGATGGAGATGGGCGGTGACGGTGTTGCGGCTGATGCCCAGCAGATCGGCCACGCCGGATCGCGGGAAGTGCATCGCCAGCCGGGTCGTCTCGACGGTGAGCGCGGGCAGCGAGCGCAGCGGCCGGAGAAGGGAGCGGGCCCAGCCGACGGCGGCGTCGCGCGGCAGCAGCCGTTCGAGCGGCTCCTGGCCCCGGTAACCCGCCACTCTGCCGGGGGCGTTGCCCGCCACCGCCAGGGCGTGCCTGGCCTGCTCGTACGCCTCGGCCGTCGCGCGGAGCGGATGCGCACCGCTGATGCCCAGCGCGTACCGCGGATGCTCCCCGACCAGCTCGCGCAGCGCCCCGCCCAGATCGCCCGGACCGTCCGGTGCGCCGGGACCCCGCCCTTGGCCGTCCCCCGGTCCGTCGTCCTCGGCGATCAGACAGATCAGATGCTCGTCGTAGACGGGGCAGCGCACCATCAGGCCCCGTCCGTGGTAGCCCGAGGAGTCCTGGTGGACCCGCGCGAGCCGGTCCCGGTCCTCCGGCGGGCAGCGCAGCAGATGGACCCGGACCCGGTCGCACTCCAGCAGCGCGGGTACGGCCCCGGTCGTCATCCGGCGAGCCAGCACCGTATCCCCGGCCATGAGGGCCATGAAGAGGGCCACACGCAGCTGGTGCGCCTTCTCCTGGTACCCGTGGAGCGCCGTGTCGGCGGTGCGTGCGCGGTGCAGGATGCTGATGACGCTTCCGGTGTGCGACGCGAGGGACGACGCCCGGGGGCTCAGCCCGGTGGGCCCGGCGAGCACCAGCACCCGGCGCGGTGACTCGGTCCCGACCGCCTCCAGCCGCAGGTGCACCGCGCCGATCTCCGTGGCGGCCGAGGACATCCGGCCGGTGGTCAGCCGGGTGAGCATCGGCCCGAGCGGGACGAGGGCCTCCTCGGGGAAGCGCGGGGTGGACAGCTCGACGGCGCCCGCGCTGTCGATGAGCGCGATCTCCCTGCCCAGCTGGCGGTGGAGCCAGTCGACCACGCCTTGCAGGCCGGCGTCCGGTCGCCAGGCCAACTGCCCGACCACATAGAGGAACTCATCGAGACGGCCGTCGGGTGCCCGTCTCGCCGGGTCACCCTCCATCAGATCCGTCCCTTCGAGTCCGTACGGGACCAGCGCCCGTTTCGGCAACGGTCAGTCTATGTCCGGTGGGGGCGGGGCGCGTTGACGCCCCGCCCCCACACCTTCCGTTCGCGGCCCGCTCAGCTGGTGAAGTGATGCCTCCCCGACCCGGCGGCGAACACGGCGCAGCCGTCCTCCCGTCGCAGGAACGTGGCGGTTCCGTGCCGTACGTCCGCCCCGCCCTTCGCGGTCGCGGTCGCCGTGCCGCTCTCGGGGATCCACACCTCGGCGGTGGTGTTGGCGGGCAGGGAGACGGTGAGCCGGAAGCCGTCGGAGTCCTGCGTCCAGTCTGTGCTGATCGGGCCGTAGAGCGAGTCGTAGCGCCCCGCGGCCTCCGTCACCCCGCCACCCGGCCGCGGCCGTACGACGATCTTCCGGAACCCCGGGCCACCCGGGGCGATGCCGACGATGTTCGCGTACATCCACTCGCCCACCGAGCCGTACGCGTAGTGGTTGAAGGAGTTCATCCCGGCGTCCTGGAAACCGCCGTCCGGCCTGATGGAGTCCCACCGCTCCCACATCGTCGTGGCGCCCTGGTCGATCTGGTAGCCCCAACTGGGGAACGTCCGCCGTGTCAGCAGCCGGTAGGCGACATCGTTGTGACCGGTGGCGGTGAGGACCGGCAGCAGCCGCGGGGTGCCGAGAAAGCCCGTCGACAGATGCCAGTCCTTGGCCCTGATGAGCTCGACGAGCCGGTCGGCGGCGGGCCCGCGGTCGGCCTCGGCCAGCAGGTCCATCGACAGGGCCAGGACGTACGCGGTCTGCGTATCCCCCTTCACCCGGCCGCCCGCGGAGACATACGCCGCGCGGAAGGCATCGCGTACGGCGCGGAACAGCGCGGCGTACGGCGCCGGATCCTTGCCGAGGACCTCGGCGACCCTGGCGACGAGGTCGGCGCTGTGCGCGAAGTAGGCCGTGCCGATGACGTCCTTCGGTGTCTCGTCCTGGATGTTGAGCCAGTCGCCGAACCCGTCGGCGGGACGCAGATAGCCGCTGCTGTGCGCCTCCAGATAGTCGAGCCACTTGAGCATGGAGGTCCAGGACTGCTCCAGCACCCGCACATCCCCGTACGCCTGGTGGAGCGCCCAGGGCACGGTGACCCCCGCGTCTCCCCAGCCGGCCGCGCCGCTGCCGACTCCGGCGATATCAGGGGCGACATGGGTGAGGGCGCCGTCGTCCTCCTGCGCGTCACGCAGATCCCACAGCCACTTGGTGAGGAAGCGTGCCGATTCCATGGTGTACGCGGCGGTGGGCGCGAAGACATTGATGTCACCGGTCCAGCCGAGCCGTTCGTCGCGGGCGGGCGTGTCGGTGGGTATGGAGAGGAAATTGCCGCGCTGGCCCCAAGTGATATTGCTGTGCAGCTGGTTGAGCATCGGGACGTTCGTTCTGAAATCCATCGTGAACGGCGCCGAGGTGTGGATGACCCGCCCCACGACCGCGCCGAGTGCCGGCTTCCCCGGATAGCCCGTCACCTCGACATAGCGGAAGCCGTGGAAGGTGAAGCGCGGCTCGTAGGTCTCCCGGCCGGCACCCTTGAGTGTGTAGGTGTCGGTGGCACGCGCGGTGCGCAGATTGTCCGTGTAGATCGTGCCGTCCGGGTTGAGTACCTCGGCGTGGCGCAGCCGTACGGTGGTGCCGGCGGTGCCTGAGACGGTCAGCCGGACCGCGCCGACCATGTTCTGGCCGAGATCGAAGACGAAGACGCCGGGTCGGGGCTCCGTCATCTTCTTCGCGGGGAGCTCACCCGCCACCCGTGAGGGACCGTCCACCTCCGCCACGAGCGCCGCGCCGACCGTGTCGACCGCCTCGGCGGCCACCCAGCCGGTCGCGTCGAACCCGGGGCGCGTCCAGCCGTCGGTCTCCAACCGGGCGTCGTACGCCTCGCCCGCCATGAGATCGGCGCCGGTCACCGGTCCGGTCGTGGCGCGCCAGTCGGTGCCCGACAGCACCCGCTCGGTCGTGCCGTCCGTGTAGGTGACCTCCAACTGGGCCAGCAGGGCGGGCCGTTCACCGTACTGGTGCGGGCCGAACCAGGCGATGTTCCCCGCGTACCAGCCCGCCGCGACCGTCGCCCCGAGGGCGTTGGTACCGGATCTGAGCAGCCGGGTCACGTCGTACGTCTGGTACTGGACGCGCTGGTGGTAGTCGGTCCAGCCGGGCGCGAGCCGGTCCTCGCCGATCCGCTCGCCGTTGAGATGGGCGTCGTACAGCCCGAGGGCCGTGGAGTAGAGCCGGGCGCGCGCGACCTTCGCCCCGCCCCGCAGCCGGAACTCGTGGCGCAGCTGTGCGGCGGGGGAGTAGGAGACCGGCACCGCGCCCCAGGGGCCCGAGCCCCACGCGGCGAGCGTTCTGGCGGCGGGCCACGCGGCGTCGTCGTAGTCGATGGTTCCCCAGTCGGCCGAGGGCTCCCGGTCGGTGGTCCGCCAGCTCCCGTCGGTGGTGAAGGCGGTGGTGCCGTCCTCTGTCGTCAGCTCCAGCAGACCGAGCAGACCCGCGGGCCCGGTGGTCGCGTTGGTGGCGGAGACGGCGATCACATTGGCGCCGGGGCGCAGTTGACCGGTCACATCGACGACGACGGGGCGTTTCCAGTTCTCGGCGGGGCCGTTCGCCTCGGTGTGCGCGACAGGGACGCCGTTCACCGAGGCGGTGAAGCCGTCGTCGGCGGTCATGACCAGCCGGGCGCGGGTGACGCCGGCCGGTATCCCGGCCCGGCCGCGGAACCAGCGGGTCGCCGCCGGGGCGCTGCTCGCGGGATCCCCCTCGGGGAACCAGATCCAGGAGGCGCCGTCCAGCGCGGGCGCGCCGACAAGCGCGGCCGGCGCGGCGATCCAGCGCGCCGACCAGTCGGAGGCGTCGGTGAGTCCGGTCTCCCACCAGGACGGCGCGCTCCACCCCGACACCCCGCCGTCGGCGTCCCACACCCGCACCGACCAGTGGTAGCGGGTACGAGCCTTCAGCTCGGGTCCCGCGTACGGGACCAGGACCGACTGGGAGGAGGTGATCCGCCCGCTGTCCCAGATGTCGGGCGTGGCGAGACGTTCGGGAGAGGTGGCGACCCGTAGCTGATAGGCGCTCTGCCGCTGTCCGGGCCGGTCGGAGACGATGGGCCAACTCAGCCTGGGACGTGGGGTGTCGAGGCCCAGCGGGTGGCGCACGTACTCGACGGTCGGTTCGGTGACGCGCGCGCCCGCCCGGGCACCCGGCCCGGCGGCCGGTGCCATGGACGGATCGGCTCCGGCGGCCGGCACGGTCCCGGCGACAAGCGCTGTTCCCAGGGCGGTGGCGGACGTGCCGAGCAGTCGTCTTCTGCTGATCACAATGCGACTCCGTTACGACTCGACGATGAATCGTTTCACTTTTGGGAAAGTAGGGAGGCGCATGTGAACTGTCAAGGGTTCTGTGACGGCCATGCCGAAGCCGGGAGAACGACAAGTTCCCCCTATTGACGGGGTGGTTGGCGTTGCTCTAGCTTCCCTGGAGGGCCTGTTGAAACCTTTCATGTGCGTAGCTCACGCGATCTTGAGATATCTCAATGCCTAGACTCCTGGCCAAAGCTTCGATCGGGACCTGGAGTGAAGATGGCGCAGCAGGAGCATCCAGTACGGCGGATCAACACGGGCGAGGCGCATTCGGCCCGCGTCTACGACTACATCCTGGGCGGGAAGGACAACTACCCCGTGGACAAGGAAGCCGGAGACGCGATGTGCCGCGAGTGGCGGGCGCTGCCGGTGCATATGCGGGCCAACCGGGAGTTCATGCACCGGGCGGCCCGGTATCTCGCGCGGGAGGAGGGCATCCGGCAGTTCCTCGACATCGGCACCGGCCTGCCCACCTCGCCCAATGTGCACGAGGTCGTCCAGGAGGTCCGCCCCGACGCGAGCATCGTCTACGTGGACAATGACCCGATCGTGCTCGCGCACGCGCGGGCGCTCCTGACCAGCTCCCCCGAGGGCCGCACCGCCTATGTCGACGCCGATATGCGTGACCCCGACGCGATCCTCGGCTCGCCCCAGTTCCAGGAACTCCTCGATCTGCGTGAACCGGTCGGGCTGCTGGTCATCGGCATCCTGCACTTCATCCTCGACACCGACGACGACCACGGCCTCGTCCAGCGTCTGCTGGAACCGCTGCCCGCCGGCAGCTTCCTGGCCATGACCATCGGCACCGCCGACTTCGCCCCGCAGGAGGTGGGCCGCGTCGCCGCCGAGTACGCGCGCCGCGGTATGCCCATGCAACTGCGCACGCGAGCCGAGGCCGAGGCGTTCTTCGACGGTCTGGAGCTGGTCGAGCCCGGCGTCACCCAGGTCCACCACTGGCGGCCGGACGCCGACCAGGACGACATCGACGACCGTGACATCGCCATGTACGGAGGCGTCGCCCGGAAGAACGCCTGAGCCGGAGCCCGACTGAGCCGGAGCCCGACTGAGCCGGAGCCCGACTGAGGCGGAGCCTGACTGAGTCGGAACCCAACCGAGTCGGAGCCCCGCTGCGCGCGGAACAGCCAGCGGCCGATGCCCGTGCGAGGGCCCTCGCACGGGCATCGGTGTGTCCGCCCGTCAGCTCCTCAACGTGTCCGCGCGCCGGATCAGTTGATGAATACGGACGGGCCGCCGGACTGGCTCGTGTCCTTGACCGGGCCGTACTTGGCGGAGAAGTAGCTGGAGCCCGGGCAGGTGGCGGGCCCCGACGACCTGCTGAACAACTGGTTGGTGAACGTGATGGAGTTGTCGGTGTTGGATGTGGCGCCGCTCAGCCCCGTGGACGTGTAGACGCAGGTCGTCAGGCCGAGCAGGGTGTTCAGCTTGACGGTCGTCTGTACCGCGCCCGCCGCTCCGGCGCCCACGGTGAGCGGCCCTCCGGAGGCGACGGTCGTGTGGTAGGGCAGCCGGTCGACCGTGATGCTCTGCACCCCGGTGGTCCCCAGGATGTTCGAGGTGCAGCCGCCGAAGGTGTGCGCCGTCAGCGACTCGGTGGCGGTCCCCGGTGCGGCCGGATTGCCGGTGACGGTCGCGGTGAACTGCGAAGCCGTGCAGGTGATTCCGGTGGAGCCGCCGGCCGTGGTACGGATCGCGACGCTCGCGCCGCTGCTGAGCGAGGAGGTGAAGACGTCCCCGACCGCGACGGCGGGGCCGCCCGCGCTGCCGTAGGTGAGTACATTGCCGGCGGCTCCGGCGGCGGACGCCGAACCGGTGGCGGTGGCCGTTCCGGTGGTGAGGAGAGCGACGGCGGCGCCGACGCCGGTGGCGGCGAGAACAGTGCGTCGTAAGCCCGTGCGAGTACGCATGCGAAGTCCCTTTCGCGAGCGGTGGGATGAGATGTGGCGAACGCGCTGTGGCGGCTCGGCCAGGCGCGTCGTCATGGCCGGCGAGGGAGGCGGCCGGCTGTGAGGCACCCGCTCCTCAAGGGAGCGGCGGGGCGGGAGGACGGTGCGAGAGGGCGGTGCCCGCGGGGGCAGCGCCATGAGGGGGTGGGGTGAACAGTTGCGGTACGGGACCGGCGCCACGGACCCGCACCGCGCCGCGAACGAGCGCGGCACAGAAGGAAACCCAAGAGGGTTGTAAACCTGTCCGGTGCACGGAGTCAAGGCCCCGAGGGGGAAGTCGCCGATGAATGTTACCCACGGTACCCGGACGTCAGCGGTGTTGCCGGGGGCGCGCACCGGCCGCGCGCCCGAGCGGTCCATCCGGCGCTGAGCGCGGCGCACCGGACCGGGAACGGATCTCCTGCGCGATCAACACCCAATTTTCACAAGGTGGTTGACCGCGTGGATACCTGGGAGTAACTTTCCGGGTCGACTCCCATGGCCGCGCCGTCGCCCAGGGCGTGTCTTCCCAGCAGCGCCGTCCGCCCGAAGGCCGGGCGGGCGGGATGTGGCAGACACGGCCGGACGGGACCTAGTCCCGGGGAAACCCGTCGGCGCCGGGAGCCGTCCGCGCCAGGACATCGCCGCGCAAGCTCGTTCCGGTCATCACACCCTCAGGAGCAGCTCATGGCCACGTCCGACATCACCGGCGGCGAACCGCCAGAGAGAGCCGAACGGCGGGGGAGAGTGCGGCTGCGCCGCGCCGCGCTCATGGGCGTACCGGCGGTCGCCGCGGCCGCCACCCTCGTGATCCTTACGGCGCAGGGCGCCATCGCCGCGCAGTTCGCCATCTCCGGCATGCCCTTCACCGTCACGGCCGACCGCCTGGAGGGCCAGGGCTTCGAGCAGTTCGGCGGCATCGACAACATGGCGGAGGGCAGCCCCAACGCCGGCGACACCGGAGGCCAGGTCCTGGTCGTGGTCTCCGCCATCAAGAAGGCCAAACTCACCAAGCTCTGCCAGAGCGTCGAGATCGGCGGCACCTATCTGCACATCACCGCGGGCGACAAGGGCACTCCCGTGTCCGCGACCGATCTGACCACCGACTCCACCGTCCTGACGGGCAATCAGGCGGACTTCGACAACATCGAGATCGGCGGAGACGCGAGCACCTTCACCAAGGCGGGCGTCAAGGGGCCGCTCGGCGTCTTCGGCCAGCAGGCCGACACCGTCACCATCACCCATCTGCGGCAGACCAACTGGGCGACCACCGCTGCCAAGTTCCGGCTGCCCAACCTGCATCTCGGCTTCAGTTCGAAGAGCTGCTGAGTGTGGCTCCCCTCGAACCGAACCCCCCGGCCGGGGCCGCCGTCCCGGCCGGGGGCCGCCATCCGCTGCGTGCCCTCACCGCCTGGCGCGGACGCCGGCCCTTCTGGGGCGGGACGCTCCTGCTGCTCGGCGGAGTGGAGATCCTGCTCACCGAACAGGCCTCGATCTCCGTCGTCCTACAGGCGGGCGCGGGCGGCATCGCCGCCTATCTGCTTCCGCTGGTCATGGTCGTATGCGGGCTGCTCGTACTGCTGAACCCGGGGCAGCGGCTGTTCTACTCGGTCATCGGTGTGCTGGTCACCCTGGGCACCTGGATCACATCCAACCTGGGCGGGTTCTTCGTCGGTCTGCTGCTCGGTGTCATCGGCAGCTCGCTGGCCTTCGGCTGGCTCCCCGACCAGGAGCCGCGCCGTTGGCGGCGGCGCGCACCACGCGAGACGGCCTGACGGTGTGACTGCCTGACGGCTGAATGGTGTGACAGTGGAACGGTGTGACGGTGTCGGCCGACTCGTCGTGGATACGCGCGCCGGGGGAGTTGCCGGAGTGCGCCGAACCGGGCGGTGTGGGGGAGGGCGTGCCCGACTGTCCGCCGGTCCACAGATACGTGACGGTGACCCAGCCGTTGTCCGTCAGTCCGATATCGGCGAAGGTGCCGTCCGCCAGATCGATCCCGGCCGGGTTGGTGACCCGCCGGCCCGAGCCGTCGAGGCCGCCGTTGTAGCCGTTCTCGTGCGCCGCCTGCGCTTCGGGCTTCCCCTGCGGCAGGTCTGGGAAGCTCTCCCGTAGCGAGGAGGGGTTCCAGTGGTCGTCGCGGGTGTTCCAGGGACCGACGTCCCAGACGGGGGCGGTCTCGCACCGCGCGGGACCGCAGACCTGGACGGAGTACTGACCGCCGCCGTTCGGTGACAGGCCCCGTCTGGAGGGCAGCGCGACGAAGTGGTCGTTCGGCTGGATGACATGGCCGTTGGCGGTCGTTCCGCCGACGAGCCCCTCACGGGTCGCGAAGACGCGCGCGCTGACGGCGGCGGCTCCGGCTCCGGCGGCGGCGCGCGGCTCGGGGCCCCGGTCCGCCGTCAGCCGAAGCCCGGAGACCCGGGCCCCGCCGCTCTCGTCGGTGAGGGTGACACGCGCCTGTACGGTGCTGACGGTGCGGGGCAGGGCCACCGCGGTCGCCGCCACCTCGCGCCACTCGGTCCAGGAGCCGTCGGCGGAGCCTCCCCTGACCTCGACGGTCACCCGCGCGCCGGAGGGCAGCCGGGCCATGAGCTCGGCCCGCACTCGGTTGACGGGACGGTCGAGCGTCCGCGGCGCCAGCACCTGCGAGCCGTACCCCCGGCCGCTCCGCGCCGACGCGGTGCGCGTGTCCGGGTCCCGGAGGCGCAGCCCGTCGTGGGAGTGGCGCACATTCACGTCGTCGGAGTCGACCCGGGAGAGGTCCTCCGACCAGGAGACCCCGTCGGCCGCTCCGCGCGTGGACACGTATGCGTCCGCCGCCGTCGCGGGCGAGATGGCCACCCCGGGTCCCAGACACACGAGTGCCGAGACGAGTCCGATCGGCCAGTGGTGCCGCTGCCACCTGTCACGCATCCTGAGTCGCCTTCGTTCCGGTCCGGGTGACGCCCCGTCACCAGTGTGGGGGGACAGCCGGCGCAGCGGGATCCGCCGTGGATCAGCCGGCTTCCTGAACGCCTGACGCCCGCTGGTCGGGGACGCCGCCGGCCGCGCCCGGGGCATGGGTCTCGTACTGCTCCGGATGTGCTTGCGTACGTACCCGGCGCACATAACCGTCGACGAGCCGTTGGAGCACATCGACGGTGGTGGCGATGTCGCGCTCCGCCACGCCGTGCAGGGCCCGTTGGAGACTGTCGCGGTTGGCCTGGTGGAGCTGGGTGAGGAGGGCCGTCCCCGCCGCCGTGATCACCACCCGGCGGGCGCGGCCGTCGAGCGGATCGGGTGTGCGCTCGACGAGCCGCTGGGCCTGCAACCGGGCGATCTGACGGGTGACATGGGAGGGCTCCACCATGAGCCGCTCGGCGAGATCGCCGACCCGGCTGCCGCCTTCGCTCTTGTCGAGGGCCAGCAGCAGATACACGTCCGAGCGGCGGGCGGTCACGCCTGCCTGCGAGATCTGCTGGTCGTGCGCCTGGGAGCGGGTGAGCAGATATGACAGCAGAGCCAGCATCTTCTCCAGTGCGGCGGTGGGTTCCGGGGCGGTGTCGGCGTCCGGCATGGAGGAACTGTAACGGCATCACCGCGCAAGGGGGCGCAGGTAGCGGCGGTCGGCATTCGGCCAATGTGGAACCCGCCCTTCTGTCCCCCTTCCTTCCGCACGTACAGGCGCGTTAGCGTGACCGAGAGTTAATTGCTTTTGTTAGGCAATTCGCTCGTTGCTCGGTCTCCCCGGAAGTCCATCCGCACCCTGTGCGAAGGAGAACCCCCCCATGACCGTCACCGACCACCCCCCGCTCCTCACCGCCCCCGCCTCCCGGGGCGGTTGCCCCTTCTCCCCGCCGCCCGAGTACGAACAGGCCCGCGAGGAGGCCCCCGTGACCCGGGTGACGCTCTGGGACGGCTCCCAGTGCTGGCTGATCACTCGTCATGAAGACGTCCGCGCGGTCCTCGGCGACCCGAGGTTCAGCGCCGAGGCCACCCGCCCCGGGTATCCCTTCCTCACCCCCGCCCGCAAGAAGCTGGCCTCGGGCGAGTCGAGCTTCATCCGGATGGACGACCCGGACCACGCCCGGCTGCGCCGGATGCTCACCGCCGACTTCATGGTCAAGAAGATCGACGCGATGCGCCCCGAGATCCAGCGCCTCACCGACGAGCTGCTGGACCGGATGACCGCTTCCGGGTCGGCGGCCGACCTGGTCGCGGAGTTCGCGCTGCCGCTGCCGTCCCTGGTGATCTGCCGTCTGCTCGGGGTGCCCTACGAGGACCACGACTATTTCCAGGAGCGCAGCCGCGTCCTGCTGCACAACGCGTCGACGGAGACCGAGGTCGCGACCGCCAGCGACGAACTGCGCGAATACCTGATCGCGCTGGCGAAGGCCAAGGAGCACACGCCCGACGACGGCATCATCAGCCGGCTGACGGCCCGGGGCGAACTCAGCGTGGGTGAGGCGGCGTCCATGGGGCTGCTGCTGCTGATCGCCGGCCATGAGACGACCGCGAACATGACCGCGCTGTCGGTGCTCGCGCTGCTGCGCGAACCGGACCAGTGGACCCGGCTCCAGGAGGACCCCTCCCTGGTGAAGGGGGCGGTCGAGGAACTGCTGCGCTATCTGACCATCGTGCACAACGGGGTCACCAGGGCCGCCACCGAGGATGTCACCGTCGGCGGCCGGACGATCCGCGCGGGCGAGGGTGTGATCTGCACGCTCAACACGGCCAACCGCGACGCCGGTGTCTTCCCGTCGGGCGGGGACCTCGATGTGACCCGGGACGCGCGCCGCCATGTCGCCTTCGGCTTCGGAGTCCACCAGTGCCTGGGCCAGCCACTGGCCCGGGTGGAGCTCCAGATAGCTCTGGAGACCATCATCCGCCGGCTGCCGGAGCTACGGCTCGACGTGCCGTTCGAGGACATCCGCTTCCGTGGCGACATGGCCGTGTACGGGGTGTACGGGCTTCCGGTGGCCTGGTGAGCGCCGGAACGGGAACAGAGGGGCAGATCATGGAAGTTCAGCTCGACCAGGACAAGTGCTGCGGAGCGGGACAGTGCGTCAACGTCGCCCCGGAGGTGTTCGACCAGCGTGACGAGGACGGCATAGCATTCGTTCTCGACGCGCGGCCGCCGGCCGCGCTGCACGAGCAGGTACGCGAGGCCGCGCTCATCTGTCCGGCCGCCGCGATCCGACTGGAGCGATAGTGAGCGGAGCGGGAGTGAGTGAAGTCCGGCAGGTGACCGTCGTCGGTGCCTCGGCGGCGGGTATGGCCACCGCCGAGGGGCTGCGCCGGGCCGGCTTCGAGGGGCGTATCACCGTCATCGGTGAGGAGGTCCATCTCCCCTACGACAGACCGCCGTTGTCGAAGCAGCTGCTGTCGGGCGCCTGGGAACCCGAGCGGCTGCGGCTGCGCGGCGAGGACGTACTGACGGACCTCCGGCTGGATCTGCGCCTCGGTGTCCGGGCGACGTCCCTGGACACCACCGCGCGCGAGGTCGTCCTGGCCGACGGTGAACGGGTCGGCTACGACGCCCTCGTGGTGGCGACGGGCGCCACCGCCCGTCGGCTGCCCGGTACGGAAGGCATCGCCGGGGTGCATGTGCTGCGCACCCTGGAGGACGCCCTCGGTCTGCGGGACGATCTGCGCGGCCGGCCGCGGCTCGTCATCGTCGGGGCGGGTTTCGTCGGCTGCGAGGCCGCCGCGGTCGCCCGTGAACTGGGCGCCGAGGTCACCATGGTGAGCGATGTCCCGATGCCGCTCTCCGACGTACTCGGTCCGGAACTGGGCGCGATGCTCTCCGAGGTGCACCGCGACCACGGAGTACGGCTGGAGACAGGCGTGCTCGTCGAGGGGATCGCCGCCGAGGGCGGCCGTGTCACCGGGGTCCGGCTGGCCGACGGCCGTACGCTCCCCGCGGACGCGGTACTGGTCGGGATCGGCGCCAGGCCCAGCACCGGCTGGCTGGAAGGAAGCGGTCTGCCGGTCGGCGACGGAGTGGAGTGCGATCCCACCCTGTACGCCGGGTCGGGGGTCTGGGCGGCCGGCGATGTCGCCTGCTGGCTGCACCCGCGCACCGGCGCGCCGACCAGGATCGAGCACCGCACGAACGCCGCCGAACAGGGTCTCGCCGTCGCGAGGAACATCCTGGCCGGGCCCGCGGCGGCCGTTCCGTTCGCTCCCGTTCCGTATGTCTGGTCCGATCAGTACGACCTGAAGGTGCAGATCTTCGGCCGTACGCGGGGCGCCGACCACATGCGCGTCGTGGAGGGCGCCGTCGCGGACCGCAAGCTCATCGCGCTCTACGGGCGCGAGGGCAGGGTCTGCGGCGCGGTCTCCGTCAATATGGCGCGGGCGGCCCGTCCTTACCGCGCGCTGGTGGCCGACGCCGCCGACTGGGAGACCGCGGTCGGCGCGCGCACGGAGCTGGTGACATAACCGGGAGTCACTCTCGTGTGAGCGGGTCCGGCCGGGTCGGCCGGACCCGCTCTTCGTCGTACGGGTGTCGAAGCGCTTCGATCCGACTATGGACAGGTCATGGACGCGCCATCTAACCTCGAAGGCGGATCTGTCGAAGGACGTCGAAGCGCTTCACTTCTCAACCGGCCCGCCTGGAGAGCTGAATGGTCACCCTCGCCGATGTCGCTCAGCATGCCGGAGTGTCCGCCAGCACGGTGAGCTACGTCCTCAGCGGCAAGCGGTCCATCTCGGCCTCCACCCGGGAACGGGTCGAGCGCAGCATCGAACAGCTCGGCTACCACCCCAACGCCGGTGCCCGCGCACTGGCCAGCAGCCGGTCGAACATCATCGCGCTCATGGTGCCGCTGCGCACCGACATGTACGTACCGGTGATGATGGAGATCGCCATCGCGGTCGCGACCACGGCCCGTACCTTCGGCTACGACGTGCTGCTGCTGACCGGCGAGGAGGGGCCGGCGGCGGTGCGCCGGATCGAGGGCAGCGCCCTCGCGGACGCGATGATCCTGATGGATGTGGAGTTGCACGACGACCGGCTGCCGCTGCTGCGGGAGGCGCGGCGCCCCTCGGTGCTCATCGGACTGCCCGCCGACACCACCGGACTCAGCTGTGTGGACCTCGATTTCGCCGCCGCGGGCGCCGTGTGCGCGGAGCATCTGGCCGGTCTCGGCCACCGCGAGATAGCGGTCATCGGCGAGGCCCCGGGGGTGTACGAACGCCTCACCGGCTTCGCCGAACGTACGCTGAGCGGTCTGCGCGAGCGCAGCGGGGAGCTGGGGCTGCGGCTGCTGCACCGGCCCTGTGAGGGCAGTTACGCGGCCGTCTCCGCCACCGTCGGCCGGATCTTCGACGAACGCCCCGGCACCACCGCGTTCATCGTCCAGAACGAGGCCGCCACCGACCCGCTGCTGGCCCTGCTGCGCCAGCAGCGGCGCGCCGTGCCCGAGGACATCTCGGTGGTGGCCATCTGCCCCGATCAGGTCGCCGTCCATGCCTCCGTCCCCCTGACCTCGGTCGCCGTACCGGCACAGGAGATGGGACGGCACGCGGTCGAGCAGGTGGTCGCGAAGCTCGCGGGCCGGGGGATGGACGAAGTCCTGCTGCTGCGGCCCGAGTTGACCGTGCGGGAGAGCGCGGGTCCCCGGTCCGTCGCCGGGGACCCGCCGCCGCGACGGAACTGACGCGACGTCAGCCGCCCGAGACCGAGAAGCTGTTCGTGGTGAAGTCGAGACCGCCGGACGACGAGGTGATCTCATAGCCGAACTGCACGTCCCCGATGGTCTCGTTGCCCCACCAGCCCTTGGTGTTCTTGATCCACCTCAGAATGGGCAGGATGTCGACCGTGCCGGAGGTGGAGTCCGAGGTGCGCAGGAACGAGAAGACCTCGTTTCCGCCGTTGTTCCCCTTGTAGACGTTCCAGGTGTGGCCGCCGAGTGTCGCCGTGCCCTGTGAGGTGCCGAGCGGGCCGACCGCGCCGTTGTGGTTCACCCAGAGCATGACCTCGTAGTCGTAGTCGGTGTCCCAGATGTCATACGACGTGTTGTACGCACCCGAGGACGGCACGGAGACGTGGTAGTTGCTCCGGAGCGAGGAGAGGGAGTCCAGCGGCTTGTTGATCACCTTCTTCGCGTTGGGGTACGACTTGATGCCGCCGGTGTTGGGGTGGGCGGCCCATACCCCCCAGTTCGAGGAGGAGTTGGCCCAGATGGTCTGGGAGCCCGCGCCCGAACCCCAGATGTTGTTGTAGAGCGTGTAGCCGTCGGAGGTGGTGTACGAGCCCCACTGGTCCGACGAGGACCAGATGGCCGCGTGGGCGGGGGCGGCGGCGAAGCCGATGAGCGCGGCGAACGCGGCCGTGGGGGCGAGCAGCAGCCTGCCCGGGGTACGGAGGTTCATGGCGTCCCTTCCCTGAGGGTTCAGCGGGTCAGTGGGTCGGCGATTCCTCGGTGACTCGGTGGCTCGGTGGTTCAGTGGTTCAGTGGCTCGGTGGTTCAGTGGTTCGGCGACTCGGTGGTTCGTCACGGCATCAGCCCGGACGGAGGATCGCCACACCGTGGCGGCCCAGCTCGACCGAGCCGTTCACCGCGCGATCGCCGAGCAGCTCCCGGTACGGGCCGCCCACCGTCACGGTGACGTCCTTCGCGCCATGGTTGAGCAGAAAGAGCAGCTCGCCCCGGCGTACCGCCTCCACCCCCTCGGGCCCTCCGTCCAGCACGGGCCGGACACCCGCGCCGTCCGCCACCCGGGCGAGCAGCGCACGCAGCGCCTCCGGTTCGGGGAGCGTCGAGACGTACCAGGCACGGCCGTTGCGCAGGACGGCGGGAAGCCCGGCCAGCTCTCCGCTCGTGTACGAGGCGATGGTCTCGCCCGTCGACACCTCCAGCTCCTCTGACCACAGGGTGGCCCGGAACCCGTCGCACTCCACGGTCTCGTCCGCGTCCAGCGGCCACCACTCGTGGACCGTGCCGATGCCGAACAGTTCGCGCAGCCGGGCGTCCATCCCGCCCTCCCGCACCCGGTCGTCCTCGTCGGCGACGCCCGTCAGAAAACCGGACACGAGGGTGCCGCCGTCGCGTACGTACCGGACCAGGTTGTCGATCGCGGCGTCGGTCAGGAGATACAAGTGCGGTACCACCACGAGCCGGTAGGTGCTCAGGTCGTGATCGGGACGGGCGAAGCCGGTGCGGAGGTTCGACTCCCACAGGGCGCGGTGCCAGGCGCGCAGGACCTCCGGGTAGTCCAGACGGGACGAGAGCCCGCCGTCCTGCTGGTCCGCCCACCAGGAGTCCCAGTCGTGCAGCACGGCGATCTCATCGACGGTGTGCGTGCCCGTCACTTCCGCTCCCAACAGGTCCAGTTCCGCGCCGATGCGGGTGATCTCCCGGAAGGTACGGCCCTGTTCGCCCGCGTGGCTGAGCATCCCGGAGTGGAACTTCTCGGCGCCCTGCCGGGACTGGCGCCACTGGAAGTAGCAGATGGCGTCGGCGCCGCGCGCGACCGACTGCCAGGACAGCAGCCGATTGAGGCCGGCCGGCTTGGGGTGGTTGACGCCCCGCCAGTTGACCGACCCCGCCGCCTGTTCCATCAGTACCCAGGGACCCCGTGCCTGGGAGCGGGTCAGATCGCCGAGCATCGCGTTGTACTGACCGCCGTACGGATCCCTCGGGTCGGGGTAGATGTCGACGGACACCACATCCTCGCGCTCCGCCCATCCCCAGCCGTCCTGACCGCTCCACAACGGCATGAAGTTGCTGGTCACCGGGGTGTCCGGGGTGTGGCGCACGACGATGTCGCGTTCCGCGGCGTAACACTCCAGCAGCGCGTCCGAGGTGAAGCGCCGGAAGTCGAGGGTATGCCCGGGGTTGCGCAGATACTGGGCGCGCCGGGGCGGGATGACCTCGTCCCAGCTGTCGTAACGCTGGCTCCAGAAGGCGGTGCCCCAGGACTCGTTGAGCGCGTCGAGGCCGCCGTGCCGGGCGCGCAGCCAGGCGCGGAAGTGGCGTGCCGTCTCGTCGCACCAGCAGTGGGTGCAGTACTCGTTGTTGATGTGCCACATGCGCAGCGCCGGATGGCCGCCGTACCGCGCCGCGAGGTCCTCGGTGAGGGCGGCGGCGTACGCGCGGTAGACGGGCGAGCTGGGGCAGAACTGCTGCCGCGAGCCCCACCACACGATCCGGCCGTCCTCGTCACGCGGCAGCGTCTCCGGATGGCGCGACCCCATCCACGGCGGCGGAGAAGCGGTCGGGGTGGCCAGGACGACCCCGATGCCGTTCTCCGCCATGAGGTCCATCAGCCGGTCGAGCCAGCCGAAGTCCCGTGCGCCCGGCCGCGGTTCCAGCTTCGCCCAGGAGAAGACCCCGAGCGTGACGGAGTTGACCCGGGCCTCCCTCATCAGCCGCACGTCCCGCGCCCAGGTCTCCTCGGGCCACTGTTCGGGGTTGTAGTCGCCGCCGAAGAGCACCCGGCCCCGCGTGGCGTCGTCCAGGGAAGGCATCAGGCGGGGTCTCCGTACTGGATACCGCGGCCGTTGGTGCCCAGATAGACACGGCCGTGGACGCGTGGATCGCCGGTGATCACCTCACCGGTCCAGCCCCACTGATGGGCGTCGTCGTTGATCCGGATCCAGCCGGCCCCGGCGTCGTCGGAGCGGTACACCCCGACGAAGCCCTCCGTCGCGCCGGTCTGGAAGACGGCGGGATAGGCCGCCCCCGGAGCGGCCTTGCCGAAACCGAGGGCGTACGAGGCCCAGCAGCTGGTGACCTTGGTGAAGGAACGACCGCCGTCGGTCGACCGGAACAGCCCATTCCATTTGGCCGACAACCAGAGATCACCGGTCCGTCCCGGCGCCGCCGCGATCCGGAACTGGACATCCCCGGACGGCAGTCCGCCCGCGCCGCGTACGAACGTCGCGCCCGCGTCCGTGGAGCGGTACACGGCGCCGCCGTCCGTGTCGTACACATAGAAACACCGCGGGTCGACCGGGTCGGCGACCGGTACCGCGCCCCGGGGGAAGGTGGCCACCTCGCTCCAGCCGGCGCCCCCGTCGGTGGAGCGGAAGCCCGGGTGCCGTGTGCCGTCCCAGTGGACGAACGACCACAGCAGCGTGGCGCCGTCCGCGCTCACCGCGATCGGCCCGGGAGCGGTCGAGGCGATCGCGGGCTGCCCGGCGAACGGCCGCCAGCTCCGGCCGCCGTCCGTCGAGGAGGCGCCGTTCCCGTGGTCGCCCCAGCCGGTGCGCACCACATACGCCGGCTTCAGCGTGGCGAGCGCCAGACCGGTCGCCGTACCGAAGACCGGGTTCGTGGCCATGCCCCGGGACGGGGAGACGGTCAGCGACTCGTGGTACATCACCCCGATATCGCCGAGACCGCTGAGCAGAGGGGCGGTTCCGGTGGCGGGCGAGACCAGCTGGCGCACCGCGGACTCCTCCAGACCGCGGATCCAGGGCGCCCAGCGCACCAGATCGCGGGTCGCGAACAGGGTGGCGCCCGTGCCGAACACGAGGTGCTTCGAGTCGTACGGATCGATCGCGACGGTCTGGATCCACCAGCCGAACTTGGGCGTGGCGCCCCAGCCGAGATACGGCGTCTCGCGGATGTCGAGCGTCGCGGTGTCCTTGAGCGAGACCCAGCTCCCGCCGCCGTCCGTGGAGCGATAAAGGGTGTCGACCGGTCCCCAGCGGTTGTTGGTGGAGACGACGACCGTACCCGGGACCCGGGCGTCGACGGCCACACCCCCGTAGCCGAAGGCATCGGCCCCCGACGGCCGGACGGGCGTCACCTCGGTCCAGCCGCCGGTGGCGGTGTCGAGCCGGTGGACCGATCCGTCGGTCTGGTTGTTGGGGCCGGGCGCGTTGGCATAGGTGACGTACAGGGAGAGGGAGTTCGCGTCGAAGGCCGCGCGGATCGGCACCCGCGCCGCCGCGCCCGACGGCTGACCGGGGACGGCCTCCCACGCCATGCCGTCGCTCGTACGGTAGAGCGCGCCGCCGCCGTCGCCCCACCCCGCGTACACCACACGCCCGGCGGCCACCAGGAAGGTGATGCCCTGGCCGGAGGCGCTCGCGGCGGCGGGGAAAGGGGCGGCGGCCCAGGTCGCGCCCCGGTCGGTCGATGTGAGCAGTCCGTCATGGCGGGTGCCCAGATAGAGGGTGTCGCCGTTACGCGGGTCGACGAGCAATCGCTCGCCCGCGCCCCGGCCGTCCTCGTTGCCGCCGAGTTTCACGGGCAGAGCGGTACGGCTCCAGGTGGCCCCCCGGTCGGCCGACCGCAGCACGGCGCCGTCGCCGGCCCAGGACTGCGTATAGGCGCCGAGAGCGAGATAGAGCCGGTCGGGCTGGTTCGGATCGACGGCCATGGCCTCGACGCCGAGCAGATGGTAGTCGTCCCAGCCGAGATGGTCCGTGAGCGGTGTCCAGCGCTGGGCCGCGTCGTCCCAGCGGTAGGCGCCGCCGATGTCGGTACGGGCGTAGGCCAGTCCCTTGACCGCGGGGTGGAAGAGCACGCCGGTGAGGAAGCCGGTGCCACCGATGGTGACCGCGCGCCAGCGGTACGGCTGCTCCGCCGCCGCCCGGCCGTCGGCGACGGGGGAGCGTTGGGGCGCGGCCACCGCCGGGGCGCCGGTCAGCGCGAGGGCCGCCGCCGTCCCCGAGGCCGTGCTGAGAACCGTACGTCTGCGGGGTCCATGCGTCGGATCGGACATGACGTCACCTTCCGTCGTGGGGGAGTGCGCGCCGGGGCGGCACCTGGTGAGGTCGTGCGCGAGCAGGCCCGGGGGCGCGTCAGCCCTTGACAGCGCCGGTGAGCATGCCCTTCCTGAAGTGCTTCTGGACAAAGGGCGAGGCGACGGCGACAGGCAGCAGCGCCAGCACCATGACGGCCATCTGCACGGCGAGCGGGGAGAGCCCGCCGGTCTTGATCCGCTGCCCCAGGCCCGTCGGCGGTTCCTGCTTCTGCACCAGCTGGATCATGACGTTCTGCAGCGGCATCATGTCCTGGTCCGTCAGATAGATCGACGCGTTGAACCAGGCGCTCCAGTAGCCGACCGCGTAGAAGAGCGCGATGACCGCGATCACGGCCCGGGAGAGCGGAATGACGATCTGCCACAGGATCCGCAGATCGCCCGCGCCGTCGATCCGCGCGCTGTCGAGCAGCTCCGGGGAGATGTTCATGAAGAACGAGCGCAGGACCAGGACATTGAAGACGCTCACCGCGCCCGGCAGGATCAGTGCCAGATAGGTATCGGTCAGCCCCAGCGCCTGGACCAGGAGATAGGTCGGGATCAGCCCGGCCCCGAAGAACATGGTGGCCAGCAGCGTCATCAGGATCCAGCGGTGGCCGAGTGAGTGCGTACGGGAGAGCCCGTACGCGCACAGGACGGACACCACCATGCTGAACGCCGTGCCCACGACCGTCACCCCCAGGCTGACCAGGGCGGCGCGCTGCACCTGGCCGCCGCTCAGCAGCTCCTCGTACGCGATGAGGGTGAGGTCTCTGGGCACGATCACCAGACCGCCGGCCGCGTCGATGGTGCGCCGTGAGGAGAGGCTGGTGACGATCACGATCCAGAGCGGGAAGAGGATCGCGAGACAGGCGGCCGAGAGGGCGATGCCCTTGCCCGCGAGGCCCGCCCCGGTGGGCTTCTCCTCCCAGACCGGACGCGGCGGCGCGGACCAGGGACGGCGCCCACGCGGGGCGGCGGTTCCGGAGCCGGTGGGGGTGGCGGTGCCGCTCACTTCTTGTACACCCCCTGCTCGCCCATGAGATGGGCGACCTTGTTGGCCGTGAGCACCAGCCCCAGACCGATGACGCCCTTGACCAGACCGGCGGCGGCGGCGTAGCCGAAGTCCTGGTTCCGGATGCCCGTCCACCACACGAACGTGTCCAGCACCTCCGCCGCGTCGCGTCCCACCGCGTCGCGCTGGAGCAGGATCTGCTCGAAGCCGACGGTCAGCGCGTCGCCGACGCGCAGCACCAGCAGCAGGGCGATCACCGGGCGCAGCGCGGGCAGGGTGACATGCCACATCCGGCGCCACCGGTCCGCCCCGTCCATCGCCGCGGCCTCGTAGAGCTCGTGGTTGACGGAGGCGAGCGCCGCGAGGAAGACGATGATGCCCCACCCGGCGTCCTTCCAGACGCCCTCGGCCGTCAGCAGGAAGGCGAAGAGGTCCGGGTCGGTCATCAGGTCGAAGCCCTCGACGCCATGGCGCCGCAGTGTCTGGGCGATGAT
The DNA here is from genome assembly GCF_040681655.1 of Streptomyces sp. NPDC051662. Lineage (NCBI taxonomy): Bacteria > Bacillati > Actinomycetota > Actinomycetes > Kitasatosporales > Streptomycetaceae > Streptomyces > Streptomyces sp. NPDC051662. Next base: position 342,519 of record NZ_JBFAZD010000003.1, read on the forward strand.
GCCCGCGCCGCCGAAGATCTGCTGGAAGACGGTGACGACCAGGACCCAGGAGAAGAAGTGCGGCAAATACAGCACGGCCTGGGCGACCGCACGCACCCTGGGCCGTACGACACTGTTGATCAGCAGCGCGAACAGGATCGGGACGGGAAAGTAGAGCACCAGCTGGAGGAAGAACAGCACCAGGGTGTTCTGTACGGCCGCCCAGAACGCGGAGTCGCCGAAGATCCGGGCGAACTGGTCGAAACCGACCCAGGGGCTCTCCAGTATCGCGACGAAGCCGTTGTCGCTGAGGTACGGGTCGTAGTCCTGGAAGGCCACCACATTGCCGAGGATCGGCAGATAGCTGAAGACGAGCACCAGGAGCACCGCGGGCAGCGTCATCAGGATCAGCGCCCGGTCCCGGCGCCACCGCACCCGGAGGGCCGGTCCGGAGGTCCGTCCGCGCCTCGGCGGCCGGTTCCCGCCTTTCCGCCGCGGTGGCCGGGGTGCGCTCCGCGCACGCCGGCGTGCGTCCGCGTCCGGAAGCGTGCTCTGCGACACCTGAACTCCCTGCGTCGTGTGGCGCCTGTCAGTTCGCGGCCGGTCCGGACTCGTCGAGCAGCTTTCCGTACCAGTCGCGCAACTGGTCTCCGCCCCCGCTCCGCCAGTCGGAGACGGCCCGCCGCATATCGCCGATCTTCTTCCGGCCGCGGACGATGTCGTCCTCCAACTGCTCGAAGTCATCGGCGAGATTGGTCCAGCGCGTGGGCTCGGTGATGGTCAGCCCGTAGAAGGAGGTCTTCTTGGTGAAGGCGCCCATGCGCTGCTGCCACTCCACCTGCGCCCTGGCGATATCGGGTCGGTCGGGGTGGGCGACATACGCGGCCGGGTCACCGGTGTAGTCGAAGGTGCCGGCGACCTCGATGGTGCCCTTGTCGTTCTTGACGGGCAGCCCCTTCTCGACCGTGTAGTGCGTGCCCTCGACGCCGTAGTCGGTGAGCATGCGCTCCTTCGTGCCGTACGGCGCGGCCGTGAAGTTGGCCATCGCCAGCACGTCCCTGACCAGCTTCTCCGAGGAGCCCTTCCGGACGAAGGCCCAGATGCTCGCGGGCTGAACGGCGTAGAGCTCCGGGTCACCGCCCGCGTGGCCGAAGAGGTCCAGGGCGCCCATCGCGAACCCGGGGGTGGCCGCCTGCTCGACGGTCTTCGCGTACCAGTGGGAGAGGTCCTGGTTGTAGATCAGGACCTGACCGGCCGTGAACCGGTTGCCGGCGTCGCCCTGTACGGCCTTGGCGTCGGGATGGACCACCCCGGCGGCGTACAGCTTGCGCGTCCACTCCAGGGCTTCCAGATACTCGGGGGTCTCGACACGGTTGACCAGCTTGCCGTCGACCAGGTCCCACCCCAGGGCCTTGTCGTTGCCGGAGAGCACCCCGAACATATTGAAGGCGGTCCACTTCATGTCGTCGCAGGCCCACACCTTCGATCTGGCGCTGGTGATCTCCTTGGCGAGCGCGAGGAACTCCTCTGCGGTGCGGGGCAGTTCGTATCCGCGCTGCTCGAAGAGGTCCTCGCGGTAGAAGGGCGCGATGTTCACGACATACGAGGCGGGCATCGGGATGCCGCGCAGCGCGCCGCCGAAGATCGAGCGCTGCCACGCGTCGGTCGGCACGGCCGCGAGATTAGGGAAGTCCTTGACCTTGTCGCCGGAGAGATACGGTCCGAGGTCCTCGAACTTGGCGTTGACGGCGCTTGGAATCTTGCCGGTCAGATTCCAGCCGGGCACGATCACCACATCGGGGATCCCGCTGGAGGCGAGCACGGCGCCGAGCTTCTCGTCGTAGGTGTTGCCGTCCTGGTTCTGCCAGACGGTCCGTACCCCGATCGCGTCGTTCATGGCCGCGTAGTACGGGTTGTCACCGGACGGCGGGGTGCCCCAGTACGGCGACATGATGGTGATCCGGCTGCCCGCGCCGAGCTTCTCCGGCACCGAGCCCTTGAGATCCGCGTCGGCGATCGCCCGGGTGAATCCGGCGGAGGAGCCGTTCTCGGGCGGGATGTCCGGTGCCACGACGCTCTGTGCCACGAAGGCCGGAAGGATCTTCCGCGCCTCCTTCCTGGAGGTGGTGCCCTCCTTCTTGCCGCTCCGCGTACCACCGCAGGCGGTGAGCAGCGGTGCGCCGCCTGCCACGGCGATGGCGGCGACCGCGGTGGAGGCGAGGAAGCTTCTCCTGCTCGGTGCGGAGGAGGACTTCGGCGTCATTGCGTCAAACCCTTCGTGGTGCGCAGGAACGTACGGCGGAAGCCCACCGGTCGGCTGCGGTGTCGAAGATTTGTCGAAGCGCTTCGATGTTGCTGCGAGGTTAAATGAACCCTTCCGGAGGCACAAGAGCCGCCTCCAAGATTCCTCGCCGATCGGTCAGTCCCGGTCAACAAGCGTGATGAGAAAGGAAGTTGTCCGGATACGGCAGCGGTGCCCGGCTCCCCGGGATGTCTTGACAGCCGACCGGCGGACTCGGAGCATCGAAGCGCTTCGAAAGTCGAACGGGAGCCTCTTCCGGCTCTTTCGGCCCTACCGACCTTCTCCAGGGAGAACCCTCCGTGACCGAGGACCAGCCGCTCTTCCGTGACCCCGGGGCGACCCGTGCCGCGCGCGTCGAGGATCTGCTCGCGCGGCTGACCCTCGATGAGAAGACCGCCCTGCTGCATCAGTTCGCCCCGGCGGTGGAACGCCTGGGCGTCGCGGCGTTCCGTACCGGACAGGAGGCACTGCACGGTGTCGCCTGGATGGGGCCCGCGACCGTGTTTCCGCAGGCCGTCGGGCTCGGCGCGACCTGGAACGAGGAACTGGTGCGGCGGGTCGGGGAGGCCGTCTCGCACGAGATACGGACGATGCGCACGCGGGACGGCCGGGTCGGTCTGAACGTCTGGGCCCCGACGGTGAATCCGCTCCGCAACCCGCTCTGGGGACGCAACGAGGAGGGGTACGCGGAGGACGCCCGGCTCACCTCCGTCCTCGCCACCGCCTACACCCGGGGGCTGCGCGGCGATCACCCCGACTACTGGCGCACGGCTCCGGTGCTCAAGCACTGGCTCGCGCACAACAATGAGACGGACCGGGCCACCACCTCGTCCTCCATCCGCCCCCGCGTTCTGCACGAATACGATCTGCGCGCCTTCCGCGGGGCCGTCGAAGAGGGTGCGGTGGCCGGGGTCATGCCCGCGTACAACCTGGTCAACGGGCGTCCCAACCATCTCTCGCCCGCGCTGCGCGAGCATTTGCGCGGCTGGACGGACCAAGAGCTGCTGGTCTGCTCCGACGCGGGCGCGCCCAGCAATCTCGTCGACGCCGAGGCGTACTTCGACACCCATGAGGAGGCCACCGCGGCGGCGCTGCGCGCCGGGGTCGACAGCTTCACCGACCACGGCACCGACGCGTCCGTGATCACCGGCCGGATCCGCGGCGCCCTCGAACGGGGGCTGATCGGTGAAGCCGATATCGACACGGCGGTACGACGGCAACTGACGGTGCGGTTCGCGCTCGGGGAGTTCGACCCGGAACGCGATCCGTACCGGGAGACCTCGGCCTTCGACACCCCCGGACACCGCGCGCTCGCCCTGGCGGCGGCCGAGCAGGCCGTCGTCCTGCTCAAGAACGACGACGACCTGCTGCCGATCGCGCCGGGCCGCCGTGTCGCGCTGGTCGGTCCGCTCGCCGACGAGTGCAAACTCGACTGGTACAGCGGCACCCTGATCCGCCGTTTTACCCCGCTCGACGGGCTCCGTGACCGCTTCGGTGCCGACCACATCACCTTCGCCGACGGCGCGGACCGGGTCAGGCTCAGGGCCATGACGGGCGGCTGGGTCCGGGTGCTGGCGTCCGGGCCGGTGGAGGGGATGGCGAAGGAGACGGCGGGGGAGACGGCGGGTGGGACCCGTGACGCCGAGGGCGCGCTCGACCCGGCGCTGACGGCCGGACGTACCGACCTCCCGCCGCTGACCTGTGACGCCGACGGGGCCGCCGAGGCCACCGAACTGGTTCTGACCGACTGGGGGAACGGGCTGATCACGCTGCGCGCGCCCGACCGCCGCTATCTGTCCGTCGCCGAGGACGGGTACGTACGGGCCTCCGCCGATCAACCGGGCGGCTGGGTGGTCCAGGAGACCTTCCGGCTCGAAGAGCACGAGAGCGGGCACCTCCTTGTACACGCGGGGACCGGCGGGTACGTATCGGTCGCCGCCGACGGCCTGAAGGTTGCCGGTCCCGGCACACTTTTCGAGATCGCCGTCCTGGAGCGCGGCGAGGACGCGGTGGCCCGCGCGGCGGCCGACGCCGACGTGGTCGTCGTCGTGGCGGGCAATGACCCGCATATCAACGGCCGGGAGACCGAGGACCGCCGCACCCTCGCCCTGCCACCGCACCAGGACCGGCTGTGGCGGGCCGCGCACGCCGCCAATCCGCGCACCGCGCTCGTGCTGACCTCGGGCTATCCCTACGCGGTGGCCGACGCGGGAGCCGTGCTCCCGGCGCTGCTGTGGACCGCGCACGGCGGCCAGGCGGCGGGCACCGCGCTGGCGCGGATACTGGCCGGCGATGTCTCACCGGCGGGACGGCTGCCCCAGACGTGGTACGCGGACGACGCGGATCCGGCCGGTCTCCTCGACTACGACATCATCGGCTCGCGGCAGACCTACCTCTACTTCGACGGCACGCCGCTGTACGCCTTCGGCCACGGGCTGTCGTACTCGTCCTTCCGTTACGACGCCCTGGAGGTCGGCCGGACAGGAGGTGATTTCCGGGCACGCGTCACGGTCACCAATACCGGCTCGCGCGCCGCCGACGAGGTGGTGCAGCTGTATGTCGGGCAGGCCGCCCCGCGCGTCCCGCGTCCCCGTCGTCAGCTGGTCGCGCACGCCCGCGTACCGCTCGCGCCGGGGGAGTCCCGTACCGTCCAACTGGCCGTCGGGAGAGACGAACTGGGCCACTACGACGTGGCGCGCGGCGCGTGGACCGTACCGGAGGGAACGTATGTGTTCGAGGCGGCGGCCTCCAGCGCGGACATCCGCCGCTCCGTCCGGCTCTCCGTCCCGGGCGACACCCCGTGCGCCAGGGACCTGAGACGGAACGGACTGGCGGCGGCCGACTACGACGAGCAGACCGGCACCGAGATCGTCGACCGGACCAAGGTGTCGGGTGACGCGGTGACCCCGCTGGACTCGGACGGCGAGCGGAGGGCGGGCGAACTGCTCTTCCGTGACTGTGACTTCGGGGACGGCGCGAGCGGTATCGTCCTCGACGCGGCGGGCGAGGGGGAGGTCACCCTGACCACGACCGACGGGACACGCGCGGTGATCGAGGTCCGGGCGGGCGGCGGCCCGTACGACTACCGCACCACCCCACACGCCGGGTTCAGGGTCTCGGGCGTGCACGACCTACGGGTCACCCTGCGCGGCCCCCTGCGGCTCGCGCGAATCGATGTCACCGGATGAGCACGCGGACGGGGGCCCGGACGGCTCGCACCGCCCGGACCCCCTCGCCGCCGAAGGACCGCGCGTCAGCGGTCCGCGGATCAGCGGTCCGCGGATCAGGGAACGTTGATCAGATCATGCGCGGGCACGGTCACCTTGCGGGCACCGGTCGTGCCGCTCAGCACCACCTTGCGCAGCGCGGTGTTGTTGGACAGGCTGGTCTCGTGGAGCCGGCGCTCGGGGTTGGCGAGCACCTCGATGTAGTACGTACCGTTCGGCAGGTCGGTGATGTCGAACGACTGACCGGGGCGGTACTGGGTGTACGTGTCACCGGAGCCGACGTCCAGCACCTCACGTACGGAGATGGAGCTCTGCACACCGCAGGCGGTGGACAGATCGGTGTTGTTCGGGTGCCAGTTGGCGTTCTTCACGGTGTAGTCGATGGCGTCGGTGTTGGCCAGACAGAAGGCTTCCTTGCCGCTGCGCACGGCCTCCTTCTTGTCGGCCCTCAGCAGCCGGTAGCTGGCGAAGTCGGTGAAGTGCCAGTGCTCGTGGCCCTGCCGCGCGTCCCACTCCATGGTGCCGGCGGGCTGGTAGCCGACCTGCTTGCCCTTGGCGTCGTAGAAGTACTGGTACGCGTCCATCAGGTCCTTGCCGGGACTGCGGAAGCCGTCCACGACCAGCGGCGCGGGACCGGCGTTCCACACGTTCGCGCTGAACGCCAGATAGTCCTTGCCGGGGATGTCCCCGTCCTCGCCGTCGGTGATGGAGATGTCCCACGCCGGCAGCGCGCGCAGATCGGGCTTGGGTACGTCGGGCACGCTCGCACGGCCGGTCGGCCGCTTCGCGTTGGGCTTGAGCGCGGGCGCGATCCGCGAACCGTCGGTGTGCCCGGGGCCGTCACCCAGATGGGCCGCGGCCTTGCCGGACATGAGCGCGTTCGGCAGCGCGGGCGGCGCCGGGGCGTCGGCCCCGCGGCCGTTGCTGCTCACATGCGCCGAGGCGCCGGCATGCCCCGCCGGCGCGCCATGACCACCATGGCCACCGCCGTGACCCGCGGCCTTGGCTCCCGAGGGAGCCGCTCCGACCCCGCCCCCCTCGTCCCACTTGCGGTCGCGCACCGTGACCTTGATCGACTTCGACGTGTTGGGCATGCCGAACAGGTCGCGGTACTTCTTGGTGACGGACACCTTGGCGGTGTACTCCCCGGCCGGCAGGTCGACCGGCTCGGAGTAGTACCCCAGGTTGGTGTTGGTCGCCCAGCCGTTCTCGACGCCCCACACCGAACCCAGCGTGAACGGGTTGGTGGAGCAGCTCTCGGGATACTTCGAGGTGGACGGGGCGTCCGGCCGGATCCGGCCCGAGGCGTTGTTCGGACAGAACGTCTCGGTGGTCTTCACGACCGCCGCGCCCGCCGCGTCGCTGACGGTCACCTGGAGGAAGCCCGGCAGACCGGAGAAGTCCTTCACCAGACCCTTCGGGAGGGTCTTGGTCGTGGTCTTCTTCCCCTCGCGGATGACCTGCTTGGCGACCACGGCGTCCTTGTAGGACGCGCGGGTCACCCGGAACTCCAGGGGCCCGCCATCGGCGGTGACATAGGTACCGAGGTCCAGATAGACCCCCGGTTCGCCCTCGTAGCGGTCGATTATCACGGAGTTGGAGGCGGCGATCAGGGAGAGCTTGGGGCCCGCCGGCGTCGCCGCTCCGGCGAACGGCGCGGCTCCCGCCACGCCCGCGATCACCGCGAGCGCCGCCCCGGCGGCGATCGCCGATCGGCGTGTACGGCTGTGGTGGTGAGGTCTGGTCATCGGTTCCTCGTCTGCGAGTGCCAGAACAACAGTGGTGCGCACGGATGGCTCGGGGTCCGCCGGCCGGGAATATCCCGACGTTTCATGACGGGCCCCATGCGTCATCTATGTGTCACCTGTGAGATCAGAAGGACGTCACTCCGGGTTGCCCGCGGACCCACAAGTCGCCGATGGTTGGCCGGAATTGTGCGACGAAACGCGGATCAAGCCATCAGTGCGTGATTCCTGCCCCAGGAACCCCTCGGCTGTGCTACTGAGGCCGGGAGAAACAAGGGGTGGAGTCACGCGAGTGCTGGGCTCGCGCATCCCGCGGCGGCGGGAACGGCCGGTGCGGGAGCGGACAGCGGACAAGGAGCGGCTCCGTGGGCACAGTGGTCGATGACGCCACCGCTGCCGAGTTCCATGCGTTCTTCGAGCGGCACTACGCCGAACTGTCCCGGCTGGCCTATCTGTTGACGGGCGATGCCGACACGGCGGACGATCTGGCCTCGGACGCCCTGCTGGCGATGTGGCGCCGCTGGGACCGGGTACGGGCCGCCGATCACCCCGTCGCGTACGCCCGCGGGGTGGTCGCGAATCTGGCCCGTTCCCGGATCCGGAGCGCGGTGAGGGAGCGCCGCCGCGTCTCGCTGTTCTGGTCGCAGCGGAGCGATCGCTTCGACGATCCGGACGTACCGGCCGTGCTCGATGTCCAGGCGGCGTTACGGCGGCTGCCGTTCCGTAAACGCGCCTGTGTGGTGCTGAGATATGCCCTGGATCTCTCCGAACGGGACACGGCGCTCGCCCTGGGCATCTCGGTGGGCACGGTGAAGAGCCAGTCGTCGCGGGGGATGGCCGAGCTGGGACGGCTGCTCGGACCGGGTGCCACAGCGGAAGAGGTGCAGGCGACGGTGGCCTCGCAGCGTGCCGCGGCGCCCGCCCCGGCACATGGTTCCGGGCGCGCCTCGACACGTGCCGAAGGCAGGGGCTGATGGACGAGCTGCACAGGCGGCTGAAGGAGACGGCGCGGGCCCACCACCCGGACCGGGAGCGGATGCGCGCGCGCATTGAGCGGGGCATGGCCGGGCAGGAAACGCGCCCCGCGGGCGGGCGCGCCCACCGCCCGGCGTCCTGGTTCCGGGTCGCCACGGCGGCGGTCGCGGCGACCGGCGTCCTCGCCGTCGGAGCGCTCGCCCTCGACGCGGTCATGGACGACGGCGCCGGTCGGGCGAGGACGGTGGCGACCACCCCGGGCCCGTCGAGCGGGACACCCGACAGCCCGCCCGCGGGTACCCAGGACGGCTATCTCTGGTCGGACGGCGTGCTCGACCCGAACAGCAACGCCTACTGGGCACAGAGCAACATCACGCTCAGAACGGACCGACCACTGACCTCGCTGACCCTCGAACTACGCGTCGCGCAGACCGGAGGGGTACGGGACACCGGCTCCTGGCGGTCGCTGCCCGAAGAGGACTTCACCGTCTCCGTACGCCCCGAGACCGGTGCGCTGGTCTACCGGTGGACGCTCAAGGACGGCGTGACGGTCCCGGCGGGCGAGCATGTCTTCGCGGCGCAGTACAACCACGCGGAGGGCGCGCGGGACGCCGGGGACGACCGGTACACGGCGGTCGCGACCGGCTCGGGCGGGCCCGCCGAGGTCCGGGGGGACTTCACCGCGGCGCGGTAGCACGCCGGCCGGGACGCGGCCCGTCACAGCGGGCGCAGCGTCCATGACCAGCGATAGGTCCCGGCGCCCAGCCGGTAGCGGGGCAGCGTGTCCGGCCCGCAGGACGCGGTGCCGAGACCCCGGTGGGCCGCGTCCAGATGGACCACGCAGTGCGGCAGCGGTACCAGCTCGTCGTGGTGCGTGGCGGCGGCGAGACCGGCCGCGCGGTGGCGGGTGACCGAGACCTGCCGGGGCGCGTCGAGCCGTACGGTCAGCCCGCCCCCGGTCTCCTCCGACAGCAGCGAGAAGCCCCGGACACCGGAGCGCCCGCCGCTCTCCTGCGGGCGCAGATACGGGGTGAACAGCCGGTCCACCGGGGCGCGGTGATGGCCGACCTGGCCGCCCGCGCGCCGGTCGGGATAGGTCTCCCAGGGCCCCTGGCCGTACCACTCCATCCGGTCGAGACCGCTCACCGTCTCGAAGACCGTGCCCACGCGCGCGGCGTCGGTGAGCCCCTCCGGGAGGACCGCGGTCTCCTCGACGAGCAGTCCGCCGCCGCTCAGCGGGGTGAAGACCTGCTCGTGCGCGACGGCTCCGGCGGCCGTCGGGTACGTGGCGCGCACCGTGACAGGGCCGCCGACGCGCTCGACCGAGACCGGTTCGCGTACGAGCCGGTCGAGGCCCAGTTTCCGCCAGTGGTCCGCCGAGCCGCCCAGCACGTCGTTGTCGGTGGGCGCGCGCCACAGGCTCAGCGCCGGCGGGGACGACAGCAGCGGATGCCGCAGCAGCCCGTCCGCGCCGACCACCGCCCAGTCCTCGTCCCAGGTCCCGCCCTCGGCGGAGGCCCACACGGCGGGGGTGTACCGCCGCCGCAACTGGATCTGCGGGGTGCATACTTCGGTGCCGCGTGGCGCCCAGGGCTCATCGTCCCGGGTGGTCACGCGGAGCGTCAGCCACATCTCACCGCCGTCCCCGGCCGGTCCGGCGAGGAGCCCATCGGGGACGGGAACGTCAGCCGATCCACCGGGCGGCACCTCGGGCAGGACGGCCGGCGCGGTACGGGTGGCTGCCTCCTCCGAGGACAGCACCCATTCCGCGGTCAGCCAGGACAGATCGCGGAAGTGCTGGGCGTTGGTGATCCGCACCTCCCCGTCGGACCCGGACGACGGCCCGTGGGAGGGTACGTGCGAGAGCCGGACAGGGGCGGCGATCTCGCGGTGCTCGTACATCGCGGGCTTCGGCGTGCGGTCGGGGAAGACGAGCCCGTCCGCGCAGAACGCGCCGTCGTTCGGGGTGTCGCCGAAGTCCCCGCCGTACGCCCAGCGATAGCCCTCCGCCGTCACCCCGTCCTCGTACGCGCCCGCGCCCGCGAGGCCCGCCGGGCGGCCGGGTCCTTCCCCGTCGTCGGTGCGCTGGAGGATCCCGTGGTCCCAGAACTCCCAGATGAAGCCGCCCTGGAGCCCGGGAGTGGACTCGATGGCCGCCCAGTGGTCCGCGAGCGTCCCGTTGCTGTTGCCCATGGCGTGCGAGTACTCGCACAGGATCAGCGGCTTGGTCTGCTCACCGGAGGCGGCGTGCGCGACGATCTCGTCCAGTGGCGCGTACATCGGACAGAGGATGTCGCTGGCGACCTCCGGCGACGACCAGTCGGTCCTGGCCGCGCCCTCGTACTGGAGCGGACGGGTCGGGTCGTAGCGGCGCAGCCAGCCGGCCGCCGCGTCATGGTTGGCGCCGTAGTCGCTCTCGTTGCCCAACGACCAGACGATGACGCTCGGATGGTTCTTGTCGCGCAGCGCCATCCGGGAGACCCGCTCGGTGAAGGCCGCCAGATAGCGCGGGTCGCCGGCGAGTTCATGGGCGTGGTGGTGGCTCTCGATGTTCGCCTCGTCGACGAGATAGAGCCCCAGTTCGTCGGCGAGATCGAGCAGCGCGGGATCGTTGGGGTAGTGCGAGGTGCGGACCGCGTTGAAGCCGAAGCGCTTGATCGTCTCCAGGTCGGCGCGCATCTCCGCGGCGGTGACCGTCCGTCCGGTGAGCGGATGGAAGTCATGCCGGTTGACGCCCCGGATGAACACCCGTTCGCCGTTGACCAGCAGGTCCTTGCCGACGATCTCGACGGTGCGGAAGCCGGTGCGGTGGTGGGAGGTGTCGGCCACCGAGCCGTCGGGGCGGTGCAGCCGGAGCGTCAGCCCGTACAGCTCGGGTGTCTCGGCCGACCAGGCACGGACGTCGGGTACGGTCGCCCGCAGCCGGGCCTCGCCGAGGAACTCGGAAACCCGTGTCCGCCGGGCGTACCGCTCGGCGAACTCCGGGTCGGGGACCAGTTCACCGGCGCCCTCGATCCGGCCGGAGACCCGCCACCCCTCGGGCAGCGGGCCGTCGGCCGTGCGTACCTGGGCGTCGATCACGAGCCGGCCGTCGACGGGCGCGGTGATCCGTACGTCCGCCAGCCAGAGCGGATCGGTGGCGTAGAGGAAGACGGAGCGGGTGATGCCGCCGTGCCACCACTGGTCCTGGTCCTCGATGTGCGAGGCGTCGGACCACTTGACCACTGTCAGCCGTACGGTGCTCTCGGTGCCGGGACGCACGGCCGGGGTGATGTCGAACTCGCTCGCCAGATGCGAGTCCTTGCCGATCCCCACCGGGCGGCCGTCGACCTCGGCGATCAGCACGCTCTCGGCGGCGCCCACATGGAGCACGACACGGCGGCCGGCCCAGTCGGTGGGAACGGTGAACTCCCGCTCGTACACCCCGGTCGGATTGGCCGCGGGGGACAGCGGCGGGAACTCCCTCCACGGCATACGCCAGTTGGTGTACCGCGGCAGATCACCGGTGTCCTGGGTGGTCCAGCAGCCCGGTACGACGGACTCCGTCCACTCCTCCGACAGCGGTGCGTCGGGCGCCGGCAGCAGCTGGAAACGCCAGGCACCGTCCAGCGGGAGGCCACCGGAACGGCGGTCCACGGCATGCATGGGCAGCCGCCGCCAGGAGGTGAGTTCGGGAGACTCCCAGGGACGTACGGTCAACGGCGATCCGGTCATCAGCGAATGGCCCCCTTGGCCAGGTCCGCCACGATCTGGCGAGCACCCGGGACGAACACGACGAGCAGTGGGATCAGCGTGAGCAGCGGCCGGACATCGTCGTTCCACTGCCCCATGAAGGTGAAGATACCGAGGAAGGCGAGCCCAGGCCCGACAACCGGCGGCGCGACATGCCGGTACGTGCGCGGAAGGCAGCGGCCGTCGAGCCGGAAGCCGTCCGGTGCGAGTGCCGCCCGGTGACCCGGTTGCCCGCGCCGCCCTGGGCGAGGCCGGTGTAAAAGTGGTTCCAGTTGGAAGTCGGCTCAGGTACCGAAGGCGGTTCAGGCGTGAGGCTCACCATTCTCGGCGGCGGCGGATTCCGGGTGCCGCTGGTGTACGGAGCACTGCTCGGCGATCACGCGGAGGGTCGCGTCACCCATGTCACCCTGCACGATCTGGACGCCGCGAGGCTCACGGCCGTCGCGCGCGTGCTGGCCGAGCAGGCCGCGTCCGTCCCCGACGCACCGGCCGTCACGGCCACCACCGACCTCGACGAGGCGCTGCGCGGCGCCGACTTCGTCTTCTCCGCCATCCGCGTCGGAGGGCTCGAAGGCCGCGCGGCCGATGAACGCGTCGCCCTGGACGAGGGCGTGCTCGGCCAGGAGACGGTCGGCGCCGGAGGCATCGCGTACGGACTGCGCACGGTCCCCGTGGCCGTCGATATCGCGCGACGCGTCGCCCGGCTCGCCCCCGACGCCTGGGTCATCAACTTCACCAACCCGGCCGGCCTCGTCACCGAAGCCATGTCCCGGCATCTCGGCGACCGCGTGATCGGTATCTGCGACTCACCCGTGGGCCTGGGCCGCCGTGTCGCGCGCGCACTCGGCGCCGACCCCGACGAGGCGTCGATCGACTACGTCGGCCTCAACCACCTCGGCTGGCTGCGCGGGCTGCGCGTCGCCGGACGCGACGAACTGCCCCGGCTGCTCGCCGACACCGAAGCCCTCGGCTCCTTCGAGGAGGGCAAGCTCTTCGGTACCGAATGGCTCCAGTCCCTCGGCGCGATCCCCAACGAATACCTCCACTACTACTACTTCAACCGGGAAGCGGTACGCGGCTACCAGGAGGCCGAGCAGACCCGCGGCGCGTTCCTCCGTGACCAACAGGCCCGTTTCTACGACGAGATGGAGCGGCCGGGCACCCCCGCGCTCGCGGCCTGGGACCGTACCCGCGCCGAACGCGAGGCCACGTACATGGCGGCGAACCGCGAGGCGGCGGGCGTCGGCGAGCGGGACGCGAGCGACCTGGAGTCGGGCGGCTACGAGAAGGTCGCGCTCGCCCTGATGCGCGCCATCGCCCGTGACGAACGCACCACGCTCATCCTCAACGTCCGCAACCGCACCACGCTGCGCGTGCTGGACGAGGACGCCGTCATCGAAGTGCCCTGCCTCGTGGACGCCAACGGCGCCCATCCGCTGGTCGTCTCCCCCCTGCCGCACCACGCCACCGGCCTGGTGTGCGGCGTCAAGGCCGTCGAGCGCGAGGTCCTGGCCGCCGCCGAGAGCGGCTCGCGCGCCACCGCGGCCAAGGCGTTCGCCCTGCACCCGCTGGTGGACTCCGTCACCGTCGCCCGCCGTCTCGTGGACGGCTATACGCGGGTACACCCCGGTCTCGCCTATCTGAACCAGAAGTAGGACCTCACAAGGAGCGCCGTATGACCATGCAACCGTGGTTCCCCGACGCCAAGTTCGGGATCTTCATCCACTGGGGCATCTACGCCGTGGACGGAGTACAGGAATCCTGGTCGTTCTTCGAGGGCGATGTTCCGCACGACCAGTACATGGCCCAGCTCGACGGGTTCACGGCGGCCCGCTACGACCCCCGGGAGTGGGCGGAGCTGTTCGCCCGCGCGGGCGCCCGGTACGCGGTGCTGACCAGCCGTCACCACGATGGAGTCTCCCTGTGGGACACCGCGCTCGGTGATCTGAACGTGGTACGCCACACTCCGGCAGGCCGCGATCTGGTCGGTCCGTACACCGAAGCCCTCCGGGAGCAGGGCCTGAAGGTGGGCCTCTACTACTCGCACAGCGACTGGAACCACCCCGACTATGCCTCCACGCGCCACGAGGACCGCCCCGCCGGGCAGGAGACCAATCCGTACGCCGAAGTCCCCGAGGAACAGCGGGACCTGACCGCCTGGGCGCGCTATCTGGACTACCGGGACGGCCAGGTCCAGGAGCTCGCGACGCGGTATCGCCCCGATCTCCTCTGGTTCGACGGCGAGTGGGAGCGCACCGAGGAGCAGTGGCGGATACGCGAACTGGCCGCGCTGATCCGCTCCGAACTCCCCGCGTGTGTCCTGAACGCGCGCATGCTCAGCGAGGGCGACTACGCGACCCCCGAACAGGGCGTGCCGATCGAGGCCCCCGAGGGCCCCTGGGAGCTGTGCCTGACCTTCAACGACTCCTGGGGCTACCGGCACCAGGATCATCACTACAAGTCCACCGGCCAGCTGATCCGCTACTTCACCGAGACGATCGGCGCGGGCGGCAATCTGCTGCTCTCGGTCGGCCCGAAGGCGGACGGCACCCTGCCCGCGGAACAGATCGAACGCCTCGAAGGCATGGGCGCCTGGATCGCCCGGCACTCCGAGGCGGTGTACGGGACGGCCGCCGGTCTGCCCGCCGGGCACCACTACGGCCCCAGCACCCTGTCGGCCGACCGCCACACCCTGTATCTGACGGTCTTCGACATCCCGCGCGGGCCCGTCGGCGTACGGGGGCTGCGGACGCCGGTGCGCCGGGTGAGCGTGCTCGGTACCGGCACCGAACTGGGCCATACGGTCCTGGGCGGCCTCCACGAGGTGCCGGGCGTGCTCTGGATCGACCCGCCCGGGGCCGCCGACCTCGATGAGCACGCGACGGTCCTCGCCGTGGAACTGGACGGCGAACTCGACCTGTACCGCGGCGCCGGACGCTCCTGATTCCGTACCGGACCGGATGGCCGATGGCCGGGGCGGCGCTCCTCCGAAGACCCGGCCGCCCCGGCCGGATACCGGGCTCCCTATCCGTGCCCGACCGTCAGCGGGTCGAAGACGATCCGCGTCCGCGACCCGTCGTCCGCCCACCTCACCTCGACCGTTCCCGTATCCGCGGCCACCGTCACCTCGCTCACCGCCTCGGACAACGGCGCCGCCTCGGACAACGGCGCCGCGCCGGGCTCGGCGGTGAGCGAGGCGAGAGCCACGAAGAGCGCCGTGCCCCGCGCCTCCCCGGTCAGCCGGGGCACCACCGCCCAGCGGGTGTACGCCGTACCCTGCGGGGCGCGGACCTCGTCCCGTGTCTCCCAGCCGTGCAGGGCGTGCAGGGCGGACCGTACGGTCTCCTCGGGGCCGGTCGCCCAGCCCGTCTGCCGTACGCGCGCCCCTGGCGGCGCGCCGAGTACCCGGTGCGCGCGCAGTTCGTACCGGCCCCGGACCACGATGACGCTCTCCACCCGCAGTCCGGGCACCATGGGCGCGCCCGAGGTGAAGACGGGCAGATGGGCGGAGGCGGCCCAGCCCCAGCCGTCACCGTGCCCCGCGCCGAGCGGCTGGATCCGGCGCCGTCCGCCGGCCGCCCCCGCGATCTCGACCGTCAGTTGGTTGTCCGGGACATTCGCCGCCGACGTCGGTCCGGTACGGGTGGAGTAGGACTGCCGGCTGTAGAGCGGATCGTCCGCCACGCCCGACTCGCCCTCGTGCGGCCGGATGTGGTCGCTGCCGTGGTTGTGCAGCCGTACGATCCCGTCCGCCCGGGTGGAGTGCACCAGCAGCCCCGGCGCGGCGAGGGCGAGCACCCGGTCGGGTCCCTCGCTGGGCGCGGCTTCCTCGATGGCCGTCCACAGCGGATGGTCCCGAGGGGCGAGCAGCGCGACGAACGCCTTGGACGCCCAGTACGGCGAGGCGGGACCGGAGTAGGACTGGAGTGTCGCGTCGTGCGGACCGTGCCAGCCGAGGCTGAGCAGTCCGTCCGTACCGGTCGCCCCGCGGTCGAGGAAGTACCGCAGTGAACCGTTCACCAGCCGCCGTGACACGCCCGGGGCGAGCGGCGTGTGCCCGGTGACGGCGCCCAGGGCGACCGCCGCGCTCGCCGCG
This sequence comes from Streptomyces sp. NPDC051662, assembly GCF_040681655.1. Taxonomy (NCBI): domain Bacteria; kingdom Bacillati; phylum Actinomycetota; class Actinomycetes; order Kitasatosporales; family Streptomycetaceae; genus Streptomyces; species Streptomyces sp. NPDC051662. The sequence continues at coordinate 358,575 of NZ_JBFAZD010000003.1, forward strand.
AACCGGTAGGTCAGCGAGCGGCCGAAGTGGATCGGCGCCCCGTCGGCGCCGAACAGCAGGGAGAAGCCCTCCAGATGCTCACGCAGCCGGTCGCCGTAGGGCGCGGGCGCGGCTGTCTCCGGGGCACCGGCCAGCAGCGCGTCCAGCACCGGATAGAGGTGCAGGGCCCAGCCGTTGTAGTGGTCGAAGGCACGGCCGTCGCCGTCGGAGTACCAGCCCTGCCCGCGATACCACCCCTCCATCAGGTCGCGCGCCCGCTCCCGCGCGCGTGCCGTCTCCGCGTCGCCGCGGCCCACCGACTCCAGGAACCCGGCCACCGAATAGGGGAACAGATACCAGTTGTTGGGCGCCGGGGTGTGCCGCAGCGCGCCGCGCAGCCACTCCTCGGCGCGGTCCCGCACCCCGGAGTCCAGCCTGTCCCAGAGCCAGGCCCTGGTCAGCCGGAGCCCGAGGGCCACGGACGCCGACTCGACCATCGGCTGGCCCTGGACATGGTGGTCGAGTATCAGCGGCCAGGACTCGGTGTCGTCCCGTCCCGGAGTACGGGTACCGGCCGCGAGCCCGTCCGCGTACCGGTCGAGCCAGCCGTGCGGATCCTCGCCCTCCGCGCCCGCCACCCGGAACGCGGCGGCGAGGAACGTACGGGCGTAGCCCTCCAGACCGTCGGACCGCACGCCCGAGCGGGAGGGCCGTCCTGGCAGGTCGAGCAGCGCGCGCCCGGGGGTGGCCCACTGCCAGGCGGCCCGCAGCAGACCGTCGGCGGCGGCCTCCCAGTGCGCGCGGGTATAACCGGTGTACGGGCTCAGCGTCCGGTCCTCGGCGGGGAGTTCGAACGCGAGCTGTGCGGGCACGGACGGTACGAGGGGTGCGGTCATGCGAGGAACGCCAGCCTTTCGCGTCGTACGGGATGGGCGAAGCCGTCGCCCGCGACCCAGCGTTCGACCTCACCGACCGCCAGATCCGCCAGCCGTCGTGTCTCATTGCCCTGCGAACCGGCGAGATGCGGCGTGATCAGCGCGTTCTCACAGGTCCACAGCGGATGGTCGGACGGCAGCGACTCCGGCTCCGTGACATCGAGGACGGCCCGGATCCGCTGACGGCTCAGGGCATCGGTGAGGGCGTCCTGGTCGACGACGGCGCCGCGCGCGGTGTTGATGAGCACACCGTCCTGGCGCATGGAGGTGAGCAGTTCCCGGCTGACCAGCCCGCGGGTGGCGGGCAGCAGGGGGGTGTGGACGCTCACCGTGTCGCTGTCCGAGAACAGTTCGGCGAGTCCGACCGGCCGGACACCGAGCGCCGCGGCCTCCTCGTCGGAGACATACGGATCGTGCAGCAGCACCCGGAAGTCGTACGGCCGCAGCAGTTCGATGACGCGCCGGCCGATCAGTGAGGCGGACAGAATGCCCACGGTACGGCCGTAGTTGCCCACGGTACCGTCCATGCCCAGCCAGTCGTCGCGATCGCGCGTCGCGCGGTAGTCACGGGCCCGTTCCAGCGCGCGCTTGCCGGAGAGCAGGATCATCGCGACGGTGTACTCCGCCACCGGCAGGGCGTTGGCGGCGGCGGCCGAGGACACTTCGATGCCCCGCTCCCAGCAGGCCTCGGTGATATGGCCGCGGATCGTGCCCGCGGTATGGGCGACGGCGCGCAGCCGGGGCGCCAGGTCCAGTACGGCCGGGTCGAGGGGCGGGCAGCCCCAGCCGGTGACGAGGATCTCCACATCCGCGAGCGTGGCGCGGGCGCGGTCGGTGGTGAAGTCGTCGAGTACGGGCGGTGGTGTCAGATCGCAGACCGCGCCGAGGGCTGCCAGGGTCTCGGGTCCGAGGACCGAGGAGGCGGCATCCGGTTTCATGGCGAGGGCGGCGCGCGGACGGGGACGTGCGGTCGGTGCGGTGGGCATCTCTCTCCTGGTACGGGGGAACGGCGGCCGGTGGGCCCGGCCGACTACTTGACGGCGCCGGCGGTGAGGCCCGATCGCCAGAAGCGCTGGAGCAGCGCGAAGGCGAGGATCAGCGGAAGGACGGCGAGCAGCGACCCCATGATCACCACGGGGTAGTACTCCGGGGAGACGGAGGCGGAGCTGTTCCAGGTGTAGAGGCCGAGACTCACCGGATACAGGTCCTGGTCGGAGAGCATCACCATGGGCAGGAAGAAGTTGTTCCAGATCGCGGTGAGCTGGAAGAGGAAGACGGTGACGAGGCCGGGGCCCAGCATCCGCAGGGCGACCCTGACATAGGTGGTCAGTTCACCGGCGCCGTCCACCCGCGCCGCTTCGAGGACCTCGTTGGGCACATAACCCTGGCTGAAGATCCGGCCCAGATAGACGCCGAAGGGGTTGAAGAGCACGGGGATGAAGACCGACCAGAAGGTGTTGACCAGGCCGGTGCCCGACGCCATCAGATAGAGGGGCAGCGCGAGCACGGTCTGCGGCACCATCACCGCCGCGAGGACCAGACCGAACAGCTTCTCCTTGTGGCGGAACCGGTATTTGTCGAACGCGTAACCGCAGGCGATGGAGACCAGGGCGCCGAGCGCGGCTCCGACGACCGCGTACAGGAGGCTGTTTCCGTACCACCGGCTGTACAGCCCGCCGTCCATCGCGAACAGGTCCTTGAGGTTGCGCAGGAAGGAGAAGTCGCTCAGCGACAGCAGATCGCTGCTGAACAGCGCGTCGCGGCTCTTGGACGCGGCCAGTACCAGCCAGAGCACCGGCAGCAGGGTGTAGAGCACCGAGATACCCACGACCAGGTTGACGACCGAGCGGCCGAGCAGACGCGGGCGCGGCGAGGCGGCGGTGGGGGTGGTGCCGATGGCGCTCATCGGGCGGCCTCCTCTTGGGCGTTGGCCCGGTTGGTCCAGCGGGTCACGCCGTAGAAGAGGGCGATCGTGCAGAGCAGCAGGACGACGGAGGCGGCGGCTGCCAGGCCGTAGTTGTTACGGGTGAACGCCGCGTCGTAGATATACATGCTGGGCGAGAAACGCGAGTTGATCATCGGGGTGGACTGGCTGAGCAGCATCGGTTCGGTGAAGAGCTGGAGTGCGAAGATCAGGGTGAACATCGCGACCATCACGATCGACGAGCGCACCAGCGGCGTCTTGACCTGGAGGGCGGTGCGTACCGGGCCCGCTCCGTCGACGACCGACGCCTCGATGACCTCGCGCGGTACGGCCTGGAGGGCGGCGTAGAAGACGACCATGTTGTAGCCGAGATTGCTCCACAGCGCGATATTCACGATGGACGGCAGCACGGTGTGCACACCGAGGAAGTCGACGGTGATATCGGCTCTGCCGAGCAGTTCGATCACCGGACTGATGCCGGGTGTATACAGATACAGCCAGATCAGGGCGGCGATGATGCCGGGCACGGCGTGCGGCAGGAACAGTCCGAGCTGGGCCCAGGACCGCAGGCGCGCCACCCCGGAGTCGAGCAGCAGCGCCAGCGCCAGCGCGCCGATCACCAGCACGGGGATATAGACCACGCAGTACAGGACGACGGTGCCGAGTCCGCCGAGGAAGGTCGGGTCGGTGAGAACCGCGGTGTAGCTGCGCACTCCGGCGAAGACCGTGCGCTCCGGGCCGAATCCCAGCCCGGGCTGGTCGTCGCTGAAGAAACTCAGCCACACGGCTGTCGCGACGGGGATCAGGAAGACCGTCACCAGAAGGACGAAGAAGGGGGTCATCAGGACGCCTGCGGCGCCGAGTTCACGGCGCCGGGCGGACTTCCGGCCGCCGCGTCCGGACGGGGCGGTGGGGCCGGCCAGGGGCTTGCCGACGGGGGTGGTGATAGGGGTGCTCAGGGGGTTGCTCATGGGGTGTCACCTGCCTTTCTGCCGCTGGAACGGGGGACGCGCGTCAGCTGCCGCGCTCGGTGGTGGTCAGACCGAGAGCCTTCAGATCCGGCATGGTGCCCTGCTGGGCCGCGCGTACCGCCTCGATGAGCGAGCCCTGGCCGCCGCTCACCCGGGCGAAACCGTCCTGCATCACCTTCATGGTGGCCGTCATCCGCGGTCCCCAGATCCAGCCGTCCCGGATCTTGCGCGCCTCTTCCTGGAAGAAGCGGTAGATGTCCTGGCCGCCGTAGTAGGAGCGGTCGAACGCCTCGCGGCCCACGGCGACGAGGCCGGGCGCGGCCGGATACTGGCTGCTGGTGCCGCTGGCGAGCCGGGCGCGCAGTGCGTCGGGGTGCGAGATCTGCCACTCGATGAACTCCATGGCCGCCTCGGGGTGCTCGCTGTCCTTGGTGACCGCGAAGGTGGAGCCGCCATGGGTGCCCACACTGGGCCTGGCCGGGTCCCACTGGGGGAGCGGCGCGATGGCCCAGTCGCCCTTCTGGCCCGGCCGTGCGTTCATCTGCGCCCCGGCGTCCCAGGCGCCGCTGAGCCGGGCCAGGACCTTGCCGTTGCCGATCTGGGCGTCGCTCTGCCGGCTCTCCACCGCGTTCATGAAGACCAGGTCCTGGTCGATCAGCCGCTGCCAGTACGCCGCGACACGGCGGGTCGGCGCGTCGGTGAGCGAGACGTTCCAGGCGCCGCCCGCGGTGTCGAACCACTGGGCGCCCGCCTGCCAGGCGAACGCGGCGAGCTGCGGGGCGCCGTCGGTGGCGAAGAGCGCGAGACGCCGGTCGGGGGCCTTGCTCCGTACCGTCCTGGCCACGTCCTCGAACTCGTCCCAGGTGCGGGGTACTTCGAGTCCGTACTCCCGGAAGAGGTCGGTGCGGTAGTGCATCACCATCGGCTCGATATCGAGCGGCAGACTGAAGACGCGCTTCTCGAAGGTGGTCAGTCCGAGCGCCTGCGGCAGCAGCTTGGCGCGCAGTGCGTCACTGACCAGATCCGTGACATCACGGGCGACACCGTCGATGGCGAAACCGGGCACCTGGGGGTACTCGATGGTGGCGATGTCCGGCGCGTTGCCCGCGCGGGCGGCGTTGCTGAGCTTCGCGTAACCGCCCTGGGCCCCGGAGGGGATCTGCTGGAAGTCGACGTGGACACGGTCGTGGCTCCGGTTGAACGCGTCCACCACTTCCTGGCTGCCGCGCAGGGCGGACCAGAAGGTGATGCGTGTGGGTTTCCTGCTGCTGATCTTGCTCGCGCTGTCTGATCGTGACTCCCCGCCGCCTCCGGTGCAGGCGCTGAGCGCACCTGTCAGAGGCAGCGCGGCGATCGTGGCGAGCACGGATCGACGGCTCTGTCGACCAGGCATGGGCGCCTCCCGCGGCTCCGGTATGAGACACGGGGAATCCTGATCGGCTGATCGGAAGGGGTCAATAGATCGCTCAGAAGAAAATCAAAGCGGTCAAACGCTCAGTCTTCTTGAGGGGTTGGCCGGGGTGCCGGCCGCTGGGTCGAACCGCGTACCTTCAGCGTGGGCAGCAGCTCGATCCTGCGTACCGGACCTGCGGCGCCGTGCGGCCGGGCCAGCCGGTGCAGCAGCAACTCGGCGGCGGCCCGTCCGACCTCCGCCTTGGGCGGCGACACCGCCGTCAGCGGGGGGCTGCCCAGCGCCGCGACCACGTCGTCGTACGCCACGACCGAGCAGTCACGCGGCACCCGCACCCCCTGTTCCGCGAGCCGCTGCACCAGCATCAACGCGTCCACGTCGCCATGCAGCACGGCGGCCGTGGCCCGGTGTTCGGCCAGCAGCGCGGCGAGATCGAGCGGGGTACGGTCACGCGGAGCGCCGCCGAGCCGGGCGCCGTCGTCCTTCTCGGGGCCCGGCACCGCGTCCGGTGAGCTGAGGACCACCGACCACTCCTCCACCTCGGGCCGGGCGGCGGCGATCTCGGTGAAGGCGTGGCGTACGGAGCGCGCCGTGGGGCTGTCGTCCCGGGCGGCCAGCACGATCCGGCGGTGGCCGAGCGCGACCAGATGATCGACCGCGAGATACGTCCCGTACCAGTGATCGGAGCAGACCGAGTCCAGGGCGTGCAGCGCGCTGCCGGGCCGGGGCCGCCGCTCCATCAGCACGGTCGGCACCCCGACCTCGGACAGCCAGCCGTAATCCGCCGCCTCCGAGACCGCACCGCGCCACCTCGGGGCGATCAGCAGCCCCCGCGCGCCGGCCGCCAGCGCCGCTTCCACCAGGGGCCGTTCGGCGCCCGGCGCCCGCGGCGCGATATGCAGGGCGATACGCATCCCGGCCTCCTCCAGCACCGGCCGGGCGCCATGGGCCGCCTCGTACAGATACGAATGCCGCTCAGGCACCACCAGCGCGACCGGTCCGCCGTCCCGCCCCGGCTCCTCGGCCCGCGCGGCCGGGACCGTGACCTCCTCGACGGTCCCCGCCACCGGACGGGCCACGCCGTGCCCGCGCCGCAGCCTCCCGGCGCGGGCCAGCTCCTCGACATCCCGCCGGACCGTGACCACCGAGACATCCAGCTCCGCGGCGAGCACGCTCACCTTGACCGCGCCCCGCGACCGCACCACCGCCAGGATCCGCTGGCGCCTGAGCTCGACCGGCTCCCGCATACTGTTGGCCCCCTTGCCGCCACCACCGCGCTCTGTTCGTTTGAATGTTTCGTATGAGCGCTTGGGGCCGCAGCATAGCCGCGCCCAGCACATCGGGCCCGGTGCTGATCGCTCAGCACCGGGCCCGACCCGTTCGATGGTTTCCTCATCCAGCGGTGGTCACACAGCGGTCAGACCGCGCTCACACCGGGTCGATGCGGGAGACCTTGCCGGCGATGTCCAGCAGGTACAGCTCACCGTCGCCGTCCTGTACGAACGAGATGACCTGGCCGCCGTTGACTCCGAGGTCGCTCTCGCCGGTCACCTCGCCGTTCGCCATCCGCAGAGCGCGGACGGTTCCGTCGCAGTAGTCGCTGAACAGGTACTGACCCTTGAGATCCGGGATCGCGTCGCCGCGGTAGACATATCCGCCGGTCACCGAGCAGCCCAGCCCGCTACGGTCGTACTCGTGGACCGGCGGTACGTGGTTCGCGGGCTCCGTGCCGCCCCGGAAGGGATGGTTGCCCTCCATCGAGGCCCAGCCGTAGTTCTCGCCGCCCTCGCTGCTCGCCGGGGCCCAGTCGATCTCCTCCCATTCGCTCTGGCCGACGTCGCCGATCAGCAGGTCGCCGGTGCCCGCGTCGAAGGAGAACCGCCACGGGTTGCGCAGCCCGTACGCCCAGATCTCGCCCTTCGCGTTCGGGTCGTTCACGAACGGGTTGTCCGACGGGATCGCGTACGGCTTGCCGCCGCGCGGGTCGATCCGCAGCATCTTGCCGAGCAGTGTGTCGAGGTTCTGCCCGTTGCCGTGCGGGTCGCCGCCCGAGCCGCCGTCGCCCAACGCGATATAGAGATAGCCGTCGGGGCCGACCTTGATGTCGCCGCCGTTGTGGTTGGAGTACGGCTGCGTCTGAGTGAGGACGGTGCGCCGGGTGTTCGGCTGGATCTTGCCGTACCGCACCTTGAACTCGTCCACGGTGCTGGTGCCTTCGAGGTCCGTGAACGAGATGTAGAAGTGCGCGAACTTCTTGTCGAACGCGATGCCCAGCAGGCCGCGTTCGCCGTCGGTGGTGGTCTCGTCGGAGATGTCGAGGACGGGTTGGCCGAGTCCCTGACCGCCCAGGACCCTTACGGTACCCGCGCGTTCGGCTATCCAGACCGTGCCACCGGGCCCGGCGGTGCCGGCGATCGGATTCTGGGCCGTGGCCACTTGTTTGAGCGTGACCCCCGCCGCCTGACGTGGCGCGACGGGCTCGTCGGCGGACGCCGTGGCTAACGTGAGAGACGCGACGAGGCAGATGGTGCCGATGATCGCCGAGCTTCTGGTGCGAACTTTCACCGTGATCCTCCTGGAGGCGGCGAGTGGGGAGATAACCCGGCTGCTTGGGGCAGAGTGGTATGGGTGTCGCCCGCGCCAGCACGCAACCTGGGTGGGGGGATTGTGTGTCGCTGGTCACGGATGAGGATATAGGGACAGGGGCGGTTGGCGTAGACCAATGCTCGATCCAGTTGCTTCCGTTCCGTTCCGCACCGCGCCTTCCGCTGTCCGTCGCCGGGCCGTGCCCATGGCGAGGGAAGGGGGCCGGGACGGGTCAGGACAGCAGATTCAGGGCCCCGGGCAGCACCCGTGCCGTGACCGGCAGACCGGCCTCGACCTCGCCGTCCGCGCCGTAGGGAAGGTCCCGGTCACACTCGATCCGCACCTCGCGTCCTCGCAGGGTCTCCACCTGCCGCCGGTGCACATGCCCGCCGCTTCTGAGCTCGTTCATCACGGCGAAGAACAACAGGCGTGAGGCCTGATGGATGATGACGACATCGAGCAGGCCGTCGTCCACGGCCGCGGCGGGTGCGATGCGCCGGCCGAAGCCGTAGTAGCCGGAGTTGGCGACGACGACGGTGAATCCCCTGCGGTGATGGACGGTGCCGTCGACGGTGACGCGGTACCCGGCCGGGCGCCAGCCCATCACCGCGCGCATCCCTCCCACGTAGTAGGAGGCGGCACCGCGCAGCAGACGGCTCCGGTTGGCATGGCGGTTGGCCAGCGCGTCAACGCCGGCGTAGACGCTGCCGAGGACGGGCATACGGTCGTGAACGGCCGACTCGACCTCGATGACGTCCGTCGCCCTCGGCTCGCCGCGCAGGAGCAGTTCGGCGAGCCGGGCCGGTTCGGCGGGCAGGCCGACCGCGCGGGCGAAGTCGTTCCCACGACCGGCGGGTACGATCCCGCCGACCGCCTCGGTCCCCGCGAGAGCGCCGATGACGCGGCCGGTGAGGCCGTCACCGCCGACGCCCAGCACGATCCGGCCCTGTCCGGCGGCTCTCAGGGCCAGTTCTCGCGCATGACCGAGACTGCGGCTGTACTCGACTTCGAGTCCGGCGCCCGCCTCGCGCAGCAGTCCGGCGAGCGGGATGAGGGCCGCCGCCGATCCGGCGCCTCCCGCGCTCGGATTGACGATGGCCGTGAACTGTCGCATGGCTACGCTCCGGTGGGCCGGGACCGCGTGGGCGGCAGAAGGATGCCGGGATTGAGGATGCCGGACGGATCGAGCCGGTCCTTCACCGCGTGCAGGACCTCGACGCCAAGCGGGCCGATCTCCTGGGCGTACCAGTCACGGTGATCGGTGCCCACACCGTGGTGATGGCTGATGGTGCCGCCCGACGCGAGGATCGCCTCGCCCGCCGCCCGTTTGGCGAGCGCCCAGTTGGCCACCGGGTCTTCGCCCTGTGCGCAGAGCACCGTGAAGTACAGCGACGCGCCCGCCGGGTACACGTGCGAGACATGGCACATGACCACCGGGGGAGTGCCCGCGCCGGCCAGGGCGGTGGTGAGCGCGGTCCGCACGTTCTCGTGGAGCGCGGGGATACCGGACCAGAACGCGGCGGTCTCCAGCGTCTCGGCGAACGCCCCGATGTCCAGCAGGGCATCGCGCAGATACGGTGCGGAGAAGCGTCCGCCGAGCCACTTCTCGCCGGGAGCCTCGCCGAGGAACTCCCCGCCCCGGTCGCGCAGTTCGGCCTGGGTGCGCGTCCTGTGCCGCGGCACCTGTGCCGCGCCGCCCTCGTGGCCGACGACCGCCAGGCAGCCCGTGCCCGCGCCGAGGGCGGTACCGATGGAGCCGGGGTCCGCCAGACCGACGGCGGTCTCGGTCTCGTCGGACAGCCGCAGTACGGTGGGCATCGGCCCGTTCTGGGCGAGTGCCCGCAGCGCGTCCCGGCCCGCCGCGAACGAGCGGAAGCGCCAGCCCTCGTAGGCACGGGTCTCGGGAGCGGGGCGCACACGTACCGTCACCGACGTGATCACACCGAACGCGCCCTCGGAGCCCAGTATCAGTTGCCGCAGATCCGGCCCGGCGGCCGAACGCGGAGCGCGCCCGATGTCCAGGGTCCCCTCGGGCGTGGCCACCCGCAGCGCCGTCACCATGTCGTCGAAGCGGCCATAGCCCGCCGACGCCTGGCCGCTCGAACGCGCGGCGGCGAAACCGCCGATCGTCGCCCACTCGTAGGACTGGGGGAAGTGGCCGAGGGTGAAGCCCTGTTCGGCGAGGAGTGCCTCGGCCTCGGGCCCGCGCAGCCCGGGTTGCAGGACCGCGGTACGGGAGACCGTGTCCAGGGCGGTCAGCCGGTTCATCCGGCGCAGATCGAGAGCGATGAAACAGTCGGGGGTGCCGGGTGCGAGGCCCCCGACCACGCTGGTGCCGCCCCCGAAGGGGACGACCGCGATCCGGTGCAGCGAGCAGGCCCGCAGGACGCCGAGCACTTCGTCGTGATCGGCGGGCATGACCACCGCGTCGGGTGCGTCGTCGACCGCTCCGGCACGTATGCGCAGCAGATCGGTGGTGGACTTGCCGCGGGTGTGCCGGACCCGGCTCTCGGCGTCGGTGAGGACATGCCCCTCTCCCACGATCCGCGTGAGCGCCTCCTCGGCGCCCGCGGTCAGCCGGTGGGCGCGCGGCTCGACGTCCGTCAGCTCCACCGGCCGCCCGTCACCGGGCCGTACGCCGAGCAGTTCGCCCAGTACGCCGGTGATCCGGCCGGGCAGGGGAGCCGCTCTGCCCGGGTCTCCCCAGCCGCTCCACAGCATGTGCGTCGGGTCCATCCGAATCCTCGCTTGTCCGGCTTGTCGGCCTTGTTCTCACGGCAGTTGGGCCCACGGTTCCCACGGCCGTCGGCCCCCGCGCGGCGCGGACTCTCCCTTGCCGTCGCCGTCTGCGTCGTTACACTGTGACATGTGACGCCTAAACGAAACACCCCGCGGGACGACAATCTTGTCCTCGACGCGGCGCGGGACTGTGTCCTCGCGGTCGGTGTGCGACGAACGACCCTGACCGACGTCGCCCGCAGGGCGGGGGTGTCGCGGATGACCCTCTACCGGCGCTGGCCCGATGTACGCGCACTCGTCGGCGACGTCATGACCCGTGAATGGGTGGCGGTCACCCTGGGAGCCGTTCCGCCGGACGACGGAACCCGGCAGGTACGTCCCCACCTGGTCGACACCCTTGTCGCCGGACTCCGGGCGCTGCGCGGCCACCCGTTGCTGCGCAAGATCCTCGACGTCGACCCCGAACTGCTGCTCCCCTACCTCTTCGACCGGCGCGGCGCGAGCCAGGACAGGGTGCTTGAGTTCATCGAGGACGCGCTGCGGCGGGGGCACGCGGACGGTTCCATCCGCGCGGACCATCCGGTACGGCAGGCGCGTTGCCTGCTGCTGGTGCTCCAGTCGTTCGTGTTCTCGACGCGGACGATGACCGACGACACCGACCCCGAGCTCACCGAGGCCGCCTTCCACGACGAACTCAGGCACCTTCTCGAAAGGACCCTGGCCCCATGAGCCCCGCCGCCCGGCCCGACTTCTCCCTCAACGCGGCACGCCGGTCCCGGGAACTGGCCGAACTGGCCGCGGGAAAGCGGGTCGACGTCCTTGTGGTGGGCCTGGGGGTCACCGGCGCGGGTACGGCGCTGGACGCCGCCTCACGCGGTCTCTCGGTCGCCGCGATCGACGCGCACGACCTGGCCTTCGGCACTTCCCGCTGGAGCTCCAAGCTCGTCCACGGCGGACTGCGGTATCTGGCGTCGGGTCAGGTGGGCCTCGCCCACGAGAGCGCGGTGGAACGCGGGGTGCTGATGGAACGCACCGCTCCCCATCTCGTACGCGCCCAGCCCTTCGTCATGCCGCTGACCGCGCTCACCTCACGCCGGAGCGCCGCCCTCGCGGAGGCCGGGCTGCGCGCGGGTGACCTCCTGCGCGCGGCGGCCGGCACGGCTCGCCGCACGCTGCCGGGACCACGGCGACTGTCCGCCGTCGAGACACTGAGGGCGGCGCCCGGCCTGCGCGGCCACGGGCTGCGCGGCGGACTGTGCTCCTGGGACGGCCGGCTCGTCGACGACGCACGGCTCGTGACCGCGATAGCGCGCACCGCCGCCGGTCATGGCGCCCGTGTGCTGACCCGGACGCGCGCCCTGTCCGTCTCCGGCACCGGAGCCCTGGTACGCGACGAGCTGACCGGGCAGGAAACCCGGATCCGAGCCCGGATGGTCATCAACGCCACCGGTGTCTGGGCCGGCGGGCTCGTCGAGAACATCCGGCTCCGCCCGTCACGCGGTACCCATCTGGTGCTCCGCGCCGAGACCCTGGCCGGTCTCCACACCGGCCTGCACATCCCCATCCCGGGCGAGACGAGCCGCTTCGTGCTGGTCGTCCCCCAGGACGACGGCAGGGTGTACGTGGGTCTGACCGACGAACCGGTCGACGGCCCCGTGCCCGATGTGCCCGAGGCGCCGGAGTCCGACATCGGCTTCCTGCTGGACATCCTGGGGACCGTACTGGACACGCCGGTTCGCCGCCGTGACGTCGTGGGCGCGTTCGCGGGGCTGCGGCCTCTGCTGGACACCTCTCAGGGGGTGGCGGCAGACTCCCCACGGACCTCCGACCTCTCGCGTCGGCATGCCGTGATGACCTCCCCGGAAGGGGTGGTGACCGTCGTCGGCGGCAAGCTCACCACCTACCGCCGGATGGCCCAGGACGCCGTCGACGCCGCGCTGGCCACCCGTCAGCCGGCCGCCCCGCCGGGCCGTGGCACCGCGCGCCTTCCCTTGGTCGGCGCCGCTTCACGGGCGACCCTGGCGACTCTTTCCGCCCCCCGCGGACTGATCGGACGCTACGGAACGGAGGCGACCGCGATCCACGCGCTGGGGGAGCGGAACCCGCGCCTCCGTGCGCCCGTGGCCGACGGTCTGGACATCACACGGGCCGAACTCCTCTGGGCGGTACGGCACGAGGGCGCGCTCGACGCGTCCGACCTGCTGGACCGTCGCACACGCGTCGGCCTCGTACCGTCCGACCGCGCCGCCGCGCTGGACGCCGCACATGAGGCGCTGGCCGCGACGGCGCCTTCCGCCACGGGGAGCTGAGCGGGCATCCGCGCCCGCGCTCCCGGGTCCGGGGCCCGTTCAGCTGTTCGGCGGCGTGGACGAGGCGGGTGCCGTCCCGGCCGGTGATGATGGCAGGGGCGCCGCTCCCCGGTCTCGCGGGACAGCCACCCCGCGCGCTCCAGGAGCCCGGGAGTCCCGGAGGCCCGGAGGCACCCCAAAAGCCCGCCAAGTCCCAAGGAACTCAAGGCTCCCAGGAATAGGCCGCGCGGGCGCCGGGTTGGCACGGTCACGGGGTGGCGCGGTCATGTCTGGATTCGAGTGCGAGCGGGAGACAACACGATGGTGAATCTGCGGGAATCCGTGGGCCGTTACGGGATCTGGAGCGTGGAACTCCGCTCCGAGGACGCCGCCCTGCGCGGGGAGATTCCCGAGGCCGCCGCCGAACTGGAGGAGCTGGGCTTCGGCGCCGTCTGGCTGGGCGGCAACAGCGGTGTCGAGCACGCGGTGCCCCTCATCGGGGCCACCTCCCGGCTCACCGTCGCCACCGGCATCCTCAGCATCTGGCAGTACGAGGCCGCCGACGTGGCCGCCCGCTTCCTGAAGCTGGAATCCGAGCACCCGGGGCGGTTCCTGCTCGGGCTCGGCGCCAGCCACGCCAAGCTCGCCGAGCAGTACCGGCGCCCCTACTCGGCGATGGTCGGCTATCTCGACGCGCTGGACGCGGCGGGGATGCCGGCCGGGCGGATCGTGCTGGCCGCCCTCGGGCCGAAGATGCTCGAACTCTCCCGGGACCGCGCGGGCGGCGCGCACCCGTACCTCGTCACCCCCGAACACACCGCCCAGGCCCGTGAACTCCTCGGCCCCGACCCGCTGCTCGCCCCCGAGCTGAAGGTCGTCCTGGACACGGATCCGGAAACCGCCCGCGCCACGGCCCGCGGCTATCTCGCGATGTATCTCGGCCTGCCCAACTACACCAACAGCTTCCTGCGGCTGGGGTTCACCGAGGACGACTTCACCGGCGGCGGCAGCGACCGGCTGATCGACGCCGTCTACGCCTGGGGCGACGCGGCCCGGATCCGGGACCGTATCGACGCCTTCCACACGGCCGGCGCCGACCATGTCGCGCTCCAGATCGTCACGGGCGACAGCGCTCCGGGGGCGCAGGGCGGCGCCCTGCCGCGCGCCGAGTGGCGCCGGCTCGCCGAGGTTCTGGCCTGACGCGTGACCTGTGACGCCGTGACCCCTCGCGCCTGACACCTGGTGTCGTACCGCCGCCGCCCACGCCTCCTCGATACCGTCCGGTCCAACCCTCAGGTAGAGGGTGAGGCGGCTGCCGTCCGCCCGGTGGTGGTTCACGGCGCGCACGAAAGTCCCCCACCACATTGGCCGGTTGTCGCCATCCTCGGCGCCCGAGGTGTGAAGTCCGTCCCTTTGGATCAAGGTGAGGGAGACGGGCCGGACCGGCCTGCGAGGAGAGCGACCGCGCGCCTGCTGATCGGAGGGAGCACCCGTGTCTCGTATGGACGCTGTGCGCAGACTTCTGATTCCGGTGGCCGCTGTTCTCGCGATGGTGCTGTTCTCCACGAACGCGCAAGCGGGCCCGGCGACGGGAGCAGCCGTCGACCCGGGCGCGCGACCGCTGGACCGTACCGTCTGGCTGTGCCGGCCGGGGCTGGTGAACAACCCCTGCGGGCAGGACGCCGAGGGCATGCCTCAGTCGGGCGGCCCCGAGCTGGTGACCCGTTACCCGAGCGGGGGGACCCGGCTGCTGGACGCCACCCGGTTCGCCGCCGACGGAAGCGGGAAGCGTGAGCCGTTCACCGTCGCCAAGAAGCCGCCCGTCGACTGCTTCTACGCGTATCCGACGGTGGACCTGCTCCCCAACCCACCGCTCCCGATCGGCGGCCGGGCACCGGTGCCGCAGGACGTCCACCAAGCCGTGACGCTCATGCAGAGCGCCCGCTTCGCCGGCCTGTGCCGGATGTTCGTTCCGGTCTACCGCCAGGTGCCGCTGCCCGCTCTGGTCGCCGGGATCGTCATCGGCTCGGGCGCGGATCTGACCACGGCCACCATGGACATCCGGGACGCCTGGGACGACTACTGGACCCATGACAACCGCGACCCGGAGACCGGCGAGCGACGCGGGGTCGTCATCCTGGCCCACTCCCAGGGCACCGCCGTCGCCGCCGCGCTGATGCGGGAACGCGTGGACGAACACCCCGGGGTACGACGGCAGCTCGTCACCGCCGCTCTGCTCGGCGGGAACATCGAGGTGCCCGAGGGCCGGGACGCGGGCGGTGGATCCGACCCCGCGTCGACGTTCCAGCACCTCCCCGTCTGCCGGCGCCCCGCCGGCGCGCCGATGCCCATCGGCTGCGTGGTCTCGTACGCCACCTACTCCCTGCCCGAGGGCTCCCTGCCCGCCGTGATCGGCAGAACGGCGAGCCCCGGCCACCGCGTGGTCTGCGTCAACCCGGCGGCGCTGCTGCGCGGCGAGGCCGCCGGCGCCCGCGTACCGCTCGATCTGTATCTGCCCACCCGGCGGCTGGTCGGCGGCAACGCACTGCTGCCGAACGGACCTCTGGCGGTGCCCCTGAACGGCTACCAACTCCCGGATCTGGCCACGGGCTTCGCCCACCACCCCGACGCGCTCACGGGGGAGTGCACCCATGCCACCCAGGGCACGATCAGCGCCGACTGGCTTCAGGTCGGCGGAGAGCTCTCGTACTTCCCCGCCTCCGCGCCCGCCGGACTGACCGGTCTGCATGCCATGGACTTCAATGTGGCCCAGGGTGACCTGATCGCCCTGGTCACGGCGCAGACCCGCGCGTGGCTGGACCGCCGCGACCCATGACCGCACCCGGTCGCGCCGCCGGGCCCGAGCCGGTGGCGCGCCGGGTTCATACGGGAGAGCGGCGGCCGGCCGTTACTCGATGACCAGCTCGACGGGGATGTTGCCGCGGGTGGCGTTGGAGTACGGGCAGACCTGGTGGGCCTGGTCGACGAGTTCCTTGCCCAGCGGGCCTTCGAGGTGCTCGGGCAGCTCGACCCGCAGGACGACGGAGAGCCCGAAGCCCGAGGCCACATCGCCGCCGATGCCGACCTCAGCCGTTACGGACACGTCCTTGGTGTCATGACCGCCCGCGCGGCCCACCGCGCCCAGAGCGCTGGCGAAGCAGGCGGCGTAGCCGGCGGCGAAGAGCTGCTCGGGGTTGGTGCCCTTGCCGCTGCCGCCCATCTCACGCGGCGGCGCCAGCTGGACGTCCAGGAGGCCGTCGGAGCTGACCGCCCGGCCGTCGCGGCCGTTCGCGGTGGCGATGGCGGTGTAGTGCGTCGTGGTCATCGGATCTCCTCAGAAGTGGCGCGGCATGGCTGGGAGTGCGGCCGACGACGGGGGCGTCGGCCGACCTCCACGAGAAGAGTGTAGTGCAATTCAATTGCGCACAACTGAAGAGTACGATGGCGTCATGGAACGCACAGCGGACACGGCCCTGGAGAACGGGGCGGCACACCTCACCCCGTCGGGACGCGGGGCAGCCCGCCCGGAGGAGATGCTGCGCCTGGACCGGCAGGTGTGCTTCGCGCTGCACGCGGCATCCCGCGCGTTCGACGCGCTCTACCGGCCGCTTCTCGGGGAGCTGGGCCTGACGTACCCGCAGTACCTGGCGATGCTCGCGCTCTGGGAGCACGACTCGCTGACCGTCAAGGAACTGGGCCTCGCGCTCCGGCTCGACTCCGGGACCCTCTCGCCCCTGCTCAAGCGACTGGAAGCGGCCGGACTCGTGGTGCGCGAGCGCAGCCGCAGCGACGAGCGCTCGGTGAGTGTCCGGCTGACCACCTCGGGCGCCGCGCTCAAGCGGCGCGCCCGGGTGCTGCCCGAGACGGTGCTCGCCTCGACCGGTTTCGACGAGGCTGAACTCACCGCGCTGCACCAGTCGCTCGGCAGGCTCACCGCGGCTCTGGACAGCGCGAACGCTCGCCGTTCCTGACGCTGCCCGTCAGTGGGGCATGGCATCCGAAGGCAGCGCCGCGGTCGCGGCGGCCAGGGTCTCCGCGGCCTCCGCGCGTACCCGCTCGTCGGGATGGGTCCCGGCGTTCTCGGCTGCCGCGACGATCCCGGGCAGCGCGGCGCGGCACTCCAGGACGGCACGCGCGAACAAGGCGTCGGCGCGCACCTCGTCGTCGTAGAGGAGTTCCGTGACGTCCTCGTTGTCGTCGTCCTCGTCATTCTCGCTGTCGCGACCGCGGGCGCCGTCGACAACGTTCGCGTCAGCGGGCTCCAGCATCGCTGCGACCTCGGCCTCGATGTCCCGCCCGGCGGGACGGGCAAGGGACTCGATGTCGTCCTCGGCGCCGATCGCGGCGGATTCGGCCACCTCCCCCAGGAAGCGCAGAAGCCTCACCAGCGTCTCCTCGTCCGTGACGGCGCCGCGCCGGATTATCGCGCTGACGTACTCGGTGGCCGGTCCGGTGGCGGTCCATGGCGTGCCCTGGTGCACGATCGCGGAGTTCAGATGGTGGACAGCCGCGTCACGGGCCGCCGGGTCCCCGGCCGTCAGCGCGTCGAGATGGCCCGGGGTGTCCACGGCCCGACCGTAGGCGTGCAGCAGCAGATCAAAGCGGGGCGCGTTCGAAGAGTTCACCGCCACAGTATGGAGGCGGTGTCCGACAGTGCCGTTCCGAGGTGTGCCGTACAGAGGTGTGCCACAGAGTGGGGGTGGGGGAGGACGGGATCGGACCGAGAGGACGCAGGGACATGTTGGCAGTGGAGTACGCGGAGTACGGCGATCCGTCGGTTCTCGGGGTGGCCACCATGCCGGAACCGCACGCCGGTCCCGGACAGATCCGCATCGCGGTGTACGCCGCCGGGGTGAACCCTGTCGACTGGAAGGTGCGGTCCGGAGGGCTCAAGGATCTGATGCCGCGGAAACTGCCCGCGATTCCCGGCATGGAGGCGGCCGGTGTCGTCGACGAGGTCGGCGAGGGCGTCGACACGGTCGCCGTGGGGGACGAGGTGTTCGGGCTGGGCACCGCGACCTCCGCGCAGTTCGCCGTCCTGGATCACTTCGCTCCGAAGCCCGCCTCGCTCGACTGGTCCCAGGCGGCTGGGCTCGCGTTCGCCTCGGAGACCGCGGCGCGCGCCCTGAAGATCCTCGGTCCGTCCCCCGGGCAGACGCTTCTGATCGACGGTGCCGCGGGCGGGGTGGGGAGCGCCGCCACGCAGTTCGCGCTCGCCGACGGGGTCGCCGTGATCGGTACGGCCGGTGAGTCGAACCACGCGTATCTGCGCTCCCTCGGCGCCGAGCCCACCACCTACGGACCGGGACTGCCCGAGCGTGTGGCCGCCCTCGCCCCGAACGGGGTCGATGCCGCGCTCGACACCGTCGGGAAGGGATCCCTGCCGGATCTCGTCGCGATCACCGGTTCCCCCGACCGGGTGGTGACCGTCGCCGACCTCTCCGCCGCCGAGCACGGCGTACGGATCACCACCAAGGCATCGGCGTTCGACGCCCTGGCCAAGGCCGCGCGCCTCGCCGACGAGGGCAAGTTCGGTGTCCGTATCGCCACGGAGTTCACGCTCGCCGACGCGGCGAAGGCCCATGAGATCAGCCAGGGCGGACATGTCATGGGCAAGGTCATCCTGCGGTTGACCGGAGTCTGATCCGAGCCCGACCGGAGCGTGGCCGGAGCCCGGCCCGGAGGGACAAACGGCTCGGTCGGCGGGGGAGACGAGGGTGCGGTGCTCGGCGGGCCACGCGGCACTGGCATGATCGGTGGCATGGCTGAACGCGTTATCGCCGCGTGTGACGGGGCGTCGAAAGGAAATCCCGGGCCCGCCGGCTGGGCCTGGGTCATCGCCGAGGGGGACGGGACCTCCGTACGGTGGGAGGCGGGCCCGCTGGGCACGGCGACCAACAATGTCGCGGAACTCACCGCGCTGGAGCGGCTGTTGATGGCCGTCGACCCCGGCGTTCCGCTGGAGATCCGGATGGACTCGCAGTACGCCATGAAGGCGGTCACCACCTGGCTGCCCGGATGGAAGCGCAAGGGCTGGAAGACATCCGCAGGCAAGCCCGTCGCCAACCAGGAACTGGTCGTCAGTATCGACACGCTGCTCACGGGGCGCTCGGTGGAGTTCCGGTATGTGCCCGCGCACCAGGTGAACGGCGACCGGTTCAATGACTTCGCCGACCGGGCCGCCAGCCAGGCGGCGATCGCCCAGAAGGCCGCGGGCAGCGCGTACGACTCGCCGGAGCCGCCCGCCGCGCCCGACACCGTACGTTCGGGCGGTGCGGCGAAGGCGGCCCCGTCGCGGCAGCGCACCTCGGGGAGCTCGAAGAGGACGCTCAACGCCAAGTTCCCGGGGCGCTGCCGCTGTGGGCGCGCGTATGCCGCGGGCGAATCCATCGCCAAGAACCCGGACGGCTGGGGCCACCCGGCGTGCGCCACGGCGACGGCGCCCGCCCAGACGTAGGGCCCACCCAGACGTAAGGCCCCAGGCCCCAGGCCCCAGGCCCCAGGCCCCCGGCCTAAGGCCAGCCCAGGCCTAAGGGCTGTCCCCGAACAGCCGCTCCGCCAGGGGATCCCCGCCCAGGAACGCCGCCAGCTCCGCGCGGTCCGGCGCCGTGGCCGGGCCGCGGCGCCCCACCGCGTACGCCGCCGCCGCGTTGGCTCCGCGTGCGGCCGTCAGTGGGTCGTGGCCCTGGCCGAGCAGGGCCAGGAACGCGCCCACATGCGCGTCCCCCGCCCCATTGCTGTCGACCGCGTCGACCGGGAAACCCGGCACATGCCGCGGCGCCTCACCGGGCGCCGCGAGCCAGCAGCCGTCCTTGTCCGCCCGTACGAGTACCCCCGCGCCCGGAGCCAGCAGCTCCCGCAGCGCCACCGCCGCCGTGCGCGGATCGTCGTGGCCCGACATCAGCCGGGCCTCGCGGGCGTTGCCGCTGAGCCAGTCCGTACGGGCCAGGACCGGGGCGAGTACCGCCTCGGGGATGTCGGCCACCAGCGGCGCCGGGTCGAAACACACCGTGATGTCCGTGGGCAGCCCCGCCGTGAAGCGGGCCAGCAGCGGGCCGTTGACCGGCATCACCAGCCCATAACCGGAGAGCTGCACCACATCGCCGGGCCGCAGTCGCGCGGCGACCGCGTCGACGTCGGCCTGTGTCAGCTCCGCGTCGACCCCGAAGCTGGTGACGAAGGTACGTTCGCCGCCGCCGTCGACCAGGGCCACGGTGAAGCCGGTGTCGCCGTCCGTACGGGCGGGCAGCAGCGCTTCGATGTGTTCGGCGGCCAGCGCCTCGCGTACGAGGTCGCCGTACGGCCCCGTGCCGTGCAGCCCGGCGAAGACCGCTTCCGTACCGAGGCGGCGGGCCGCGACCAGGGTGTTGAAACCGCCGCCCGCGGTCAGTTCCGTACGGGTGCCGATGACATCGCCGCCGCGTTCGGGCAGCGCGGGGACCTCGATCACCAGATCGGCGATGACATTCCCGGCGAGGATGAGACGGCCGCTCATCGTCCGGCCTCCTGGAGGGCGGGGGAGACCGGCTCGTTCCCGGTGCCGGCCGTGGCGCCGGTACGGCGGCCGAACAGCGCGTACACCGCCGCGCCGACGGCCATGGAGATCGCCCAGCCCAGCCCGTTCACACCGAACCAGGTGTCGGCGAGCGGGCCCGCGAACCAGACGTCGGTCTCGCTCGTCGACGCCTTGGTGAAGAGCAGACCGGCCACGATGGCGACGGCCCAGCCGAGGACGGCCGGCAGATGGAAGCCGCCCGCGTACCAGTACCGGCTGGTGCGGGTGGTGTCCATCAGCGCCGCGGGGTCATGCGTACGTCCGCGCAGCGAGTCCACCGCGATCACCCCGATCCAGGCCGAGATGGGGACGGCCAAGAGCGTCAGGAAGGTGGAGAAGGGGCCGTAGAAGTCATCGGCGATCAGCATGAAGTAGACACCGCCGGCGAACATCAGCACCACATCGAGGGCGACGGCCACGGGGCGCGGCACCCGCAGCCCCAGTGTGATCATCGTCAGTCCGGCCGAGTAGGTGGAGAGATGGTTCGACATCAGCAGTCCGCCGAACGCCGCGATCAGATAGGGGATCGCCATCCAGGAGGGCAGCATCGCGTTGATGGCGGCGACCGGGTCGGAGGCTGTGGCGAGTGTCGGATCTCCCGCCGAGAGCAGCGAGCCGAGCGAGATCAGCAGCACGAGCGGGATGCCCGCGCCGAACGCCGAGGCCACGATCAGCCGTCTGCCCGGAATCTCGCGGGGCAGATAACGGGCGTAGTCCGCGCCCGCGTTGGCCCAGCCGATACCGGTACCCGCCGCGATGAAGCCGATGCCCGCGATGACACCGCTGGTCGGGCCTGTCGGGGTGTCGAGGACCTCGGTCCAGTCGACGGTCGCGACCAGGAAGCCCATCACGATCAGATTCAGGACACCGAAGACGACCGTGGCCCACTTGTTGATCCACATGATGGTGGCGTGGCCGAGACCGCTGATGAGCAGTGTGCAGCTGATGAAGACCAGCAGACAGACGAGTGTGAGCACGGTGTTGCGGCCGACACCGAACGCGATGCCGAGCAGCGCCAGCAGCGCGTACGCCGCGGTGGTCGTGGTGATCGTCTCCCAGCCGACCCGGCTCAGCCAGGTGATCAGGGTCGGACCCGCGTTGCCCCGCTGCCCGAAGACCGCGCGGGAGAGGGTGAGAGCCGGGGCGCCGCCCTTCTTGCCCGCCAGGCTCAGGGCCCCCACGAGAGCGAAGGAGCCGAAGGAGCCGACGACGGCGACGAGCACCGCCTGCCAGATGTTCAGGCCGCGGAAGGCGACGAGGGTCGCGCCGAGCGGGAGCCCGAGGATGCTGATATTGGCGGCGAACCAGGTCCAGAACATCTGTCCGGCCTGGCCGTGCCGCTCATTGTCGGGGACCGGTTCGATCCCTCGGGTCTCCATGGCACCGACGCGATCGTTCGTCTTCGACACGGCCATGACGGAACCTCCTAGCAAGGTGCGAAGGGGTGGGTGGTTGAAGCGGCTGGTTGAAGCGGGTGCTCCAGGCGATCGGTTACCGGGGAGGAGCGGGCCCCGGGCCGAAGGAGACCCGGGTGTCCGGCTGTCCGCGTGGCGCACAGGGGTCCCGGGGCGGCTCAGCGGAGGGCGAGCAGCCGGGCGGTCAGGGGTTCCAGGGTGAGGGAGTTCACGGTACGGAGGGTCCGGACCGCCTCGGACGGCAGCGCCGAGAGCCCGGCGACCGATCCGGCGATCGCGCCCGCGATGGCGCCGATGGTGTCGCTGTCGCCACCGAGGTTGGCGGCGAGCAGGGCCGCGCGCCATGGTTCGCCGTCGGCCACGGCGAGTACCGCGAAGGCGGCGGGCACCGACTCCTGGCTGGCCACGCTGGTGCCGATGAGCGCGCAGATCCGGTCCAGCGCCTCGGCTTCCGGGAGGCCCCGTACCAGCTCCCACGCCCACTCGATCCGGGACGCGATATCGGCCCCCGCGACCCAGTGCCCACGCCGGGCGCCCGCCCGGGCGGCGGCCACCGCGGTGGCGACGGCCTCCCCCAGTGTGCCTCCGCCGACACCCGTGCTGACGGCGGCGGCGACGGCCGCCGCGCCCGCGATCCCGACGGTCGTGTCATGGGTGACCTGGCAGGACTCGACGACATGGCCGAGGAAGGAGTCGAGCGGCTCGACGGCGAAGGCGATCCCGACCGGGGTGACACGCATCGCGGCGCCGTTGGTCGTGCCGTATCTCCCCGCCTCGTACGTCGGTACGCCACGGGCCACCGCGTCCAGGGCGGCCTTGGTGGACGGGCCGAGGAGATCGAAGGAGCCCTTGGCCTTCATCTCCTTCTCCCAGTCCAGCAGCTCATGGGCGAGGCGCAGCGGATCGATCCGGCCGCGGCCCTCGTCGATCAGCCGGCCGACGATGACGGCCTGGTCGGTGTCGTCGGTGACGGAGCCGGCCGGCATACCGGCGCTGACCGGGTTGTCGGGGAGGGCGGGTTCGAAGCCGGTGAGGGTGCCGTAGACCCGTACGACCTCCTCCCGTGACATCACCTGTGTGGGCATGCCGAGAGCGTCGCCGAGGGCGAGTCCGTAGTACGCGCCGAGGGCGCGGTCGAGTCGGTCGGTCACAGTCGGCCTCCTCGGCCCGAGCGCACATGCAGTTCGAATCTGGCGGGGTCGAGCAGGCTGGTGACCTGCTCGGTGACCGAGCCGTCGGCGGCCCGGTAGACCTGGGCGAGCCGCAGGAAGGACTCGCCCGGGGAGCGGTGCAGTACGGCGGCCTCCGCGGCGTCGAGCCCGATGACCGACACCAGGCCCTCGCCGGAGTCGGTGATCCGGCCCGCGGCGATCAGCGCCCGGTTGAGCGAGCCGCCGTCGAGGCCGCGCTCCGGCAGCCCGACAAGGTCCCCGGTGGCGGGGACCCTGCTGCGTTCGAGCGATACGCCCTGCCCGTCGGCGAGCTGTCTGACCCGGTCCAGCGCGATGAACGCACTGGACGCGAGGCCCAGTTCGGCGGCCAGCTCCGGGTCGGTCACCTCCTCGAAGCGGAGGGTCCGGGTCGTCAGCTCGGTGCCCTGCTCGGCCAGTGCCCGGGTCCAGCCGAGGCGGTTGTCCAGCGGTGTCCCGTCGAAGGTGACGAAGGACCCGATCCCCGCGTGGGTGGAGATCAGCCCTTCTTCACCGAGGACCTGGAGCGCCTGCCGCAGGGTGGTGCGGCTGACGCCGAACCGCTGGGTGAGCGCGTGCTCCCCGGGCAGCCTGCTGCCGTCGGTATGGACGCCGGAGCGGATCTCGTCGGCGAGAACGCGGGCGATGCGATGGTGCTTGTGTACCTGTCCAGGCATGTCTAGAAGGTAAACGGACAGGATCCTTCCGGTCCATAGCCCGCGGAGATTTTCTTTCGCCGGTACGGAATGGCGAGTTCCGGGTGCGGAGGGGTGAGTTCCGAGTGTGGAGGTGCGTTCCAAGGAGAGCTTTCACTGTCTGCATACCTTGCAGTTCGTGAAATGTTCTGGCTACAGTCGATCATGTGACACCGAAACCGAGATCGCGAACGGGGAGGCCCGAGGGCCTACGTGAACGCAGGCGGCGCGAGACCCACCGTCTGCTGGCGTCCACGACGCTGCGTCTGGTCGTGGAACGCGGCCTGGACGGGGTGACGGTGGAGGACATCAGCGGCACCGTCGGCGTCTCCTCGCGCACCTTCTTCAACTACTTCGCGACGAAGGAGGACGCGCTGGTCCTGCCCTATCCGGACGCGGCCGAGTTCTCCGTCCTGGCGGCGGAGGCCGTCGTCGCGGCCCCGGACGGACTCGCTCCGCTGGACGCCGTCGCCCATGCGTGGCGGCCGGGGATGGAGCGCATCGACGCGGACCGGGACGAGTGGCTGGCCCGGGTGTCCGTACTGGCGGAACACCCTTCGCTCGTCTCCCGGATGACCGCCATGGAGGCGGGGGACGAGCGGCGCATGATCGAGGCGATCGCCCTCCGTACCGGTCTCGCCGCGGACGACTCGTACCCCGCGCTCCTCTACCACATCGCCGGCGGCGCGCTGCGCGCGTGTCTGCGTCGCTGGCAGCAGCTCGGCGGCGCGCGGTCGCTCGTCGGGCTGATGGACCACGCGGTCCGTGTGGTGGCCGTCGGTCTGCCCGCACCCCCGGTGCGTGTGTGCCGCGGCACACACGCGGAGGGCGAGTCGGCGTACGCGAAGGAAGGGTGAGCATTCGGCCAGGGCCGAAGTATCCGGAAGTGATTTAGATCACAGTCGCGATGCGGGTGGGCGTGTGTGCCGGAAATCGCCGTCCCTCGCGGGTGTGCGTGCGAGGGGGGCTGCTCTGGCTCCGGGTGACGGATGTCATGGCCGAGCCTGATGTATGTCAGGAAATGGATGCTCTCGTTCCTCATCTCGCTGTGATCTGCGTCATATGACGCTGGGTTGGGTCGGTGCTTACATCCGTCCGCACGGTGTGGTGATCGGCTCGACGAACACGGCCCGTGGGCTGTCCCAGCCGCTCTCCCCAACTCCCGTGCCGAACAGCGCCGATGCTCAGAAGCCCAGGCTTCCCGCCGCCCAGGACCGAGAGGGAGAGCGCGTGACCGATCCAGCCGAGCGCGGAGGCACGGCACCGCTCGCCGTACGTGAGGCAGCCTGGTATCTGCCGGATCCGGTCGTTCCGGTCGCCGCGCTCGCGGCACGGGACGAGACCGAACTCCGCGCCCGCGGGGGCCTGGGAATCGACACCGTACGCGCGGACGACCGGGTGAGCGCGGTGGACCTCTGCGAGCGCGCCGCGCGCCGTGTGCTCGACCGATCCGGAGTGGACGCCAGGGAGTTGGGAGCCCTGGTCCTGGTCGAGTCGCGGGCACCGGAGACCCTGCTCAGCTCCGAGGCGACCCGGCTGCAGCATCTGCTCGGCGCCGACGCGGCGACAACCCTCACGGTGGGCGGGCTCGGCTGTGTCTCCATCAGTGCCGCGCTGATCACCGCCCGCGGGCTGCTGGCCGGGGACGCCTCCATGGACAACGTCCTGGTCGTACACGGCAGCAAGCCGGCCGCGGCGGTGCGCTACCGCCACCCCGTGACGGTCAACGGCGACGGCGGGCAGGCACTGCTGCTCTCGCGCCGCGGTCCTGTCCGGATCCTCGACATCGCGCAGCGGACCAACGGCCAGTACTGGGACCTCTTCCAGGTGAAGTACCGGGACCGGCCCACCGCCCAGTGGCACGAGGAGTGCGGCGACCCGGCCACCTACTCCTTCCGGCTCGCCATGGAGACACGTGGCGCGCTCTCGGCGATGCTGCGCGCGGTCCTGGAACGAAACGGTCTGCGCCCGGCGGACATCCGCGGCTACCTCAGCCACAACCTGTCCGCGGGCAGCTTCACCTTCACCGAGGAATCCCTCGGCATCGACATCCTGCCCGTCTGCCGGGAGAACCTCCGGCGCTACGGGCACCTCGGCTCGAACGATGTCTTCCTGAACCTCTACACGGCCCTGGAGCGCAAGGAACTCGCCACGGGGGACCGCGTCGTACTGATCAATGCCAGTCCGGTAGCCGCCTGGAGTCTGCTGCTGGTCGAGATAGGACCACAGGAGGGTGTGGCGTGAACGGCATCACCGGCATCACCGAAGAGGTCACGGAGTTCCTGACCGCGGCCCTCCGCCGGCCGATCGGCCCGGACGACGACTACTTCGCCATGGGCCTCGCGAACTCGCTCTTCGCGCTGGAGCTGGTGACCTTCGTCGAGGAGCGCTTCTCCTTCACCGTGGAGGTGGAGGACCTCGACCTGGACAGCTTCCGCACAGCCAACCGCATCACGGAACTCGTGCTCCGCAAGACCGGGGCCGACCGGCTGACGGAAACCCATGACCAGGGTGCCTGACGCCACGACGCCCGGAGCCGGGCCGCCGGACGACACCCTGACGCACCACACCGTGATGCACGACCCCCCGGCGCTCGCGGGCCGGCCGGGAGACGGCCAACCGGCCGCCGCGGAGCAGTCCTTGATACGCGCGGCGGCCGAACTCGCCGCCGGGGCACGCGGTCCGGCGGCCGACTGGGACCGGACCGGCGGACTGCCCGACTCCGTACGGGAGGAGCTGGCCGCGACGGGTCTGCTCGGCGCCGATCTGCCCGTGCGGTACGGCGGAGCGGGCCTCGGCCCCGCGGCGCTCGGCGAGGCGGCGGCGCACCTGGGCGGGGCGTGCAGCGCGTTGCGCGGGCTGCTGACCGTGCAGGGAATGGTCGCGGCGGCGCTGGCGCGCTGGGGCACCCGCGAGCAGCGCGCCGACTGGCTCCCGAGGCTGGCGAGCGGCGAGCTGACCGCGGGCTTCGCGGCCACCGAGCAGGGCGCGGGCAGCGCGCTCGGGGCCGTCGAGACCCGTATCGACGACCCCGGCGACGGCGCGGACATCGAGGTGACCGGCCGCAAGAAATGGATCACCTTCGGGGCGGTCGCCGATGTCTTCCTGGTGCTGGGCAAGAGCCGGGGCAGGCCGGCCACCGTCCTCGTCGAGGCGGACCGTACGGGCGTGAGCCGGGAGCCGGTGACCGGCCAGCTGGGCATGCGCGCCGCGAGGATCGCCCATGTCACCTTCGACGCGGTACGGGTTCCCGGGGACCATCTGGTCGCCCAGCCGGGGCTCGGGCTGTCCCATGTCGCGGCGACCGCGCTCGACCACGGACGCTTCACGGTCGCCTGGGGCTGTGTGGGCATGGCCGAGGCGTGTGTCGCCGACGCCGCCGCGCACGCCGCCACCCGCTCCCA
Organism: Streptomyces sp. NPDC051662; assembly: GCF_040681655.1. Taxonomy (NCBI): domain Bacteria; kingdom Bacillati; phylum Actinomycetota; class Actinomycetes; order Kitasatosporales; family Streptomycetaceae; genus Streptomyces; species Streptomyces sp. NPDC051662. The sequence continues at coordinate 385,667 of NZ_JBFAZD010000003.1, forward strand.
GGGCGGTGTGCCGCTCGCCGGTCACCAACTGGTCCGCTCCCTGCTGGCCCGCTGCGCGGTGGACACCGCCGGCGCGCGTGAACTGGCCCGCCGGGCCGCGGAGTTCCGAGCGGCGGGCCCCGGCCGGGGCGTCACGGAGACCATCGTCGCCAAGTACGCGGCCGCCGCTGCCGCCGCCTCGGTCAGCCGGGACACCGTACAGATCCTCGGCTCGGCCGGCTGTGAACCCGACAGCAGACCGGGCCGCCACTTCCGGGACGCCAAGGTCATGGAGATCATCGAAGGAGCGCAGCACGTGTCCGAACTCCATATAGCCGATCGCCTCCTGCGTCAGTTCGGGGCTCCGCCCGCCTCCGGCACACCAAGCCCCGGGGAGCCGGCATGACACCGGACCAGGACGCCCGCACGCGCGCCCCGTCGGCCGCCCCCGCCGCCCCCGTCGTCAAGTGCCTGGTGTGGGACCTGGACGACACGCTGTGGGACGGGGTCGTACTGGAGAACGACGATCCCGAGCCCTTCCCCGAGGCACTGGAAACCCTCAGCGCCCTCGACAAACGGGGCATCCTGCACGCCGCCGCCAGCCGCAGCGAACACAGCGCCGTCACCCGCCATCTGACGGACCGCGGCCTGGACGACTGGTTCTGCGCGGTGCGGGTCGGCTGGGGCGCCAAGTCCGGCGCACTGCGCCAGATCGCCGACACCCTCAACATCGGTCTGGACACCCTCGCGTTCGTCGACAACGACCCCGCCGAGCGGGCCGAGGTCGAGGCGGCACTGCCCATGGTGCGGTGCTACCCGGCCGACGAGGTCGGCCGACTCCCCGACCGCCCCGAATTCCAGCCGGAGCAGGTCACCGAGGAGGCGTCCAGGCGACGCGCGCTCTATCGCACCGAGTGGCGGCGCCGGGAGGCGGAGGAGGAGTTCGGCGAGGACCGGCAGGCCTTCCTCGCCTCACTCGATCTGGTGATGCGGCTGCGCCCGGCCACCGAGGACGATCTCGCGCGAGCCGGCGAACTGACCGTCAGAACCCATCAGCTCAACAGCACCGGCCTGACCTACGACGCGGACGAGCTGCGGGCACTGAGCGCCTCACCGGATCATCAGGTGCGGGTGGCACGGCTCAGTGACCGGTTCGGTGACTACGGGATCATCGGCCTGGCCGTCACCGAACTCACGCCCTCGGACTCGGTCCTGCGGCTGATGCTGATGTCCTGCCGGGTCGCGTCACGGGGGGTGGGCGGTGTCCTCCTCAACCATCTGGTCCGGGAGGCCCTGACGGAGGGCCGCCGGCCCGTCGCGCACTTCGTACCCACTGACGTCAACCGGAACATGCTGGTCACGCTCCGGTTCGCGGGGTATCGGCCGGTCGCCACCGAGGAGGGCCGGATGGTGCTCGCGGTCGATCAGGACCGTCCGGCTCCGGAGCACCAGGGCCACACCCGTGTGATCACCGGCGCGGAGTGAGAGAGAGGGGGAGACCATGGTGGTGTACAGCCACGCGCGTGACCACGACGGAGCCGCCGGGGCGCGGGCCCGGAGCGCGTCCGGGACTCGGGCGCGGACCGCGACCGGGAGCCGGGACCGGGGCGCGACCGCGACGGACCAGGGGCTCTCCATCCTGGACGCCTTCCGGCGACAGGCCGCCCGCTCACCGGAGACGACCGCCCTCATCATCGGGGACGCGGCCCTCACCTACCGCGAACTCGACCACGCCTCGGCCGGGCTCGCCCAGCTTCTGCGCCGGCGCGGCGCGCGGCCGGGCCGGGTCGTCTGCATCCGCGTCGAGCAGAGCGCGCTCGCCGTGATCGCGGTACTCGCCGCCCTGCGGACCGGCGCCGCCTGGGCCGCGCTCGAACCGGACCTGCCGGTCTCGCGCGTACGGGCGCTGTTCCGGGACACCGACTGCGCGGTGGTGCTGAGCGCGGGCGACGACCCCGCCATGACGGGCCTGGCGAACCCGCCGGAGCTGCTCGAAGCCGCCGGACTCCGGATTCCCGGCCTCATCGAGACGGGCGAGTCGGCCGTGTATGCCGACGAGGGGTACCCATCGGTCTCCGAGGACGCCCCCGCCTATCTCGTCTACACCTCGGGATCGACCGGGCTCCCCAAGGGGGTCATGGTCAGCCGCGCCCAGCTCGCGGCGTCCATCCGCTGCCGCGGCGGGGTCTACGGCACCGAGCCCTCCACCTTCCTGATGGCGATGCGGCTGTCGTTCGACGGCATGCTCGGCGGCATGTTCTGGTCGTTCAGCAACGGCCACACCCTGCTGCTGCCCGATCTGCGGCAGTTGAGGCAGGTCCAGGAACTGGCCGGGCTGGCCGGCAGACACCGGGCGACCCATCTCATCGTCGTTCCCTCCTACTACCGCGCGCTGCTGGACGAGAGCCGGCCGCTCCCCGATTCCCTGCGGCTGGTGGTGGTCGCGGGCGAGGTCTGTACGCCGGAGCTGGTGCGTACCCACCATGAACGGCTGCCCGGTGTGCGACTGGCGAACGAGTACGGCCCCACCGAAACGATCATCTCCTGCACCGTCGAGCCCGACCCGGACGCTTCCCGGCCACGGATCCCCATCGGCCGGCCCTGGCCGGGCGCCGAGGCCTGGGTACTGGACGACCGGCTGCGCGAGGTACCGGCCGGGGTGGAGGGCGAGCTCTACATCGGTGGCGCGTTCGTGGCCCTCGGATACGCCGCACAGCCCGGCAGAACGGCCGAGCGGTTCGTCGCGGACCCGTTCGGACGGCCGGGCGCGCGCCTGTACCGCACCGGTGATCTCGCCCTCGTCGACGAACGGGGAGCGCTGCACTACCACGGCAGGACGGATCTCCAGGTGAAGATCCGTGGCACCCGTATCGAACTGGGCGAGATCGAGAGCGTATTGGAGCGCCACCCCGCCATCGGCCAGGCCGTGGTGGTCCCTGAGCCGGCCGAGGACAACGAGCCGCGGCTGATCGCCTTCGTCACGCCCGCCGGGCCCCAGATCACACCGCCCGGCGGTATGACACTGCGCCGGCACTGCCTCGGACATCTGGTGGAACAGGCCGTCCCCACGATGTTCGTGCCGGTCGCGCGGATGCCGCTGAACAGCAGTGGCAAGGCCGACCGCGCGGCGCTGCTGCGCGACCGCGTGCCGGCGGGCGGAAGCGAGCGGGACCCGGTGGCGGGTCCGGACGCTGGCCGTACGAGCGCGGAGTCCCCGTGGGAGCTGTGGACCGGCCACCGGCGCACGGTCGGCGCCATCTGGGCGGCCGTCCTCAGACAGTCCGAGACCGGACCCGACGACAACTTCTTCGCGGTCGGCGGCAGTTCCCTCAAGATCATTGATCTGCACGCCCGGCTGAACCAGCGATGGCCCGGGGTGCTGCGCATGGGGGAGCTGTTCGACCTCATCACCATCTCCGCCCAGGCGGAGGCGATCACGAGCCGTGTGGGGGCGGGCACGGACGCGGGCGCGGACGCTCGGCGAGAAGACCCCACACCCCCGACCGCCTATGAGCTGTGAAGGCAGGGAGCCGCATGAACGGGAGGGCGACATGACCGGGACGGGTGTGGCGTACGGGACCGGGACGGGTGTGGCGTACGGGACCGGTGCGACGCGGGAAGACGGTGCGACCCCCGAGGACGGTGCGACACGGGCGAGGCCGGCCGTCGCGGTCATCGGTATCGCCACGCGCTTGCCGCAGGCCGACAACCTCGACGCGTTCCGCGCGAATCTGCGCAACGGCGTCGACTCGGTGCGCCCGATACCGCCCGAGCGGGTCGAGTCCACCTGTCTGGACCCCTCCGTGGACTACCCGGAGCTGGGATATCTGGACCGGATCGATCTCTTCGACCATGAGTACTTCGGTCTGTCGCGGCGCGAGGCGGAGGTCACCGATCCGCAGCACCGGCTCGCCCTCGAACTCACCCATGAGGCTCTGGAGAACGCGGGATACGCCCCCGAGGGCCTGCGCGACAGCCAGACCGCCGTGATCTTCAGCTCCCCGAGCAACGGTTACGCGCCGCTCGTCCGCGAGCACGGCACGCTGAGCATGATCGGCAACATCCCGTGCGGACTGCCCGCCCGGGTCTCCCACATCTTCGGGCTCACCGGGCCCTGTTACGGCGTCGACACCGGCTGCAACGGATCGCTCGTCGCCGTACACCAGGCATGCCGGGAGCTGCGCGACGGCGACGCGCGGTACGCCCTGGCCGGCGGGGTGAGCCTGCGCCATATCGTCGCCCCCGCCGCCACCGTGGCGGACTTTCCCGGCATCAGCTCGCCGACCGCCAGGTCCCGCGCGTTCGACCACGCGGCGGACGGGGCCGGCGGCGGTGAGGGCGGCGCGGTCCTGCTGCTCACCACCCTGGAGCAGGCGCTGGCGGACGGCGCGTTCATCCACGCCGTGATCCGCGGCAGCGCCGTCGTACACAACGGCCGGCACTCCGCCACCATCAGCACACCGAGCGCCCGGTCCCAGGCGGAGGTCATCCGCAAGGCGTGGCGCAGCGCCGGCCTGGACATCGCAATGGCCGGCTATGTCGAGACACACGGCTCGGGCACCCGGCTCGGCGACGCCATCGAGGTGGAGGGGCTGACGCTCGCCCGCCCCGGCGACCGACGCGACCTCGCGGTCGGATCGGTGAAGACCAACCTCGGACATCTGGACCACGCCGCGGGAATCGCCGGGCTGGTCAAGGCCATCCTCAGCGTGCGGCACGGTGAGTTGTACCCCTCGCTGCACTTCGAACGGGCACCGGAGGAGATCGACCTCGACGGCGCCCGTCTCGATGTCGTGACCTCGGTCAGGCCCTGGCGGGACGAGGTGCGCCGTGCCGGTGTCAGCTCGTTCAGCCTCGGCGGCATCAACGCCCACTGTGTGGTGGAGCAGGCGCCTCCGACGGCCCCACGGCGCGCGGCGGAGACCGGCGACGACATCGACGAGGCGCGGTTGGTCGGTGTCTCCGCCCGTACGCCCGCCGAGCTCATCGCCCAGTGCGAACGGCTCTCGCTCGAACTGCGCTACAGCACCCAGCCGTTGGCCGATATCGCCAGGACCCTGAACGAGGGACGGGAGCACCACCCCTACCGCGTCGGCGCGGTGGCCCGCCGGACCGCCGAACTGGCCGTCGCGCTGGCCGCCGAGGCCACCTGGCAGCGGCTGGCGGCTCCCGGCACGGCGATGTCCCCGGGGGCCGGCCGGGCCGAATCCCGGCGCGCCGCGCCCCGCGTGGTGTTTCTGTTCTCCGGTGACGCCGACCCCGGCCGGTCGCCGGGGACAGGCCCGTCGCCGGACGCGCTGCCCGAGCGGTTGCCCGTACCGGCCGATCGCGCCGCGATGGTACGTGCCCAGCTCGCCGCGTACACCCGGCTCACCCGGGCCGGAGTGGCCCCCGGCGGGCTGATGAGTTCCGGGATCTCCCGGTACACCGTCCGGTATCTCCAGAACACCCTGACGCCCGCCGACACCACGGCGCTGGAGCGGGCGACGAGCGGCCAGGACCCGACGGTGGCCGGCCGGGCCCTCCGGCTGGAGCAGCTGCGGGCGGCGGCGGACGAGCAGCTGGGGGGCGGTCCCGTCGTCTTCGTCGAACTGGCGGCCCGTGGAGAGCTGGGCGAGCGACTGTCGGAGTATCTGGACGGCCGCCCCGACGCCCGCGTCCTGACTCTGGAATCCGGCACGGACGGGGTACTCGATGTGCTCGCCCGGCTCTACGAGCTGCGGTGGGATCCCGACTGGCCGGTACTGACGGCGCCGGCGGGCGAACGCGGGGGCGGTGCCGGCCGGCGGGTACCGCTGCCCGGCCACCGGCTCCGGGGCGTCCGCTGCTGGGCCCGGCCCGTGGACGACATCATCTCCTTCGAGGGGTTCGCAACGGCCGCGTCGACGGCGGCGCCGACGGCGGCGGCCACCGAGGCGGCGGCGTCCCCGGCGCCCACCGCCGCGCCTGTTCATGTCCCGGCCCCTGCCCATGTCCCCGCGCCCAGGCCCGTTCCGGCGCCGGTTCCGGTCCCCGTACCCGTCGTCCCCGGGGCCTCCGAGCCCGTGCCCGTGCCTGTGTCCGAGCCCGGTCCGAACGCGCCGTCCGGTTCGCAGACGGTGCTGAGCTGGCTCCAGGAATCCCTGACCGAGCTGCTTCGCGCGGACGAAGTCCCCGCCGACGCCGACTACTTCACCATCGGCGGAAACTCCGTCATCGCGCTCCAGCTCGTCCAGGGAATGGAGCGGCGCTACGGCGCCCACCTCAAACTGGTCGACATCTACGACCACCCCATCGTCGGCGACCTCGCGGACGCCCTGTCGGCCCGGCTGCCGAAGGCCCCGGCGGAACAGGGCGCATGGCCGGAGCTGTCGGCCGGGCCCGCCGCCCGGGTCGACGGCCCCTCGCTGCCGCCGATCCTCCCCGGCGAGGAACTGGTGCTGTCGTACGGGCAGGAACGCATGTGGTTCCACCACCAGTTGGATCCGACCACCACGCTCTACAACCTGCCGGGCGTCTCCCGGCACCGCGGCCCGCTGGATCCCGACGCCGTACGGCTCGCCTGGGAAGATCTCGCCCAGCGGCACGAGACCCTGCGATCCAACTTCGTCGAGGCCGATGGACGGCCCCGGTTGGTGATCCGCCCGGAGCTGGGCGACTTCTTCCGGTACGAGGACGTCTCCGCCGACCCGGACCCCGAGGCCGCGGCGCGCGCGGTCATCAGGGCCGAGACCGGCTGGGTGTTCGACCTCGCCCGTGACTCGCTGGTCCGGGTGACGCTGGTGCGTGTCGCGCCCGACGAGTATCTCTTCTGCTGGGCGATGCACCACGCGGTCAACGACGGCTGGGCGCCCCAGATCCAGCTGAAGGAATTCCTGGCGTTCTACACGGCCCGCCTGGCAGGCCGCGTACACCGGTTCGAACCGCTGCCCGTGCAGTACCGGGACTACGCGCGCTGGCAGCGGGAGCTGCTGGACGGCTCCCGGCTCGACGGTGAACTGGACTACTGGCGTGGTCGATTGAGCGATCCTCCGGCGCTCGAACTGCCCACCGACCGGCCGCGTGCCACCCGGATGGACTTCGCCGGAGCCTCCCACGGGTTCACCATCCCCGGCGAACTGGTCAACGGGCTGAGGGCCGTGGGCGGCCGGGAGACCGCCACACTCTTCATGGTGCTGCTCACCGGCCTCAAAGTGCTGCTCTCGCGCTGGTCAGGTCAGCGGGACATCGTGATCGGCACCCCGACCATCGGCCGCAGCCGCCCCGAACTGTGGGACCTGCTCGGTTTCTTCAACAACACCATCGCCCTGCGCTCCGACCTCTCCGGTGATCCCACCTTCCGGGAGCTGCTGCGCCAGGTGCGCGCTGTGGTGCTCGGCGCGCTCGACCATCAGGAGATCCCGTTCGACAAGATCGTGCGTGAGGTCGCACCGGAGCGTGATCCCAGCCGGAACCCGATCTTCGATGTGATGTACGTCCACCAGACGCTTCCGGCGGGCCTCGCGTTCGGCGAGGACCTGTTCGGTCCGGCCGGACACGAGGACACCGGTCCCTACTTCCCCGGACTGCCGCAGGGCACGGCCAAGTTCGACCTCACGGTGGTTGTCGCGGAGCGGGCGGGCGAGGAGTCGCTCGACGTGGTGATCGAGTACGCCACCCAGCTCTTCGACGCGGATACGGTCGAGGCCCTGTCGGCAGCGCTGATGGAGCTGCTGGGCGCCGTCGCGGCGGACGAGGACACCCCGTACGGGGAGATACCCGTCCGGCCTGCCCCCACCCGGCGGGCCGCCTCCGAGCCGACGGCCACCGACCCCGCCGCTCCGGACACCCCAGCCCCGTCCGTCGTCTCCGGAGACCCGGTCAGCGTCTGCCTGGAGCTGCGGGGCGAGATGGACGGGGCCCGGTTACGTACCGCGTTGCGGGAACTGGCCGAGCGTCACGCGGTGCTGCGCCCCGTACGCGGTGACTTCTTCACCGCCGTCGACACCTCCGACCGGGACGACCCACCGGCCGCCGCACGGGAACTCGCCCTGGCGGAAGGGCGGCGCCCGCTGGAACCGGTGGCGGGCCGTCCACTGCGCGCGCTGCTGATCACCACCGGCCCCATCGAGCACATCCTTGTGGTGACCACCCACCCCGCGGCGTACGACGGAGGGCAGCCCGGTGTGTTCTTCCGGGACCTGTTCACCCTGTACGGCGCACGGCTGCACGGACACCCGGCGCGACTGCCCGCGCTGCCCGAACTCCCTGTCCCGGACCAGGAGTATGTGCGCCCGGGGCACCGGCCGGGCGCGGAAGGTCCGGGCGCGGATGCTCCGCTCAATGGCCGGCTCGACCACTGGAAGCACACCCTCGCCGGGCTGCGCGCCTTCGACCTGCCCGCCGACCGGCCGCGCCCTCTGGCCGGTACGGGCGCCTGTGCCGCCCACACCTTCCGCGTTCCGCCGGACCTCGCCGTCGAACTGGGCCGCGCCGGAGCCCGGGAGGGACTGCTCGCGGGCATCGCCACGCTCCTCGCCCTGCGTTCCGAGACGGAAGAAGCGCTGATCGGACTCACTACGGCGCCGGACGCCGGGAAGCCGGAAGAGAGCGCGAAGCCGGGAGTGAGCGGAAAGCCGGGAGAGAGCGGGAAGCCGGGAGAGAGCGGGGAGCCGACCGGGACCGGCGAGTTGATCGGCCCGTTCGCGCGCACGCTGCCCCTGCGGATCGCGCTCGCCGACGAGCCTTCCTTCGACCGGCTCACCGGGCGCATCCGGGGGGTGGTAGCCGACGCGGAAAGCCATCGGGATGTGCCGCTCCCCGAGATCGTCCGTGCGGCCGGTGTGCCTCAGGAGCCCGGCCGGGCGCCGCTCTTCGATGTCGTCTACGTCCACCACCGGCTACCGGCGACGCTCGGCGCGGCGGCCGGCATCGAGGCCGGTGCCGTGCGATGGCCGGGGGAGGAGGCGGGACGGCTCACCCTGCCCAGCGGTACGGCGGGTCACGATCTGGTCTGGTCCGTCGTCGAAGGCCCCGGGCCGGACGCGTTGCAGGTCTCGGTGGAGTACCGCACCGAGATGTTCGACCCCTCGACAGTCGCCGCCTTGGCCGACGATCTGGTCGCGCTCGTGCGCGTCGCCCTCCGTGAGCCCGCCGCGCCACTGTCCCGTCTGTGGTTCAGCGCCGCCGCGTCACTCGCCGACTGACATCCCGGACAGAGCCGAAGGAGATCCGTAACCGTGCGCGAACGCAAGGACAGTGAGCCGGCCATGACCACTGGCGCGCCCGTGGGCGTCGTCGGTGCCGGAACCATGGGGGTCGGCGTGGCGCAGTGCTTCGCGGAGGCCGGGTATCCCGTGGTGGTCGTCGATCCCGATCCGGCGGCGCTCAGCAGCGGCCCGGCCCGCCTCCGCGCGGGGGTGCGGATGGCGAGGCTGTTACGACGGCGCTCCTCTCCGTCGCCGTCCCCGACCCCGACCCCGTCGCCGTCGCCGTCCCCGTCCCCGGAGGACCGGATCGTCTGGTCGGCGGAACTCCCGGACCTGGCCCAGGCTCTCTTCGTGGTCGAGTGCGCGCGGGAGAAGGTGCCGATCAAGGAGGAGATCCTGCGGCAGCTGGATCAGGTGTGCGGTCCTGACACGGTCTTCGCGTCCTGCACCTCGTGCATCCCGATCACCCGGCTCGGCTCGGTCACCGGCCGGCCCGACCGGGTCATCGGCACCCACTTCATGAACCCGGCTCCCCTCAAGGACGCCGTGGAGGTCATCCGCGCGCCGGGGACCAGCGAGTGGACCGTCCGGCGGACCGTGGACCTCCTCGCGGACCTCGGCAAGCGGGCCCTCGTGGTCCGTGACGCGCCCGGCTTCGTGACGAACCGTGTGCTGATGCTGACGCTCAACGAGGCCGCCACCGTACTGGGCGAGGGAACGGCCGACGCCGAGACCGTGGACCGGATCTTCCAGGACTGCTTCGGCCATCCGATGGGGCCGCTGCGTACGGCCGACCTGATCGGGCTCGACACCGTGCTCGACTCACTCGAAGTACTGCGCGAGTTCACCGGCGACGAACGTTTCCGGCCGTGCGCCCTGCTCGCCCGTCATGTCGCGGAAGGCAGCGTCGGCCGTAAGTCGGGCCGCGGTTTCTATCAGTACCAGGAGCAGAGGCAGCATCCGGAGCACCATCTCGTCTCGCGGGGAGGAGCCAGCCATGGCTGACCACCAGAGTGCGCGTACCGCGATGTCCGCCGCGGGCCTGGAGGTCTGGCGCGAGTCGCCCGCCGACCCCTGGGGGCCGGGCCGGTTTGTCGCGGAGGTCGTGGAGATCCATGGCGCCCTGGACGTCACGGCGTTCGAGAAGGCGCTGGCCCAGGTCGTCCAGGAGAGCGACGCGCTGCGCGTGCGGCTGCCCGCGAGCGATCCGGGTACGCAGGGGCCCCCGGCCCTGGAACTCACCGAGGGCCTGCCGCTTCCCCTGGTGGACGTCAGCGTCTCGCCCGCCCCGGTCACCGCGGCCGAGGAGTGGATACGGGCCCAGCTCGCCCGCTCGCCCCGCCCGGCCGGGAACGCGGCGTCGGCGCAGGCGCTGATCCGTCTCTCCGCGCACCGCTTCCACTGGTTCCACCGGCATCACCGTTCGATACTCGACGGCTTCGGCTGCTCGCTGATCACCCGCCGGGTGGCGGAGGTCTACACGGCGCGCGCCGAGGGACGGCCGCCGGGGGATTCGGCGTTGGCGTCACCGGCGGTGCTGCTCGCGGAGGAGGCCGAGTACCGGGCGTCGGACGAACGCGGCAGGGATCTCGCGTTCTGGCGGGAGTATGTCGCGGGCCGCACCGAGCCGGTGACCCTCGCCGAGGAGTCGGCGCGGAGTGCCGTCGACGCTCCGGTCCAGGCTCCGGCGGAGCCCCCGATTCCGGTGGTTCTCACCACCACCGACTCCGACCGGCTGCGCGCCGCGGCCCGCTACAGCGGCACGGCGTCCCGGGCCGTGCTGCTGGCCGCCGTCGGCGCGTACACGCACCGGATGACCGGCGGTACGGACCTGGTGCTCGGGCTGCCGGTCGACGGACGGCAGAGCCGGGTCTCCCAGCGTGTGCCGGGCGCCGCCGAGGACATCGCGGCGCCGCGGCTGACGGTGCGTCCCGGTATGGGCTTCGGCCAACTCGTCCAGCGGGCGGCCCAGGAGAGCCGCCGCATCCGCGCCCGTCAGCGGCTGCGGCACGAGGAACTCTGCCGGGAGCTGGGAATCCCGGGCACCCGCCCGCGGCTCTACGGGCCCGTCGCCGATATCCGGACCCCCGGGCCGGAGATCCGGTTCGGGGCGCTGACCGCCGTCACCCGCAGGGTGGACCATGAACCGGTCCAGGATCTGCGCGTGGTGATGGACGAGCACCCCGGCGACAGCCGTCTGAGGATCACCTTCCTGGGCGCGCCGAGCCGGTACACCGCCGCCGAACTGGCGGCCCACGGACGGCGTTTCGGACGTCTGCTGTCCGCCGCCGTGGCCGCTCCCGGCCTGCCCGTGGGCTCCTTCGAGCTGCTGGACGCCGGCCTGCGCGCGACCGTACACGGCTGGACGGGGGCCCCGGAGCGGCGCTCCCCGCAGGGCACGCTCACGGAGCTGCTGGAGAGCGCGGCGGCCAGGCACCCGGACGAGATCGCCGTCCGGGACCGTACGACGCGGCTCACCTACGGCGAACTCCACGAGCGGGCCAATCGGCTGGCCCATCTGCTCATCCGCCGCGGGGCAGGACCCGAACAGGTGGTGGGGCTGCTGCTGCCCCGGTCGGCCGAGGCGATCGTCGCGATGCTCGCGGTGCTGAAGACCGGCGCCGCGTATCTGCCGCTCGACCCCGCCTACCCGGCGCGGCGACTCCGCTTCATGATCGACGACGCGCGCCCCCGGTGCCTGGTGACCGACGCGGCCGGCGCGGACCTGGACATCGACGGTCTCCCGGGCGGCGTCGGCGTACTCGTACTGGATGACGCGAAGACCGCCGACGAGCTGGTGGGCTGCTCCCCGAAGCCGCCCACCGACGCGGACCGCGTGGCGCCACTGCTGCCCGAGCATCCGGCGTATGTGATCTACACATCGGGATCCAGCGGGACACCGAAGGGTGTCGTGGCCGCTCACCGCGGGGTGGTGCCGCTGATCGCCTGGGTGGCCGCCGAGTTCGGCGCGGGGGCCCTCGCCCACACGCTGGCCGCTACCTCGTTCAGCTTCGATGTGTCGGTGGCCGAGATCTTCCCCGCGCTGGCCACCGGCGGCAGTGTCGAGGTGGTCGGCAATCTGCTGTCACTGCTCGACGGTGACCCGCCGCGCTGGTCGGGCGGGCTGCTGTGCGCGATTCCCTCCGTGTTCGCGAAGCTCATGGAGTTCGGCGGCGTGGAGCTGTCGGCCAAGACGCTCGCGATGGCCGGCGAGGCACTTCCCGCCGCCCTCGCCGCCCGCGTGGCGCGGACCATGCCCGGCAGCAGACTGCTCAATGTCTACGGACCGACCGAGGCCACCGTGTACGCCACGGCCTGGTCCTCCGACGGATCCCCGGCCGGGGACTCAGCGGCCGGTGAGTCCCCGGCTGGCGGTGCGCCGCCCATCGGGCGTCCGCTGACGCATATGCGCGCGTACGTACTCGACGGCGCGCTTCAGCCGGTGGAGCCGGGACGGCGCGGCGAGCTGTATCTGGCGGGTGCCGGGCTGGCCCGCGGCTATCTGCGCAGGCCGGGACTGAGCGCGGCGAGCTTCGTGGCCGATCCGTTCGGTCCGCCGGGCAGCCGTATGTACCGGACCGGGGATCTCGCCCTCTGGCGCGAGGACGGACAACTCCGTTATCTGGGACGGGCCGACGCGCAGGTCAAGATCAGCGGATTCCGGATAGAACTGGGCGAGCTGGAGACGGTACTCGCCGCTCACCCCGGGGTGAGCGAGGCCATGGCCGCGGTACGGAAGGACGCGGCCGGTGACGCACGGCTCGTCGCCTACGCGGTGCCCGTGACGGGAGCGGGGTGCCCGGATCCCGAGGCGCTTCGGGAGTGGGCCGCCGAGCGGCTGCCCGCGTATCTGGTCCCGGGGGAGGTACGGCTCGCCGAGTCGCTGCCGCGCACCCCCAGCGGCAAGCTCGACCGTGACACGGAGCCAGCCGTCGCGCCGGAGCCCGCCGCCACGGCACCGGTCGCCGGGCCCGCCGAGCCGGCCAGGTCCGCGGAGCCCGCCGAGCCGGCCGCGCCCGTCGCGCCCGCCGAGCCGGCCGCGCCCGTCGCGCCCGTCGCGCCGGAGCCGACGGCTCCGCGTGCGCCCCTGGTGACGCCCGCGGAGACCCGCGTCGAGCAGGTCGCACGGGTGTTCTCCGAGGTCCTGCGGCAGTCCGAGGTCCCCGTGGACGCCAGCTTCTTCGACCTCGGTGGCGACAGCATCATGTCGATCCAGCTGGTGAGCCGGCTGCGTCAGGTGGGGCTGGTGCTCACCCCGCAGGACATCTTCGAGTACAAGACCGTCAAGGCGCTGGCCGCCGCCGCCCGTGAGACCACGCGTACCAGGTCCGGGGGCGCCGCCTCGGGCGTCGGCGACATACCGCTCACCCCGATCATGCGCTGGCTCCGCGAACTGGACGGCCCGGTCGACGGCTTCCACCAGGCCGTGCTGCTCCAGGTCCCCGGCGGGGTGCGCGAGGACCGGCTGGTCGCCGCCGTACAGAAGCTCCTTGACCACCATGACGCCCTGCGGCTGCGGCTCGACCGGTCGTCGGCCGAGTGGCGGCTCTCGGTACGGCCGCCGGGCTCGGTGTCCGCCGCGTCGTGTGTGCGGCGGGTCGATGTCAGGGGTGTCGATGATCTGGGGCGCGTCCTCACCGCCGAGGCCGGCCGGGCGAAGGGCCAACTGGACGTCCAGGCGGGCACGATGGTGCGTATCGTCTGGCTCGACGCGGGCGCGGACGCACCGGGCCGGCTGATCTTCATGGCGCATCACCTGGCCTGTGACGGGGTGTCCTGGCGGATTCTGGTGCCCGATCTGGTCGGGGCCTACCAGGATCTCGAAGCGGGCCGGGTTCCCGCGCTGCGTCCGGTGGAGACGTCGTTGCGGCACTGGAGCCGCGCGCTGTCCGCGCAGGCGCGCGAGGAGCGCCGTACCTCCGAACTTCCTCTGTGGACCGGGATACTGGCCACGCCGGGGCCCCGGCTGGCGAAGAGGCCGCTGGACCCGGCCGTGGACACCACGGGGCGCGCGCGCTCCCGTGCGGTGACGTACGGCGCCGACCGGGCCCGGCATCTGTTCAGCACGATTCCGGCCGCTTTCCACTGCGAGATCAACGATGTGCTGCTGACCGCGCTCGCGCTGGCGGTGCGGCGCTGTGTCGGCGGTGAGAGCGATGTGGTGATCGATGTGGAGGGGCACGGCCGTGAGCCGGTCGTTCCCGGCGCCGATCTGTCCCGTACGGCGGGCTGGTTCACCAGCATGTACCCGATACGGCTCGCGCCCGGCGCCGCCGGCACCCCGGACCGGCGCGACTCCCCCCAGGAGCTGGGCCGGGCGCTGCGGCGGGTGAAGGAGCAGCTGCGGGCGATCCCCGACAAGGGCATCGGTTTCGGTCTGCTGCGCTTCCTGAACCCGGAGACCTCGGGCGCCCTGGCCGCCGCCCCGCCGAGGGAGATCGGATTCAACTACTTCGGGCGGTTCCTGCTGCCCGCGGCGTCGGGGGAGGCGGACTGGGGTCCCGCGCCGGAGACGGGCATGAGCGCGGGAGCCGACGCGGACATGCCGCTGGCGCATCCGCTGGAGATCACCGCCCTGACCCAGGACACGGCGCGGGGACCCGAACTCGGCGTCAGTCTCACCTGGCCGGATGGCATTCTCGACGAGCGGCTGGTCGATCGGCTGGCGGACACCTGGTTCGAGATCCTGGACGCGCTGGCCGCGCATGCCGCGGAGCCCGGGGCGGGTGGCCGTACGCCGTCCGACTTCCCGCTGACCGGCCTCAGCCAGGACGAGGTCGAGCGGCTGGAGCGCGACTATCCGGACCTGGAGGAGATTCTTCCGCTGTCGCCGCTGCAACAGGGGCTGCTGTACCACGTCCTGGTCAGCGGATTGGGCACCGATACGGAGACGGACGAGGGCGCCCGGGAGGAGGCGGGGGAGGCGGACGCACCGGTCGGCGAACACAGCGTCTATACCGTGCAGGTGTGGCTGGAACTCATCGGCGATCTGGACCCCGACCGGCTGCGTGCCGCGGGCCGGGCACTGCTGCGGCGGCACACCAACCTGAGCGCCGCCTTCGTCCACGAGGGCCTGGCCGAGCCGGTCCAGGTGTTCGGTGCCGCGGCCGAACTGCCCTGGCGGGAGGAGGATCTGGGCGCGCTGGCGGAGGACGCCCGCGAGCCGGAGATCGATCGCCTGCTGGATCTGGAGCGCGGCCGTCGATTCACCCCGACCGCTCCGCCGATGATGCGGATGATGCTGATCCGGCTGGGCGACAACCGCCACCGGGTCGTTCTGACGACCCATCACATCCTGATGGACGGCTGGTCGTTGCCCATCGTGCTGCGGGAGCTGTTCGCCCTCTACCGCGAGGCGGGCGGCGAGGGTTCCGTCACGCGTGGGCACCTTCCGCCGGTGGATCTTCCGGCCACCACCCCCTTCCGGGAGTATCTGTCGTGGCTCGGCCGGGTCGACGGTACGGAGGCGGAGGCCGCCTGGCGGGAGGCGCTGGCGGGGCTGACGACATCGACCCGGGTCGCTCTGGAGGAGGGCACGGCCGAGCCGATGGCGCCGCGCAATGTCACCGTACAGCTGAGCGCGGAGACGACCGTGGCCCTGGTCGACATGGCCCGCCGGCACGGCGTGACGACCAACACGGTGCTCCAGGCGGGCTGGGGCATTCTGCTGGGGCAGGAGACCGGCAACACCGATGTGGTGTTCGGCTCCGTGGTCTCGGGGCGGCCCGCGGAACTCGTCGGTGTGGAAACGATGGTCGGGCTCTTCATCAACACCGTGCCGACGCGGGTGCTGCTGGATCCGGTGGAGTCGTTGGGCGCGCTGCTGGTGAGGCTTCAGCGGGAGCAGGCCCGGCTGCTGCCGTACCACCACATCAGCCTCGGTGAGATCCGCCGGATCACGGATGTGGGGAACCCGTTCGACACCGTGATGGCGTTCGAGAACTACCCGCTGGACACCGACGAGTTGGCGGAACCCGCACCGGGGCTGAAGCTGGCGCGGGCGTATGGGGACGACGCCCCGCACTTCCCGCTGAATCTGGTGGTGTCCGCGCGCGGCGAACGGCTGCTGCTGCGCTTCGACTACCGCCCGCATCTGATGGAACGCGAGCGGGTGGAGTCGCTCGCGGACCGGTTCGTCGGGCTGCTGACCACGGCGGCCACCGAGCCCACCCGGAGCGTCGGCGGTTTCATGACGGGTGGCGAGAGCGCCGGAGAGAGGGCCGGCGAGTCCGCCGGGAGCACCGACGCGGCGGCCGAGGTACTGCTCGCCGGCACACAGCGGGACCCGGGGAGCGGGATCGGCGTTCTGCTGCCGCTGCGCGAATCCGGCGCGCGTCCGCCGCTGTTCTGTGTCCACCCGGCGGCGGGGATCGCCTGGTCCTACGCCGGGCTCACCGGTCCGCTGGGTACGGACCAGCCGGTGTACGGCCTCCAGGCGCGGGGACTTGACGGCGAGGAGGTGCTGCCCGCGTCCCTGCGGGAGATGGCGGCGGACTATGTGGATCACATCCGCTCCGTGCAGCCCACCGGCCCGTACCAGTTGCTCGGCTGGTCGTTCGGCGGGCTGGTGGCCCACGAGATGGCGGTACAGCTCCAGTCGAGCGGCGAGAGCGTCCGACTGCTGGCGGTTCTGGACGCCTTTCCCGCGGACCGGGCGAAGGACAGCGCGGGCCGGCCGACGGCCCAGGTGACCGGCGGGGATGTGCTGGCGATGGTGCTGGAGTTCTTCGGGTACGACCCCAGCGGCTGGGCGGGCGAGTCACTGACCTATCCCCGGTTCGTGGAGATCGCCCGCGAACAGACGGGGCTGCTGGCCTCGTTCGACGAGCAGCGCGTCGCCGCGGTCGCCCGGATCTTCGCCAACAACTCGGCGCTCTCCTACGCCCACAAGCCCGGCCGGTTCACCGGCGACCCACTGATCTTCACCGCACGGGAGACCTCCCCGGAGGTCGCCCGTGACCTGTGGCGTCCGCTGGTGGACGCCGGCGGGGTGGAGATACTGCCCATCGACTGCACCCACGGTGAGCTGGGGCGGCCCGGCCCGCTGGGCGATGTCGCCCAGGTGCTCTCCCAGCGGCTGAAGGCCCGTCCGGCCACACCGGGGAATGTCGTATGAGGCAGGGTACGGAGCCGGGGAACACGGCGGACCGCCCCGGCTCCGTCCCTCTTTCCACCGCGCAGTACGGGGTATGGCTGGGACAGCAGTTCGCCCCGCCGGCCCGGTACCACGTGGCGGCGGGTTTCGAGGTGTCCGGGGAGCTGGATCCCGGGCTGTTCGAGACGGCTTTCCGGCTCACGGTGGCGGAGGCGGAGCCGCTGCGGGCCCGGTTTCCCGCGGCGGAGGGCGAGGAGCCCCGGCAGCGGGTCGGGCCGCTGCCGCCGTGGCGGGTGCCTGTGCTGGATCTGCGACGGGAGCGGTTCCCGATGGCCGCGGCGGTGGAGTGGATGCGGGCCGACGCGGCGCGCCCGTTCGACCTCGCGGCGGGTCCGTTGTTCCGTACGGCGTTCATCCGGCTCTCGGACGGGCGGGTGTGCTGGTATCTGCTCTGCCACCACCTGGTGATGGACGGCCTGGGCGGCGCGCTCTTCGCCCGGCGCCTCGGCGAGATCTACGCGGCGCTGGAGCGCGGGGAGACCCCTGAGCCCGGCCCCCGGGTCCCGCTGGAGGCGCTGCTGCGGGCGGAGGCCGACTACCGGTCCTCATCGGACTTCGGCGCCGACCGTGCGTACTGGACCGGCCGGATGGCCGACCCGCGCCCCCTGCCGGCCCGGCCCGAAACCGGTCGCGCCGGTCCGGGCGGACCCGGCACGGCGGACGCGCTCGATGGGGGAGAGGCCCTGAGCGGGGTGGCGGCGCGCGGTGTCGCCCGGCTGCCGGGACAGGGGCTGGCCGAACTGCGGCTGCTGGCCCGGCGGCTCGGGGTCCGGTGGCCGGCGGTGGCCACGGCCGCGGCGGCCCTGCTGGCACACGCGCGCGCCGGAGCGGGCGGCGGCGAGGAGGTGGTGCTGGGGCTGCCGGTCGCCGGTCGTACGGGCGCCGTGGCCCGCGCCGTGGGCGGTATGACCTCGAACGTGCTGCCGTTGCGGGTGCCGGTGCGCGTGGACCGGCCCGCGGCCGAGCTGGTCCGTGCCGTGGCTGCCGAGATGACGTCCGCCCTCGCCCATCAGCACTACCGCGCCGAGGATCTGCACCGCGATCTGGGCCTGACCGGTACCGGGCAGGCGCTGTACGGGCTCGCCGTGAACGTGATGCCCTTCAGTTTCGGACGGCGGTTCGCGGGCCGGCCGATGACGATGCACCATCTCGCCGTCGGCCCGGTGGAGGATCTCTCCGTCACCGTCCACCCGGAGACGTCGCGCTCCGGGCTGCGCGTCGACCTCTACGCCGACCCGGCCCGGTACGGCCCGCGCGAGGCCGCCGCCGAGGCGCGCCGGTTCGTACGGCTGCTGACCGGTCTGCTCGCCGAACCCGACCGCCCGGTCGGGGAGTTGGGGCTTCTGTCGGTCGGGGAGCGGCGGCGGACGGTGCCCCGCGCCGGCACCCCACCGCTCCGGCCCACCGTCACACTGCCGCGGCTGGTGGAGCGCTGGGCCGCGCGGACCCCGGAGGCCCCGGCGGTCACCTGCGGGCCGGACGTGCTGTCGTACGGGGATCTCAACGCCCGTGCCAACCGGCTGGCCGGGGCGCTGATCCGACGCGGCGCCGGTCCGGGGGACACGGTCGCCGTCCTGCTGCCCCGCTCGGTCGAACTGGTCACGGCGATCCTCGCGGTGACCAAGACGGGCGCGGCGTATGTGCCCATCGACCCGGCCTGGCCCGCCGACCGCGTCGGCACGATCATGGCGGACGCGCGGCCGGTGTGTGTGGTCACTCCGGACGATCCGGCCGGGCCTCTGGAGGAGTTCTCGTCCACCGACCCGCTGGACGCGGACCGTAAGGGCCCGCTGACGCCCGGCCACGCCGCGTATGTCATCTACACCTCGGGCTCCACCGGCCGGCCCAAGGGCGTGGTGGTGGAGCACCACAGCGTGGTGTCGCTGCTGGAGAGTGCCGCGGCCGGCTTCGGGTTCCATGCCGGTGATGTGTGGACGATGTTCCACTCCTGCGCCTTCGACTTCTCGGTGTGGGAGATGTGGGGCGCGCTGGCGCACGGCGGGCGGCTGGTCGTCGTCCCTCGTGATGTGAGCCGGTCGCCCCGGGAGTTCCTGGGCCTGCTCGCCCGGGAGCGGGTGACGGTGCTGAACCAGACGCCGTCCGCCTTCTACGCGCTGGCGGCGGCCGATGACGAGGAGCCCGACCGGGGCCGGGACCTGGCGCTGCGCTGGGTGATCCTCGGTGGTGAGGCGCTGCGGCCCGCGCGGCTGCGGTCCTGGTTCCGGCGGCGCGGTGACGCCTCTCCGGTCCTGGTCAATATGTACGGCATCACCGAAATCACGGTCCACGCCACCCGGCTCGATCTCGCCGCCCGTCATGGCGGCCGGCCGGGCAGCCCGGTCGGGACGTCGCTGCCCGGAACCCGCCTCTACGTACTGGACGGCCGGCTGCGTCCGGTGCCGCCCGGGACGACGGGGGAGCTGTATGTGGCGGGCCCCGGGGTGGCCAGGGGATATCTCGACCGGCCCGGTCCGACCGCGGCGCGCTTCGTCGCCGACCCCTACGGCCCGCCGGGATCGCGGCTGTACCGGTCGGGTGACCTCGTACGGTGGCGGCCGGACGGCGACCTGGAGTACCTCGGCAGGTCCGACGACCAGATCAAGGTCCGCGGCTTCCGTATCGAGCCCGCCGAGATCGAGAGCGCGCTGCTGGGCGTGTCCGGGGTCGCGCAGGCGGTCGTGGCCGCCGTACCGGACGACGCCGAACACAGCGGCGGGGGCGGTCGTGGTGACGCGCGGCTGGTGGCGTATGTGGTTCCCGCGCGCGATGCGACGACGACGGCGGCGGTGGGCGATTCCGGCCCCTTCACCGCGCGGCTGCGGGAGCACCTGCGCGAGCGGCTGCCCGGGCATCTGGTCCCCGCGCTGTTCGTCGTCCTGGAGTCGTTGCCCCTCACCGCCAACGGCAAGCTGGACCGGGCGGCGCTGCCCGCCCCGGTCCCGGCGGCGCCGGTACGCGCCGCGGGCTCGCCCGGCACCCCTCGGGAGCGACGGCTCGCCTCCCTGTACGCGGAGCTCCTCGGTACGGGGCGGGTCGGGCCCGAGGACAGCTTCTTCGATCTCGGCGGCGACAGTCTCCGCGCGACGCGGCTGGTCAGCGCGGTGCGCGAGCGATTCCGGATGGAACTGGACGTACGGGATGTGTTCGCGCGGCCGACGGTGGCGGAACTCGCCGCGCACCTGTGGCGGCACACTCCGGACGTCGGCCTGGACGTGGATGCGGACAGGACCAACGGCATCGAAGGAACCGAAGGAAGCGACGGAACCGAAGGAAGCGAAGGGGCCGAGGACACCGAAGGCTCGGATCCGGCTTCCGGCGTGGTGACGGACGGCCGTCCCGACCACCTGCCGCTCTCCTTCGCCCAACGGCGTCTGTGGTTCCTGCACTCGCTCACCGGTCCCGACAGCGCGTACAACGTGCCCTTGGTGCTGCGGTTGACCGGCGAGGCGGACGAGGAGGCGCTGCGGGCGGCACTGTTCGATCTGACGGTACGTCATGAGACCCTGCGCACCATCGTCCAGGAGGCGGGCGGCCGACCGGTCCAGCGGATCCTGTCACCGGCGGATGCCGGCTCCCGGCTCACCGTCACGCGGACCGGTGCGGGGGAGTTGGCCGAGGCGCTCGCGACGAGTGCTCGCTACGCCTTCCGGCTGGATGCCGAATGTCCGCTGCGGGCCGAGCTGTTCATCACCGGCCCGGACGAACAGGTGCTGCTGCTTCTGCTGCACCACATCGCCTGCGACCACGCGTCCCTCGTTCCGCTGCTGGCCGATCTCCGTACGGCCTACACCGCCCGTCTGCGAGGCCGGACGCCCGACTGGGCGCCCCTGCCGGTGCGGTACGCGGACTTCACCCGGTGGCAGCGCCGGGCGCTGGGTACGGACGGCGGCCCCACACCTCCGGCGCGGCGCGGGCTCGCCCACTGGACCCGGGTACTCGACGGACTGCCGGAGCGGATCGAACTGCCCGCTGATCGGACGGCGGGGACTACGGGGACGACGGACGACGAGGCGGTGGACGCCGGGGACACGGTGACGTTCCATCTACCCGCACCGGTGCACAGCAGACTGGCGGAACTGGCCGCCACCGAGCGCGCCAGTGTGTTCATGGTGGTGCACGCCGGGCTGGCGGCACTGCTCACCCGGCTCGGCGCCGGTACGGACATCCCGGTGGGGACGGCGGTCTCGGAGCGCGCCGACGCGCGCTGGGACGGGATCGTCGGATTCTTCGTGAACACACTGGTGTTGCGCACCAGCACCTCCGACCCCTCGGGCACGATGACGTTCCGTCAGCTGCTCGGGCGGATCCGGGAGGCCGATCTGGCCGCCTTCGCCCATCAGGACACCCCCTTCGACCAAGTGGTGGAGGCGCTCGCGCCGCACCGCTCCGCGAGCGGGCAGGCGCTGTTCCAGGTGATGCTGGTCGTCACCGCGGCGCCTCCGCGGCGACTCGAACTTCCGGGACTGTCGGCCGAGATCGGTACGGTCGGCACCGGGGCCGCCAAGTTCGATCTCTCCTGGAGCCTGTACGAGCACCGCGGTCCGGATGGCGCCTGCCTGGGGATGGACGGCGTACTGGACTACCGGACCGGGCTGTTCGACCGGGCGACCGCGGAGGCGATCCGCGACCGCTTCGCACGTCTGCTGGAGGGCGTCTGCGCCGGTCCCGACCTCCCCGTGCGTCTGGTCGACATCCTGGAGGGCGGGGAGCGTGCCCGGCTGCTCACCGCCTGGGGCACCTCACCGGTCCCCGCGCGGCTCACGCATGACACCGTGCCGGGGAGATTCGCCGAGCAGGCGCGTCGCGCACCCGACGCTCCGGCGGTCCTGGCCCCGGGGCAGGTACTGACCTACGGGGAGTTGGACGCCAGGTCCGACCGGCTGGCCGCACGGCTGGCCGGGTACGGCGTCGGGGCCGAGACCCCGGTCGCGGTGCTGATGGAGCGGGGCGCGGATTTCGTGGTGGCCGTGCTGGCGATCCTCAAGTGCGGTGGCGCGTATGTGCCGTTGGACTCGCGGTCGCCGCGTGCCCGGCGGGACCGGGTGCTGGCGGAGTCGGGCACGCGGCTGATGGTCGTGGGCGAGGGCACCCCCCTGGACGACGTGCCTTCGGGAGACGCGTTCCCGGGCGCCGGATTCCTGGGCGGCGGGCCCGAGGGCGGTCCGCGGATCATCGACGTACGGGACGCCGGTCCGGCCACCGCCGACAACCGATGGACTCCTCCGGTGGGCGGCCCGGCGAGTCCGGCGGGTCTGGCGCAGGTCATCTACACCTCCGGCTCGACCGGTGTGCCCAAGGGCGTGGCCGTCACCCATGGCGATGTGCTCGCCCTCGCGCTCGACAGTTGCTGGCAAGGCGGCCGGCCGCCGCGTGTCCTGATGCATTCGCCGCTCTCCTTCGACGCGTCGACCCTGGAGACATGGGTCCCGCTGCTGAACGGCGGGGAGGTGGTGGTGGCCCCGCCCGGCGAACTTGACCTGGCGACACTGGAGCGCCTGATCACGGGTACGGGGATCACCACGCTGTGGCTCACCGCCGGTCTCTTCCACCTCGTGGCCGAGGAGAACCCCGGTTGTCTGCGGGAGCTGGACGCGGTGTGGACCGGGGGAGATGTGGTGGCGCCGCGCGCCGTGAGCGCCGTGCGCCGGCACTGCCCGTCCACCCTCGTGGTGAACGGCTACGGGCCGGCGGAGGCGACGACGTTCGCGACCCGGCACCCGGTCGGCGGCCCCGTCCCGGCCGGTCCCGAGGACCGGACCCACCGGTCGGGTGTGCCGATCGGGCGCCCGCTGGACGGCGTCCGCGTCTATGTACTCGACGACTTCCTGCGGCCCGTGCCCGCGGGTGTGACGGGTGAGCTGTATCTGGCCGGTGCGGGGGTCGTACGGGGTTATCTGAACCGCCCGGGGCTCACGGCCGAGCGGTTCGTGGCCGACCCGTTCGGCCCGCCGGGGACGCGGATGTACCGTACGGGCGATCTGGCCCGGTGGCTGCCCGACGGCGTGCTGGCGTTCGGTGGCCGGGCCGACGGCCAGGTGAAGCTGCGCGGATTCCGTATCGAGACCGATGAGGTCGCCGCGGTACTGACCGGACACGGCGGGATCGGCCAGGCGGCGGTGGTCGTACGGGAGGACCGGCCCGGCGAACGACGCCTGGTGGCGTATGCGGTCGCGGAGGAGGGCCGGAGGGTTGATGAGGCGGCGGCGCTGGAGTACGTGGCCGGTGTGCTGCCCGAGTACATGGTGCCGACGACCGTCGTCCTCCTGGACCGCCTCCCGCTGACCCGTCACCACAAGCTCGACCGCGCCGCACTCCCCGCGCCGCCCCGGCCCGTGCCGCGTTCGGCGGCGCCGCGAACCACGCGTGAACGGGTGCTGTGCGACCTGGTCGCGGAACTGCTCGGTGAGGAGTCGGTGGGCGTCGATGACGGCTTCTTCCGTCTCGGCGGCGACAGCATCATGGCCATTCAGCTGGTCAGCCGGGCCCGCGAAGCGGGTCTGCGGATCACCGTGCGCGATGTCTTCCGCTACCCCAGCATGTCCCAACTGGCCCAGCGAGCAGAGGCGTTCGAAGCGAGTGCCGCCCCGGTGCCGTCGCAGGAGGACGACGGCAGCGGTGTGCTGCCGCTGACTCCCATCATGCGCTGGTGGCGGGACCAGCCCGGTGGCGATCCGGCTGCCTTCAGCCAGTGCGTCACGCTCCGGACCCCATCGGGCTTGACCCGCGAGCAACTGGCCGACTCCGTACAGGCCCTGCTCGACCATCACGCGGCGCTGCGGCTGCGGATGAGACCCGCCGGGCCGGCCGAACCGGCCCACGCGGGCGGAGACAACCGGCCCCCTGGCTCGGCCCGTTCGGGCGGTCCGGCTGATACGGCGGTCCGGGCGCTGGAGGCCCTGCCGCCCGGCGCGGTGCGGGCGCGGGACCGTATACGCCGGGTCGATGCCGCCGCCGACTGGGCCCGGCTGCCCGAACTGCTCTCCGACGCGGCCCGCGCGGCCCGGGGCAGCCTGGATCCCGCCGCGGGCGCGATGGTGGCGGCGGTGTTCCTCGACGGCGGGCCCCTTCGGCCTGGCCGGCTGGTCCTCGTCGTACATCATCTGGCCGTCGACGGGGTCTCCTGGCGCATCCTGCTGCCGGACCTGGCCGCGGCCCATCGGGCCGTCGCCGACAGCCGCCCTCCCGTACTGCCCTCCGCCGGGACGCCGTTCCGCGACTGGGCCGGGTATCTCGCCGGACAGGGCGAAACCGGCGCACGGCAGGGCGAGTTGGCCCGGTGGAAAGAGGCGCTGTCCGGAGGAGACGCGCTGACGGACGCCCCGGAGGGGGCGGCGGGGGGAGCGACACGGCGGTTCGCGGCGACGCTGCCGCCGGAGCGCACCCGCCCCCTGCTGACGGAAGTGGGCGCGGCCTTCCGGTGCGGTGTGGAGCCCGTACTGCTCACCGGGCTGGCCCTCGCCGCGGAGGAATGGCGCCGCCGCCGGGGCCGGACGCCCGGCGGGGACTCCCGTGGTCTGGTCGTCGAGCTGGAATCCCATGGACGTCCCGAGCTGCCGGAGATGGATCTGTCGCGGACAGTGGGGTGGTTCACCAGCATGTTCCCCGTCCGGCTGGTGACCACCGGATGTGACTGGACGGATGTGTGGACCGCGGGCCCGGCGCTCGGCAGGGCCCTGAAGCGGGTCAAGGAACAGCTGCGGGCCGTGCCCGACCTGGGTATCGGTTACGGCGTACTGCGTCATCTCGACCCGGCGGCGGCACCGGAACTGTCCGCCTTGGGTACGCCCCGGGCCGGATTCAACTACCTGGGCCGAATCGCAGCGCAGGGCCGTGAGGACTGGGACATCACCGCGGAGTTCACCACACTGCCCGACTCGGACGGGGCACTCACACCGCCCGGCGGACATCTCCTCGGCCTCGACGCGGTGACCGTCGACGGTCCGGCCGGACCGCGGCTGAACGCCACGTGGTCGTGGGCGGAGACCGCGTTCACGGAGGCGGAGATCCGGGAGCTGGCCGAGCTGTGGTTCACCGCGCTCGACGCCCTGGTCGTGCACGCCAGAACCCCCGGGGCGGGCGGACACAGCCCGTCCGATCTGCCCCTGGTCCCGCTCCAGCAGACGGAGATCGAGCACCTGGAGTCGGCCCACCCCGGCCTCATGGACGTCCTGCCGCTGACACCGCTCCAACAGGGGCTGCTCTTCCACTCGCTGTACGCCCCGGACAGCCCGGACGTCTATCAGGCGCAACTCGTCCTGTGTCTGCGGGGCGAGGTGGACGGGGAGGCGCTGCGCGCGGCGGCGGCGGGGCTGCTGGAGCGGCACCCCAATCTGCGGGCGGCATTCGTCCATCACGAGCTGCCCCGTCCGGTCCAGGTGGTGCCGGGCGCGCTCGTGCCCGAGTGGCGTGAGACGGATCTCGGGGTGGTGTCGGCCGGGCGCCGCGAGCGGGTCTTCGACCGGCTCGCGGCTGCCGATCTGCGTCGGCGCTTCGAGCTGGACCGGCCTCCGCTGCTCCGCTTCACGCTGTTCGCGTGGGGGCCGGACGAACACCGGCTGGTGCTGACGCATCATCATCTGGTGCTGGACGGATGGTCGGTGTCCTTGCTGGTCGGTGAGTTGTTCGCGCTGTACGCCGAGGGAGGCGCCCCCGGCGCGCTGCCCGCGGTGACGCCCTACCGCGAGCATCTGTCCGTGCTGGCGGCCCAGGACGGTGACGCCGCCCGGGACGCCTGGCGGGCCGCTCTCGCCGGAGCGGAGGCGCCGTCGCTCCTCCAAGGCACCGACGGCGAGGCCGTTGTCCGTGGCGGCGCGGTGCCCGTACGGTCCGTGGAGTTCACCCTGCCCGAGGCGCTGACCGCTTCGTTGCGTGACCTGAGCGCGCACGGCCTCACGCTCAACACTGTGGTCCAGGGCGCCTGGGCGCTCCTCCTCGCCCGGCACGGCGGGGTGCGGGACGTGGTGTTCGGCACCACCGTCTCGGGCCGTCGGCCGGAGATCGCCGGGATGGAATCGATGATCGGACTGTTCATCAACACCGTGCCGGTACGCCTGCGGTTCGACCCGGCGGAGACCGTACTGAACCTGCTGGCACGCTTCCAGGACGAGCAGGCCGCGCTCCTGCCGCACCAGCATCTCGGGCTGGGAGACATCCAGCGGCTGGTGGGCCGACGTGAGCTCTTCGACACGCACGTCGTCTTCGAGAACTACCCCCTCGACCGGGTCAGCCTGGCACGTGCCACCCCGGGATTGCGGCTCGTGCACAGTGAGGGGCGCGACGCCACCCACTACCCACTGACGCTGGCGGCATTCGCCGGCGACGGCCCGTTGACGCTGCGGCTCGGCCACCGTCCGGACGCGGTGGAGCGTCCCCGTGCCGAGCGGATGGCCAGCGAGCTGGAACGCCTGCTGGGGGCGATCGCCGCGGCGCCCCACGACGCGGTGGCCGGCCTGCTCAGCCCCGGACCTCCAGCCCGGAGCACGGCCTCTGCCCCTGCCTCCTCTCCACGCCATGCCCGAACCTGTGAAAGGAACGAACCTCTATGAGCGCCAACCCCTTCGACGACGCCGACGGCGTCTTCCACGTCCTGGTCAACGACGAGGGCCAGCACTCCCTGTGGCCGGCCTTCGCCCCGGCCCCCGCGGGCTGGACGGCCGCGCTGAGCGACGTGGACCGTGAGACCGCCATCGACTACGTCAACGAGCACTGGACCGATATGCGTCCCCGCGGTTTGCGCGAGACATCGGACACCCCGGCCTGAACACGGTGGCAACACCGGGACATCGGATGGTATTGCTGACGGCGGAGCCGAATTCGGCCCGTAACTGACGGATCGCCCGTCGGCCGGAAGTGGCCCCGCTTCGGGGAATGTACCTTCTGGGAATGTACGAGGGATGTGTCTGCCGGTGACGCTGTGGAAGCGCCATGGTCTGCTGTTCGGTGCCGGGACGCTGTGCATTGTGGTGAACGTCCGGGGGATCGGGCCGCTGTGGTACGTGGGTGTCGCGCTGATCGCGGTCGCCCTGCTCCTGCGCTGGGCCCTGGTACGGACCCAGCGCCCGGCCGGCGACCGGCGGCCCGTGCTGGTCCAGCTGCCCGTCACCGGGCGCTGGACAGCGCTCAACGGCCCCGCGACCAAGATCCCCAGCCATACGCACAGCCACGCCCAGACCTACGCCATCGACCTGAAGTACGAGCCGCCGCAGGACGCCGGGGACGCACCGCACACCCCGCCCTTCAACTGGGTCTGGCCGGTCGGCCGGCGTCCGCGGTCGTATCCCTCCTTCGGGAGGCCCCTCCTCGCCCCGGCCGACGGAGTGGTCGTCGCCGCCGCGAGCCGGCAGCGGGACCATCTGAGCCGGATGTCGCTTCCCGGCCTCGCCCTGCTCGGTCTGGAGAGCTTCCTGCGCGACCTGGGATGGCCGCGCCACCTGTTGGGCAATTACCTCGTACTGGACCTCGGCGACGACGTGTACGCGGTCCTCGCCCATCTGCGGCGCGACTCCCTCCTCGTGGCGGTGGGCGACCGCGTCACGGCGGGGCAGCAGCTCGCCGAGTGCGGGAACTCCGGGAACTCGTCCGAACCTCATCTGCACTTCCAGCTGATGGACGGCCCCGATCCGGCGATCGCGCGCGGCGTGCCGTTCGAGTGGGAGTACCGCGACGACGACGGGGCCGAACAGCGCGGCGTGCCGCGGGACTCCACCCATTTCTGGTCCGGTGAGCCGGTCAGGCGCGCGGCATGACGGGGCACAGCGTGCTCGTGGTGCAGAACACGCCGACCGGCGGTCCCGGCCGTGTCGGCCGCTGGCTGCGGGAGGCAGGAATGGGCCTGGAGACGGTCCGCGCGTACACCGGCGAGCCGCTGCCCGAAACGCTCGGACGCCGGGCGCTGATCGTGCTCGGCGGCGGATTCCTCCCGGACGACGACGCGCGTGCGCCCTGGCTTCCCGCGGTCCGCCGTCTTGCCGGACAGGCGCTGGAGCACGGCAATCCGGTGCTGGGCATCTGTCTGGGCGGTCAGCTGCTGGCTCATGTCGCGGGCGGTACGGTGCGTGGCCGGTCCGGCGAGCCGGAGTGCGGGAGCACGCCGATCCGGCTGCGCGCCGAGGCATGCGAGGATCCTCTCTTCGGAGGACTGTCCCCTGTGGTGCCCGCCATGGAGCGCCATGTGGACGCCGTGACCGAACTCCCGCCGGGGGCGGTCTGGCTGGCGGACAGTGAGCGGTGCCGGTATCAGGGATTCCGCCTGGGGGAGCGTGCCTGGGGCGTGCAGTTCCACCCCGAGGCCGTGGCGGCGGATATCCGTCGCTGGGACCGGGAATGGCTGCGGTCGCGGGGCTTCGACCCGGACGGACTCTATGAGCGTGCGGTGGCCGACGAACCGGCGTCCGCCGCGGCCTGGGAGGGATTCACCCGTCGTTTCGCCGAGGTCGTGGCCCGAGGACGGGACTTTGAAGACACGCCCTAGGGCGTGTCTTCAAAGTCCCGAGTGCTGTGGCCGCGAGGACATCTCCGTATCAGCCAGAGAACCGCATTACCGAGGTTTCGGTTTCGGACCACATCGTCAGGCGTGGGTGAACCTGTCAGGAGGCGAGGATGCCTATGCCGTCTCCAAGCAGTTTCAACCCGAGAACGAAGAACAGGATCCCCATGACAGCGACGTTGTGCCGCGCAGCCCATTCTTTCCAGTTGCCGAATGTGGTTTTGGCTCGCTCTCCCCCGAGGAGGAAGACTCCCAGTGGGGCCAGCAGGCCGAGGGTGGCTATGAGGACGAAGATGGCCAGTGATGCGATCTGCTGCCCGACCGGTATTCCGGCTGAGCCGATCGTGGCGCCCGCGGCGATGGTCAGCGGGGCGTTCTTGGCGTTGAGCGCGGCCAGGGCCACTCCGAGTGCGAAGACCTTGAGCGGTGTGAGGCGGTCTATCGCGCCCATCCACTTCGGCAGCTGAGCTTGCGAGGGGTCTTCGGGGCGCCGGTGCCATTGCCGGGCGCCGAAGAGGACGAGGAACAGGCCCAGGGCGAGCTTGAGGGCGCCCACCCAGGTGGCCGGGTGATTGTGGGAGGAGGCGCCCGCTGGGGAGGCGATCACCAGCATTACCGCGCCCAGTGCCGAGAGTCCCAGGATCCAGCCGACGGTGAAGAGGGGGCCGTTGAGGCGTCCTTGAGGCGTGGCGAGGATGAGGATGATGGCGATGATCGGGAGCGGGCTGATGGCGACGGCGGCCGCGAAACCCAGCACGTCGCCGAGAACTGCGCCCATGGTTGCCTCCGTGTGGGGGGTCAAGGTGGCGATCCAGTGGAGCAGGGCTTGTCGGAGGCGGGTGCCCCGATCTCCCGGGCCTCGCAACGGGTTGTTCTGTGATCGGCTGCGCCGCTGTCTTCTCGTCTTCTCGGCGCTGTCTTCTCGTGTTCTCGGCCGTGCGGAAGTGGCTGCCCGAGAAGGGTGACGGCGATGTACTCGGCACGTCCCAGTTCCATCTTCCTGCGCCTGGCCGGATCTGTCCTCGGGAGCCTCCTCTCGGCACAGTGACGGAGACACTGCACGGAGCGTAATCGTCCCTGGTGGGGGAGTGTGAAGGGATCAGGATGGCCTCCGCACAGCCGGAGGTTCCCGGGAATCCACCCCGGGTGAGCACACGCAGGTGGGCACGCAGGTGCCGAGATGCGAGGCAACACCTCCGAAGTGAGGATGGAGAGGTGAGGGCGATGGCGCCTCTTGTCCGGGTGCTTGGCGACCCTCGCACCGATCCGTGGCAGGAGAATCTCACGATGACTGCGACGTCAGGTGCAGCCCAGTCAGCTCACCCAGAACGCCCCGGCAGGTCGGACGGGGTCTGCAGCGAGTTCACCGTCTTTACCAAGATCAAGCCGGGCGAGGCCGACGCGCTGTGTAAGGATCTCGCCATGCTCGCCGACGCGGCGGACGACGAGAAGGTCCATGCGGCGGTGCGCCAGATTGGCACCCTGCATGACGCACGGCACGTGATCTTCGACAATGACACCCGCTTCATGTTCGCAAGCGTCTTCGACGGCTCCTGGGACACCTACATCGACGACTTCGCCCAGACCGTGGTCGGGGACCGTTTCGACAAGGTCTTCTCGCACAGCGAAGGGTTCCCCGGTGTCAAAGATCCGGGGGCGAAGGACTGGTTCGTCGCCCACCAGGCGCCCGCGGGGGTCTTCGTCAGCGCCTATCCCGACCTGACCGTTCAGCAGATCTACAAGGACCAGCGCGTGGAGGAAGCGTTCGAGGAGGTGCTGGACACCCCCGAGTTCCGGGCGGCTCTGGAGAACCCGGCCAACGCGGATTTGGTGGCCACGCCGGCCTTCCAGAAGCTGCTGGAGGAAGCCTCGGCCTAGGGCGTGTTGCGAAAGTCCCGCCTGCCCGGCGACGCCCGGCACGCACGCTCGCTGCGTTGTCGGATCACCCCAGTACGTCCAGTACTGGGGAGACCCTCCGCCTTGCGATCGCACGCACCGGACGCCGCAGGCCCCGCCCTGCGGGCGGACGGCGCTACTTTCGCAACACGCCCTAGAACCCGGACACAGCCAGCCCCCAGAGCCGACCCACTATCGGTGGACCGCCAGTCCGGTGCGAGTCGGCCATTGCACGGCTGCCCAGGCAAAGACCGAATGTGGAGGCACAAGCGACCATGAACACGGCGTACGGCAGCGCGGCCGGTGTGCGCGTCGAGATCGACGACGTCCAGAGCGGGGCCCTGCGTCCGAGGCCCGTGCCCTACCAGGGAGAGTTCGTCTTCCTGCGCGTCGACGACCGCCACGCAGGGCGCGACCTGCTGCGGCGGCTGCTCCCGGTGACCGCGGGTGGTCTGCCCAGCGCGGACCGGAGCCAGGATGCCTGGGTGGCGGTGACGCTCACTTACCAGGGGCTGCGGGCCCTGGGGGTGCCCCAGGAGTCGCTTGACAGCTTTCCGCGGGCGTTTCGTGAGGGCATGGCCGCTCGGGCGGAGCTGATCGGCGACGTGGGCGAGAGCGCACCGGCCCACTGGGAGGCGCCGTTCGGAACGGGCGACATCCACATCGCCTTGAGCGCCCTCTCCTCCGATGCGACGCAGCTGGACAAGGAGCTGGAGCGGGCCCGTGCCGCCTACGAGGACACGCCCGGAGTCCAGGTGATCTGGCAGCAGGAGGTCCACCAGCTCCCGACCGGGCGCACCACCTTCGGATTCCGCGACGGCATCAGCCATCCGAACATCGAGGGCGTCGGACTGCCCGGCTCCAACCCGCAGGAAGCCCCCATCAAGGCCGGCGAGTTCATCCTCGGCTACCCCGACGAAACCGGCAGCCTGCCGCCCATGCCCACCCCCGACGTGCTGGGGCGCAACGGCACCTACGCGGCCGTTCGCAAGGTCCACACCGACGTGGCGGCCTGGCGCCGGTACCTGCGCACGAACACCTCCAACGCCGAGGAGGAGGCGCTCCTGGCGGCAAAGATGGTCGGACGCTGGCCCAGCGGCGCGCCGCTGACGCTGACGCCGGAGCACGACGACCCGGAACTGGCGGCCGATCCGCACCGCATCAACAACTTCCTGTACCGGGAGAACGACGATCGTGGCTTCCGGTGCCCCGCCGGTGCGCACATCCGGCGCACCAACCCCCGTGATTCCACCATCATCGGCGATGCGCGAATGCACCGCCTTATCCGCCGCGGCACCACCTACGGGCCGGCGCTGCCCGAGGGCGTGCT
The DNA here is from genome assembly GCF_040681655.1 of Streptomyces sp. NPDC051662. Taxonomy (NCBI): domain Bacteria; kingdom Bacillati; phylum Actinomycetota; class Actinomycetes; order Kitasatosporales; family Streptomycetaceae; genus Streptomyces; species Streptomyces sp. NPDC051662. The sequence continues at coordinate 417,679 of NZ_JBFAZD010000003.1, forward strand.
GGAGGACGACGGTGCCGACCGGGGCCTGGTCGGAGTCTTCCTCGGGGCCCATCTCGAACGGCAATTCGAGTTCATCAAGGCCGAGTGGGTCAACGACGGCAACTTCATCGGCTACCCCGGCGAGAAAGACCCGGTGGCCGGGCATCACGGCGGAACCGGCAGCGTCACCATCCCGGAGAAGCCGGTCCGGCGTCGTCTGCGGAACCTGCCCAGCTTTGTGGTCACCCGGGGCGGTGAGTACTGCTACGTGCCAGGGCTGCGTGCTTTGCGCTGGCTCGCCGAACTGGAGGGCTGAGGGCCGTTCCAAGCCGCTGAGGTCCGGTCACGGTCTTCGAGGAGAGGTCGCAGTCATGACAGCACAGTTCGTCCGCTACACGCCTGACGTCGAAGACGACGACCCGCACTTTGACCGCAATGTGCAGACGGTGATCGAAAAGACCGAGAGCTACATTGCCGAGTCGGTCGGGGCCGGCGGCACCGGACGGGCCCTTCGGGACGCCCATGCAAAGGGCTACGGGCTGGTCCGAGGGGAAGTGGAGATCCTGGACGGGCTCCCTCCCGAGTACGCCCAGGGAATCTACGCGACCCCAGGAACCCACGATGCGCTCATCCGCTTCTCCAACGGCTCGCCGCACGCCGGAGCCGACGCGCGACTGGGCGCCGCCACCGGACTGGCGCTGAAGATCTTCGACATCCCCGGACCGACCCTGCTGGAAGACGAACCGGACACAGGCACATTCGACTACGCCAACATCAACGGACCGATCTTCTTCTGCAACACGGTCGAGCACTACCTCTTCATCCAGGAACTGTTCCTGAACGCGCCGGCCTACTTCTCCCAGGGCCGACCCGGCGCACATCGTTTCTTCACCGAGTTCGTGACCGGCAAGGGAACCCTCGACCAGGACAACTGGGCGTGGGACGAGTTCCTGGCCTTCCTGCACCTGGCAAAGACCCCTCCGGCAAACCTACTGCTGTCGAGCTACTGGACGATGGGCGCGGTCCGGCACGGGGACTACATCGCCAAGGTGCGCATCACCCCCGACCCTTCCTTCGCCGCCGCGGTGGTCCGGCGCGACATCGACCCGACCTCGGCGGCGGAGGTCTTCCGACCTGCCCTGGAGGCCGAGTTGCGGGAGCGGCCCTACGCCTTCGACATCCAGGTTCAACTCTGCACCGACCTGGAGCGGATGCCGGTGGAGGACACCACCGTGGAGTGGCCCGAGCAGCTCTCGCCGTCCGTCACCGTGGCGAGGCTTCGGCTGCCGCAGCAGGACATCTCCGAGCCAGAGAACCTGGAGAAGATGGACGCGCTGTCGTTCACGCCCTGGCGGGTCACCGCCGAGCACGCGCCCCTGGGCAACATCATGCGGGCTCGCAAGGAGGTGTACCGGCGATCCTCCGTCGCGCGTCACCAGCTCAACCAGCAGCCGCGCACAGAACCCCGTAGCGCTGACGAAGTACTCGGTACTGACCCCGCCCACCACCGCGACGATGCATCAACCAAGGCGGCCGGCCCTCACGGCTCGACGTCGTCGCCGGTCTGACCACCGGCCTCGCGCGCATCAGGGCAAGGGGCCGGCCGACTGAAACCCTGTCCACATGGTCTGAATTCCCCCTGAGGGTGGCGAGGATCCAGCGAGTGGTCAATGACTGACCGCCGCCAAGGCTCAGCCGGTCAAGGTCGAGCCGGTGCCCTTGTGACTCGACCGGTGGCGATGTCCTACGTACAGCAAGGCCGCCCATCGGGCCTGGTGCTCGTTTCGAGCCCCTAGGGACCCGCGTGCACCTGGCAGGCCCACAAGCTGGGGGTCTGGGGATATGTGTCACGCAGCGCGCACACGGTGGAATGCAGGGCCTCGGCTGTCCGGCCGATGTCCAGCGCGCCGCCGCCCGTGCTCAGGGCCTCGTACACGCTCTGGGCGACACCGGCTCCGATCGTGTCGTCGACATGCCAGAGCGAGCCGACGACATGGGGGAAGCCGGCGATCTGGAGGGCGCTGACAATGTGGACGGACTCATCGGCGAGTTCGGGGCTGGTCCGCAGGGTGTCGCAGGCGGAGAGATAGGCGAGCCGGACCGAGGGCAGCCGCAGCCGGGCGAGGTCGCGGACGGTCAGTGGACGTTCGGTGTGATCGTGCAGGACGAGCCGGCTGCCGGACGGGCGCTCCAGATCCCCCAGGGCGTGGCAGGCGAAGTGCGCGTACGCGTGCCGGGGCAGGGCGGAGACCACCGCCGAGTGGGTGGCGGACGCGCCCGTCAGCACCTCGGAGCCGGGCAGCAGCCGGGCGAGGCGTTCGGCCTCACGGCGCGCGGCGGGCAGCGGTGCGAGACCGGCGGCCTCGCCGACGGCGACGACGAGCGCGCCGGTGCCCGCCGGACGGGCGGCGCGCTGCCTGGCGTGGTGCAGCGCCCGCAGAGTCGGCGTGTACGAGGAGACGACCCGGCCCAACGCACCGGGCGCGCCGTCCTGGGGGGTCGCGGCATGCAGCGGCAGGGTCCCGAGGACGCCGCCCGGCGACCACCACACACGGGTCAGCGGTCCGGCGGGGGCGGCCGGGATGCCCAGATGGTCGAGGACCGGTCCGGTGGCCGCCCGCCACAGCCAGGAGAGCGTGTCGCGGACGACTCGCTGCGCGCGCAGGGACTCGGCGCGTGAGGTTCCGGGCGTCTCGATACGTAACAGCGCGTCCTGGAGGGCCTGCCGGCGGGCCGCCGTTGTCCGTGGGTCCAGTCCGGGGAGCGGTACGGCGTCGATGGCGTGCTCGGTGACGACCAGTGCGTCGCCGCCGTACGAGGAGACGTTGACCAGCACCACCGGGCCCGCCGTCGCCGCCGCGCGCAGTTCCCGCTCGTCCCACTCCCGTACCGGCCGCAGCAGTCCGAGTTCCGGGTGCTCGGCACGGATCCGCGCGGTCAACTCCCGCCACTCGGCGGCCAGTCGCTGCCGCAGATCGGCGCGGGCGCCGAGGCCGCGCTCGTCGCCCCGGGGCCCTTCGGGCCCTTCTTCGACGAACCCCTGATCCTGGCTGTCGGTAGCCGTGTCCAGGGCGTCCCGGAGCTCTTCGAAGCGGTCGGCGAGCTCCGGGGCCGTCTCCCGGAGCCGGGTCAGATCGCTGTCGGCGTCGAAGGCGTGGGTGAGCAGTACGCCCCTGGCCTGTTCGAGGAGCCCGACCGCGAGCCCGGGCCTGCCGCGGCGCACCGCGCAGGCCGCCGCCTCGGCACCCAGCCCCACGGTCCTACTCAGCAGGAACTCCTGGTCGTCGCGGACGAGATGGCGGGGTGCGACGGAGTGCAGCAGGTCGACCGCCATCGCGTAGCCGTCCAGAGCGCCCGCCCAGTCACCGAGCTCTGCCCGGACGGCGCCCCAGGCCCGTGCGGCGTCCAGGCGCAGGGAGGGGGCGCACTGCCGCTCCAGGGCGGCTTCCCGGAACACGTCGGCCGCCTCGACCAGATCGGATCGACGGCGCCGGCGGCGCGGCCCCCGGTTCCGCAGGACGGTGCCGAGAGTCAGCAGACGCTGGGTGCGCTTCGCGTGGCCGGGCGGGGTGACCTCGACCGCCCGGCGCAGCAGTGCGATCGCCTCGTTCCGGATCGCCGACGACAACACGGCGCCGAAGCCCGACAGCCGGGCGCCCGCGGCCACCATCAGGGCTCCGGGCAGTTCGGGCGAGTCCGCGGGCAGCGTGGCGATCACCGTGTCGGCCAGCTCGCGCGCCTCCCGCGCGTCAACGAGCCGTTGCGCCGTCAGGAAGCGGGACATCAGGGCCACGGCCAGATTGTGGCGCCGACGCGGCAACAGGCGGTCGTCCGCCGGGGTGAGGGTGAGCGCCTCCCGGAAGAGGGCGATCGCCTCGTCGAGTTGGGCGACCGGGTCGACGGCACGCTCGAATCCGGTCATCCGGCTGATGGCCGTCGAGCCGAGCAGCGCCGCCCGGTGCGTGCGGCCGAGACCGGGCAGTTCCATGGCCCGGCGCCGGCACTCCCGGGCCTCTCGCAGATCCTCGCCGTCCTCGGTGAGCTGGTGGCGCAGGCCCAGGGCCATGCCGAGATTGAGCAGCCGCACGCCGAGAATCTCGTGCCCTTCGACGGTGAGCGCCACCGCCTCCCGAAGAGCCTGGACGGCCTCGTTCAACTCCTCCGGGTTTCCGGTGCGTTGGTAGCTGGTGCTGAGCACCAGCCCGAGATCGCCGAGCGTCACGGGCCGCTCCGGATGGCCCGGCGGCAGAAGCGTCCCGGCCCGCCGCAGCAGTCGCAGGGCCTCGGCCAGATCCGCACTGTTCCCTTCCGGATCGAGGGCATGGCGGGCGTGCAGGGCCATCGCGGGCGCGATCAGCCGCGTCGCGGTGCGGGACGTCGGCTCCCCGGAAGCGGCGACCACCGCGGACGACTCTGTGATCGCCGCGTCCAGATCGGCCGGATCACCGGTCAGCGCGTAGCGGGCGCGCAGCGCGTTGCCCAGGGAAGCGCGGACGCCGGTGCGCTGCTCCGGGTCCCGGGATGCGCCCAGCGCCCCGGTCAGTACGCCGACCGCCTCGTGCAGATCATGCGGCCGACCGGTGCGCTGGTAGCGAAGGACGAGCCCGAGCCCCAGATTGAGACCTGCCACCGTCGGCCCCTGAGGATGGTCGGGAGCCGCCCGGCGGAACAGCTCCACCACCTCGTCGCACTCCGCCGGCGTGCCGCCCTCCCGCAGCCGCAGTTGCAGCAGCGCGCCGCCGAGCGCGGTGAGGTGTTGGGCGAGATGCGGGCTGTGCGCGGGCAGTTGGGCCAGTACGTCGCGCCCGATGCCGACCGCTTCGTACAGGTCGTCCGGATCGTACGACCGCCGGTATCGATCCAGGAACTGGATGCCCAGGTTGCCGAGGGTGAGCAGCCGGTCGGGGGAGTCGGCGGGAATGCGTTTGAGGGCGCGGTGCGTGAGACGGAGCGCCGCGTCAGGACCCTCGTCGGCCGATAGCCGGTCGTCCGTCATCGGCCCGTCGTCGGTCATCTGCCCGTGCTGCCCGGCGAGGGACAGCGCGTGGCTCAGATCGGCGACCCGGGTCGCGTACATGGGGTCGTACTCCGGCGTCGTGAGGACGGCGAGGCTGCCCATCCCCACCGCCGTTCCGAGCAGTAGCTCACGCGTGGGCAGCGCGGCCCCGAGCTGTACGGCCAGCTCGTACAGCCGGAGTTCGTCTTCGGGAGCGTCGCGCGGCGGATGGTGCGCTCGGCCCTCGGCCGCGATCACGGCCGCGGCACAGTTGGCCGACCACTCGGCGGGACCGTCGGCGTTCGCCGGATCGGGGCGGACCGCGGGGTCGGTCGACGCATAGCCGGCCGCCAACTCTGCCGGCACAAGACCGGGATCGGCCATCCACACAGGGAAGAGCAGCGTCCCGGCCATGGCTCCGTGGACACCGCCACGCGTGCCGGGCGAGGCCGCCGCGCGAGCGATGCAGAGCCAGCCCGCCACCTGCCGGGCCTCCAGGTCGGTCCTGGTGTCGGCGATCCGGAGCAGTGCCCGGAGTTCGGCGTCGGCCTCCGGGCCGAACACCACGTCCCCGTGCACACCCCCGTCCGCGGTCCCGGCCCGCGCGAGGCGCGCGCCGATCGCCTGTACCAGCCCGTCCCGGTCGTCCCTCACCTTGTCGCTCCCCCTGTGGTCGACTCCGGTAGCGCGGCGACTCACCTTCGGCGGTGCCCGCTCTCCGGCACACTTGGAGCATGACCGTATCGCCTGATCACCCCGAACTCGCCCACCGAGCCGCGGCGTTGTGCTCCCTGCTCGGCTCGTCGCACGACATGCGGCAGCCCGGGGTCCAGGAGCCCGCCGAGCGCGCGCGGGACCTGCTGCGGTCGGGCGAGGACGCCGCCGCGCTGGCGGCCTGCTACGACGACCTGGACCACGCGTTGCGCCTGACCGGGGTCGCGGGCGGGCTGCTCAACGACTCCCGAGGTGCCACCACTCCCGGCGTCACACCCCACATCAAGGTGGCGGTGTGCCCGGGACCGGCCCGCTGCACGCGGCTCGAACGGGCCCGCGACCTGCTGCCCGCCCCCCACTGCGCGGTCAACGGCACCCGCATGCGCAAGGGCCGGCTGGACCCCGGACAGTGACCGCCTCCGGCCTCCCGACCTCATGAACCCACTCCTCGCCACCCTGGGCGGCAAACTCACCGAGCGCTGGCTGAATCTGCTGGTGCTGCCCGGCGCTCTCTTCCTCGCCGTCGCAGCGGTCGGCGCCACCCTGGGGCACCGCCACTGGCACGATGTCGAACGGCTGCGCGGCACTCTGGACGACCTCGCCGCCCGCCCCGCCCTGGACCGAACCGGTACCGCCGCGATCCTGGTGGCGTTCGTGCTGCTCACCGCCGCCGCGGCCTCGCTCGCCGCGCAGTTCCTCGGCGGTGCGATCGAGCGGTACTGGCTGCGGTTCGGCCGGGACCCGCTCTCGCGTGCCCTCACCGCACGGCGGGAGCGACAGTGGAGCGAAAGGGACGCGAAGGTGGCGGACGCCGTCGCGCACGCCGGTCCGACCGGCGTCGCAGCGAACGGCACGGTGACGATCCCGAGGAGCACCTGGGCGCGGATCCAGGCCCTCACCGAGGCTCGCGACCGCATCGCGCTGCGCGCGCCGGCCCGCCCCACCTGGTACGGCGACCGTATGCAGGCGACGGCGGACCGCGTCGAGGCCGCCTACGGTGTGGACCTCGCCGCCCTGTGGCCGCGACTGTGGCTGATCCTCCCCGAACCCGCCGGCCGCCAGATCCAGTCGGCCCGCGACTCCTTCAGCGCCGCGGCCCGCCTCACCGCCTGGGGCGTGGGCTACGCACTCCTCGCCTGCTGGTGGTGGCCGGCCGCGCTGGTCGCCGTCGCCTGCGCGAGCGTGGCCCGTTCCCGCGCCCGGGCAGGGCTGGACGCGCTCGCAGGCCTCATCGAGGCGGCCGTCGACGTACACGGCAGGGAACTGGCCGCCCGCGTCGGCCTGATCGCGCCCGACGCGACGGGGCTGCTGGCCCATGACACGGGAGACGGGATGTCGGAGGTGTTCAGGAAGGCCGAGTGAGGGTCCGGGGTCCTCTCCCGGGGGCGCTGCCGCGCGGTCAGGAGGGGCCCTCGTTCTGCTCCTGGTCGACGACCACCGCCGCGGTGCATGCGCGGCCGTGCTCGTCGGTGGCACCGTAGCCCTCAACAGGGGTGCGGTCATGGTGTCCGGAGGATCCCGGATCCGCGTATGACTGAACGGTGTTGTCCAGCCGGACATCCGGACATTCCCGTCTCCGGACAGCCGCGCGTGCGCCACGCCGACACCTGGAGACGGCGGCGGGTTCGGCCACGACACAAGCCCGGACTCCATCTCGCGGCCGACATATGCCGACAGCCGACAGGTGACTTACGATGCTGACATGAGTGATCGTGCGATGCAGGAACCCACCCTCCTCCTTCTGACCGCGCTCGCGGACGAGCCCCGCCATGGCTACGCGATCGCCCGCGAGGTGGAGAAGATCTCCGGCGGACGGGTCAAGCTGCGGACCGGAACGCTGTACGGCGCACTGGAACGGCTCCTGGGGCAAGGGCTGATCGAAGTGCATGAGGAAGAGATCGTGGACAGCCGCCTGCGTCGTACGTACACGCTCACCCCCCTCGGCCGGCGGAGTCTCGCCGCCGAGGCGCAGCGGATCGCCGCCACGGCGCGCGAAGCGGTCCGTCGTCTGGGCGTCCTGGGGGAGTCGGCGACCGCGTGAGCCCCTTTCTCCTGCGTCTGTACCCGGCGAGATTCCGCCGTGACTTCGGCGACGAGATAGCCGAGGCGTACCGCGAGGCGACCCAAGGAGCCGGTCCGGTCGCCCGTTTCAGGGAAGCCTGCGACATCACGGCGCACGCGCTCCGTCTCCGTCTGGGGCTGGGCTCCGCGCGGCGGGGCGGACGTCTCTTCGCGGCCGTGGCGCCCTTCGCGCTGGCCGCCACGGCCTCGTACGCGGCCTTCAACCTCGTCTCGACGATCTCCGACTGGCGCGTCAGCGGTGACCCCGAGTTCCTCGTACCGCTCAGCTACGCCACGAGCGGCTGCTATCTGCTGAGCCTCATCGGCGCGGTCGTGGCCATGAGCGGACGCTTCGCCGGCGCCCTCTGGGCCCTGCTGGGCATGGCCGGCACGGCTGTCTGCTTCCTCACCGTCGTACGGTCGTCCGCCCCCCTGCCGGTGCCGTGGGAGTTCATCGGCTTTCTGCTGCTGCCGGTGGTCTTCGCGGCCGTCCCACTGGCCTGCCCGCCGGACCTGCGCCCACCCCGCAGGATCCACAGCACTTCGGGTGTCGTCGCTCTCGCGATATGGACACCGCTGATCGTCGTACTCTTCGCCTTGATCGATTCGACGGGGTCCGGGCTTGTCCCGTACTGGCGCTATGCCGTTCCCGTGGCGGCGGCCCTGGCCCTGGCGGGCCGTCCGGCGCTGTCCGGGATCCGCACCGCCGGTCAACTCGCGCTCGCGGCGGTGCCTTTCGTGGCCACCGGATTCTTCGCGGGCGTCCTGGACCAGGACGCCATCCTCCCGGCCCTCGTGGTGATCGCGGGCGCGGCCCTCGCCGTACGGCTGTGGCGGGGCGGGGACCCCAGTAGGTCCAACACTCTGGGACTTGCTCGGGCGGCGGGCCGTTTCCGCTGGTCACAGGGGGTATCCCATGGCGACAGGCGCTCAGGTCACGGCACGCAGGAAACCTCTGGTCTCCCGACAGACCATGAAGAAGACCACCGAAGCTGACCTGTTGCTGCGTAAGTCCAAGGTTGTCCGCGCTATGGGCGCAGTCCTCGACGGTGAGGTTCCGGCCCTGTGGGGGTACGCGCGCGACAGGTTCAGCCGCAAGGGCGCGGAAGCGGTCGTACCGATCCTCGCGGCAAAGCCCGAGTGATCTTCGACTACGAACGTCTCGACTCGATGGACGAGCGGGACCGTCGGTGGATCATCGATCGCGCGGAGAACGTGCGTGAGTACTCGTAGCGTCTGTCACACAACGTCCGCAACACAAAGGCCAAGTCCTGCCGCACCTCGTCTTCGGACATCAACTGTTCAACACCTGTGCCGATTTTGTAGGTGAGAAATGACTCCTCCTGCGGCCTCGATGTGGCGGGTTGAGCCTGTGTCGGGTCACCACTGGGTGACGAGCGGGGTGTCCGGTCCGTGCTGCCGCCAGGCTTCGGTGAGGCGGACGAGGCGGGTGGGGGCGGCGATGCCGCGCACGGTTGCGATCTTGCCGCCTGTGATGTCGAACGTCACGGTGCCGATGATCTGGTCGCCGATCACGAAGAGGATGGCGGGGGCGCCGTTGACGAGTGCGTAGTGGATGGCGGGTGTGCCGCCGGCAAGTCGCCGTTTCGCGGGTGTGGGTTTGAAACCGGCCCGTGCGATGGCGGCGATGCGCTGCGGAGTGTCGTACCGCAGCAGCGTCTTGGCCGCGCCGGCGCCGTTGGAGTCGGCGATCGCGGTCGCGTCGTCGGTGAGCAGCGCCACCAGGCGTTCGGTGTGGCCCGAGGAGGCGGCGGCGAGGAATTCCTCGACGATCCTGCGGGCGGATGCCGGGTCGACTTCGCCGCCGTTGGGGCGCGCGGTGGTGATGCGGTGCCGGGCCCGGTGGAGGTGCTGCTGGCTTGCGGATTCGGTGATGTCGAGGATCTCGGCGATCTCGGCGTGGCTGTGGGAGAACGCTTCGCGCAGGAGGTAGACGGCCCGCTCAAGGGGTGACAGGCGTTCCATGAGAGTCAGCACGGCCAGGGAGACCGATTCGCGCTGCTCGAAAGTGTCGGCCGGGCCGAGCATCGGGTCGCCGTCCAGGAGCGGTTCGGGCAGCCAGGCGCCGACGGTGCGTTCGCGGCGGGTCTGTGCCGAGCGGAGCCGGTCGAGGCACAGGTTGGTGACGACTTTGGTCAGCCATGCTTCCGGCACCTTGATCAGTCGCCGGTCGGCGGCCTGCCAGTGCAGGAACGCGTCCTGCACGGCGTCTTCGGCATCGGCGGCGGAGCCCAGCAGCCGGTACGCCAGCGAGGCCAGCCGGTTCCGGCTGGCCTCGAACCGACTGGTGTCGAAGCGATCGGTGGCGGTGCTGTCCATGCGGACCTCCCTCGTCAGGCGGCTACGCGACCGTCCTCTCGGCTGCCGCATCCGGTACGGCGGTCAGGTGGCGCTTGAGCTTGGGCAGGCCGAAGGTCGGGTGCGAGGTGGTCCACAGCGACATTTTGAGGATGCCCGCCTTGATCCGCGCGGCCTTCCGGCCGCCCACATACTTCGGCTTTGCCTGCGCTTCTCCGTCGACCATCTGCAGGATCCCATCCCGCCGCCCGAGGCTGATGTGGTTGCCCAGGTACTCCAGCTTGGTGTTCGGGATCTTGCGGCCGGTCAGGCGCCCCACGATCGCGGACGCGGCCTGCATGCCGGTGTAGCCGGCCGAAGCGCAGGACATCGGCAGCGGCCGGCCGTTGTCGCCGATGGCGTAGGCACTGTCGCCGACGGCGTAGACGTTCGGGCGCGAGACCGACCGCATGGTGCGATCGACGACGATCCGACCGTTCTCGGTGACCTCCAGCCCGCTGGTGGCGGCGATGGGGCTGACCGCGAACCCTGCCGTCCACACGGTCGCGTCGGACGCCAGGGCGGTGCCGTCGGCGCACAGCACCCGCGTTGCTTCGACGGCTTCGACGCTGATCTGCTCCAGGACGGTGATGCCCAGCCGGTCGCAGGCCCGGCGCAGGTGGCTGCGGGCTCCGGCGGAGAGCGGGGCGCCCAACTCGCCGCGGGCGACCAGCGCCACGGACAGGCCGGGCCGGGATTCGGCGATCTCGGTGGCGGTCTCGATGCCGGTCAACCCGTCGCCGACGACCAGCACGCTCCCGTCCTCGTCCCGCCTGCTCAGGCTGTCCAGGCGCGCGCGCAGGCGCAGCGCCGCCGGACGACTGCTGACGTCGAAGGCGTGCTCGGCCACGCCGGGGACGCCGCGGCCGGCGGCGTGGCTGCCGAGTGCGTAGAGGAGCGTGTCGTAGCCGAGTTCGCCGCCGCCCTCAGCGTCGGCCACGGCGACGACCTGGCGCTCGGGGTCAACGGCGGTGACACAGGCCAGGCGCAGCCGTATCCCCGTGCCCACAAAGACGTCAGCGAGCTGTGGAGCCTTGATCTCCTGGCCGGCCGCGAGCTGGTGCAACCGCAGCCGCTGGACGAAGTCCGGCTCAGCGTTGACCACGGTGATCTCGGTGTCCGCCGGGGACAGCCGACGGGCCAGGGTTCCGGCCACGTAGGCCCCGGCATAGCCGGCGCCGAGGACGACGATGCGGTGCTTCATGTGCTGCTCCTGTCGGTTCGCTTGGCTCTCCGTGACTTGAGCGGAACAGCGCCCCGATTACTGACGGGAACTACATGTGGCATGCGTCACATCACGGCAGGAACGGCGCGCGGATGTACGCCGTCGACCCCCGCCGCACCTGGGGTCGTGAGGCAGAGCGCGGGGACCACACCGCTCGCAAGTAAACAGCTCGGCCACGAGTCGCCGAACGGGGTCGCGAGCCCGTGTGGTCCCCATCGTGTCCGGACCGGCCCGGGCCGGCGAGGACAACGAACATGCCCATCTACCCAATCGGTAGAGGTGCGCGGTACCGGCCCGGCAACGGGATACCGGCCGCAGAGTTCCGGGTTCAAGTCCCGGGGTGGGCACTACTACGCGTTTAGCGCGTCCTTGAACGTCTTACCCGCCACGAACTTCGCAGTCCTGCTCGCTGCGATCTCCAACGGTTCACCAGTCTTCGGGTTCCTTCCAGTGCGCGCCGCACGCTCCCCCGCGGTGAACGAACCGAATCCAATCAATTGCACAGAATCGCCCGACACGACAGCATCCTTGATGGTGTGCAGTGTTGCATCGAGAACCTTGCCAATGGTTGCCCGAGAGACTTCGGTTGACTCCGAAATGGCATTGATGAGTTCCTGCTTATCCAATGTGACTCCTCTATCAGGGGCGTTCGCGTACGGGGCGTACGAGGGGCGGCCGAGCATCCGTTCCCGACCAGCCGGACTAGGCCTTGCCCGATGGGCCAGTCACACCGACCGATCGAACAAGACCTCATTGGTTATCTCAACGGCGATCCCGTCATGCTCGGTTCACCAGCCAGCCAAAGACAAATGCCTCGTTCTGCTCCCGATTCTCGGCCAACTCGATGTATCGCGCCCCCTGGAGGCTGGTGAGCGCTTTAAGGAACGCCACTCCGCCTTGCTGCTTACGCTTCTCCATGAAAGTGGCGAACGCTGTGACTGTTTTCGGGCCGATCGCGCCGTCCACAGTCATGTCCGGATAATCGGCTTGTTGCCGATTGAACACATTGAGCGCGCGCTGCGCGAACTTCGCCGCCGATCCGGTGCCCATGTTGACGCCGATGTCGAACAGTTTCAGCGCGATCGGCTTCGAGGTCGCGGCGATGTCGTCCAGGCGAAGCGGCTTCCAGTAGCGAAGCTGATAGATTTCTTTGGCTTTCTCCAGTGAAAGTTCCGACATCTGACCCGTATATCCGTTCTCCCGGGCCACGGCCTCGGTGATGCCATAGTTGGTGGCGCCGCCCCTGTCGGCGGCATGATTCGAATAACCACCTTCCAGTGACACCGTGTGCTCGAATGCCTCGTCGAACGCAGTCATATATCTGTCTTTCTCGATGGAATTGGCGTATGTGATCTCTGTCGACCTGGAGCCGGCCCATCACTTAGTCATGCGTACGACTAAGCCGGTCTCGCGGTCAGTGACAGCCACCACTCACGGGTAGGTTTCCGGCTCGACTGGCCATAAACGGCTGCGACGCTTGATTCACTCGAACTAGCGAAAGATGTTCCAACAGCACAGCGGATGATGGTGTTTAGCCCGCTGACAGGACCCACCGCCCGTGCACTAGCGATGGGTGAGCCATGCCGCGAGCCCGCTTCCCATGGCCGTGGCGAGAGCCGCCACCAGCCATCCGGGGACGCGGCTGTGCGGCCCATGAGCGGGAAGCGACTGCTCGGCGTGTGACACCCGGAACAAGCGCGTACGGGCGCAGCTGGCCGAGACGGAATCGTTGCCACATGCCGGTCGACCCAGCCACGCCGTAGCGTTCGGCGCCGGACCTACACCCAGCGACGTGTTCCAACGTCCGTAGACGTACGTACGTACGTACGCACAGACAGCAGAAGCCCCGTTCGGCCAGGTGCCCGTCGGAGCTCCGGGGGTCAGTCGGCGGTGACCCGGATCTTGGACTGGCCGTGGCCGAGCTCCTCCCAGTCCCCCATGAACCGTGCCACCAGCCCGTGCCGGGCGGCCAGATCGATAAGAGTCTCGGTGCGGTAGTAGAAGTCCTCGCGCAACACCTGGTGTTCGGTACCGGTGGTGCGGTCGAAGGTGAAGTCGAAGTGGCCGCTGGGGGCCAGGACCCGGCCCACATGCGCGAGACACTCGTCGATGACCTCGATCGGCGAGTGCGAGAACACACTGTGCGCGTGGACGACATCGAAGTGGCCGTCGGGCAGGAAGTCCAGCGTCAGGTTCTTGGTGAGGGTCAGATGCGGAACCTTGGCCTGGAGCCCCCGCGCGGTCAGCGTCTCCTTCGCGGCGATCAGGATGTCGGGCGAGATGTCGATGCCGTAATAGTGGCCCGTCTCCAGGTAGTCGATGAAGCGCCAGCCCGCACGCAGGTTGCCACAGCCGATGTCGAGCATGCGGGCCTGCGGCGCGAGCCCGTGCCGGAGCAGGAAGTCGAACTGCATCCGACCCAGCGCGAGCCACCGCTCGTGCGTCTGACTGCCCACGGCCGCCTCGGGGTTGCGCCGGGTGTCCGAGGCCATCACGGCGCGGTAGTAGCTCACGTGGTCGGGGTGCCTGAAGGCTAGCCATCGATCACGGGCGGCCCGCTTCAGATACGGGGCGATGCGATGCGGCCGGCTCGCCGCGTACCGGATCTTGTGAGTGAGGGACGCCCGGTTGGCGACGAGGTTCTTCCTGCTGGCCATACGTACTCCGTCTCAGTCACACGCCCATGTCCGGGCAGGCGGAACGGTGTTGACCGCCGCCGGAAGGGGGACTCATGCGGACACTATATGTCGTCCACCGGCATATGTAACTCGGCGGGGTGGGGTGGGGGTCCATGCGGGGCCGGGGGAGGGGCGACGCGGCCGACACGGTGGCCGACCTCGCCGTCCACGGCGACGCGCCGACGGCGGTATGACGAATAAAAAGCCATCCGTCACCGTGCTCGCACGGATATCACGCGCCTCATATCCGTTATCGGTGACCGGTCGAATGAGATGATCTATGGCGGCACAGAATTTGCCGCCATTTTCCTCAACGTCCTACAACCATCAGGTCTGTTGACCCGCACGGACGCACGCGGCAAATACCGCGGAATTTCGGGAACCTCATCCTCTCCCGCACGGTCTTAGGGATGGCCAAGGCCCGCGAAAGCCGATATCGCGGAGCCGAACCACGGGGAAGGTTCATTCGTATGCGCACGGGCATCCGCACCACGCTCATCGCCTCCACGGCTGTCGCCGCCGCTCTTTCTCTGACAGTGATCACACCGGCACTGGCCGGCTCCACCACCACTCCCACCAAGGTCGCCGTGGGCACCTCGCACGGTGTGCAGGCCGCTCCCGCGGCTTCCCAGGGTGACCCACGCGACGTCACCGGCCGCGTGGCCGACTTCTACGGCTCCTACATCGACTCCGTATACGACAACGAGGACCCGGCGGCGGGCGCCAACGCCCAGGCGCTGCGCGCGTTCTATCTGAGCGCCGCGGCGCGGAAGGCGGTCGCCGCGTACGAGGCGAAGGAGCACGCCGACGGGATCCTCTTCGCCCAGAACGTCCCCGTGAAGTGGCAGGTCACCTACACCGGCTCAGGAGCCGGGCACGCCACCTCACTGGTCACGCTGACCTGGAGCGACGGCGCGAACCCGGAGGTCACGAAGATCAAGGTCCAGTCCGATCTGAAGACCCGCAAGATCACCGCCCTCTCCCCGGCCGCCTGAGCCCAGAGCCGACGGCCTCGGTACAGCGGTACTCGCCCGCGGACACGCGTCCCCGCGGGCGAGTCGTCTGCCGGCCGGCTCTCCACCGTCGGCGATGTCGTGCCGCGGACGTAGGCTGCCCGCCCACGACCGACCGACCGCGAAGGTCTCCCGGAACATGTCCTTCGTCAATCCGGATCAGCCACGAGACGCCGCGAAAGATTGATCAGATCGTCCAGGCGCAGCACTCGTCCGTCGAACCCCGGCAGAGGGACATGCAACGGCTCGGTCCAGCGGCCGGGTATCGCGTCGAGTCCGTAGTGGGCGCCCGCGAGACCTCCGGTGACCGCGGCGACGGTGTCCGTGTCACCACCGATGTCAATCGCCGCGCGGATCGCTTCCTCGAAGCTGGTTGTGTCGCGCAGGGCCCAGACCGCCGACCCCAGGCAGGGCCAGACCGCTCCGTTGAACTCGGTTGCCTGGTCGGGGTGCCAGTCAGGAGCGAGGACTGTGGCATAGCGCTGACGGTGGTCGGGATGGATGAGGTCCAGGATGTCAGGAAGGGCGGAGAGGGGGTCAGCGCCCGCCAGGGTGCGCCGAATGAGCTCGTGAAATATGGCGATGCCTTCCCAAGCGGCGCGGTCGCCGTGGGTAAGGGCGGCAATGCGCCGGGCGGCATCCATCGTGGCCGACTGCCCGGCGCGTGCGAAGTGGACCGCGGATGTCGAAGCTCTCATCAAGGAGCCGTTGCCGGCCGCTCGCCGGTTGACCTGGAAATGGATCGCGGCGGCCAGATCCCAGGGCATGCCGTTGGTCAGAACATCCTCGGTCTGCAGGCCGATGTCTTTGGGATCGGACGCTGCCCACCGTTGGAAACGGACGAAGATGTCCGGCAAGTCCAGTCCGCCCCGTTGCAGTAGCGACTCCGCCACAAGAACGGCCATCTGTGTGTCGTCCGTGGCTTCGCCCGGTTCCCAGCCACCTCCGCCGCACATCTCGCCACCGACCCCCGCGGCTGGAAACCGCGCGGAGAAGGCACCCTGGGGGCCGAACTCGAAAGGCGCTCCCAGCGCATCGCCCACCGCTGAGCCGACGACCGCCGCTGCGGCTCGATCCGTACGCTTCATCCGCGCAGGATATCGACGTCCTGTTCGCCGCCCGGTGGTCATGGTGACGGAGGACGCGGTCAGACGTTGTGACCGACCGGGAGGACGGCCAGGACCGAACCGGGCGTCGTGAGGGGGGCGCAGCGACCACCACGTCGTAGCCGGCGTCCTCAAAGTCCGGCGCAGGCGTCGCCGATCGCCTCGTCCAGAATCGTCAAGCCGAGCTCAAGCTCGTCCTCGGTGGCGGTCAGCGGCGGCGCGATCCGCAGGACCCCGCCCATGCCGGGGAGCTGGACGATGTTCGTGTGCAGGCCGAGTTCGAGGCAGCGTCGGGTGACCCGGGTGCCCAGCTCGTCCGACGTCTGCTTCGTCTCGCGGTCGACGACGAGTTCGAGCCCGGCCAGCATGCCCCGGCCGCGGATGTCGCCGACGACCGCGTGGCGCCCGGCGATGTCCGTCAGGCCGGCACGGAGGAACGCGCCCAGGGACCGCGCGCGCTCGTCGAGCTTGTCGGTGATCAGGACATCGAGGACGGTGTTCCCGACCGCGGCCACCAGCGGATCGGCGACATGCGTGGTGAAGAACAGAAACCCGCGTTTGTGGGCCTCCTGCTCGATCTCGTCGCTGGTGAGCACGGCCGCGAGGGGGAGTCCGGCGCCGAGCGTCTTGGACAGCGTGAGAATGTCGGGGACGACACCATCGCGCTCGAACGCGTACCAGGTCCCGGTGCGGCAGAGGCCCGTCTGGGCCTCGTCCAGGATCAACAGCATGCCGCGTTCCCGGCACTTCTCCCGCAGGGCCGCGAAGTACCCGACCGGCGGCTCGATGATGCCGCCCGAGCTCAGAATCGGCTCGACGAGGCACGCGGCCAGGCTGCCGGTCGACTGGGCGTCGATCAGGTCGAAGGCGAAGTCGAGCTGACGGTTCCAGTCCAGCGAGCCGTCGGCCGCGGTGAAGTCGGGACGGTACGCGTTCGGCACGGGGATGGCGAAGTTGCCGGGCGCGGCCGGGCCGTAGCCCTTGCGCCCCGTGCTGTAGGTGGCGGACGCGGCGGCCTGTGTCATGCCGTGCCAGGACCGCGCGAACGAGACGATCTCGTGTTTGCCGGTGACAAGCTTGGCCATCCGGATCGCGGCTTCATTCGATTCGGCGCCGGTGGTCAGCAGCAGCGCCTTCTCCAGCGGTGCCGGCAGTGTGTCGGCCAGCCGCCGGGCGAGGTCGACCACCGGACGGCTGAGCATGCCGCTGTAGAGGTGATCAAGGGTCGCGACCTGTCGCTGGACGGTCGCGACGATCGCCGGGTGCGAGTGGCCGAGGAGCGCGCTCATCTGGCCGGAGGTGAAGTCGAGGATCTTCCGGCCGTCCGCGGTGAACAGGAAACTCCCGGCGGCGCGGTCGATGATCTCGCGGGTGAACTCGCCGCCGTAGCGCACGAGGTGCCTCTCGGCATCGGACCAGAAGGATTCGGCGGACGGCGGTGCGGTCGAAGCAGCCATGCGTCTGACGGTAGGTCGCGCCGAGCGACACGTCCATCTCACGATTCCGGCTTTCCTGTTCGGTGGAACCGCACAACAATGGCGGGGTGATGAACCCGTGGAGGCTTCGGCTCCTGAGTCGGCTGGACACGCTGGGCACGGTTCGGGCGGTCGCGAAAGCCGCCAACCTGAGCCCGTCGAACGTCTCCCAGCAGCTCGCCCTGCTGGAGGCCGAGACGCGCACCCAGCTCCTGGAACGATCGGGACGCCGGGTACGACTGACCTCCGCCGGGCTGATCCTCGCGCGACGGGCGCGGGCGATACTCGATCACATGGACGCCGTCGAGGCGGAGCTGCGCGGGCTCGGCGAAGAACCGGCCGGGCTGGTGAGGATGGGGGCGTTCCAGAGCGCGATCCACACCATGGCCGTGCCGGCGGTGACCCGTCTGGCGCGCGAGTATCCGCGTCTCACCGTCGAGCTGCTGCAGCTGGAGCCGCACGAGAGTATGCCCGCGCTGCGTGGTGGTGACGTCGACCTCATCATCACGACCACACACTTCGACGAGCTGCCCCTGGGACCGGACCTCGACCTCGTGCCGCTCGCCACCGACCCGATCCTGCTGGTCACACCACCCGGGCATCCCGCGGCCGGGCGCGGCACCGTGGACATCGCGGCCTACGCGGACGAGCCCTGGGCGTTCGACATGCCTCAGTCGTACATGGCGAATCTCGCGCTTCGACTGTGCCGTCAAGCGGGTTTCGAGCCACGGGTGGTGTGCCGGTTCAGCAACTACATGATGACCTTGCAGCATGTCGAGGCCGGGCTGTCGATCGCGCTGCTGCCCGGCCTGGCGGTCGACCGCCGGTATCGCGTCGCGACGAGGGAACTCGCGACTCCTGTGACGCGTACGATTACGGCGGCGATCCGCCGCAGCGGTCGCGGCACACCACCTCGCGCGGCGGTGCGCGTGGTGTTGGACGCGCTGCGGCGTGATCAGTACCCACCCTCTGCCGGGGCATGAGAGTGACCGACCGGCTCCGGATGGCAGATGTCCCTCGCACGTCGCTGTGTCCCTTCCAGGTCACGGCGTCGTGTGTCGTGCGGGAGGCCGACCCGTTCACCCGGCCAGGACGAGCCTCACGCCGACATGAGCGTGACCACCTCCCGGCACACTGTGCGCGGGTGCTCGGAGATCACTTCCAGTACCCAGGTCCCCGGACCGCCCTCCAGCTCCGCGCGGAAACCCTCACCGTCGGGGACGAAGGCGACAGGATCGCCGTACGGAACATCGTCCCGGCGCAGCACCGCCCGCAGATTCCGGTCCGCGAGCCCGGATCCCACGGCTCGGACCTCGAAAGGCTCTCCGGCCGCCGCGCACTCGGGTACCTCAAGGCCGAACTCCTCGTCGGCCGCGAGCATGTCGCCGGCCGGCAGGCCCTCCCTGATGACCGCGAGCTGGTGGCCCACAGCACCGCCGCCGGCCATGTCGGCATGCCGGTAGCCGTTCCAGATCCCGTCCTCCTTGTAGTCGAGCGCCCAGCCGGCGAAGGCGGATTCCTGCGGCACCGTCCCGTCGCCGGACCACGGACGGCTGACGTCCAGATCCGTGGTGAACCGGAGGCCGTCGGGCGACAGTTCGACTCCGTGCACCGTCGGGTGTGCCATTCCCCCGAGGCAGTGCACGCGGTAGGGCAGTCGGCCGCCGGCGTCACCGCGGCGATTGGTCTCGCGGGCGTCCCGGAACTCGTCGTGGAAGGCGAAAGCGTCCTTGACCAGGGCGGTGGGCAGGTCGGGCACCTGGTGACGGGTGTCGTTGAGGTAGCGCCTTCGGTTCTTGCCCGGAATCCGGACCGCGTCGTACACGGGCAGCAACTGGGCCACGGAGGGCAGGGTCAGGGCGAGTTCGCGCAGGGTTTCGTTGACGACACGGCCGGTGGCGCCGAGGCCCACCCGGCGGAGTCTGCCGTCACCGGGCAGCGGTCCCACCCCGTTGCCGGTCAGGAACCGGACGGCCTTGGCGGCGCCGCGGTGCGGCGTGCCCAGCGTGACCAGGGTGCGGGCAGTCTCCCGGCCGCCCAGGCACTCCAGGTAGTAGCGACCGATCAGACCCCCCATCGAGTGACAGATCAGAATGACCTTCGGTTCGTCCGGGCGGTCCGGGTAGTGCCGGCCGACCTGCTCGCGCCACCGGGCGAGCTCACGCTCGACGCGCTCCTTCAGATCCTGGGCGGCCAGCCGGTTGGAGAGCCGCCAGTCGTATGCGAAGGGCACGTACTGGCCCTCGGCCAGATCCCCGAGCGCGGCCCGCACATCCGGGTACCCCAGACAGGAGAGCAGCCCGGGCATGGCGTCCGGGGACTTCAGCAGCCCTTCCGCCACCAGCCGGTGCTCCTCGTCGGGACGGTCGTCGCCGATGTCCGGCGGCAGGGCCATACCCGCCATGGCCCGGGCCGGCCGCCGGAGTTGGCAGAGAGCCTGCCTGGACTGGTTCCAGACGTCCTTGCCGTCCCTGGTCAGCCGACTGCCGAGGATCCCCGGTACAAACACCACGAGGTCGTGCTTCACTGTGCTCTCTCTTCTCTCTCCGTGCCTCACGGCTGTTCCGACGTGTCGGTCGTCATCCGGTCCGCGAAGAAGGCGTGGGGCAGCCGGATCAGGTCGCAGCGCTGGTCTCCCTGGAGGGCCACCACCAGACCGTCGGGGTCCGGCGCGGCGGCCACCGCCCGGACCGGGTAGCCGCGCGGGGGCACCCCGTCGCCGTGCAGCCACCTCTTGTCCCACAGATCCCACACCGCCGGCGCCCTGCGTTCGTCGCACACGAGCAGCAGTGGCCGCTCCGGCGCACCGCAGAAGACCAGCGACGTCACTCCCCGCACCGTGCCTGGAAGGTTCTGCCACGTCTCGACTCCGCCCGTGAACTCGGCCACCTTGACCTTGCCGCCGTCCACCCAGGCCAGCAGGGGGAAGGACTCCTCGTCGTCCGGGTCATACAGTTCACCCAGCGTGAGCCGGGTGGCCTCGGCGTTCTCGTCCCTGCCGGGCAACGCGACGCGCGCGGTCACCTCCAGTTGGCCCTCCCGGTGCTCCCACAGCAGCAGTTCGTCCCCCAAGTCGGCGGCCACCCATATCCTGCCGTCCCGCATCCCCCGGGCGTCGACCGCGCAGGCACGCAGCCCAGCGGGTACCGGCTCGCCTCTGAGCCACCCCCGCGAGGCGTCACGGGGCATCTCCGCGTGGTCGATGCGCTGCCGGTCCGGCGCGTAGACACGAAGTCTGTCGGCGGCCCGGTCGATGACCAGGCCGAGCGAGGGCACTTGGTCGCCGGCGTCGCCGCCCAGTGTCAGACCGTGCTCCGCCCGTACGGACAGATCGTCGGCCAACTGCCAGAGTCGTACCGTCCGTTGCGCGGCCGCGACGACGATCCATGTCTCCGCGCAGCGCACCGCCAGGACCGCGGTCACCGGCGCCAGGTGGGTGAGGACCTCGGCCGGTCCGGTGGCCGGAGCGCCGTCGCGGGGCCGGGATACGAGAATCCGCTCGCCCCACACACGGCACAGCAGCGGCGGGCCGTCGGGCGCCCCGGCCAGTGCGACCAGCGGCTTCTGGTCGTGGGCGCGCCCGGGCAGGTCGTGGCCCGGCGACATCACCGGTCCGACCTCCAGCATCCGGATATCGGGACCGTCGGCGAGGGCCAGCACTCCCTGCCCGCCGGGTTCGAAGGCCATGGCCTCGTCCCGCGGTTCGCTCAGCCGGAACCGCGCTTCGTACCGCTGGTCCTCGACGTCGAGGACGCGAACCGTCAGGTTGTCGAGCAGGGCCAGGAGCGTGCGATCGCCGTGGTGTCCGAAGGCCATTCCTCGGGCCGGGGAATCGAGGAGCCGCATCTGTTTCACCACAGGCGGGGCGGAAGGGGCCCGGTCGTCCGTCTCACACCGCCAGACCCGGACCTGGCTGCCGTCCGCGGCGGCGAGCCAGCCGAGCTTCCCGCCCTCCCTCGCCGAGGGCGCACTCTCGGGTGCCGCGATCGCCGCGGCGGCCAGGGCGGGCGCCGTGAGGTCGCCCAGGTCCACGCCCTCGGGCAGCAGGCCGCCCGTCCTGCCGGTCCTGCGGTCGGCCTCGTACAGCACCGCTCGCTGCCCCACCGCCAGAGCGAACAGGCGGGAACCCAGCACGAGCGCCGCCAGCCGCTCGGCGTCGGACATGCTGATGTCCACCAGGCTTCCGTCCCCGCGGTGCGTGCCGCCCCGTTGCCAGCACCACACCCACACGCGCCGGCCGTCGGCGGCCAGGACGACGGCCTCTTTGGCCCGTTGGGCGGCGGCGAGGCTGCGCACCGCGCCGCCCCAGCGGTAGACGTACTCGGGCAGTCGGGAGTCGGACCGCCAGAAGTAGAGGGCCCGGCCGTCGCGGGCGACGGTGATCCAGTGCGGCCCCGTGCCCACCTCCCGCACCTCGGTGAGCGCCTCGCCCCGCTCCCGGTCCGCGCTGTGTGTCCGGCGGGTGAGCAGCCGTCGGCCCGACTCCGGATGCAGCACCAGCACCTCGCCCCGGCCCCCCGCGGCCAGGGTGTCCCCGGACAGCGGTTCCGCCGGTCCCGTACCGCCGCGCCAGCTCAGTGTCCTCGCCCCGCCGAGCGGAGCGGGCCTGCGCCACTCGACCGGCTCGGGCAGCTTGTCCGTCCAGTACTCCTGCCACGGCAGGAACCTGTCGATCCGCTCCAGGGCCTGGTACGAGCGTTCGCGGTGGCTGACGAACGCGGTCGCCCGTAACAGTGCCTTGCGGGTCGTGAGGTCCGCGGCATCGCGGAAGGCATGCCCGACCCGGCCGTACAGAGCCGCACCGTCGCACTCGCGGGCCAGCGTGGACGCGAGCGGCAGCATGACGTCCGGACTGGTCCGGAACAGGAACTCGACGTCCTCGAACAGCGCCCGCAGTTCCTCCACTCCGGCCTGCGCGGCGTGCGCGCCCAGATAGTGCAGCGTGTACGCGTCGGCGTCGGCCCAGCCGTCCCCGGCCCGCGCGCGCAGTGCCCCCACCACGGTGCGGTGTGCCTGTGGCGCGTCGAGGCCGGCCCGCCGCAGGAAGTACGCCCCATAACTGGGGTGGGCCAGGTGATGGACGGTGTCCTGGGTGTCGGGCGCGGGCTGGGCGGAGACGATACCGCCCGCCGCGTTCAGCACCACGCGCCGCAGATCCCCGGCCGTCAGTTCCGGACTGCCCGCGTCGCGCAGCGCGTTGGCGAGCACCAGCCACGGTCCGCGACGGGACAGCCCACGCCCCTGGACCACGGCCAGCGGGCGCAAGAGTTCCTCGGCGCGCTCCGCGCCCGGCTGAGCGGTGAGATGTCCCACCTCCTCCGCGAGGCGCTCGCTCAGAGCCATCCCTCCTTGGCTCATCCACTCGGCGAGTTCCGTCTCGGTCACCGCCCTGAGCCGCCGGGCGAGTTCCCGCGCGGCGAGCCGGGCCACCAGGAACGAACCATGGCTCTCGGCCGCGACGCGTCCCGCGATCCACTCCCGCTCGTCGCGGTGCTCCTCCCCGTGGTAGGGCGAGCCCACGCGGTCCAGGACGGACGCGGCCATGCCGGCGATGCTGTGTCTGGCCTCCTCGTCGTCTCCCAGGACCAGAGGAGCGACGCTCTGGTCGAGGGTATCGAGCAGCGTCTCCTCCAGCACCCGCTCGCTGGTCCGCCGCCGGGGCTGGGGGCGCGTGGCGACGACCACCCGGACCCCCCACAGCGCGGACAGGGGGTTCAGCAGATGCCGGGCGATGTCGTGCGCCTGCTCCGGCATCGCCTCGTCGAGGGCGTCGAAGAGCAGGTTCAGTGAGCCCGCACGCCGGACGAGTTCGTCGACCGCCGCGCGGCACCGCTCCGGCGTCACCGCCGCGCCCGGCAGTGGGTCCATACCGTCGAGCCGGGACAACACCTGCCACAGCGCCGCCGTGAGCGAGTGCAGCGACTGCCCCCGGCAGGACAGGGCCGCCTGCACCGTTCCCGCTCTCGGCAAGGTCGAGGGCACCAACTCCGGTCCGATGGCCCCACGCCACTCCGGCAGCGAGGTCAGGGCGAGCCGGCCGAGCAGGGCCGTCTTGCCGGCACCGGCGGGCCCGGTCACCGCGAGCAGCCCCCTCGGATGGGTGTCCATCCAGCGCACCACACGGCCGAGGGCTCCATGCCGTCCGGCGAAGTGGCGCCTCAGATGGCTGTCGTCCTCAAGCCCGAACTGCTCGGCACCCAGCCATGGTTCACCGCGCAGCACCGCGGGGGTGTAGACGCGCCGCTTGCCGTCGACGAAGAACGGGTTGTCAAGGAAGCTGTTGGGCAGCGACCGTACCTCCGTGTGGCCCGGACGCTGCGCCGGCTCGTCAAGGCCCGAGGCCGCCGCCGCCGAGGCGACCGCCTCGATCAGGTAGGGGACGGGCAGGTACAGCGCGGCGCTGTCGAAGGGGCGGGCATGGTCCGCCGCGACGAAGTCCGGTGTGGCCAGGACCTCCTCCAGCCATCGGACCCAGCGCCCATCGGGCACCGACACGTCGATCCCGGACGTGCCGATGACGACGAACCCGGTCCTTCGGTTCCTGCGCGCCCACCGCACGCTCGCCCGTTCCAACGACAGGGCCTGCTCCAGCGCGTGGGACAGGTGACCGTGCGAGAAGCAGGCGTCGACGATCAGCAGCGTGTCCGTCTCGCAGTCCGGTCGCAGGAGCCGGTCCACGAGATCGGTCAGCGCGATCGCCCGCTCCGGGTCGAAGAACCCGTCCCGCGCCGAGTCCTCGCAGGCGAGGAAGTAGCCCTCGCGGCGCATGTCGACTCCGTGGCCCGTCCAGTAGAGGATCTTCCGCTCGGCGTCATGGGCGAGGAAGCTCTCCAGCCCCTCCCAGAGCCGCCGTCGAGTGGCGCCCTCCTCGTCGACGCGGACCGCGTCGCCGAACTCCAGCCTCTTCCGGGCTACTTCGGTGAACCGTTGGCGCACCTCCGCCACGTTCCGCAGGTCCGACAACAGCGGACGGCCGCCCGGGGGATGGGCATACCGGGACACCGCCACCGTACCCACCAGAGCGGATGCGCGTCGCTCGGATCTGATCAATGCCAGGGGCTCGACCACAGCACGTCCGTATCATGTCCGGGTCTGGTGTGCGGAGACACATTCCAGCAATCAAGTCATCTGCCGCAAAGGATTATTGATGATGCCTCAGGTGCATCGGGACAGATTCACCGTGGTCGGCCGGGAGACGGACTGCCACATCTTCGAGGGCGACGGTACGCGGCCCATCAAGGAGGACGACGTCCGCGTCAAGTACCGGCCGCAGCGGGTGGAGTTCCCGGAAGAGATCGGCGGCTGGCGGCATGCCATACAGGAGGCCGAGGAACGCAAGGAGGCCCTCGGCCGGCCGCACCGCTGGAACAACACGCGCTTCGCCGTCGAGCGCGTCGTCGTGACCCGCACCCACCTCGCCGAAGACCCCGTCGTGACCCTCACCCTCCAGGACGCCGACTACTACGACTTCCTCGCCACGTCGATCAATATGGACCGTACGCAGCAGAACGGGCTGACCCTGCGCGAGCAGTACCTGGAGAGCCGGGACCCGGTCCTGGCACCCCCGTTCATGAACTGCAGCTTCGGTGTGAACGTGGCGTTGGAGACAGGCCGGGACGGCAAGATGCTCTTCTCCCACCGCAGCGCCCAGGTGGTCGGGCCGAACCGCTCCCGCTGGAACTCCTCCGCGAACGAGGGCCTGGCCCGCGACCACGACCTCCCGGAGGACGGCAGCCCGATCAGCCTGTACGCGGTCGCCCGGCGGGCCTTGTTCGAAGAACTCGCCGTGCACACGAGCGACGCGCTGGATCTGGAACTCCTGGGTTTCGGTCTCGACCTGCGCAACAACCAGTGGGCCGCCTTCTTCCGCGCCGTGCTGCCGGACCTGGACGAGAAGACGCTGCGGCTGCGCTGGACGCGCGGCGTGGCGGACAAGTGGGAGCACGACCGCTTCGTCTTCGTCACCGCCGACCCCGACTCGGTACTCGGCTTCCTGGCGGAACAGCCGGCCGAGACCTGGACCCCCTGCGCTCCGGCCCTCTTCTATCTCGCCCTGGTACGCGGTGCCGTACGGCGGGCGGGCGGCGACCCCGCGGCCCGCTTCGAGGTGGAGGAGGCGGAGGAGCGCGTGATCGAACGCCAAGGCCTGTGACAGCCTGTGAACCTGTCAGAGCCTCAGCGAGAGGGAGATGCACATGCTCAGTAAGCGGGAAGCCGCCGAAGCCGTACGTCAGGCCAAGGTGAGGACCGGGGTCACATGGGCCCAACTGGCGGAAGCGGTCGGCAAGTCACTGGCCTGGACCACCGCGGCCCTGCTCGGCCAGCACCCGATGGGCGAGGAAGAGGCGGCCACGGCGGCGGCACTGCTCGAACTCGGCGACGACGCCGCCCTCGCTTTCCAGCTCCAGCCGACCCGGGGCGCCCTGGACGCGGCCGTTCCCGTGGATCCCACGATCTACCGGCTCTACGAGGTCGTCCAGGTGTACGGGCCGACCATCAAGGAGTTGATCCACGAACAGTGCGGCGATGGCATCATGAGCGCGATCAACTTCCGGCTCGACGTCCAGCGTGTTCCCGACCCCGCGGGTGACCGGGTCGTCATCACACTCGACGGGAAGTACCTGCCCTACCAGTGGTAGTGAACGCCTCGGGTGAAACAGGCGCAGTCCTACGCATTCCTGGCGAGGCGGGTCCAGCCCGCCGGTGGTGCCAGGAGCGTACGGACGTGGGGCTTCCATTTCGGAATCCGCACATCGCCCTGATAGCCCTGAAGGATGAGGTGGCCGAGATGCTCAAGCGCTTTGATGGCGAAGCCGTTCGCCGGGCACATCTCCGCACCCTTGCCGAAGGGAAGATAAGCTCGCCGCTGGTGATCGTTCAGCCTGTCCCAGCGTGACGGGCGGAAATCCAGCGGCTTGTCCCACACGGCTCCCGACCGGTGGATCGCGTGTGTGCCGATCAGGATATGTTCACCCCTGTTGACCGGCACGCCGCCTATCTCGTGATCAGCGGCTGCTTCCCTGCCGAGGCGCCACGCGGTCGGGTAAAGACGTAATGTCTCCCTGACGAGAGAGCGGACCTGTTCCGGCCGTACTGCTGGAGTGTTGTACCCGTGCAGGACGCCGAGGAGCACAACCCATTCGAGGGTGACTCCGGTGAAGCCGACCGTGGAGAGTATGAGCCGCTGCAGCAGCTGAGCGCGGTCCGCCGGGGACAACTCACCCCGCAGTCTCAGTACTACATCGACCAGGTCCTTTGCGTCGCCTTCGGGTTCTCGTCCGGGAAGCCGTCTCAGTTGTTCGGCGAAGCCGGTACGGACGCGGCTGACCGAACGATGCGAGCGCCTTGCCATGCGACCGGCAATGTCGTCCGCGACGACGCTCGATCTGATGTATGTATCGACAAGCGAGTTGAGTTCGGTGTGACGCTGATGGGCGATAACGGGAGCGAAGTACCGCCGGACCACTCCGATTCCCCACCTTTGATGCCGCAGACGGCCCCGGCTGTCACTCATCTCATGAAGGGCGGAGTCAATGCCCCATGACGACGGGAGATCATGGTGGCTCAAGGCTTTGATCAGTTCACGGGACGCCGCTCTCCGGAGTGCCTGAGGGAGCGGGGTGGGGCCAATGCGGAAGAATCCGGACTGGGGTAGGTAATGGTCAGCCGAGTCGACCAGAATGTCCCGGGCGGTAGCCGCGTCTGCGACGAACAGCGTCCCGAAGCGGAGCCTGAACGGGCCGTCGGCATTCGCCGCCAGTTCTTCCCACCGCTGTAGATGGCGCCATAGGCTCTGGCTGTCAATGAACATGTTCTCCTATGCCCATCGCGGCAATCCCGCTGTGCACGCCATCTCGCACGAGAGAGTCAATCGCTCCGACCGTACCTGTCACCGTACTGGTTTCGCCGGGCACGCATCTCGCCGCTGAGCGCTCGAAGCTTTCTTTTGATCCATGACATCGCCGGTCCTCCTTGTTGAGCGCCTCACCGCGTGGGCTACGACACTATCCACACCGCGGAACCGGGTGAACTGGCGAAACCGGCCACAGTCGGTGCTGCCACCGGCGCCACTGCCGCCCTATGCGGCACAGACACCCCAAGGCACCCCGGGAGCAGTACGGGCGACGCCGCCGTAGTGAGCCCGGTCCAGCAGGGGCGAGCGCGCGTGGCCACGCGTCGATCAGGCGCCCGGCGTGCCGCTGGGAGTGCGCCGTACGGCGACGAGGTAGCGGCTGAACGCTTCCACGCTGTCCGGTGTGAACGGCTGCTGGAGCATGAACCGATGGAGCTCGGTCTCCGGCAGCCAGCCGTGCCACATCACCTCGTCCGGATCCGGATCCGGAGGGGCGAGCAGGACGGCCTCGTGGATGCCGAGCCAGTGCGGGCTGAGGCCGGTCCGGTTGAGGAACTTCACAATGAAACGAACCGACGTCCGGAGTCCCAGTTCCTCGGCCAACTCCCGGCCCGCGGCCTCCTCGTACGCCTCGCCGGCGGTGACGGCTCCGCCGACCATCGCCTCGTAGTGTCCTGGGAACCGTGAGACGCGCTCGGACCGGCGATGCACAAGGATCCGCCCCTCGCCGTCCCGGCACACCGTCGCCGCGATCCGATGCAACCAGCCGCGGCGGACAGCCTCGCTCCGTCCCACCACCGCCAGCACCCGGTCCTGTTCGTCAACACGCTCGACCAACTCATCCACGAGCCCACGATCTCAGACCCGGCGGCATACGTCGCCCGTCGGCAAGCTGCTGCTCATCCACGGCGAGCTCGACGACATGGAGCAGCCGGGACAGGTCGGGCGGAGGCACATAATGGACTGAGGAGTCCAATCCAGGAGGGTGCCATGAGCGGTGTGCTGACGGCGAAGGGGCAGGCCACCAGGGCTCGGATCATCGCGGGCGCGGCCGAGGTGCTACGGGAGAAGGGGGCCACGTTCACCACCCTGGACGATGTGCGAGCGCGCACCGGTACCAGCAAGAGCCAGTTGTTCCACTACTTCCCCGAGGGCAAGGACCAGTTGCTGCTCGCGGTCGCGCGGTTCGAGGCGGACCGGGTACTGGACGATCAGATGCCGTATCTGGGGTGTCTGAACTCCTGGGACGCCTGGGAGCAGTGGCGGGAAGTGGTCGTGAAGCGCTATGAGGAGCAGGGGGACCACTGCCCGCTGGGCGCACTGACCATGCAGGTCGGGCGCGCGACTCCGGGCGCGCGGGCGATCGTGGTGGAGCTGCTGCGCCAGTGGCAGGAGTATCTGGCCGTGGGCATCAGGGCGATGCGCGACGCCGGACGACTGCCGGCGTCGTTCGACGTCGACGCGACTGCCGCGGCGCTGCTCGCGGGTATCCAGGGCGGAGTATCGATCATGCTGTCGACCGGCCGGTCGACGCATCTGCGGGGCGTGCTGGACAGCGGTATCGGACATATGCGCGCGGCCGGAGCGGGCTGAGGCCACCGTTCGGCGCTGCCGCCCCGCCGCCGCCGGGGGACCCGGTGGTGTGCGGAGCGGCAGCGGGGTCGAAGGACACCCCGTGGCCCTGGCGGTCCGTTGGCGGCGCGGCATCCCGCGTCCGGGTCACATGTCGTAGGCCCCGCCGTCGATGCGCAGGGTGGTGCCGTTGATATAGCCCGCCGCCGGGCCGGCCAGGAAGGCGACCAGGTGGGCGTACTCGTCGGGCCCGGCGATACGGCCGACAGCGTTGGAGGCCAGCTCCGAGTTCGCCTTCGGCTCGATCTCCGCCCAGGTCTCTCCCCAGCCCCGCGCCTTGCCCACGCCGACCAGGTACTCCACCGCGGTGGGAGTGAGAATTCCTCCCGCCGCGACAGCGTTGGAGGTGACACCGGAGTGTTTGAGCTCGCGGGCGAGCGAGGCGGCGAGGTTGTTCCGGGCGGCGTTGGTGGCGGCGTAGTGCGGCTGGCTCGCCGGGGGGCGGTGGCTGGTGACACTGCTGATCTGGATCACCCGTCCCCAGCCGCGCTCGCGCATACCCGGCAGAAGGCGCTGGACCATACGCACGCTGGAGATGACGTTGATGTTGTAGACCTCGGCCCAGGCGTCGGGCGGGGTGTCGCCCCACCGCGCCGCCGGATCGTAGACGCCGACGTTGTTGACGAGGATGTCGACGGGGCCGTCCTCGACCGCCGCGGCCCGGACGTTCTCGGCACCGGCGTCGGTGGCGAGATCGCCGATGGCGATGCCGGTGATACCACCGTCCTCGCGGATGGACTTCGCCACCGCCGCGGTCCTCGTCCGGTCCCGTCCATGCACCACGACAGCGGCGCCCTCGGCAGCCAGCCGCCGGGCGATCGCCTCGCCGAGGCCGCTGCTCGATCCGGTGACCAGCGCCCGCTTGCCAACGAGTTGGAGATCCATTGGTCTGATTCCTTCCATGGGGATGAGACGCCTGGGCGGGGGGTGACGACGGCGTCGGCTGTGTCGGTGCCGGTGCCGGTGCCGGTGTCGGCGTTCCGCGGGTCCGTGCCGTCAGGGCGGGAACGGCGGCTTTCGCCGACGCGCGCACGGGACACCCCTCGTCCCGCTTCGGAGAACGGCGGACTGGGTCTCCGCCGGACACCGGAGACCGTAGGCCGACAAAAATGGACTAGCAAGTCCAGAAAAGGTGCCCGGTGATGTCGGGCCCGCTGTGCGGCCGCCGGAGCGCGTGAGGCGGCCGGTTCGGAGGTGATCCCCGCTTTCGGGAGCGCTCCCCGTAAAGGTGCTATCAGGTGTATTAGATGTATTTGATTTACCTTTGGGGCGAAAAGTGGCATGTTCGACCCTTTCAGCGGTATTGCCGGTGTCACGTGGCCGAGAGTGGCCGGGGGTTCGCTCACGGACGGGAGCCGACGCCGGGGAAGCGCGGCGTCGCGCGATGACCAGAGGGGACCGAGGAAGTGCGGAAGGTGAGTGATCAGAGAGAGCTCGTGGCCGTGATCGGACCCGACGGGACCGTGGCGCTCTGGACCGAGGCTGCCGAACGCCTGTGGGGCCGTCCGGCCGAAGAGGTACTGAGACGGCCGGCCGGCGGATTGCTGTCCGGTGCGGACGTACCGATGCCTCCCGGCCCCGAGGAGGCCGCCTCCGGGTGGTCGGGGCCCGTCGAGCTCAGGCGACGTGACGGCGGCAGAGGCCGCGAGATCAACCTCCGTGTCTCCCCGCTGCCCGTCGAGGGCACGGGGGGCGACTGGCACGTATGGGAGGCCGGTCCCGTCGAACCGTCCGGGGCCTGGCCGGACCCGGCGACGCTGCGCACCCTGTACGGGCACGCTCCGCAGGGCGTGATCGTCTGGGACCGTGAGCTGCGTTGCTACTGGCGGAACGACGCGGTCGACGGCATGGGCCTGCTGGTCGAGGGGCCCCACCTCGGGCGCCGGGTCGAGGAACTGCTCGTGCCGGGCCGCCCCGAAGCGCTGGAGATCGCTCTGCGCCGGGCCCTTGACGACGTGTCACCGTCGAGCAACCTCGAATGGGTGGTGCCCGGGGCGAGCGGGCACGGGGAGAGGGTGCTGTCGCTCTCGCTCCTCCGCCTCGACGCCCCGGACCGCCGGGCGCCGGGCGTGTGCCTGACCGCCGTGGACGTCAGCGAGACCGCGGTCTGGCAGCGGCGGAATCTCCTCCTTGAGGCGGGTACGCGGATCGGCACCACGCTGGACGTCATGACCACCGCCCAGGAGATGGCGGACGCCGCGGTGCCCGCCGTCGCGGACTACGTCACCGTCGACCTGGCCGACACCTTCACCCCTGACGACGAGCCACTCGACCGCCTCGCGGCGACCGACACCAGGATCCCCGCCTTCTACCGGGCGGCAGCCGCGTCCGTACGCCCCGATCTGCCCGAGTCCCTCTGGCCGCGGGGCGAACCGGTGTACGTGCCCCCGAGGTCCCCCTTCACTGCCGTCCTCCTTTCCGGCGCGCCCCACTTCGAACCGCTGCTCGACACATCCCCCGGAGGCTGGCTCGACAAGGACCCCGATCGGGCCCGGGTGATCCACGCGACGGGGATGCACTCGCTGATGGTCGTTCCCCTGCGGGTCTGCGGGACGCTGCTCGGCGTAGCGGTCTTCGTCCGCACGACGAACCCGGTGCCGTTCGCCCAAGCCGATCTGACCCTGGCCCAGGATCTGGCGGCGCGCACCGCGGTCAGCCTCGACCACGCGTCACGCTACCGCCGCGAGCACACGGCGGCCCTCGCCCTGCAGCGTGATCTGCTGCCCCACAGGCTGAACGGCGGTGTCGCGGTGGAGGTGGCGTCACGCTATCTGCCCGCGGACCCCCGCAGTGGTGTCGGCGGCGACTGGTACGACGTCTTCCCGCTCTCCGGTGACCGCGTCGGGCTGGTGGTGGGCGATGTCATCGGCCACGGCATTCACGCGGCGGCGACCATGGGGCGTATCCGTACCGCGGTCCACACGCTCACCAATCTGGAGTTGTCGCCCGACGCGTTGCTCGCGCGTCTGGACGAGCTCGTCGACGAACTGGAGCGCGACCAGCCCGCCGACGAGCCGGTCGTGACCAGCGTGGGGGCCACCTGCGTGTACGCGGTGTACAACCCGGCGTCCCGGCGGTGCACCATGGCGAGCGCGGGGCACCTGCCGCCGGCGGTCGTCTCGCCCGAGGGCGGTGTGGAGTTCGCCGACGTGCCGACCGGGGCGCCCCTCGGTGTCGGGCTGGGGTGCTACGAGTCGGTCGAGGTGGACGTGGCCGAGGGCAGTGTGATCGCGCTGTACACCGACGGACTGGTCGAAACACGCGCGGAGAGCATCGACCACGGGCTCGACCGGCTGCGGGCCGCCCTCACCCTCCCGCGGACCACGCTGGAGGACCTCTGCGTCGAGGTGACCGACCGGATGACGAACGGTCTGCGCTCCGACGACGACATCGCGCTCCTGCTGGCTCGCACCCGTGCCCGTACCCGTTCCCACACTCGCACTCGCCCTCGCACCGGTGTCCGGCCCGGCGCGTGAACCGGGAGGAAACCAACTCCCACCGGTACAGGAACCGGCGTCGGCAACGGCCCACATACCCAAGGCGGTTGAGAGAAGTCCCATGCACCGCTCTTCCCGTGCCCGCGGTCAGGATTCCGCCGTCCCCGCGAGGGCGGTCACACCGTCGGTGATCCTCCGGAACAGCCTCCTGGAACTCCTTCTGACCCTGCTCCTGCTGTTCGGAGTGACCACCATCGTGCGATGGGTAGTGGGCCCCTCGCCCATCTCCTCGGCGATCCCGTCGTTCGAGGTGCAACTGCTCATCGTCGGTGTGGCGGTGGGGGTGCTTCTGTACGGGCTGATCGTCAGCCCGCTCGGCAGGGTCTCCGGAGGCCACATCAACCCCGCGATCACCCTGACCATGTGGCGCTTCCGGGTCTTTCCCGGTGTGTCGGTGATGCCGTACATCCTGGCCCAGCTGGCCGGGTCGCTTCTCGGTGTGCTGGCCGCCCGCGCGGTGTGGGGCCGGGTGACCGACAACCCTCCGGTGAACGACGCCTCGGTGCACCCCGCCCCGGGCTGGTCGAGTTGGGCAGTCTTCCCGGCGGAGGCGGCTTCCATGGTCGTCGTCGTGCTGCTCGTCGGCTGGTTTCTGTCGGTGCCGAGACTGGCTCCCTTGATGCCCGCCGTGGTCGGCCTCCTCGTCGGCCTGGCCATCGCCTTGCTCGGCCCGATCACCGGGGGCTGCGTCAACCCCGCCCGCCAATTCGGCCCGGCACTTGTCTCGGGTCAGCTGGACTTTCTGTGGATCTATCTGCTCGCTCCGATGGCCGGCGCCCTCCTGGCCACCGCGGTGCACAGACTCCTCGCCCGCCGGCCGGTTCTCACCCACAGGCTCTGCGGCACGCGCGCGGACGGGTCACCGCTGCGATGACCCGTCCGCGACCTCCGCGGTCGTCAGAGGGTGGGCGGCAGACCCCGAGCTCGGTGCCGAACTCCCCGCCGGGGGACCTCAGGGAGCATGGCGTACCGGCCGACGCCACCCCGGCCTATCTCGGCTTCACCATGGCCGGATCCGATCGTGGCCTTTCCCGGGTAGGGCCACGACGGCGCGGAGTACGGTCACACGCACGACGAGCGACGCCGGAAGAGGAACGCATGAACGGGAACGCGGGCGAAACCGCGCGCATCGAGGACGCGGTGCTCACACGTGCCGCGCAGGCGGGTGATGTCACTGCCCTGGGGCTGCTGCTGGAACGGCACCGGGCGGGTATGCGCGCCGTGGCGTTGAGTGTTCTGGGGCCGGGGCCCGACGTCGATGACGTGGTCCAGGACGCGGCGGTGACCGCGCTCCGCCGGGTCGGCGACGTGCGCGACCCCGCGGCCGTGGGCGCGTGGCTGCGGATGATCGTGCGCAACGCCGGCCGTTCCCTGCTGCGAGGCTCCGTTTCCGTACAGCCGATCGACGATCTGCACCTGCCCTCCACGGAGGCCGGGCCGGAGCGGTGGCTGGAGCAGCACGCCCTGCGCGACTGGATCTGGGAGGCCATGGAGGAACTGTCCCCGGCACTGCGCCTGCCCCTGGTGCTGTGTCACTTCAGCACCGGCGTCACTTCGTACGAGCGGATAGCCGACGCGTGCGGGGTCCCGGTCGGCACGGTCCGCAGCCGGCTCAGCCAGGGGCGGTCCAAGCTCGCGACCGCCCTCGCCGCCACGGCGGACGCCCCGCACGGCGACACCGCGCGGCGCACCCGTGCCAGCCGGATCGAGGCACACGAGACGCTGGCCGCCGCCGAGGGCGGACACTTCGGCGCGCTGATGCGGGAGCGGTGGTCGCCCGGGATCACGCTGCTCAGGGGGAACGACCCGGTGGGTGACAGCGGGATCCTGGCGCGCGGCATGGACGGTGACATCGAGGCGGGTGTACGGCAGCGTCTGGTCCACGCCGTGGCCGGCCGGTCCCTCGTCGTCTGGGAGATGGACCTCCTCGCCCCGGCCGACGATCCCGACCACTGCCCGCCCTCGGTGGCCTGGCTGATGACCCTGGACGACGCGGGTCGTCCGCACCGGCTGCGTCTGCTGCACCCCAGGCCGGTGCGGGCCATCCAGTCACTCACCCCGATGTGACGGGCGTCACATAGCTCGGATCGAACTTCGCTCTCCCTCCGGCGTCCTGTCGGTGTCATCAACACCTGACGGATACGGAGACCCCATCCCATGACCCCCTCCGCGACCGATCCTCTGGCCATCGGAACGCACACCGTCGAGATCGACGGGCTCGTACAGCGCTACCACGTCCACGGCGCGGGACCGGTGTGTGTCGCGCATTCGGGCGGACCGGGCATCTCCTGGGAGTACCTGCGCATGCCCGCGCTGGAGCGGCACCTGACGATCGTCTACCCGGAGCCGATCGGCACCGGTGCCTCCGGCCGCCTGCCCTCGCACCCGCACGGCTACACCCGGCCCCGCTACAGCCGGTTCCTCGGAGCGCTGGTCGAGCACCTCGGCGTCTCCGAGGTGCGCCTTCTGGGCCATTCGCACGGTGGCTTCATCGCCCAGTACCACGCCCTGCGCCACCCCGAACGTATCGCCGGGGTGATCCTCTACGACAGCGCGCCGCTGACCGGCCCCGAACACGCCGCCGAGGCCATGCGCCAGGTGGAGTCGTTCATCGGGCGCCATGCCGACCACCCCGAACTCCCCGAGATCGTGGCGGCTTTCCAGGCCATCCCCACCATCTCCGACGACACTCGGATGACAGCCGTCACCAAGGGGGTGTTCCCCGCGTACTTCGCCGACTACTGGGGCAGGGCGGAGGAGTTCGCTCCCTTGCGTGCCTCGCTGCGGGCCTGGCACATCTCCGGGCTGGAGGAGAATCTCTCCCCGCACGTCATCGACGATCGCGCGGACCTCGGCTCGCTCACCGTACCGACCCTTGTCGTCGTCGGCCGCCACGACTTCATCTGCGGGGTGCGGTGGGCCGAGGAACTGCACAGGCTGATCCCCGGATCGGAACTGCTGATCCTGGAGAACAGCGGGCACTTCGGTCACCTTGAGGAGCCGGCTGCCTTCGCGCGGGCGGTGACCCGTTTCGCGACGACCGTGCCTTCCCTCGACACCGCCGTGAACTCCCCCGACGACCAGCTCATCAACTAGGTCATTTGCTCGAAGCCGGTGCGGACGGTGCGGCGACCTGTCCTGTAGCCGACGGGCTCGTCGGCCGCCCACGCGCGCTTGCGCGAGATGGCTAATGGGGTTAGCTTATTGGCTACTGAACAGAACCAAGGGGGTTCGCATCATGGTTGAGACCGCATACTCCACCCAGTTCCTAGCCGTCGACGGCGGCCGGATCGCCTACGACGACACCCGAGGCGACGGGCCGCTGGTGGTCTGCCTGCCCGGGATGGGCGACAACCGCACCACGTACCGTTTCCTTGCCCCGGTCCTCGCCGAGCGCGGCTACCGGGTCGTCACCGCCGACCTGCGCGGCGCCGGCGAGTCCGACGCGACGTTCGCCGACTACTCCACCACCGCGGTCGCCGCCGATCTGCGCGCCCTGGTCCGGCAGCTGGACGCCGGGCCGGCCGTCGTGGTCGCCAACTCCTATTCCGCGGGAGCCGCCGTGATCGCGGCGGCCGACGAGGCATCGGCCTTCGCGGGCCTCGTCCTCACCGGCCCGTTCGTGCGCGATCCGAAGCAGCAGGGCGCCGTGGCCCGGCTGGCCATCGCGGTCGTCGGGCGCTTCCCGCGCGCGTGGACGGCCTTCTGGGGAACGCTGTTCGCCGGTGCG
Organism: Streptomyces sp. NPDC051662; assembly: GCF_040681655.1. Classification (NCBI taxonomy): domain Bacteria; kingdom Bacillati; phylum Actinomycetota; class Actinomycetes; order Kitasatosporales; family Streptomycetaceae; genus Streptomyces; species Streptomyces sp. NPDC051662. The sequence goes on from NZ_JBFAZD010000003.1 coordinate 453,996, forward strand.
AAGCCGGACGACTTCGCCACGGCCCGCGCCCGGCTGCTCGGGCAGCTGCGCGAACCGGGGCGGATGGCCGCGCTGCGCGCCATGGCCGCCGGCGGGCACGACGCGAGCGAACGACGGCTGGGCGAACTCGCCGCCGGCGGGCCGCCGGTGCGGATCGTGATGGGCAGCAAGGACCCGGACTTCAAGCCGGACCCGCGTGCCGAGGCCGACTGGATCGCCGAACGGTCCGACGGGGACGTGGTGATGATCGACGGCTCGGGCCACTACCCGGCCGCCGAGGACCCACGGGCCACCGCCGACGCGGTGCTGCCCTTCCTGGCAGGGGTCGCCGGTGCCGCGCAGTAGGACGGGGGCGGGGAAGGCCGGGGGCAGGGCGGGGCTGAGCCCGGCCGCGGTGGTGGACGCGGCGCTGGCCGTGGTCGACGAACAGGGCCCGGCCGCGCTCACCCTCACCGCCGTCGCCGCCCGTACCGAAGTCGCCGTTCCCTCCCTCTACAAGCATGTCAAGGGGCTGCCGGAGCTGCGGTTGATGCTGGTGAAGCGGCTGTTCGGCGAGCTGGCCGAGCGATTGCGGGACGCGGCGCTGGGGCGCAGCGGCGACGACGCGGTCGCCGCCGTGCTGCACGCGTACCGCGACTACGCCCGCGCGCACCCCGAGCGCTACGCGCTGCTGCCGCAGGGCGCGGACCCGCAGACGAGCGAACTCGGCGCCGAGGTCGTGAAGGTGATCTTCGCCGCGCTGCGCGGCTACGGCCTGGCCGATGCCGACCTGGTACACGCCACCCGCTGTCTGCGTGCGGCGGCGCACGGCTTCGCCGCCCTGGAGACGGCCGGCGCCTTCGGCCTCCCGGACAGCGTCGACGCCTCCCACGACCACCTCGTCACCACGCTCATCTCGGGCCTCGCCACGGCCTTCCGTATCGGCGCCTGACGCGGCGCCACTCGGCGCGTTCGCGTACCCCGGGCTGATCGCCGACCGTCACCAGCGAGTCCGGAACGGTCCGCTGCGCGCCGGTGCGCGGGCGGTTCACCGGCCGACCGTGTCGGTGTGGGCTCCGTCGCCGGGGACGAGGAGGGCGAGGTGGCCTCCGTCGTCGAGCGGTGTCGGGACGGTGAGTGTGGTCAGTTGGACCCCTCGCTCCGCGTCGAAGAGATGGATCTCGCCGTGCCCGCCCCGGGAGACGGCGACGAGCGGGCCGCCCGGCGAGCCCGCGATCGCCCGGCGCTGGACGCCGTCCCACGGTGTACCGCCGCGACGAGGGGCCCCGGCCATCTCCGGCAGCGGGAGCCGTGCCGTGACATACGGACGCTCGCCGGGGCCGACCGGGGCGGCGAGCAGGACGAGTTCGTCGCCGTCGGGGTGGACACGGGCGTACGCGATATGGCCGGCGGTCACCGCCAGTCGGAAGACCAGGCCGGGGCCCAGGTCCAACCGGCCGGTGCTCTTCGTGTCGAGGTGATGCCACCAGGCGTCGTTGGTCCAGTCCGGCCACTGCCCGGGGTCGGCGGGCCCGCCCCTCACACAGGACCACAGGGTCCGCCGGACGGGATCGAGCCGCAGATAGAAACCCCGTCCGCCGGTCCGGCCGTCGGCCCGCCAGGGCAGTGGCGGCTCGGCGACGAGCCGGTCGCCTTCCCGTCGGGCGCTGTGTACGCCTGAGCCCGCCGCGGCGAACAGCCGGCCGGTGAGCGGATCCAGGGCGTCCCCGTGTCCGTCGTCGTCCGGGAGGGCGAGACGCTGAACGGCTTCGGCGGGTGGGCAGGCGGGGGCCGCGGCCATCAGGTCGCTGTGCCGGTGGACCGTCAGTTCGCCCGGTTCCCGATGACGCAGGACGACAAGCGGCTCCCGGCCGCCGAGGACGGTGACTCCCGGCTCGCCCGTGCGTGTGCGTACGCGCACGGCGCCGACGCGTCCGGGTGCGCCGAGGTCGACGGCCGTCAGCAGGTCGGACCATGCCTCCCCGTTGCGCCCGAGTCCGGTGGTGACGGCGAGATACCGCCCGGTCGGGTCGGCCGACAGGTGTTCGGCCGGCGTGGCGACCGGCACCGCGGTCTCCACCAAGGGCCGTCCCGCGTCGGGGCCGTAGGGATCGAGGACAAGCAACTCCCCGGCCCGGTCGTCGACGAACGCGGTCCGGTCGCCGCGCAGTGCGAGGAATCCGGCGTGCTCGGCGAGGTGCCGCCCGCTGATCGCCGTTCGTTCCGTGCCATCGGGAAGGTCCAACAGGGTTATCCGGCCGGCTACTTGGTCGGCGACCAGCAGGCGTGGGGGCAGGGGCATGGCGGTCTCCTGTGTCGGGGCGACTGGTACGAGGGCGGCTCGTGTGAGTGCGGCTGCTGTGGGGGCGGCGACCCGCGGGCGTGGTGGATAGCGGTTATTGGTAATGATTATCATGACGACGTCTTGGTCCGACATGGGGAGTACCGGGCCCCTGCCGAGACGCCTGCCATGCCCCGGGACGACAGAACTGAGGAACCAATCCCATGCCACGCACAGTGCTGAGAGCCCGCCGATGGGTCGCGACCGTCGTACTGGGGGGTCTGCTGGTCGGCTGCGGCTCCGGAGCCTCGGGCGACGACGACTCCGCGGGCAAGGCGGAGAAAGGTGACAACTCGCGCACGAGCGTCGAAGTGCGGCCCATCGAGGCCGCGACCAGGATCACCGACACCAAGGGCGTCACCGTCTCCCTGGCCAAGCCCCCGGAGAGGATCGTCTGCCTGGTGGCGCTCTGCGACGACATCCTCGCGGAGCTGGGCATGACCCCGGCCGCCACCAACTCCGGTTTGCTGGCGCACCCGAAGTTCCTGGGCAAGGAGAAGGCGGCGAGGATACCGGTCGTGCCGGGCGGCTTCCTGAGCCCCGAGGTCGAGGCGATCCTCTCGTACGAGCCGGACCTGGTGATCGGTCTGGAGGACACCCACGGCAAGCTCGCGCCCGCGCTGAAGGGCGCCACCACCTTCTGGCCGGTCCAGCCGGGCTCCTGGCAGGACAGCGTCGGCTACCTGCGGAACCTGGCCGCGCTGACCGGGCGCACCGAGGAGGGGGAGAAGGCGGAGCGGACCTTCCGTACCCACCTGGCCGAGGTGGAGAAGGACAAGAGCGACAAGACCGCCCTGATCATCTTCGGCAGCGACGAGAACTTCGGCGTCGCGACCCCGGAGACCGATGTCGCGGCCGGGCTCTTCCCGAAGTTCTCCCACTATCCGTGGAAGAGCCGCGGGGTGGACGGTACGTACAGCCTGGAGGAAATCCTCGCCCGCGACGTCGATGTGCTGTTTGTCGAGACTCTCTCGTTCGGTGCCCCCGACGGCAAGCTGTCCGACAAGCTCGCCAAGAACCCGCTCTGGTCGCGGATTCCCGCTGTCAAGAACGGAAAGGTCATCGAGGTCGACTCCGAGGCGTGGGCCAAGGGGCGCGGAACCCGCTCCCTGGGCCTGGTCCTCGACGAGGCGACGGCCGCGCTCCGGTGAGACGCCGGCCGGTCGCGCTCGTCTGTCTGCTGACGGTGGCCCTGGCGAGCGCCGGGTGTGCCCTGTGTCTGGGAACGCCGTATGTGGCACCGACCCGGATCGCCCAAGCGCTGGGAGGAGACGGTCCGGAGGGCGTCATCGTCGGCCAACTGCGGTTGCCGCGGCTGGTGCTGGCGGTGGTCGCCGGGGCTTGTCTGGGCGCCGCTGGGCTCGTGCTCCAGGAGGCGTTGCGCAATCCGCTCGCCGTCCCGGAGATGCTCGGCGTCTCCTCGGGCGCCGCGCTCGGTGTGGCGGCTCCGCTGGTGCTCGCCGTGTCCGTGCCGCTCGCCGTGGAGCCGTTCCTGGCGCTCGGCGGGGCGGCGCTCGGCGGGGTGCTGACGCTGGTCGCCGCCGGCCTCGGACGCACTCCCTCGGCGGTGCTGCTGACCGGAGCAGCCGTCGCGGCGGCACTCCAGGCGGGGCTGTTGGTGCTCATGGTGCTGGCCGACCAACTCGACCTCCAGCTCATCTACCGCTATCTGCTGGGCAGTCTGTCCGCCAGGACCTGGGACGACGTCACGGGGCTCTGGCCGTGGCTCGTCGTGGCGCTACCGGCGCTCGTGCTGTGCGCGCCGGTGCTCGGGGTGCTGCGCCTGGGGGACGACGACGCCCGCGCGCTGGGCGTACGGGTCGGACGTGCCAGGGTGGCCGCGCTGGCCATCGCCGTCGTACTGATCGCCCCGGTCGTGGCGGTCTGCGGACCGGTGGCCTGGGTCGGCTTCCTCGCGCCCCATCTGGCCGGACGGCTACGGCCGGACGGTGACGCGGCGCACCGCCTCGTCTGGTCCGCGGCCTGCGGCGCCGTCGTGGTGCTCTGCGCCGACCAGCCGGCGCGACTGGCCCTGGCTCCCGTCGAGACGCCGGTGGGCGCGTGGACCGCGCTGCTCGGGGTGCCCGTCGGGGTGGCCCTGCTGAAGACGGGGCGGCGACATCCCCGGACCGGGGGCCGCGCGGAACCCGTCGCGCGGTACGGGACGGAGGCCGATCCGGTACCGGACGCCCCGCCCGCGCTCATACGGAAGGCGGAACGATGAGTGCGGCACGGGCCGTCGCGGAGCCGGTCCACCGCGCGGTACGGACCGGGCCCGCCAGGATCACCGCCCTCGCGCTGCTCGTCGTCGTGGTCGGCTGCGCCGATCTCGTCGCCGGGCGCGCCGTCTCACTCGCCGATGTCCGGGACGTCCTGCTCGGCGGCGGTGACCCCATGGCCCGGCACATCGTGCTCCAGCTCAGGCTGCCCCGGCTGCTGGTGGCGCTGGTCGCGGGCGCGAGTCTCGGACTGGCCGGGCTCGTGCTCCAGTCGGCCCTGCGCAATCCGCTGGCCGGGCCCGAGGTCACCGGTGTCACCCCGGGCGCGGTGCTCGGCGCCGTGACCGCCACCGGGCTCGGCCTCGCCGGCTGGGAGTCTCCCGCGGCGGTGGTCGTGGCGGCGTGTCTCGGCGGCTTCGCAGGGGCGGGAGTGCTCTGGCTGCTCGCCGGACGGGAGAGGGGCGATCCGGAGCAGACCGCGGTGTACGGCGTACTCGTGTCGGCGGTGCTCGCCGGGTTCACCGCCATGGTGCTGCTGGTGGCGCCCGGGGAGCTGGGCAGTGTCGTCCAGTGGCTGATCGGCTCCACGGAGGGGCGGGTCTGGCAGCACTGGCAGCTGCTGTGGCCCTGGGCCCTGGTGTGGGCGGCGGTGGCCTGGCCGCTCGCCGGACCGCTGACACTGCTGCGCTGCGGCGACGAACAGGCTGCGGCGGTCGGGCTCGACACCCGCCGGGCCCGGGCAGCGGCCCTGGTGTGCGCGGTGGCGCTGACGGCCGGCGCCGTCTCCGCGGTGGGCGCGCTCGGGTTCGTCGGGCTACTGGTGCCGCATCTGGCGCTGGCGCTCTTCGGCGCCGAGCTGCGCGTCGCGCTCCCGGGCGCGGGGCTGCTCGGGGCGGTCGTGGTGTGCGGGGCCGACGCCGGCGCGCAGCTGCTGTCCCGGTGGCTGGCCTGGGCGCTCGACACGGACCGCCTCACGGTCCCGGTGGGCGCGCTGACCACATGTGTGGGCGCGGGGCTGCTGCTCATCGTGGCCCGCCGACATACGGATGAGCGATGAACGGCCGACGCGATTCCCCGCGAGGGACGCGTGGCGCGGGTGGGAGAGAGGGCGATATGACCACGGTGGATTCGGGTGCCGTACGGGCGGAGGGCCTCCGCTTCGGGTATCCGGAGTGCGACGTCCTGCGCGGTGTCGACCTGCGCATCGGGGCCGGCGAGCTGGTGGCCCTGATCGGGCTGAACGGCTGCGGCAAGAGCACCTTCCTGAAGCTGGCCGCCGGGCTGCTCGCCCCGAGCGGGGGCCGCGTACTGCTGGCGGGGGACGAGGTGTCCGGGCTGACCAGAAGGGCCGCCGCCCGCCGTGTCGCACTGCTGCATCAATCCGCCCCGGCCGTACCGGGGCTGACCGTACGCCAGTTGGTGCGGCAAGGGCGGTACGCCGCCCGGGGGCCGCTCGGCATGCTCCGGGACGGGGACGACGAGGTGAGTGCCCGGGCGCTCGCGGACGTCGGTGTCACCGCGTGGGCGGACCGCCGGGTGGACGCGCTGTCCGGGGGTGAGCGCCAACGCGTTCGGCTGGCGATGGCGTTGGCCCAGGACACCCGGGTGCTCTTTCTCGACGAGCCGACCACGTATCTGGATCTGCGGCACCAGCTGGAGGTGCTCCAGACGGTGGTGCGGCTGCGCGAGGAGCATGGGCTGACGGTGGTGATGGTGCTTCATGACCTCAACCACGCCGCCCGCTTCGCGGAGCGGATCGTGGCGTTGCGCGACGGCCGGGTGGCCGCCGACGGAACGCCGCGGGAGGTGGTCACGCCCCGACTGCTGGCCGAAGTACTGGGTGTCCAGGGCCGGGTGGAGCCGGATACCGAGGGCGGCTGGCCGGTCTGTTACCCAGATCACCCTGTCGAGCCTCGAAAACTATTGCGGAATGAAAATCATATTCATTAATGTCTGTGGCACGGCGCGAACGACAGCCGTAACCGTCAACCGAATCAGATGGAGGCATCAACTCATGGAGCGCGACAAGGTGTTCAGCCCGATCGCCGACCAGGGCCAGCTCGCCCACCTCTCCGCCACCCACTCGAACGCCCTCGTCGAGAACCCCTTCGACGACGCCGTCGAGGCCGACACCGCGGCTGAGAAGTAGAACGACTCCTGCCGGCAACAGCAGGCAGGCAGGACGCGCGACGGGCCCGCCCGGCTGTGATACGGGCGGGCCCGTCCCGTTCGTGGCCCTGACAACGACCACTATCCGGAGGTTTCCGTGCACCCCAGTCGACTCGCTCCCGGCACCGGGATCGTCAACGTCCCCGGCGGCGGACTGGCGCTCCGCACCGCGGACGGGGAGTTCCTGCGCATCGACACCGGTCGCGCCGACGGCGAGGCACTGACGCACCGGCTGGTCACGGGATCGGGATCGGGAGCGCGATCGGGATCGGGATCGGGATCGGGAGGGAAGGCTGCGGAGGCGCACGCGAACGACGAACTCGCCCCGCTCGTCAGGGCGTTCGAGGAGGCCGGCTACGCCGTTCCGGCGACCGCGGGCCCCCGGCCGGGCCCCCTGCGCGGACGCGCGGTGCTCCTCCTGGGCGACACGGATCTCACCGCGCCGCTCGCACGCTTCGCCGCCGCCGAGGGCGCCGAACCCCGGGCGGTGGAACCGAAGCGGGTGACCGAACTCGTGGAGGGCCACGCGCCCGACGACCCGACCGCGGTGGTCTGGTGCCTCGACTCGCCCGTTCCCGAAGGACTGTGGGACAAGGCCGACCGGCTGCCCGAAGTCCGCGTCGGCTGGCTGCGCTGCCACCGCGAGGGCGCCCACATGTGGATCGAACCGGTCGCCTCGGCCCCCGGGGACGTCACCTCCGCCCACGTACGCCTGCGCAGGCTCGCCGCGACCCCCGCACACCGCGAACTCGCCGCCTACTGGGCCGGCCACCGCACCCCCGACACCGGCCCGCACCCCACCGAGGCGTCCGCCGCGCTCATCGCCTCACTGCTCACCGCCGACCTCGTCGCCTGGGCGGCCGGAGAGCAGCATCGCGCCTCCGCGCTGCCCGCTCGCCGCAGACTGCGGCGGGTGGACCTGAGGGATCTGACGGTCACCGACCATCCCGTCCTGCCCGTTCCCCGGGTCGCCCCGCTGCCCGCCCCCGCCGAGCCGGTGGGCACCCGGCCATGACCGCCCGGACTCATCACGTCACCGCGCCTGACGGCGTCCGGCTGGCCACCGATCTGTGCCTGCCGCGATCATCCGGGCCGCACCCCACCGTGGTGATCAGGACCCCCTACGGCCGTACCGCCCACCGCGCCGAGCTGCACGGCTGGGCGGCGCACGGCTTCGCCGCCGTCGCCCAGGACGTACGGGGCCGGCATGGCTCGGAAGGGGAGTGGCATCCGTACCGGAGCCATGAGGAGGCGGACGGCGCGGCGACCATGTCCTGGGTGCGCGGCCACACGTGGAGCGACGGCAGGGTGGTCGCGGCGGGAGCCTCGTACGCCGCCTACTGCGCGCTCGTCACCGCCGTGGCCAATGACGGCGACGGTACGCCGGACGCCGTGATCGCCGCCGTGCCCGCCCTCGGCCTCGCCGAGACGGCCCGCGAGGCCACCGGACCCGAGCGGCTCCGGGCCCGGGCCGGATGGTGGGCGGCGCACGGCGACCGGCCCGACTCCGACCCCGACGCGCTGGAGACGGCCCTGGCCGGCGACCCCCGGCTGCTGGAACACCTCCCGGTCGTCGCACTGGGGGACCGGCTGGCGCGTGAACTCCCCTCATGGGCCCGGGTATGGGACGACTGCCGGCGCGGCAGGCTGGTCCTGTACGGGGCGACCGCCCGGCTGCCCCTCCTCGCGGTCGGCGGCACCCGCGACCCGTTCGCCGAGGACACCCTGGCGCTGTGGCGGGGCTGGGGCGGCCCGTCCCGACTTCTGCTCGGACCGTGGGGCCACCGTCTCACCGCCGGGGCGGCACCGGCCGCACGCGGCCGGATCAACCTCGGCGCGCTGTACGTACGGTGGTCGAAGGCGGCCCTCGCGGGCCGGCTGGAGCCCACTCGGCACGGCGTCATCGCGCTCGGTGACAGCGGCCGGTGGTACCGCGCACCAGGACCGGACGACGGGCGGTCTCCCGGAACGGCGGACGCGGTCCGGCGGCGGGTGCCGACGGGCACCGGCCGGCCGGGGACGGACCGCACAACGCCTCCGCCCAGGACAGCGCAACGTCCGCACGGCGAGGGAACGGAGCCGAGCGGGATCAGGGACGCGGCATCCATCCGGCCCACCGTCTGGGCCTTCGGTACCCCCACGGGCCTGCGGCTGCTGCACGGCGCGGAGTTCACCGCCGACCCGGCCCGGCCCGTGCGCTCCGACGATCTCGTAGTCCCGGTGGACGGTGACGACGCCGACCGCTGTGTGCTGCTCTCACCGCCGCTGCCCCGCCCGCTCGATCTGGCCGGGCACGCCGAGGCCAGAGTCAGAGGCGTCACCGACGGGCCGTGCGCCGACTGGGCGGTCCGGGTCACCGCTCTGGACCCCTCCGGCCACGCGGAACCACTCGCCTTCGGCATCGTCCGGCGCACCGACCCGCCGGGCGAAACCGCGGACATCACCGTGCCGCTCGGCACCCTGGGCCGCCGGCTCGACGCCGGGACCAGACTCCGGGTCGAGATCGCCGGACACCACTTCCCCGCCCACGCGCGCAATCCGCACACCGGCGAGAACCCGGTGACGGCCACCCGCCTCGCACCGTCCCGCAGAACCGTACTGACCGGGGGCGGCGCCCTCGTCCTGCCCGTCACCGCCCGACGTCACCACGTCGAGCCCGTACCGGAGATATGCCGTTGAGCAGCGTCCCGCCGTTGAACACCGTTCTGCCGATCGAAGCTCTTGTCGATCCCGTCTGCGGGCTGATCCGTGACGTGGCACCCGTCGAGCACCCGGACGGCGCGCCGCCGCGCTACATCGCCATGACCGCCAGCGTCGCGGACGCCCGCCGGCTCGGCGCCTGGCCGGCCGACCGGGTCTCGCTCGGCACCACGTTCGGCGACCCCGGCGGGGCCCGGATCGCCGCCATCGCCGAGGCCGTGGAGCGCTACTGCGGAAACCGCCTTCCGCCGCCGGGCCACCCGAAGGCGCCCCGGCGGGCCACCGCCGCCCAACTGGCGGCCGAGGGGCTGCGGCTGTACGGGCCGGGAGAACTGCCCTCGTACGCCTCCTGGCAGTACGCACGCCAGGGATTCCCGTACGCCGAACTCCGGCCGGGAACCCCCGCGCTGTGGACGCCGGGCACCGAGGACGGGCGGGAGTGCTGGGCGCCCGTGGCGCTGACCCATCTCAACTGGCGTCAGGGCGCGCTGCGTTCCCTCCCGCGTACCCATCACCTCAATTACGCGGGGATAGCCACCGGGCAGGGGTACGACGACGCCGTCGAGCGCGGTCTCCTCGAAGTCGTGGAGCGTGACGCCCTGGAGCTGTGGTGGCATCTCGACGGCCCCACCCGTGGCATCGACCCGGCGACCGTGCCCGGCCTCACCGAGGACCTGGCGGGCGCGGACCTGGTGGTCCACCTCGTCGAGATGCCCTCCGAGTTCGCCCCCTGCGTGGCGGCCCTGGTCCATGATCCCCGGCGGTCCCTCCACGCGGCTGGATTCGCCTGCCGCTACGACCCGGCGGAAGCGGCCCGCAAGGCGGTCCTGGAGGCCGTGCACACCTGGGTGTTCACCCAGGGCGCGGTGGACGCCGACGGCTGGGTGTTCCGGGCCGTGGAGGCCGGCATGCTCGCCCGCGGCCTCTACCTCGACCACCGGGCCGACCGGCGCTATCTCGACGACTGCGGAACGCAGTTCGCCGACGTACGCGACCTCGGCGCCCATGTGCAGGTCTGGCTGGACGACCGGATGGCCCCCCTGGCGCGCCGCTTCACCGAACCCGCCCTCGGCACCATCCCTGTCACCGAGGTCTCCCACGGCAGCCGGCGGGCGCTGGACGCCGCCCTCGCCGCCGGGGGACACCGCGTGATCACCTTCGACCTGACCACCGAGGACGTCGCCGAGACCTCCCTGCGCGTGGCCCGCGTCCTGGTCTCCGGCCTGATCCCCAACGCCCCCGCCGCCTTCGGCTACTTCGGCTGCCCCCGCTTCGCCGAGGCCGCGCTCGGCCGGGGCTGGCGGGCCCAACCACCGGCCGTGCCCGCGGACTTCACGCTCGCTCCGCCACCCCACATGTGAAGGCCCCCGTCCATGACCCGCACGTCCGTATCCGCCGCCGAACAGGCACAGAGGCATGCTCTCGCGCACGCCAGGTCCGCCCATGTGCCCGCGCGGGCGGCCCACGCACCGTACCGATCCTTCCCCTGGGCCGGTGAATCGTTCCCCCTCGGGCGGCCGGGCGGGCCGGAAAGCCCCGGGCGGTACGGCGGCCGCGGAAAGGCCTCCCCGGGCGGCGAACGGGTCGACCTGGACCGCCTGCTGCGGCTGTCGCTCGCGGTGCCGGTCGGCACGACGGGCCGACGTCGCCCCGTCCCCTCGGCGGGCGCCCTGCACCCGGTCCGGGTCCATCTGCTGCTCGGCGCGGGCTGCTCGCCGCCGCCCGGACGGTATGTCTACGATCCGCACGCCCACCGGGTCCACCGCCGCGGCCCGGCCCCGGCCGACGCGCAGCCGGGAGCGATCGCCGTACTCACGGTCACCGCCGGGAACACCGTCACCCACTACGGCCACCGCGCCTGGCCCCTGCTCCTTCTGGACGCCGGACACGCCGCCGCCGCGCTGGTACTGGCAGCGGAAGGAACCGATCCGACGGTCTGTCTGGACGCGGACGGTGCCACCCTCTCCGCAGCGGCCGGACTTCCGCGCGCGGGCGACTGGAAGACCCTCTGGCCCGGCACCGAACCCGAACAGCCGCTCGCCGCCGTCCGGTTCACCCTCCGGGAGACCGGCCACTCGGACGACCCGCTGTCCGCCTGGACCTCGCTCCCGCTCGCGGGCGCCCCCGTACCCCGGCCCGGCACCGAGGTCGTGCCGCCCGTCGCGCTCGCCGAGACCCGGTATCTGCTGGAGATCCTCGGCGCCGGTGAACAGACCGGGGCCACCTGGCACACCGCCCGGCGACCCGCGCCCGTCACGGACAGTGTGCTGCGGGAGCGCCGGAGCGCCGACCCGGCGGATCTCACGCGGCCTCCTCCCGAGGACCCGCTGGCCCGGATCCTCACCACGGCCGTCGCCGCGTGGCCGGGCGGACCGCCGTGGAGCGCGGCCGTCGGCGGCCCCGCGCCCGCGCTGCTCACCCTCGCCGCCCCGTACCCCTCGCGACCCACGTCTGCCGTACGACCCGCGCCGGCGCTGCGTGTCCTGGCCACGGGAGAGGCACGGCCCACCCTCGCCCACTGGGCCGCCGGACAGCGCTGGATCGCCGAAGCGGGCGCCGTACTGCTGGCCCACGGCTGTCCCTCCGACGCCCCCGCCGCCCGGGTCGGTCCCGACCACCTCGCCGCCGGATACGCCGCCGGAATGGCTCACGCCCACGCCGCGGCGGCAGGACTCCCGTCACGGCCCATCGGCTCCTGGCAACAGGCCGACCTCGGCGCCGCGCTCGGCGAGACCCCCGAACGCGACTGGATCGTGCACGGTCTCGCCCTCGGCGGCCCACCCGCCCCGACCTCTCCGTCCCGCGAGGAAGAACGCCCATGATGCTCCACCCGGAACTCCTGCGGGCCGCGCGCGGCGCGGCCCGGCCACTGGCGGTCGCGACCGCCCTGCTCGCCGTGGTCACGCTCACCCACCTCGCACAGGCCGTACTGCTCGCGGTCGTGCTCTCCCGGATCGCCCGGGGCGAACTGAGCGGACTCCCTCCGCTGCTCGGCGCGGTGTTCGCCGTCGTCCTGGCGCGCGCCGCGCTGGGCAGGACACAACGACTGACGGCGGTGCGGGCGGGAGCCGCCGTCCGGGTCCGGCTCCGCGACGAGCTGCTGAGACACCTCGGACAACTGGGGCCCACCGCGTTCACCGGCGCCCGGGCAGGAGCGGTCCGGGCGACCGTCGTCGACGGTGTGGAGGGCGTGGACGCCTATGTATCGCGCTATCTCCCGCAGTTGCTCATCACCTGTACCGTGCCACTCGCGCTGCTCGCTGTCGTCGCCCGGGTGGAGCCTGGCGCCGTTCCTGCCCTGGGGCCCGCCCTGCTGCTCGCGTTGTTCGGGCCGCGCGGGTGGGACCGGCTCCTGGCGCGTCGCGGCAAGGAACACTGGGACACCTACGAGGCCCTGGCGGCCGACTATCTGGAGGCGTCGCAGGGAATGGCGACGCTGCGTGCCACCGGAGCCGTGGGCCGCACCCGGGAACGGCTGGAGCGGCGTTCGGCGGCGCTGCACCGTGCCACCGTGGCCAAGCTGCGTGTCTCGCTGGTCGACACCGGTCTCACCGATCTGGCGGTCCAGGGCGGAACAGCGGCGGCGGTCCTGGTCGCGTGCGCCTCCGCGACCACCGGGCGCACCACCGACGTCGGAACGTACCTTCTGCTGATGCTGGCGTCGGAGTGCTTCCGCCCGGTCCGTGATCTCTCCCGCGAATGGCACGCGGGCTATCTCGGGGTCTCCGCGGCCGACGGCATCGCCGCGCTGCGCACCGCCGAGGGCGGGGTGGCCGACCGCGGCACGGCTTCCCCGGAGTGGGACACGGCCCCGGAAATCATCTTCCAGGATGTGAGCTTCACCCACCCGGGTGCGGATCTTCCCGCCCTGAGCGCGGTGACCTTCACCGCCGCCGCCGGACGCACCACGGCCATCGTGGGGCCTTCCGGAGCCGGGAAATCGACCCTCCTGAGCCTGCTGCTGCGTCACCGCGACCCCGACAGCGGCCACATCACCGTCGGCGGGACGGACACCACCGCGTACGCGCTCGACTCACTGCGCCGGGGCGTCGCGGTGGTGTCGCAGGAGACCTACCTGTTCCACAGCACCGTCGCGGACAACCTGCGCCTGGCCCGGCCCTCCGCGACGGACGCCGAACTGCGCGAGGCGGCACGCACGGCGGGCATCCACGACGAGATCGCCCGCCTGCCCGACGGTTATGCCACTCTCGTCGGCGAACGCGGTGCCACGCTCTCCGGCGGGCAGCGCCAACGCCTCGCGCTCGCCCGGGCGTTGCTCGCCGACGCACCGGTCCTGGTCCTCGACGAGGCGACCAGCGCGGTGGACGAACGCGGCGAGGCCCGGATCGTGCGGGAACTGCTGGCGGCGAGCCATGGGCGCACCTGCCTCGTCGTCGCCCACCGGCTCGACGCCGTACGCCACGCCGACCACATCGTCGTCCTCGACGCCGGCCGCGTCGAAGCGGCCGGCGATCACCCGAGCCTGCTGGCGGACGGTGGCGTGTACGCCACGCTCGTCGCCGCGGGCGACAGCGCCGCCCCGGAGGAGCAGGCCGCATGAAGCCGACCCAGCAGCGAACGGGCGAACCCCGCGAAGTCCCGGCCGGGAACGCCGAAGAGCGGCCGGGTGCCCTGCGCTCCCTGCTGCCCGTTCTCGGCGCGCACCGCGCCATGGTGGTGCGTACCTGTCTGGCCGCCCTGATCGACCAGGCCGCGCTGGCGGCTCTGGTCACCCTCGGCGCGTACGCCGTGGGTACGGCGGTGATCGAGCACCGTCCGCCGTCCGCCGCCACGGTCACCGCGCTCATCGTGCTCGTCCTGGTCAGAGGAGTGTCCACCTGGCGGGAGATGGACCTCTCGCACGACCTCGCCTACCGGGTCCTCGCCGAACTGCGGGTACGGATCTTCGACGGGCTGGCCCGCAGCGCGCCCGCCCGCATCGCGGGGCGCCGCAGCGGCGACCTCGCCGCGACCGCACTCGGGGACGTGGAGGCGCTGGAGTTCTTCTACGCCCACGCCGTCGCCCAACTCCTCGCCTCCGGAGTGGTCTTCGGTTCGGCCGCGGTGGTGCTCGGCACTCTCGAACCCTGGCTGCTCGCCGCCGTACTGCCGGTCGCGCTGCTGCTCGTCTGGGCGCCCGTCCTGGACGGACGTGGCCGCGCCGCGCGAGGGGCCCGCACCCGGGCCGCGCTGGCCGAACTCTCCGCGGAGACGGTCGAGACCGTCGACGGCCTGCGTGAACTGCTGATGGCCGGGGCCCTGAACCGCAGACGGGCCCGGCTGCGTTCCCACGGTCGCCGGCTGGCCAGGGAACAGCGGGCCGAGCAGTCCTGGGAAGCCGGCGCGGGGGCCGTCCGCGATCTGCTGATCGTCGGCGCGCTGATCGGTGTGGTCGGCGCGACGGCGCACGCGGTCGCCGAAGGCCGGCTCGGCGGAGCCTGGGCCCCGGCCGCGATGGCCCTGGCCCTGGGGGCCCTGGCACCGGTCGCCGACTCCGCGGCATCGCTGGGCCAGGCGGGCAGCCTGCGTGCCGCGGCCGTCCGGGTCCGTGCGGTACTCCACGTACCGGCAGGCGCACCGGAACCGGCGACTGCCCGCCCCCTGCCGGCCGGACCGCTCGGGGTACGGCTGCGCGGCGTCCGGTTCGGTTACGGTGCCGAGGCCGTTCTCGACGGTCTTGACCTGACGGTCCGGCCGGGGGAGACCGTGGCTCTCGTCGGAGCGTCGGGCGCGGGCAAGACGACCTGCGCACACCTGCTGGCCCGCTACTGGGACCCCGAGGAGGGGTGTGTCGAGTTGGTGCCGGAAGCCGGTGCCGAACCCGCCGACCTGAGGGATCTGCCCGAACGGGACTTGCGAGCCGCGATCGCCGTCGTCGGACAGGAGGCCCCGCTCTTCCACGGCACGCTCGCCGAGAATCTGCTTCTCGCAGCCCCCGACGCCACCCCCGAGCGACTGCGTACCGTGATCCGTGTCTGCGGCGTCGATTCCATCGTCGACGCCCTCCCCGAGGGGCTCGGCACGGCGGTCGGCGAACGGGGGGCCACCCTTTCAGGCGGCCAGCGGGCCCGGGTGACCCTGGCCAGAGCGCTGTTGAGCGACCCTCGGGTGCTGGTACTCGACGAGACCACGGCACATCTCGACCACCGGGGCGACGCGGAACTCGCCGGGGCCCTCGCCCGGGTCTCCGCCGACCGCACGACGCTCGTGATCGCCCACCGCCCCGCCACCGTCCGCAGGGCGGACCGTATCGCGGTGCTTTCGGAAGGACGGATCGTGGAGGAGGGAACCTGGGACGAACTGACGCTGTCGGGCGGCGCGTTCGCGCGCTTGTTCTCCCGCGATCCGGCTCACGGATGGGTGGTCACCTCGAAGCCCGCGCCATAGACGTCGGCGGAGTCGGTGGCGTCACGGGCACGGAGGTCGGCTCCCGTCGGCGGGCCGGGATCTCCGGATCGTTCGGATAGGGGACAACTGCCCCCGTATAGTGGTTGGTTCGCATTGCCGGGAACCATCGAAATCCTCGGCGATACGGGGACGGGGCAGGTGCGACGACGGGGGAGTCGATGGCCGGCGAGGCTGGACGGGACGCCGCCGACGGAAGGGTGGCGGAGCTGTGGAAGGAGGCGACCGATGTCGTTCTCCAGGCGCGGCGACTGCTGGGCGACACGGGGGTTTCGAGCCCCGCCGACGAGGAGTTGAGGTCGGCGATCGACCGACTGGCCGCTTTCGAGGTCGAGTTGGCGGAGAACCGAGAGGATTTCTCCCTCGTCTTCGTGCACCTGGGCATCCTGCTCGGCGGGTGGTGTCTGAACAGACGCCAGAGCGCGTCGTTCGATTCCGAGCAGCGGGCGGAGGCGCTACGGCGCCTGCGGTGGGCGGACCGTAACGGGCCGCTCACCGATCTGCTCGTGGTGGAGGCCCGCATGATGCTGCTCTTCCTGCTCGCGCCCTGGGTCGTGCCCCGCTCCGACGGCACCCCCACGGCTCTTCTGGGCGCACTGCTCGCCGCGGCCGACGCACGGGTGGTGACGGAGACGTTGCGTCAGGACCTCACCGAGGCCAAGGAGGTGGTCGACCGTCTCGCCGAGGCCCAGCTCGACCAGGAGTTCCACCAGCGGACGGCGAACATCAAACGGGACATCGAGCAGATGCTCGTCCCTGGGGCTTCGACGACGGGAACGGCCGTACCCGACCGTGCTGAGAACCACGATGAACCCCATGAACCCCATGAACCCGATACGTCCCACGCATCCCATGCGTCCCATGGCGTCCAAGCCCCCGAGAACGCTCTGCTCGATGCCGTTCGCGGCCTGGTGGCCCTGGCCGGCTCGCGCAGCACGCCGCAGTTCACCCGCGTAC
The DNA here is from genome assembly GCF_040681655.1 of Streptomyces sp. NPDC051662. NCBI lineage: Bacteria > Bacillati > Actinomycetota > Actinomycetes > Kitasatosporales > Streptomycetaceae > Streptomyces > Streptomyces sp. NPDC051662. The sequence goes on from NZ_JBFAZD010000003.1 coordinate 470,766, forward strand.
TCGTCTGGCTGGTTGTCACGTTGGAGTCCAGGTCCGACGGCGACTCGCCCGACGAACTGGGACTGGACCCGGAAGCCGAACTCCTGCTGCGCCAGGCGGCTGCCGGCAAGGGAGGGGGCGCCGATGGTGTCCGCCGCGCCGCCGACCTGGCACTGAGCGCCCTCCGCGCGTTGCGGCCGGACGCACCCGAGCGGGGCCGGGTCGCCAGGCTCCACGCCTACCTTCTGGTCGCGTTGCACTCCCTGGCGCCGGGACCGGTCGACTTCACCACTGTGGAGCGGCCCACGCCGGAACGGGACGGCGACGGCCGCGACCGCTTCGAGGACTGGCCGATCGGCCTCACCGTGGACCCGGGTCTGATCCCCCATCTCAACGGCCAAGGGCGGGACCTCGTCGCCCATATCGGCATTCGCGAGCGGCGCCTGGCGGCCGGCTTCGATCGGCTGTTGGCCAACTGGACCGGTGATCTGGGCTATCTGGAGGACGCCGCCGCCCTGCTGAGGGAGGTGGTCGACGCGGCCCCCGCCGGCTCCTGGTGGGCCCTGGCCCTGCAAGCGGATCTGTGCGAGATCCTGGAAAGGGCCGCCGCGCTCGGAGGCAGCTTCCACGACGCCGATGTCTCCCTGGTCACCCTGCGGCGCCTGCGCGCGGCCCTGGAACGCGATGGCTCGGTGCCACCCGACGCGCCGTTCGTCTTCAGTCTCGCGCTCTCCGCCGCCGATCGCGAGCTGGACCACGCGGAGCGCACCGAAGACCACGAAGCGCTGCCAGGTCTGAGCGAAGAGCTCCGCGGCCGGTACGCCGCCCTGCCGCCGGAGAGCAGTTGGCGCGAGGAGTTGGCGGAACGGTTGAGCCGGCTCGACGAACTGAGCGCGCACGCACGGCAATCCACCGGGCTGGGGCTCGCGGCGGCCAGGACGGGGGAGTACACCCCTGAGCCGGCAGGCGCCGAGCCTTCGGACTCCGAGCCGGATGTGCCGCATCGCGCGATCGGCGAGTTGCGGCGGGACCTCGATGAACCGGAGATGTACCACGATCAGGAGTACGACCGGCGCGCCGCGCTCGGCCTGCGGCAACTCCTCGCCGTGATGCGCGGCGAGGAACCCCCGGCGCTGCTGGACGAGGCCATCACCGAGCTGACCCGGGCCCGCGCGCTGCTCGCCGAGGGGCGTGGCAGAGCGCACCGCGTGGATGTTCTGACCAAGCTCGCAGAGGCCCACATGAGGCGCGCCGCGCGGGGCGGCCCGCATGTGGGTGCGGACAGAAGAGCGTTCGTGGAGGTGACCCGCGAGGCGCTGGGCGAGCTGGCCGCCGACGTCCTGCTCCAGGCCGGTGCCGACCACGGGCTGTCGGCGAGCATCAGAGGTGCCGTACTGTCGCGTCGGCTGGCGTTCGTCGCCTTCCTCACCCAGCGGCCGGCCGACGCGGTGGCCGATCTGGAGAGGGGGCGAGCCCTGGTGCTTCAGGCCGCTGCCGCCTCCCGGGGCATCCCCGAGATCCTCGACGCCGTCGGCCACCCCGAACTTGCCCGGCAGTGGCGTGCTCAGGTTCCCAGCGATCTGCTCAGGCCCGAGGCCGACGACGTACCGCCGCCCTTGCCGGCCGAGGACACATCGCCGCCGCCGGCCGCGGGTTCGCCGATACCCAGCGGTCTGCGGCGCAAGGTGCTGACCGTGCTGGGCGCCCGCCTCGATGCTCAGGAAGGCCCGGGCATACGGCAGTTGGTGGGCGCGACGGATATGACCGGGTTGACCGCCGGCCTCGCTGCCACGGGCACCGACGCGTTGGTCTATCTGGTACCCGGCATGCCCCTCGCCGACGGTTCGTTCCCCGGCCGCGCGCTGATCCTGCGCCCGGGAGCCGGCCCGATCACACTTCCCCTGCCCGAGCTGATGGCCCCGGGCAGCGCGCCGCTGGAGCGGTACCTCGACGCCGCGGCGGAACGCTCCCGGGCGCTCGCCGACCCGGACGCGGACAGGTCGTGGCGTGCCACGTGCGAGGGACGCTGGCAGGACGCGCTGAACACGCTGTGCGAGTGGGCCTGGCGGGCGGTGATGGAACCGGTGCTCGCGGCCGTACGCCCGGGGCCGGCGGCCCCGTGGCCACTGGCCGGGCCACCGCGGATCGTGCTGGTGCCCTGCGGCCCGCTCGGCGTCGTACCGTGGCACGCGGCACGCGCCCCTGGTACCGGCGAGCACGGCCATCGGTACGCCTGCCAGGAGGCCGTCCTCAGCTACGCCCCGTCCGGCGCCCAGTTCCTGGCCGCGGCCGTCCGGCGCCGGATGCCTCCCGCCGCCGGACGGCAGGTCCTCGTCGCCGACCCGGAACTGACCCTGCCGTGGGCCGAGGTGGAGACAACCGCCCTGCGTACCGCCTGCTACCCCGAGGCGCTCCGGTACGGCGAGTTCCTCACCACCGGCGAGGCACGGGACGCCGCGGGCACGCCCGAGGAGTTGCTCGCCGTCCTGCCCGGCGGTGTGTCGCCGGCGTCGCTGGTTCACCTGTCCTGCCATGCCGTCGCCGCGCCACGCCCCACCGACTCCGCGCTCTGGCTGGCCTGCCCGCCCGGCGCTGGCCGGCGCGCCGGGTGGCTCACCGTGGCCGGAATCCTGGACGGCGCCGCCGGGCGCCGACCGGACACGGCGGGCCCGCTGGTCGTGCTCAGCGCCTGCGAGACCGACCTGAGCACCCGCCATCACGACGAGGCGCTGACCCTCGCCACCGCACTGGTCACCGGCGGCGCCGCCGATGTCGTGGGGTCGCGCTGGGCGGTGCGCGACGGGCCGACCTCCGTGATGATGGCGGTCTTCCACCATCACCTCACCGCCCGCGGGCTGGCCCCGCCCGATGCCCTGCGCGCCGCCCAGTTGTGGATGCTCGACCCGCACCGCGAGTTCCCGCCCACCCTCGACAGTCTGCTCCGCCGCCAGGCCACCCGCCCCGACCTCCACCACCCGCACCACTGGGCCGCCTTCACCCACCAGGGCAACCCGGCGGCTGCGACGGCGGGGTGAGGGGGCCGGTCGGAGTACGGTGCGGCGCCGGGCACCGGGTGCGACGGCGCCCGGTCCTCGGCGGGACGTTCCCCGAACCCCGGTCCGTCCGAGCTGTCCCGGATCCTCCGGGATCACCCCGTCGGCCTATCCGGTCACGGACGTCCGTACCTCCGGGCCCGCCCTGACAGTTATGCGAGGGACAGCCGACACCACGTCGTACGTCCCGTCTCCCAGGAGCCTCCCATGACCGCAGAACTCGCCGGATCCACCGCTCTTGTCACCGGCGCCACCGCCGGCATCGGCCGGGTCGTCGCCCTTCGCCTGGCAGCCTTGGGGGCCTCGGTCGTCGTCCACGGGAGGGACGAGCGGCGCGGTGCCGAGACCGTCGGCGAGATCGCCGCCGCAGGCGGGAACGCCCGGTTCGTCGCCGCGGATCTGAGCAAGCCTGAGGACGTGCTGCGTCTTGCCGCCGAAGCAGGCGAGGTGGACGTACTGATCAACAACGCCGGCGTCTACCGGTTCGCCGGCACACCGGACACCACAGCCGAGATGTTCGACACGCATATGGCTGTCAACGCGCGTGCGCCGATGCTCCTGGTAGGCGCGCTCGCACCGGCGATGGCCACACGGGGACGCGGCGTCATCGTGAGCCTCAGTACGCTGGCGGCCACCACGCCGCTCCGGCGCGCGGCGGCCTATGGAGCGTCCAAAGCCGCGCTCGAACTGCTCACGCGCGTGTGGGCCGACGAGTTCGGTGCCCAGGGTGTCCGTGTGAATGCCGTGGCACCCGGCGCTGTCCATACCCCCGGGACGAAGGAGATGGGGGACGAGGCGATTGAGGCGATTGGGCGGACCGCGGTACTGGGGCGGGTGGCAGAGCCCGAAGAGATCGCGGAGGCGGTTCTGTTCCTTGTCTCCTCCCGCGCCAGCTACATCACCGGCACGGTCCTTGAGGCTCTCGGCGGGAAGCTCGCGATCGGCTGACACTCGGGGAGAGGCGCTGCTGCTGGTCGACGCCGCGCGCCTGTGGGGGCGACGGCGTGCCTACGACCAGGGTGTCCATGATCCCCACCACGGTGTCCGTCCGATCGAGTGCGCCGGGAGCGAGTCCACGTGCCCGAAGTCCCCTCCGAGTAGTCTGAGTTCACCAGCGGCCGGGGTGGGCCGGGCGCGCGGGGGAGGGATGCCGGGTGCGGTTCGGGGCATGGGTTGTGGAGGGGGAACTGGGGCGCGGCGGCATGGGCGTCGTGTACGCGGCCGTTCACAGGGAGAGTGGGGAGCGCCGCGCTCTCAAGGTCATACACGCGCCCGCCGGGGCCGGCGACGAGGTGGCCCGCTTCTCCCGTGAGGTGCGTGTCTGTATGGCGCTGCGTCACCCGCACGTGGTGCGCGTGATGGGGGTGGAGCGTACCGAAGCGGAGAACGGCGCCTCGCCGGCAGAGGCTGAACCGTGCTGCCTCGTCCTGGAGTTGTGCGAGGGCGGCAGTCTCGCCGACCGGGTGCGCCGCGACGGACCGCTTCCGGCACGCCGGGCCCTGGACCTCTTCGACGGTGTGCTGGCCGGGCTCGGCCACGTTCACCAGGAGCACGGCTTCGTCCATCGCGACATCAAGCCCCACAACATCCTGTTGGCTTCCGGCCCCGACGGCCGGACCACGGCGAAGCTCGCCGACTTCGGTCTGGCCAAGGCATACGACAGCGCCGGACTCAGCGGGCTGACCCGCACCGGTGAGGTCATGGGCACCCCCGCCTTCATGCCGAGAGCCCAGCTCATCAACTACAAGTACGCGACCCCCGAGGTCGACGTGTGGTCCATGGCCGCCTCTCTCTACCACGTACTCACCGGCTTCCTGCCCCGTGATCTTCCGCCGGGCCGGGACCCCTGGCTGGCGGTCGCGACCAGCCCCGTCGTGCCCATCGGCAAGCGCGGGGTCAGCTTACGGCCGGGGCTGGGCGAGGTACTCGACCACGCGCTCAGCGATGAACCCGACGGGGGCTTCCGGACCGCCGAGGCGCTGCGTGCCGCGCTCAACGGGAGCTGAGATGGAAGCGGGCGGTTCATTCCTGGCGGAGTTCACGGTGGAAAGGCCGCTGGGCAGCGGCGGGTTCGCCGGTGTCGTACTGGTCCGTTCGCGTCGTACCGGCGAGCGGTACGCGGTCAAGCGCCTGCACAGCGCCGATCCGACGCACCAGGCGAGGCTCCTCGCCGAGGTGCAGCGCTGGATCGACCTGTCGGCCCACCCGCATATCGCACCCTGCCGGTTCTCCCGCAACCTCGGCGACGAGGTCGTCGTCTTCAGCGAGTACGTTCCCGGCGGCTCGCTGGCCGACCGGATCCGCTCCGGGGCGCTGTACGAGGGCGGTGAACGTGCCGCGCTGCGTCGCGTCCTGTCAGCCGCGGCCCAGTCCGCCTGGGGGCTCGCGGCCGCGCACGAGAGCGGGTTGCTGCACCTGGACGTCAAGCCCGCGAACCTGCTGGTCGACGACGTCGGTACGGTACGGCTCACCGACTTCGGGCTGGCCGTGGCGCCCGGCTGGGGTGACGAGAAGCGTCTGCAACTCGAAGCGGTGATCCAGTACATCAGCGCGGTGCCGGACACCGGCGACGAGGAGCGCGAGCTCATGCGCAGCATCCTGCGCCAGGAGCTGCACCCGCCCCGTCCCGGCTCCGAGGTCTCCCTCCAGGTCTCGGGCGCCGCCGCCGGCACACCCGCGTACGCGTCGCCCGAACAGGCCGAGGGGCGGCGGGTCGGTGTCCCGGCGGACGTGTGGAGCTGGGCGGTGACCGTCCTGGAACTGCTGGTGGGCGAGCGTACCTGGCCCGCGGGAACCGTCGCCGGCCTGGTGCTGCACGCCGCCCGGACACGGCCCCTGACCCCGAGGTCGCTACGGATACCGCCCGCGCTGGCCGACCTGCTGGAGCGCTGCTTCCGCAAGGAACCCGGCGAACGCCCCTACCCTCTCGGCGAGATCGCCGAGGCCGTCGTGCGGATCGGGGAGCAGGAGACCGGTGAGCCGGTCGCGGTGGCACCACCTCCCGCGGCCTCGACCGCGTCAGGCGGGAGGACGCAGCGGTACGAGCGGCGCGCCCCCGGCGGGGGATCATGGCGCGACCCACGCTCACTGCTGCACTACGCCTACCGCACCGCGGGCCTCGACGAGCGGGACGCGGTGGGTTTCTGGCCGCTCGACGTCGGCGGCCCGCGCGCCCAGTTCCTCGGTGACCTGCGCGCGCTGCGGGAGGCCCGGCGAGTGCTCGACGGCCTGCCCCGGCAGCGGCGGGACACCCCGGAAACCACGTACGCGCGCGGCCGTTGCGCGGCGGAGACCGGCCGGGTCCTCGAAGCGCTCGGCGACAGCGACGGCGCACTCGCGCACTACCGCACGGCCGCCGACCTCATCGGCCATCTGGCAGACGACCACCTCGATCTGCTGTCGGTCGTCCTCGGCTCTCTGTGCCGCCTCCAGCGCCGCGCCGGTGACCTGGCCGCCGCCCTCGAAACCGCCGAGCGCTCCGTTGCCCTGGCACGGAGCCTGCCGGGCGGGCCGGGCGACCGGAACATCCTGGGCCATGCGCTGCTGCTGGAAGCGAACGTCCTGGTCGACCGGGGCAAACAGGGCGCCGGGCGGCGTCAAGAAGTCCTGACGGCACGGGCTGTCGAACTGTACGAGACCTCCGTCGAGGAGTTCACGGGATCCGACGACCCGCTCGACGTCGTACCCGCCCTGATGAACCACGCGGCGGTCGAGGAAGCGCGCGGCGACAAGCGACGCGCCGACGAGCTGTGGCGGAGGGCCGACACACTGCTGAACCGGCGCCTCGACCGCGCGCCGGCCGACCGGCACGCTCGTGAGCTGCGTGCCGCCGTCGCCGTCCAGCGCGCGCGAGGAGGAGCGGCGGGGCACGCGGCCGAGGCCGTAGGGGTGCTTGCCGCCATGGTGCGCGACGAGGGCATCCACCTCCTGGCCGGACGCCTGGGCGAGGCGCTGATCCTGCGCGGCCGGGACGAGGAGGCGGCCGGCCGGGTGCATGTCGCGCGCGACAGTTACGCCGAAGCCGTGCGCCACCTCCAGCAGGCCGTGCTCCTGGCAGGTGACGCCGCCGACGCGGACCAGCTGGCCAGGGCCCACGACAACCTGGCCAATCTCATCGGGATCCTGGAGGATCCGGTGCGCGGCCTGGAACACGCGCGCACCTCGCTCGACCTGTGGCGCCGGCTCACCGAAATGGACGGACTGGCCGCCTGGGGCCACAGGTTCGTCCACGCGCTGTCCAAGCTCGCCCACATCGCACTGGACGCCGATGAGCCCGAGGAGGCCGAGCGGTATCTCACCGGGGCGCTGGAGACCCTCGCCGCGCCCGAGTACGCCGACAACGCGCCCGTGCCCGACCCGGAGGCGGCGGCCGTCCACCGCTCGCGGGCCGTGTGGCTGCGGCGCGCCGGCCGGCCGCGGGAAGCGCTGGAAGCATGCGGCCGGGCCCTCGACTCGCTGCGCGCGTCCGACGGCACAGCGGATGAAGTCGACCCGGCCCTACGACCGGGGACGGCCGGCCTGTACGTGCTGACCCTGGAGACCCTGTCCGGGGCATACGGCGACCTCGGCTCGTATGAACGGGCCCTGCACGCACAGGAGGCCGCGCACGCCGCGCTCACTCGGTCGCCGGGCACCCACGCTCCCTCGGCGACCCTCGCACAGAGCGCCCAGCGTCGGGCCAACTCCCGGATGCTGTACGGCATGCACGGCGAGGCGGCCGAGGCCGCGCGCGACGCCGTCGGCCAGTACTCCGCGCTGATCGCCCAGAGCCGGGGCGACCTCGCCGCGGAAGCCTCACGCGTGACCGGCACGCTCGCGACAGCGCTGCTCTGCCTCGGCGACATCGAAGGCGCCGAGCGCGCGCTGGAGCAGACGTTGTCCCAGCACGGCGGCCTGACCACCGACGATCCGGCGCTCGGCCGCGCCGCACGCTCCACGACCCGGTGGCTGCCCGACTCGCCCGAGCCCGTACACCGCAGAGGCGGCGACGTGCACGCCTTCGTGTTCGAGGCGCTGAGCGGCCAGCACCGGGAGCTGCGCTCGCTGCTCGCCATCACGCCCGCGAGTCTTCCCGCCCAACTCGCCGCACTCGACGGTGACATGCGCTCGGCGTTCGACATCGGGGCCCAGGGAGCGCGACGTGACGCCTCCCTGCTGCTTGAGCAGCTCGTGGGCAAACTCAGCTGGCTCACCGCCAGGCATCCCGGTGCGAGCGCCGAGCAACTGTGCGGGGAGGCCGCGCTCCGGCTCGGCACGTTCGCCATGATGTGCGGTCGTGACGCGGCGGCCGTACGCGGCTTCGCTCGGGGGATCGCGGCCTACCGCACCCTGGTGGTCGAGTACGGGCGGCGTGACCTCGTCGACCGGTATCTGCGGGCACTGTCGGCACCGGTCATGCTGTACGGCGTGCTCGGGGACACGGCTGCGGTGAGTGCCGCGCTGCGCGAACTCCATGAGCACGCACGGCGCCATGACCGCCGCAATGCCGCCCGCTGGGTCGAACAAGCCCGGGCCTCCATCGCGGACTTCGGGATGACAGGCCCCCGCTAGGACGTGTGGCGAACGTCTCGCCCGGCTCCCGGGGTGCCCGGCTCTGGGCTGCCGGGCACCGCGACAGCCGGACGGGTGCCGATCGGCACCGTCCGCCGACTCCAGGACGCCACGACAGACGCGCGGGAGCCGCCGCGCGTCCACGACGATCCGGTGAACACTCGGGCGCCGCAGGATGGCGCCCATGGCCGGATGGAGTCGCCGCACTCTCCGTCGCCGACGTCGTGGCCCCCGCCACCTCTTCGTTGTGTTCAGCCGCTCCCTCGCGGCGTGTGGGCGGGAAAACCCGTCTCGCGGAGGCCAGTGGGCCCCAACAGCGCGTCGTATCAGCCATCGACGCCCCCTACGACGGGGTGCGTCGCCTCGGAGTGAGTGACAACGACGTAACGAGCGCGCATGGGCGCGTAACCTCCTGGATTCCGTCCCGCCGCCGGACCGGGCGCGCCCGGGTCCGCACGGGACCACGACGCCCGTGGTGGTGTCGCGGGTTGTTGGGTTGTGGGCCCAATGGGGTGTGCCGGACAGGCGAGATGAACCGCGGCGAGCGGGAACGGACCCAAGCGGGCAGCAAACGGAGCGCCGGGGGCGGTGAAACGGGCACGATGCGCCCGTGGAGGCTCACTCCCTGGACACGGTGTGCGGAGTGTCGAACGGGCCGGCGTCAGGTGTCGCGGACGCGGGCGACGCGAAGCAATGCCAGGTAGCGGGGCTTCGATCATTCGCGGTGGCATATGCGTAGGCGTATTCGCCACGCGTGGCGGCGGGTCCTGCGCACCGGTAGGGACGTGATATTTCGCTTCCCATAACCACAAGCGAAGAGGCTGGTGCGGGCAACGCCCATTCCGATAGTCTGGACCAGGTACGGAACCGCAGGGCATCGTATTCATGGTGACTTTGCGCGAATTCACCCGCGTGTGCAATCGGGCTTCCCGCAGTGCCTTTCCTTTGGCCCTCCGTATCGAGCCCCATGCCCAGAAGTGCGCGGTACAGGTTCCGGTTACTTTCAGGCGCTCGCTTCGGGGCTTCCGTGTGGATATCGGGTCGGGCTGTTGACTGCGCCCACGGTGTTCCGGCCGTCCTGTGATACGTGGATCCATCTCGCGCGAACCTCGATCTCGACTTGCGTTTCGTCGCGGTAAACGGCGCGTTATGGAAATGCGTTTCCAGGTTCTTCGTCGGCTATTCAGACGCCCCCCACGGCATGACCTCACCGGTCACCCCACCGGTCACCTCGCCGTCATGGCCCACCGCTGGGGCCGCCGTGATGAGTGGCGTGACAGTCGTCCGGCCGGTTGCTGAGGCCGGCCCGCCCAAGCCCGTGGCTCACCCCCTGACCAGCAGCCGAGCGCTGTTCTTCCTGGGCGCGCGGATTCATTCAGGCCATTGCCGTCGTGGTTTTCGCCATCCAGCTCGCGGCGGGGCTCCCTTTCGGCCGACCAGGCATCGAGTTCCGGCCGGGTTTCGTCGCCGCCGTACGAGCACCGCTGTCCAGCCGGCCCGCTCTCGTGCCCTGGCCCGCGTTCACCGGTGCTCCCGGCGTCGGCGCCCGGTCTCCCAGGGTTCGTAAAGTTTTAATTAAGTCGAAGCCATTGGCTGACCGAACGGGACGCCATTTCAGGTGTTCCGTGTGACCTGTGACGCATCCGGTCGGTGGGCTGATTCCATCGCCGTATACAATCGGCTTTCGGCTCGGACATATACGAGTTTCGGCACATGGGCAAGAGCCGCCCCGGTCGTTTTCCGGAGGCGCCGATGGCCGGGTTAATTTCCGAAGTTCGCTCGGTAAATTCCGGGAGTCCATGAGCTCCGGCATGTGCCTGTGCGGCCCCGATGGGCATTCCCGTCAGGTGCGCGATCCGTCAACGCAGCCGACCATGCATTGGTTGACAATTCGCGAGGCGCTGGCTTGAATTGCGGCCGTTATGGCGGCGGCGTCGCCAAGAAAAGCGTTTCGATTCTGGTGGACGACTGACGAGAGCAGAGGCTGCCATGTGCGAATCAGAACGAGTGGACACCGGCGCTGTCGCCGTCATCGGGGCCGCGCCCGCGGCGCCGGTACGGGCGGAGCGCGATGCCGGCGTACTGGCCGGGTTGACCGGTGTGCCGCTGCCCGCGGACCGTACGGTCGAACTGGAGTCCGCCTGGCTGGCCTGCGACGACGCGGGTATCGGAGCGGACGACCCGACAGGCGTGGGTGTCTACCTGGCCGTTGACGGCGCGGGCGGGGACGACGCGAGCGAGACGGCGCGGGTGCTCGGCTTCGTCGGCCCGTGCCTGACCGGGCACGACCCCGTCGCCGCCGCCGTCGCCGCCCTGAGGTCCGGTGAGTGCGACCTCGCGCTGGTCGGGGCCCACGGGGCCTTCGCCGTGCTCACCCGCGAGGACAGCGCGCGGACCGCGACGTTCGCCTACCGGCTCGGAACCGACCAGGAGTGGCCCGACGGCGTCCCCGCTCTGGTCGAGGCCGCGCTGCTCTCGGGCCGTCCCGGGCCCGGCCGCCCCGCGCCGGACGGGCCCGCCGTCCCGGTCACACTGTCGGCGCACAGCGCGGACGCGCTACGGGCGCGGGCCGCCGACCTGCACACACTGCTCGACGCCGAGCCGACCCTCCCGCTCGTCGACGTCGCCTTATCCCTCGCCTTATCCCGCTTATCCGGCGCCACGACCCGGCCCGCGCCCGCCGAGCGCGCCGTGTTCGTCGCTGGGGACCGCGCGCGGCTCGCCGGTGAGCTGCTCGCCGTCAGTGAGGGCCGACCGGTGCCGGGGCTCCTGACCGGGCATCCCGCGCGGGCCGCGGCGGAGGGCGTCGCCTTCGTATTCCCCGGGCACGGGCCGCAGTGGCTGGGCATGGCCGACGAACTGCTGACCGCGTCGCCGGTCTTCGCCGAGCATCTGCACGCCTGCGCGGAAGCCCTCACACCGTTCGTGGACTGGCCCGTGCTGGAGGTGCTGCGCGGCACGGCTGACACACCGTCGCTGGACCGCCCGGACGTGGGGCAGCCCGCGCTCTGGGCGATGATGGTGTCCCTGTCCGCGCTGTGGCGGTCCTGGGGCGTGCGGCCCGGCGCCGTGATCGGCTCCAGCATGGGCGAGATACCGGCCGCGACCGTCGCGGGCGCACTGTCCATCGAGGACGGCGCGCGGGCCGTGGCCCTGTTCAGCCGGGCGCAGGTCCATCTGCTCGAACGCGGTGTGATGCTGTCCGTGCTGGCGTCAGCCGACGACGTCCGCGAGCGGCTGACCCGCTACGACGGACTCGACCTGGCCGCCGTGCACGCCCCCGGCTCGGTCCTGGTCTCCGGGACCGAGGACGAGGCCGGCGAACTGCTCGCCGAGCTCGCCGCCGACGGCGTCAGAGCCAGGAGTATCGCGATCCGCCTCGCGGCGCACGGACGCCAAGTCGACTCGGTACTCGACATGCTGCGCACCGACCTCGCCCCGATCACACCCCGCCCGACGGACGTGCCGATCTACACGGCCACCACGGGCACGAGGGTCGATCCGCTCGCGCTCACCGCTGACCACTGGTGCCGCAATATGCGCGGCACCGCCGACTTCGAGAGCGCCACGCGCGCCGCGCTCGCCGCGGGGCACCGTCTGCTGCTGGAGTCGAGCCCGCACCCCGTCCTCACCAGAGCCGTGCAGGAGACCGCCGAGGCCGCCGCCGTGGAGGCCGCCGTCGTCGGCACACTGCGCAGGGGACGGGGCGGCGTCGACCAGGTGGTCACCGCGCTGGCCGAAGTACACGCGCACGGAGCACTCCCCGACTGGGAGGCGGTGTTCGCGGGCCGGGACGCGCGCGCGGTGCCGCTGCCCGCCTACCCGCTGTACCCGGCGCCCGCGACCGCCCTCGCCCCCTCGCTGGCCGAGCGGCTCGCGGACGCCCCCGACCGGGTCGGCCTCCTGCTCGACCTGGTCCGCGCGCAGGTCGCCGCCGTTGTCGGCGGGGACGTCGAGTCCTCCGCTCATGACGACGCGCCGCTGCTGGAGCTGGGCGTCGACTCGGCGGGCGCGGTGGCGCTGCGCAATCTGGTGAACGCGGCCACCGGGCTCAACCTGCCCGTGTCGGCGGTGTTCGACAATCCGACGTGCCGGGGCCTGGCCGTACTCATCAACCGGGTTCTGCTCGGCGGGCCGGCCGAGATCGACGAGCCGATCGCTCCCGCCGCGGCGGCCGGGGACGACGAGCCGATCGCCGTCGTGGCGATGAGCTGCCGCCTGCCAGGCGGCGTGCGCAGCCCCGAAGAGCTGTGGGAGCTGCTGTCCGCCGGCGGCGACGGCGTCACCGCGTTCCCCACCGACCGGGGCTGGGACCTGGAAGGACGCTACGACGAGGACGCCGAGCGGGCCGGCGGCTACTACCAGCGCGAGGCCGGATTCCTGCACGACGCCACCCAGTTCGACCCTGAGTTCTTCGGTATCTCGCCGCGCGAGGCGCTGGCGATGGACCCCCAGCAACGGCTGCTGATGGAGATCGCCTGGGAGGCGATGGAGCGGGCGGGCATCGACCCGACGGAGCTCCGGGGCAGCGGGGCGGGCGTGTTCGTGGGCGCGATGACCATGGACTACGGGCCGAGGCTGCACGAGGCGCCCGCGGACCTGGAGGGCTACCTGCTCACCGGCAACACCGGCAGTGTCGCGTCCGGCAGGCTCTCCTACTCGTTCGGGCTCGGTGGGCCCGCCATCTCCGTCGACACGGCGTGCTCGTCGTCGCTGGTCGCCCTGCACCTGGCCGTGCAGTCGCTGCGCCGCGGCGAGTGCCCCCTCGCCCTGGCGGGCGGCGTCACGGTCATGCCGTCCCAGGGCCTGTTCGTGGAGTTCAGCAGACAGCGCGCGCTGGCCCCCGACGGCCGGTGCAAGGCGTTCTCCGCGAGCGCGGACGGGTTCGGTCTCGCCGAAGGCGCCACGATGGTGCTGCTCGAACGGCTGTCCGACGCACGGCGCAACGGGCACCCCGTGCTCGCGCTGATCAGGGGCACCGCGATCAACCAGGACGGCGCGTCCAACGGCCTCACCGCCCCCAGTGGCCCCGCGCAGCGCAAGGTGATCCGGCAGGCGCTCGCCGACGCGGGCGTGCCGGCCGCCGAGGTCGACGTGGTCGAGGCGCACGGCACCGGCACGCGGCTCGGTGACCCGATCGAGGCGGACGCGCTGCTCGCCACGTACGGCCGGGAGCACCCGGCCGACCGGCCGCTCCTGCTCGGCTCGGTGAAGTCGAACATCGGCCACACGCAGGCGGCGTCCGGCGTCGCGGGCCTGATCAAGATGGTGCTCGCGCTGCGCCACGGCGAGCTGCCCAGAAGCCTGCACATCACCGAGCCCACCCCGCACGTGGACTGGTCGTCGGGCGCCGTGTCCCTGGTCACCGAGACCACGCCATGGCCGGAGGTCGCGCGCCCCCGGCGGGCCGGTGTGTCCTCGTTCGGTATCAGTGGCACCAACGCCCACGCCGTACTGGAGCAGGCGCCCGACGAGAGTCCGGCCGACCCGCCGCCGACATCGAAGCCGGTCCCCCTGGTGTTCTCCGCGCGCACCGAGGACGCCCTGCGCGCCCACGCCGCTCAACTCGCCACCGTCCTGGCCGGGCAGGCGCCCGCCGACGTGGCGGACGCCCTGCTGTCCCGGTCGGTGTTCGACCACCGGGCCGTGATGGTGGCGGGCGGCGCCGACACACTGACGGAGGTGGCCCGAGGCGCCGCGTCCGCCCGCACGGCGGTCGGTGTCGCGCGGCCCTTGGGCAAGGTGGCGTTCGTCTTCCCCGGCCAGGGCTCGCAGTGGCTGGGCATGGGCGCCGCGCTGGCCGAGTCGTCGCCGGTGTTCCGCGACGCGCTCGACGCGTGCGCCGACGCGCTCGCCCCGCACGTGGACTGGTCGCTGTGGGACGTCCTGGCCGACGGCGCCGAGCTGGACCGGGACGACGTCGTACAGCCCGCGCTGTTCGCCGTCATGGTGTCCCTCGCCGCGCTGTGGCGCTCCTACGGCGTCGAGCCGGACGCGGTGGTGGGGCACAGCCAGGGCGAGATCGCCGCCGCCCATGTCGCGGGGGCGCTGTCACTGGCAGACGCCGCCAAGATCGTCGCGCTGCGCAGCAAGGCACTGCGGGCGCTGGCGGGACGCAGTGGCCTGGTGTCACTGGCGGAGCCACTCGACGACGTACGCGAGCGGGTCGCGCGGTGGCACGGACGGATCACCATCGCCGCCGTCAACGGCCCACGCTCGGTGGTCGTGGCGGGCGACATCGACACGCTGGACGAGCTGATCGAGTCCTGCGACGAGGGCGTCCGGGCCCGCCGGGTCCCCATCGACTACGCGTCCCACTCGCCGCATGTCGAGCCCATCCGGGAGGCGTTGGCGACCGTGTGGGCCGGGATCGAGCCGATGCCCGCACGGGTACCGATGTTGTCCACGGTCACGGGGGAGTGGCTGACCGGGACGGACGCGGACGCGGACTACTGGTACCGGAACCTGCGCAACACCGTGCTGTTCGAGGACGCGACCCGCGGCCTGCTCGACTGGGGCGCCGGAGTGTTCGTCGAGTGCAGCCCGCACCCCGTGCTCACCTACGGGGTGCGCGAGACACTCGACGCGACCGGCGGCGAGGCCGTCGTCATCGGCACGCTGCGCCGCGACGACGGCGACCTCGACCGCTTCCTGCTCTCCGCCGCCGAGGCGTATGTGGAGGGCCTGCCCTTCGACTGGCGCGCCGCGGTGCCCGCCGGGCGTGGCGTGGACCTGCCGACCTACCCGTTCCAGCGCAAGCGCTACTGGCTCGCCGAGACGGCCCGCCCGACGGCGGGCGGCGACCCCGTACTGGAGGAGTTCTGGACCGCGGTGGAGCGCGGTGAACTCGCCGCGACACTGGACGTGCCCGTCGACGCGCCGCTGACCGACGTCCTGCCCAGCCTGGCCGACTGGCGACGCCGCAGGCAGGAGCGGTCCGCCGTCGACTCCTGGCGCTACCGGGTCACCTGGCGCCCGCTCGGCGCCGCCGACACGCCGACACTGACCGGTACCTGGTTCGTGATCGGATCGCCGGACGAGGCGGAACACCCCTGGCGCGCGGCGGCCGTCGACGCGCTGCGCGCCCACGGCGCCGATGTCCTGGAGACCGACGGCTCGGTGGAGTCGCTGCGCGCCGCGGGCGTCGTGCCCAGTGGCGTGCTGTCCCTGCTGGCACTGGACGAACGGCCCGACCCCGCGTCGCCGGTCGTCCCGAGTGGACTGTCCGGCACGACGGCGCTCGTACGGGCGCTCGGCGACGCCGGCATCGGCGCGCCGCTGTGGCTGGCCACGACGGGCGCGGTGTCCGTCGGGCGGTCCGACCCGCTGACCAATCCGGCGCAGAGCCAGACATGGGGCCTCGGGCTGGCCGTCGGCCTGGAGCACCCGGACCGCTGGGGCGGCATCGTCGACCTCCCCGTGACCCCCGACGCCAGAACCGCGACGCGGCTCGCCGCCGTCCTGGCCGGGCAGACGGACGAGGACCAGCTGGCGATCCGGGCCTCCGGCGTGTCCGTGCGGCGCATGACCCCGGCCTCCGCACCGGCGGAGGCACTCGCCTGGCGCGCCGGCGGCACCGTACTGATCACCGGTGGCACCGGCGCCATCGGCGGCCACGTCGCCCGCTGGCTGGCGGGCAACGGCGCCGAGCACATCGTGCTGACCAGCCGCAGCGGCCCGGACGCGCCCGGCGCACGCGAGCTGGAGGCCGAACTGACCGCGCTCGGCGCCCGGATCACCGTCGCCGCCTGCGACGCCGCCGACCGTGCCGCACTGGCCGACCTGTTCGCCCTGCTCGACGCCGACGGCACACCGGTCCGCTCGGTCTTCCACGCGGCGGGCACCGTCCCCTCCCTCCCGCTGGCCGAGACCGGCACCTCGGACCTCGCGTACGCCCTCGCCGCGAAGGCCCGGGGCGCGGCCCACCTCGACGAGCTGTGCGCCGGGCGCGAGTTGGACGCGTTCGTACTGTTCTCCTCCGGGTCGGCGATATGGGGCAGCGGCGAGCTGGGAGCGTACGGCGCGGCCAACGCCTTCCTCGACGGCCTCGCGCAGCGCCGCCACGCCGCCGGCCTGCCCGTCACCTCGGTCTCCTGGGGCATGTGGGCGGGCGAGGGGATGGGCGCGGGCGGCCTGGACGACCAACTGCGCCGCAGAGGCATGCGCCCCATGCGCCCGGAACTCGCCATCGGCGCACTCGCAAGCGCTCTCGCGGCGGGTGAGACGACTCTGACGGTCGCCGACATCGACTGGGCCCGCTTCGCCCCCGGCTTCACGGCGGCCCGCTCGCGCCCGCTGATCAGCGAGATCCCCGAAGTCGTCGCGCTGACAGCGCGGGACGACGTGGAGCAGCCGGCCTCCGGCGGGGCGCTGGCCGGCCGGCTGGCCGGGCTCACCGAGGCCGACCAGCACCGGCTGCTGCTCGATCTGGTCCGCGGCCACGCGGGGGCGGTGCTCGGCCACGACGGCCCCGACGCCGTCACACCGAACCGGGCCTTCCGTGAGCTGGGCTTCGACTCCCTCACCACCATCGAGGTACGCAAGCGTCTCAACACCGCCACCGGCGTGCGGCTGCCCACGACCGTCATGTTCGACCACCCGACGCCGGAGGCACTGGCCCGTCATCTGCTCTCCGTGGTGCTCGGCGAGCGGGGAACCGCCGCGCCTGGCCGGACCGCGACCCATGACGCCGACGAGCCGATCGCGGTGGTGGCGATGAGCTGCCGCCTGCCCGGTGGCGTGCGCGGACCCGAGGACCTGTGGTCGCTCGTCCTCGACGGGCACGACGCCATCGGACCGTTCCCGGACGACCGGGGCTGGGACACCGATCGGCTGTACGCGGCCGACGCGGAGGCCCAGGGCCACAGCCGCACCCTGGAGGGTGCCTTCGTGGCTGACGCGGGCGGGTTCGACGCGGGCTTCTTCGGTATCTCGCCGCGCGAGGCGCTGGCCATGGACCCCCAGCAGCGGCAGGTGCTCGAACTGGCCTGGGAGGCCTTCGAGCGCGCGGGCATCGCCCCGTCCTCGGCGCGCGACAGCCTCACCGGCGTGTTCATCGGCGCCTCGCCGCAGGGCTACGCGGGCACTCTGGAGCAGGCGACGCCCGAGATGGACGGCTACCGGACGACCGGTGACGCGCTGAGCGTCGTGTCGGGCCGGGTCGCCTACTCGCTGGGTCTGCGCGGACCCGCCGTCACCGTGGACACCGCGTGCTCGTCCTCGCTGGTCGCGCTGAACCTCGCGGTGCGGGCGCTGCGGCAGGGCGAGTGCTCGATGGCGCTGGCGGGCGGCACGGCGATCATGGTGACGCCGACGCCCTTCGCCGAGTTCAGCCTCCAGGGCGGTCTGGCCCCCGACGGCCGATGCAAGCCCTTCGCCGACGCCGCCGACGGCGTCGGCTGGGGCGAGGGCACGGGCCTCGTCCTGCTGGAACGGCTCTCCGACGCACGGGCCAACGGCCACGAGGTGCTCGCCGTTGTGCGGGGTTCCGCGGTGAACCAGGACGGCGCGTCGAACGGACTGACGGCGCCGAACGGGCCCGCGCAGCAGCGGGTCATCCGCGCGGCCCTCGCGGACGCGGGCCTGTCCGCCTCGGATGTGGACGCGGTCGAGGGCCACGGCACGGGCACCCGGCTCGGCGACCCCATCGAGGCACAGGCGCTGCTGGCCACCTACGGTCAGGACCGCCCCGCCGACCAGCCGCTGCTGCTGGGGGCGCTGAAGTCGAACATCGGCCACACCCAGGCGGCGTCCGGCATCGCCGGCGTCATCAAGATGGTGCTGGCGATGCGGCACGGCGTGCTGCCACGCACCCTGCACCTCGACCGTCCGTCCCGGCACGTGGACTGGACGACCGGCGCCGTGGAACTGCTGGCCGACCACCGGCCGTGGCCGGAGACCGGCAGGCCGAGGCGGGCCGCCGTCTCCTCGTTCGGCGTCAGCGGCACCAACGGGCACGTCATCCTCGAACAGGCCGAACCCGTCGCCCCGCCCCCGGTGGCGGAGCCCGACGGCCGGATGCTGGCCTGGGCGCTGTCCGCCCGTGACACCGCCGCGCTGCGCGAGCAGGCCGCCCGCCTGTCGTCCACCGTGGACGAGCGGCCCGAGCTGTCGCCGCTGGACATCGCCGCGACGCTCGCCGTCGGACGGGCCGCGCTCGACCACCGTACGGTCGTGCTCGGTACCGGCACGGCCCAACTGCGCGCCGGTCTCGACGCGTTGGCCGAGGGCGCCGACGACCCGGCCGTGGTGCGGGGCGTTCCCGACGCGGGCAGGCTCGCCGTGCTGTTCTCCGGCCAGGGCTCCCAGCGAATCGGCATGGGCCGGGGCCTGTACGAGGAGCAAGCCGTGTTCGCCGACGCGCTCGACGAGGTGTTCGCCCATCTCGACCCGCTGCTGGCCGTGCCACTGCGCGAGGTGGTCTTCGGCGACGACCAGGCCGTACTGGACCGCACCGAGTACACCCAGCCCGCGCTGTTCGCCGTCGAGGTCGCGCTGTACCGGCTCTGGGAGTCCTGGGGCCTGCGGCCCGACGCGCTCGCCGGCCACTCGATCGGCGAACTGGCCGCCGCGCATGTGGCGGGCGTGTTCTCGCTCGCCGACGCCTGCCGGATCGTCGCCGCGCGCGGCGCGCTGATGCAGGAACTGCCCGCCGGTGGCGTCATGGTCGCGGTGCAGGCCACCGAGGCCGAGATCGCGCCGGAGTGCTCCGAGTACGTCGGTATCGCCGCCATCAACGGTCCGGACTCGCTGGTCCTGTCCGGCAGCGAACTCGAAGTGGTCGACCTCGCCGACCGCCTCAAGGCGCAAGGGCGCAAGGTGACCAGGCTGCGGGTCAGCCACGCGTTCCACTCGCCCCTGATGGAGCCGATGCTGGCGCGGTTCCGCCGCGTCGTGGCGGCCACGACCGCCAACCCGCCCACGCTGCCGATCGTGTCCACCCTGACCGGCGCGCAGGTCGACGCCGAGGAACTGGCCTCGCCCGACTACTGGGTGCGGCACGTACGCCAACCCGTGCGGTTCGCCGACAGTGTTACGGCGCTCGTCGCCCAGGGCGTGACGACCATGGTGGAGGTCGGGCCCGGCAGTGTGCTCACCGCGATGGGCCAGGACAGCGCCCCCGACGCCGTGTTCGTGCCGACGCTGCGCACCGACCGGCCGGAACCGGACGCGCTGACCCTCGCCGCCGCGCAGCTCCATGTCCGGGGCGCGCTGCGGGACCTGGCCGCCGCGCTGGACGGCCGGGGCACGCGCGTCGATCTGCCCACCTACGCCTTCCAGCACGACCGGTACTGGCTGACCGCGGCCGTCGCGCCCGCGGGCGACGGGGCGACAGCGGCCCTCGGTGTCGCCGCGGGCGACCACCCGCTGCTGCGCGCCGCGATCGCGCTGCCCGACTCCGACGGCGTCGTGTTCACCGGCAGGCTGTCCACCCGGACCCAGCCGTGGCTCGCCGACCACGGTGTCGGCGACCGGGTGCTCTTCCCCGGCACGGGTTTCCTCGACCTCGCCCTGCACGCCGCGGGCCACTGCGATCTCGACACGGTCGAGGAACTGACCCTCCACGCCCCGCTGGTCCTGCCCGAACGCGGCGGTGTCGTCCTGCGGGTCGCGGTCGGCGCGGAGACCGACAGCAGACGGAGCATCCGGGTGCACTCGCGTGACGAGGACGCCGACCGGGACGCGCCATGGACCGAGCACGCGACCGGCACGCTCACGGCGGGCGACGCACAGACCCCCGAGCCGGCGGCGTGGCCGCCGGAGGGCGCGACGCCGATGGACGTCGACCACATCTACGACCGCTTCACCGAACTCGGCTACGACTACGGGCCCGTGTTCCGCGCGGTACGGGCGGCCTGGCGCCTCGGCAGCGACGTGTACGTCGAGGTCGCCCTGCCGGACGGGACCGGTGGCGAGGGCTTCAGCGTGCACCCCGCCCTGCTCGACGCCGCGCTGCACGCTCCCGTGCTGCGCGCGCTGGACGAGACCGGCGGCGGCCCCCGGCTGCCGTTCAGCTTCACGGGGGTGCGGCTGCACGCCGTCGGCGCGTCGGCGCTGCGGGTGCGCTGGTCGCCCCTGGAGCAGGATGAGATGTCGCTGGTCATCGCGGACCCGACAGGCAGGCCCGTGGCGACCGTCGAGTCGCTGGTGATGCGACCGGTGGAGCTACGGCGGACCGCCTCCCGGACCGTCGACGCCCTGTTCGCGTTGGAGTGGGCGCCTGTTGACGGGACCGAGGACAGGCCGGTCGCACTCGCCGTGCTCGGCACGGACGACCTCGGTGTCGACGCGCCGACCGTCTCCGACTTCGGCGCACTCGACGGCGTGACCGATCTGCTCGCCCCCTGCCCCCGGCCGTCCGAGGTGCTGGAAGCGGACGGGAAGGCGGTGAGGGAGACGGTGTCCTGGGCACTGGCCCTGGCCCAGGACTGGCTGGCCGACGGGCGGACCGCCCACACCCGCCTGGTGTTCGTGACCCGCGGCGGGGTCGACACCGATGCGCCCGACCCGGCGCAGGCCGCCGTATGGGGGCTGGTGCGGTCGGCGCATACCGAGAACCCCGGCCGGTTCGCGCTCATCGACCTCGACGACACCGAGGAGTCCGCACGCGCCGTGCCCGCCGCGCTGGCCTCCGGCGAGCCCCAGTCGGCCGTGCGGGCCGGCCTGGTGACGGTGCCCCGGCTCGTCCGTGCCACCACCGACGGCCCGCTCACCCCGCCCGCCGACGGCCCATGGCGGCTGGGGAGGGAACCGGGCGGCTCGCCGGACGACCTCGCCCTGGTCCCGCACCCCGACGCCCTCGCGACCCTCGCGCCCGGCGAGGTGCGGATCGCCGTCCGGGCGGCGGGCCTGAACCACCCGGACGCGCCGATCGCCCCCGGCGCCCACCCCGGCGCGGCCGAGCAGACCGGTGGGGTCGCGGGCGTGGTGACCGAGGTCGGCGCGGAGGTGACCGACCTGGCGGTGGGCGACCGCGTGCTGGGCATCGTCACCAAGGGCTTCGGGCAGCTCGCGGTCACCGACCGCCGGCTGGTCGCCCCGGTGCCCGCCGGGTGGTCCTTCGCGCACGCCGCGTCGGTGCCGTCGGCGTTCCTCACGGCCTACTGCACCCTGCACGACCTGGCAGGTCTGCGCCGGGGCCAGTCCGTGCTGATCCACGGCGCGGCGGGCGGCGTCGGCATGGCGGCCGTACAGCTCGCCCGGCACTGGGGCGCGGAGGTGTTCGCGACCGAGAACCCCGCCGAGTGGGACACCGTACGGGCGGCGGGCGTGCCCGACTCGCACCTGGCGTCCCCGCACGACACCGACCTCGCGGCGAGGTTCGCCGCAGAGACCGGCGGTCGCGGCGTGCACGTGGTGCTGAACCCGCTTGCGCCGGAGACCGCGGACGCCTCCCTTGAACTCCTGCCCGACGGCGGCCGGTTGATCGAGCTGAGCGAGGCCGGCGCCCGCGCACACGACGAGCTGCCGCCCGGCGTCGAGTACGCCACGTTCGACCTGACACGGCCGGGCCCCGACCGTCTGCGCGAGGTGCTGGCCGAGGTGCTGGCGCTGTTCGAGGCGGGCACGCTGAGCCCCCTGCCGGTACGCGCCTGGGACATCCGCCGCGCCCCCGAGGCGCTGCGCCACCTCGGCCGGGCCCGTAACACCGGCCAGGTCGCGCTGACCGTGCCCGCGCCGGTCGACCCGGACCGCCCGGTCCTGGTGACCGGCGGCCTCGGCACGCTCGGCGCGCTGGTCGCCCGGCACCTGGTCGCCGACCTGGGCTTCCGCAACCTCGTGCTGGCCGGGCGCAAGGGGCTCGCGACCGAGGGCGCGGAGGACCTGCACGACGAACTGGTGGCGCTGGGCGCCGAAGTGTCCGTCGCGGCCTGCGACGTGGCCGACCGCGACTCGGTGGCGGCGCTGCTGGCCTCGCTGGACCGGCCGCTCGGCGCGGTCGTGCACGCGGCGGGCGTTGTCGACGACGGCGTGCTTGAGTCACTCACGCCCGAGCGGGTCGACCACGTATTCGGCCCGAAGGTCGACGGCCTGCTGCACCTGGACGAACTGACCAGGGACGCCGACCTGTCCGCGTTCGTCGTGTTCTCCTCGGCGGCCGGGATCCTCGGCACCGCGGGCCAGGCGAGCTACGCGGCAGCGAACACCGCGCTCGACGCGCTCGTGCGGCGCCGCCACACACTCGGTCTGCCCGGCGTCTCGCTGGCGTGGGGCATATGGGCGGCCGCGAGCGGCATGACAGCGGGGCTCGACGCGGGGGACCGGGCCAGGCTCGGCCGCTCCGGCGTCCTCGAACTGCCCACGGAGGACGCGCTCGCGCTCTTCGACGCCGCGGTGGACGATGACCGCGCCGCACTCGTACCGGTCCTGCTGGACACCGCCGCCCTGCGCGGGCAGGCGGCGGACGGCACGCTGCCCCCGATGCTGCGGGGCCTGGTCCGCGCCCCCGCCCGCCGTGTCACGGCGGCGACCACCCCCGTAGCCACCGCGACGTTCGCCGACACCATCGCCGGCCAGTCCGCCGCGGATCGCGAGCAGACGGTGCTCGACCTGGTCTGCGCACAGGTCGCGGCGGTGCTCGGCCACGCGGTCGACACCCAGGTCGACCCCGGCCGCGCGCTGCGGGACCTCGGGTTCGACTCGCTGACGTCGGTGGAGCTGCGCAACCGGATCACCGCGGCCACCGGGCTGCGGCTGCCCTCGACACTTGTGTTCGACCACCCGTCGGCCGCCGCGATCGCCCGGCACCTGCTCACGCTGCTCCCGCGCACCGAGCCCGAGCCGGAGACCGGAGTGCTCGACCAGCTCGACAAGCTGGAGAGCGCGCTCCTCGCCCTCACCAACGACGGCACCGCCACAAAGGTGGATCTGCGGCTGCGCGCCCTGCTCGCCAGGTGGGGCGACGCGCGGGCCGGTGACCCGGTCGAGGACGTCGAGTCCGACCTCGCGTCCGCCACCGACGACGAACTCTTCGGCTACCTCGACAACGAACTTGAGACCTCGTGACCAGGTCGGACCGCGTCGATCCCGTCCGCACCGCCGTAAGGAGCACACGCCAGATGGAGAACGAGGACAGGCTCCGCGACTACCTCAAGCGGGCCACCACCGATCTGCGCACCACACGCCGACGCCTGCACGAGGTCGAGGAGCGGGAGAACGAGCCCATCGCGATCATCGGGATGAGCTGCCGTTACCCCGGTGGTGTCGAGTCGCCGGAGGACCTGTGGCGGCTGCTGGCCGACGGCGGCGACGCCGTGGTGGAGTTCCCCGCCGACCGCGGCTGGGACGTCGACGCGCTCTACGACCCCGACCCGGAGCACGCGGGCACGTCGATCACCCGGCACGGCGGTTTCCTCCAGGGCGCCGCGGGCTTCGACCCGGCGTTCTTCGGGGTCAGCCCGCGCGAGGCGCTGGCGATGGATCCGCAGCAGCGGCTGCTGCTGGAGACATCGTGGGAGGCGTTCGAGCACGCGGGCATCGACCCGACGCGGGCCAAGGACACCAGGACCGGTGTGTTCGCCGGCGTGATGTACAACGACTACGCCGCGCGGCTGCCGCAGGCGCCCGAGGGGTTCGAGGGCTTCCTCGCCAACGGCAGCGCGGGCAGCATCGCGTCCGGCCGGATCGCCTACACGCTCGGCCTCGTCGGGCCCGCGGTGACGGTCGACACGGCGTGCTCGTCGTCCTTAGTGGCGCTGCACCTGGCCATGGTGGCGCTGCGCCGCGAGGAATGCTCACTGGCACTCGCGGGCGGCGCCACTTTCATGTCCACGCCGCGCACATTCGTCGAGTACAGCAGACAGCGCGCCCTGTCCCTGGACGGCCGCTGCAAGGCGTTCTCCGACAGCGCCGACGGCACGGGCTGGGGCGAAGGGGTCGGGATGCTGCTGGTGGAGCGGCTGTCCGACGCCCGCCGCAACGGCCACCCCGTACTGGCGGTGATCCGCGGCTCGGCGGTGAACCAGGACGGCGCGTCCAACGGCCTGACCGCGCCGAACGGACCGTCCCAGCAGACGGTGATCACCCAGGCGCTGGCGAGCGCGCGGCTCACTCCGTCGCAGGTGGACGCGGTCGAGGCACACGGCACCGGAACCACCCTCGGCGACCCGATCGAGGCAGGGGCCCTCATCGCGACATACGGCGCCGAGCGGAGCGCCGACCGGCCGTTGTGGCTGGGGTCGCTGAAGTCGAACATCGGCCACGCCCAGGCGGCGGCCGGTGTCGGCGGCATCATCAAGATGGTCATGGCGATGCGGCACGGTGTGCTGCCCAAGACCCTGCACGTCGAAGAACCGAGCAGCCATGTCGACTGGTCGGCGGGCACCGTGGCGCTGCTGACCGAAGAGCGGCCGTGGCCGGAGACCGGTGAACCGCGCCGCGCCGGTGTGTCCTCTTTCGGCGTCAGCGGCACGAACGCCCACATCATCCTGGAGGAGGCGCCCGCCCCCGATCCGGAGTCCGCGGTGGACGCCGCCCCGCCGGTCACCTCCGTCGCGCCGTGGCCACTGTCCGCCCGGACCTCCGACGCGCTGCGCGCGCAGGCTGAACGCCTCCTGTCCGCCGTGGCGGGTTCCGCCGACTTCGACCCGGTGGGTGTCGGCTTCTCGCTGGCCACGACCCGATCCCTGTTCGAGCACCGCGCCGTGCTGCTGGCCGAGGACCGGGCCACCACCATCGACCGGCTCGCCGCTCTCGCCGAGGGGCGGGGTGGTCCGGGTGTTGTGGTGGGTGAGGCGGCGCCGCACCGGCTGGGTTTCCTGTTCTCGGGTCAGGGCTCGCAGCGGCTCGGGATGGGGCGTGAGCTGGCGGAGCGGTTCCCGGTGTTCGCCGAGGCGTTGGACGCGGTGCTGGGCGAGTTCGATCCGTCGGTGCGTGAGGTGCTGTTCGGTGAGGACGCGGACGCGCTGAATGAGACGGGGGTGACGCAGCCGGCGTTGTTCGCCGTTGAGGTCGCGCTGTTCCGTCTGCTGGAGTCGTGGGGTGCCCGGCCGGATGTGCTGGCCGGGCATTCGATCGGTGAACTGGCCGCCGCGCACGTGTCCGGTGTCTGGTCGCTGGCCGATGCCGCCAAGGTGGTGTCGGCGCGCGCCGGGCTGATGCAGGCGCTGCCGTCCGGTGGTGCGATGGTGGCGGTCCAGGCGTCCGAGGCCGAGGTCGCGCCGGACCTCTCGGAGACCGTCGGTATCGCCGCGGTGAACGGCCCGAACTCGGTGGTCCTCTCGGGCGTTGCCGCCGATGTCGAGGCCGTCGCGGAGCGGTGGCGCGAGGCGGAGCGGAAGGTGACGCGGCTGCGGGTGAGCCACGCGTTCCACTCGCCGCTGATGGACCCGATGCTGGACGGATTGCGCCGGGTGCTGGAGGGCGTGTCGTTCGAGGCGCCGGTGATTCCGATCGTGTCGACGCTGACCGGTGCGCGGGCGACAGCCGAGGAGTTGGCCTCGCCGGAGTACTGGGTGCGGCATGTCCGCGAGTCGGTACGGTTCCACGACGCGGTCATGGCGCTTCGTGAGGAGGGCGTCGATGTCTTCCTGGAGATCGGTCCCGGTGGGGTGCTCTCCGGTCTCGGCCAACTCAACGCCCCGGAGGCCGTTTTCGTACCCGCCCTGCGCGGCGACCGGCCCGAACTCGTCGCGCTGACCACCGCCGTCGGCCAACTGCGCGTGCGCGGTGTCGCGGTGAACCTGGCGGCCTGCTTCGACGGCATCGGTGCGCGGCGGGTGGATCTGCCGACGTACGCGTTCCAGCGTGAGCGCTACTGGCTGGACGCGCCGGCTGTCGGCGAGGGCGTCGAGCGGATGTCGCCGGTGGAGGCACGATTCTGGGAGGCCGTGGAGGAGGGCGATCCCGCTGATCTCGCCCGCACGCTGGATGTATCGCCCGATGATCCGCTGAGTGCCGTGCTGCCCCGGCTGTCCGCGTGGCGCAGGAAGCAGCGGGACCGGTCGATCGCCGATGAGTGGCGGTACCGGGTGGACTGGCGGCCGATCACCGCCGGGAGTGGGCGGTTGGACGGTGTCTGGCTGGTGGTCGCGCCAGTCGGTGAGGACCGTGCCGAGTGGGTTCGTGACGCGCTGGTCCGTAACGGTGCGGACGCGCACGTTCTGCACGTGGACCCGGAGTCGGTCGACTGGGCGGAGCGGCCGGCCGGTCTGCCCGCTGTGAGTGGTGTGGTGTCGCTGCTGGGACTCGCCGGTGCGGGTGGTGGTTCGGCGGTGCCGGTGGGTGTCGGGGCGACGATCGGCCTGCTGCGGGCGTTGGTTGACGCGGATGTGTCGGCGCCGTTGTGGTGTCTGACGTCGGGTGCGGTGTCGGTGGGCGCGGGTGACATGGCCGCCGGGTTCGAGCAGTCGATGCTGTGGGGTCTGGGCCGGGTCGCCGCGCTGGAGCACCCC
This sequence comes from Streptomyces sp. NPDC051662, assembly GCF_040681655.1. Classification (NCBI taxonomy): domain Bacteria; kingdom Bacillati; phylum Actinomycetota; class Actinomycetes; order Kitasatosporales; family Streptomycetaceae; genus Streptomyces; species Streptomyces sp. NPDC051662. The sequence goes on from NZ_JBFAZD010000003.1 coordinate 497,740, forward strand.
GGCCGTTGGGGCGGTCTGGTCGACGTTCCCGATGTGTGGGACGAAGGGACCGGCGATCTGCTGGCTTCGGTGCTCGCCGGGACGAGCGGCGAGGACCAGGTTGCGTTGCGTGGCGGCGGGATCCTGGGCCGGAGGCTGGTGCCCGCGCCGTTGGGTGAGGTTTCCGGGGAGGGCTGGTCGCCGCGCGGGACGGTCCTGGTCACCGGCGGCACCGGCGCCCTGGGCGGTCGCGTGGCGCGCTGGCTGGCGGCGCGCGGTGCCGAGCACATCGTGCTGGTGAGCCGTCGCGGCCGGGCCGCCGAAGGCTCCGAGGAGCTGGAGGCCGAGCTCGTCGAGCTGGGCGCCCGTGTCACGTTCGCCGTCTGTGACGTGGCGGACAGGGAAGCCGTCGCGGCGCTGCTGGAGAGCGTCCCGTCGCTCACCGCGGTCGTGCACGCGGCGGGCATCGAGCGTTCCACCGCCCTCGCCGACCTCGACGCGGCAGGTCTCGCCGAGTTCGCCGACGTGCTGGCGAGCAAGGCCGCCGGCGCGAGGAACTTGCACGAACTGCTGGCCGGCACACCGTTGGACGCGTTCGTGCTGTTCTCCTCGATCGCCGGTGTGTGGGGCAGTGGTGGTCAGGCGGCCTACGGCGCGGCGAACGCCTACCTGGACGGCCTGGCGGAGCACCGTAGGGCGGCGGGTCTGCCCGCCACGGCCGTCGCCTGGGGGCCGTGGGGCGATGGCGGCATGGTCGCGGACGCCGGCCAGGACGTGGCGGCCCAGCTGCGACGCAGGGGCCTGATCACCATGGCTCCGGCTGTCGCGATCGCGGGTCTGGCCTCGGCTCTGGAGCGTGGTGACGGGAATGTCGTCGTCGCCGATGTCGACTGGGAGCGGTTCGCGGGTACGTTCATGTCGCAGCGGCCCAGCCCGCTGCTGAGTGAACTGCCCGAGGTGCGCGCCGCGTTCGCGGCCGTTCCGGTGGAACAGGGCACATCTGCCCTCGCGCGGCGGCTCGCCGGTCTGGACGCGGCTGAGCAGGAGCGGCAGCTCACCGAGCTGGTCCGGTACGAGGCGGCGGCGGTGCTCGGTCATGTCTCCGGTGACGCGTTCTCCGCGACCCGCGCGTTCAGAGAGCTGGGTTTCGACTCGCTGACGGCGGTGGAACTGCGTGCCCGGCTCAGCGAGGCAACTGGTGTGGCGCTGCCCGCGACGGTGGTGTTCGACTATCCGACGGCCGCCGCGCTGGCGGCGTTTCTGCGTGGCGAGTTGTCCGGTGTGGACGTGGCCTCCGCCGCCTCCGCTTCTGTCGCCGTCTCCGGTGTGACGGATGAGCCGGTCGCGATCGTGGCGATGACGTGCCGGTTCCCGGGCGGTGTGTCGAGTCCCGAGGACTTGTGGGAGGTACTCCTGTCCGGCCACGACGCGGTGTCGGAATTCCCGGCCGACCGTGGCTGGGACGTGGAGGCGCTGTATGACCCGGACCCGGCTCACCCGGGCACCACGTACAGTCGCATGGGCGCCTTCCTCGACCAGGTGGCGGACTTCGACCCGGCGTTCTTCGGGATCTCGCCGCGTGAGGCGCTGGCGATGGACCCGCAGCAGCGGCTGCTGCTGGAGACCTCCTGGGAGGCGTTCGAGCGGGCCGGTATCGACCCCAACTCGTTGCGGGGCGAGCGGGCCGGCGTGTTCGTCGGCACCAACGGTCAGGACTACACGACGCTCATGATGGCCTCGCCGGAGAGTGTCGAGGGCTACCGAGGCACCGGCGGCGCGGCGAGTGTCATCTCGGGCCGGCTGTCGTACACGTTCGGTCTCGAAGGTCCCGCCGTGACGGTGGACACGGCGTGTTCGTCGTCATTGGTCGCCCTGCACCTGGCGGTGCAGGCCCTGCGGTCCGGCGAATGCGAGCTGGCGCTGGCGGGTGGCGTGACGGTGATGTCCACGCCCGCCGCGTTCATCGAGTTCAGCCGCCAGCGCGGGCTGGCCGTGGACGGCCGGTGCAAGGCGTTCGGGGCGGGCGCGGACGGTACGGGCTGGGGCGAGGGCATCGGGATGCTGCTCGTCGAGCGGCTGTCCGACGCCCAGCGCAACGGGCACCAGGTGCTCGCCGTCGTGCGTGGCTCCGCGGTGAACCAGGACGGCGCGTCGAACGGTCTGACCGCGCCGAACGGCCCCTCGCAGCAGCGGGTGATCCGGGCCGCGCAGGCGGCCGCCGGGCTCACGCCGTCCGAGGTGGACGTGGTCGAGGCGCACGGTACGGGTACGACGCTGGGTGACCCGATCGAGGCGCAGGCGCTGCTGGCGGCCTACGGTCAGGACCGGCCCGAGGGTCGGCCGCTGTGGCTCGGGTCGATCAAGTCCAACATCGGTCACACACAGGCCGCCGCGGGTGTGGCCGGTGTGATCAAGATGGTCCTCGCGATGCGCCACGGTGTGCTGCCGAAGACGCTCCACGCGGACGAGCCGTCGCCGCACGTGGACTGGTCCGCGGGCGCGGTGGAACTGCTGGCGGAGTCCCGGCCGTGGCCGGAGACCGGTCGGCCGTGGCGCGCCGGTGTGTCGTCGTTCGGGTTCAGCGGGACCAACGCGCACACCATCATCGAACAGGCCCCCGTGATGGAGTGGGAGGAAGCCCCGGAGCCGTTGCCTGCCGGCACCGTCGTCCCGTGGCTGCTGTCGGCCCAGAGCCCCGAGGCACTGCGGGAGCAGGCCGCTCGACTCATGTCCTTCGTGGCCGGGTCGTCGGATCTGGCCGTGGCGGACGTGGGCCGTACCCTGGCGTTCTCCCGGGCGGCGCTGGAGCACCGCGCGGTGGTCGTCGCCGCGGAGCCCGCCGAGTTCCGGTCGGCTCTGGCCGCTCTCGCCGAGGGGCGTGGTGGTCCGGGTGTTGTGATGGGTGAGGCGGCGCCGCACCGGCTGGGTTTCCTGTTCTCGGGTCAGGGGTCGCAGCGGCTCGGGATGGGGCGTGAACTGTTCGATCGGTTCCCGGTGTTCGCCGAGGCTCTTGACGCTGTGCTGAGTGAGTTCGACCCGGCGGTGCGTGAAGTCCTGTTCGGAGCGGACACCGACGCTCTGAGCGAGACGGGCGTGACGCAGCCGGCGCTGTTCGCGGTCGAGGTCGCGCTGTTCCGTCTGCTGGAGTCGTGGGGTGTCCGGCCCGACATACTGGCGGGCCACTCGATCGGTGAGCTGGCCGCGGCGCACGTAGCGGGTGTGTGGTCATTGGCCGACGCCGCCACGGTGGTGTCGGCGCGGGGTGCGCTGATGCAGGCGCTGCCCGAGGGCGGTGCGATGGTGGCGATCCAGGTGACCGAGAGCGAGGTCGCGCCGGACCTGCCGGACACCGTGGGCATCGCCGCGGTGAATGGACCCTCGTCGGTGGTGGTCTCGGGGGTGGCCGCTGATGTGGACGCGCTGGCGGAGCGGTGGCGTGCGGCGGGTCGTAAGGTGACGCGGCTGCGGGTGAGTCACGCGTTCCACTCGCCGTTGATGGATCCGATGCTGGACGACTTCCGCGCGGTGGTCGAGGGCATCGAGTGCGGTGAACCCGAGATCCCGATCGTGTCGACGCTGACGGGCCGGCGGGCTGCCGCGGAGGAGTTGGCCTCGCCGGAGTACTGGGTGCGGCATGTACGGGAGTCGGTGCGGTTCGCCGACGCCGTCGAGGCGCTGGTGGCCGAGGATGTGGCGACGTTTGTCGAGGTCGGCCCCGGCGGGACGCTCTCGGCGCTGGGGCAGGAGTGCGCGCCCGACGCGACGTTCGTACCGATGCTGCGCGGCGATCGGCCGGAGACCCTGGCCGCCACGACGGCCGTGGGGCAGCTGCATGCGCGCGGTGTCCGGGTGGACTGGGAGGTGTTCTTCGCCGGTCGTGGCGCGCGGCGGGTGGATCTGCCGACGTACGCGTTCCAGCGTGAGCGCTACTGGCTGGACGCTCCGTCCGTCGTCGAGGGCGTCGAGCGGATGTCGCCGGTGGAGGCGCGCTTCTGGGATGTTGTCGAAGAGGGTGACCTCGCTGATCTCGCCCGCACGTTGGATGTGTCGTCGGAGGATCCGCTGAGTGCCGTGCTGCCCCGGCTGTCCGCGTGGCGCAGGGAGCAGCGGGATCGGTCCATCGCCGATGACTGGCGGTACCGGGTCGATTGGCGGCCGATCACCGCCGGGAGTGGGCGGCTGGACGGTGTCTGGCTGGTGGTCGCGCCGACCGGTGAGGAGCGTGCCGGGTGGGTTGGTGACGCGTTGGTCCGTAATGGTGCGGATGTGCGTTTCCTGGATGTGGATCCGGAGGCGGTCGACTGGGCGGGACCGCTGGATGAGTTGCCTGTTCTGAGCGGTGTGGTCTCGCTGCTGGGACTCGCCGACGCGGGCGGGTCGGTTGTGCCCGTCGGTGTCGCGGGCACGATCGGTCTGCTGCGGGCGCTGGGTGACGCGGATGTGTCCGTGCCGTTGTGGTGCCTGACATCGGGTGCGGTGTCGGTGGGCACGGGGGACGCTGTCGCCGGGTTCGAGCAGTCGATGCTGTGGGGTCTGGGCCGGGTGGCCGCGCTGGAACTCCCCGGCGGCTGGGGCGGCTTGGTGGACCTGTCCGATGTGTGGGACGAAGGGACCGGCGATCTGCTGGCCTCGGTGCTCGCCGGGACGAGCGGCGAGGACCAGGTCGCGCTGCGCGGCGGCGAGGCTCTGGGGCGCAGGCTGGTGCCCGCGCCGCTGAGCGCGGACACCGTCGGCTCCGGCTGGTCGCCGCGCGGGACGGTCCTGGTCACGGGCGGCACCGGTGCGCTCGGTGCGCACGTGGCGCGCTGGCTGGCCGCGCACGGGGCCGAGCATGTCGTACTGTCGGGCCGTCGCGGCCGGTCCGCCGAGGGCGCCGAGGAGCTGGAGGCCGAGCTCGTCGAGCTGGGCGCGCGCGTCACCTTCGCCGTCTGTGACATGGCCGACCGGGAGTCCGTCGCCGCGCTGCTGGAGTCCGTCCCCTCGCTCACCGCGGTCGTGCACGCGGCGGGCATCGAGCGTTCGACCCCCCTTGCCGATCTCGATCCGGCGGACCTCGACGAGTTCGGCGAGGTGATGGCGGCCAAGGTCGTCGGTGCGAGGAACCTGCACGAACTGCTGGCCGACACACCGTTGGACGCGTTCGTGCTGTTCTCGTCCATCGCCGGGGTGTGGGGCAGTAGCGGACAGAGCGCGTACGCGGCCGCCAACGCCTACCTGGACGCCTTGGCCGACCACCGCAGGGCGGCGGGTCTGACCGCCACGGCTGTCGCCTGGGGGCCGTGGGGCGGTGGCGGCGGCATGGTGGCGACCGACGAGCAGGCCGCGCTGCTGCACCGCTGGGGTCTGTCGACGATGGCTCCGGCTGTGGCGATCGCGGGTCTGGCCACGGCTCTGGAGCGCGGTGACGGGAACGTTGTCGTCGCCGATGTCGACTGGGAGCGGTTCGCGGGCACCTTCATGTCGCAGCGGCCCAGTCTGCTTCTGCGTGAACTGCCGGAGGTGCGTGCCGCGTTCGAGGCCGCTCCGGCGGAGCGGAGTATGTCGGCTTTGGCGCAGCGGCTCGCGGGTCTGGATGTGGCCGAGCAGGAGCGGCAGCTCACCGAGCTGGTCCGGTACGAGGCCGCCGCGGTGCTTGGCCATATGTCCGGTGACGCGTTCTCCGCGACCCGCGCCTTCAAGGAGCTGGGCTTTGACTCACTGACGGCGATGGAATTGCGTGGCCGGCTGAGCGAGGCCACTGGTGTGGCGCTGCCCGCGACGGTGGTGTTCGACTATCCGACGGCCGCCGCGCTGGCGGCGTTCCTGCGCGTCGAGTTGTCCGGTACGGACGTGACCCCCGCCGCCTCCGCCCCTGGCGTCGTCACCGGCGCGACCGATGAGCCGGTCGCGATCGTGGCGATGGCGTGCCGGTATCCGGGCGGTGTGTCGAGCCCGGAGGATCTGTGGGAGGTACTCCTGTCGGGCGGGGACGCGGTGGCGGAGTTCCCGGCCGACCGTGGCTGGGACGTGGAGGCGCTGTACGACCCCGACCCCGACCACGCGGGCACCACGTACAGCCGCATGGGCGCCTTCCTCGACCGTGTGGCGGAGTTCGACGCGGGCTTCTTCGGGATCTCGCCGCGTGAGGCGCTGGCGATGGACCCGCAGCAGCGGCTGCTGCTGGAGACCTCCTGGGAGACCTTCGAGCGGGCGGGCATCGACCCGAACTCGGTACGCGGCGAGCGGGCGGGGGTGTTCGTCGGCTCGAACGTGCAGGACTACGGGATGGTGCTGGACGGGGCCGCCGAGGACGTCGGCGGCCATGTGGCGACGGGCAGCGCGGCGAGCGTCATGTCCGGCCGGCTGTCCTACACGTTCGGCCTCGAAGGTCCCGCCGTGACGGTGGACACGGCGTGCTCCTCGTCGTTGGTCGCCCTGCACCTGGCGGTGCAGGCGCTGCGGTCGGGTGAGTGCTCGCTGGCGCTGGCGGGTGGTGTGACGGTGATGTCCACGCCCGGTGCGTTCATCGAGTTCAGCCGCCAGCGCGGGCTGTCGGTGGACGGCCGGTGCAAGGCGTTCTCCGACAGCGCCGACGGCACGGGCTGGGGCGAGGGTGTCGGGATGCTGCTCGTGGAGCGGCTGTCCGACGCCCGGCGCAACGGCCACCAGGTGCTCGCCGTGGTGCGAGGCTCCGCGGTGAACCAGGACGGCGCGTCGAACGGCTTGACGGCGCCGAACGGTCCTTCCCAGCAGCGGGTCATCCGCCAGGCGCTGACGGCCGCCGGCCTCGCGCCGTCCGAGGTGGACGCGGTCGAGGCACATGGCACCGGCACCACGCTCGGTGACCCGATCGAGGCACAGGCGCTGCTGGCCACCTATGGCCAGGACCGCAGCGGTGAACCGCTGTTGCTTGGTTCGGTGAAGTCCAACATCGGTCACACGCAGGCAGCCGCCGGTGTGGCCGGCGTGATCAAGATGGTGTTGGCCATGCGGCACGGAGTGTTGCCGAAGACGCTGCACGTGGACGAGCCGTCGTCGCACGTCGACTGGTCGACGGCGGCGATGGAACTGCTCACCGACCAGCGGGAGTGGCCTGCCGTCGACCGGCCGCGGCGGGCCGGTGTGTCCTCGTTCGGGTTCAGCGGAACGAACGCGCACGCCATCATCGAGCAGGCACCCGAGATGACGGTGACGTCGGCCGAGGCCGAGCCGCGCGAACCGGGCGTCGTGCCGTGGGTGCTGTCGGCGCGGACCGCCGAGGCGCTGCGGGAACAGGCGTCCCGGCTCCGGGCGGAGTTCGAACACGAGGCGGCCGTGCCGGTCGCCGATGTCGCCCACTCGTTGCGATCCCGGTCGGTGTTCGACCACCGGGCCGTGGTGGTGGGGCGGGACCGGGAGGACTTCCGCTCCGGTCTCACCGCCCTGGCCGACGGCCGTGAGGCGCCGAACGTCGTGACCGGTGTGGCGGAGAACCGAGGTGCCGGAGTGGTGTTCGTCTTCCCCGGCCACGGTTCGCAGTGGGTCGGCATGGCACTGGAACTGCTGGAGTCCTCGCCGGTGTTCCGCGCGCGGATGGCGGAGTGCGCCGAGGCACTGGACGGGTTCGTCGACTGGTCGCTGCTGGACGCGATCCGGGATCCCGGCCTGATGGAGCGGGTGGATGTCGTCCAGCCCGCCCTGTTCGCCGTGATGGTGTCGCTGGCCGCCATCTGGCGGTCATGGGGCGTCGAACCGAGCGCCGTGCTGGGGCACTCGCAGGGCGAGATCGCGGCAGCGTGCGTAGCGGGGGCCCTGTCCCTGGAGGACGCGGCGCGCCTGGTCGTCGTGCGGAGCAAGGCGTTGACCGTACTGTCCGGCCAGGGCGGCATGGTGTCCGTCGCGCTCGGCGTCGACGCCGTAAGGGAGTTGCTGACGCGGTGGGACGGGCAGCTCGCGGTCGGCGTGGTGAACGGCCCCGCCTCGGTCGTCGTGTCCGGTGACATCGCCGCGCTGGACGAGCTGATGGAGGTCTGCGCCGAGAAGGGGGTGTGGGCGCGGCGGGTCCTGGCGGACTACGCCCCGCACTCCCACCACATCGAGCGGATCGAGACGGAACTCCTCGAAGGACTGGCGAGTGTGTCGCCCCGCTCCGGTGACGTGCCGTACTTCTCCCCGCTGACCGGCGGCCGGCTGGATACCCGTGGGATGGACGCCGCGTACTGGTACCGGAGCCTGCGGCGGACGGTGGAGTTCGCGGACTCCGTCTCCACGCTGGTGGCGGAGGGCTTCAAGGCCTTCGTCGAGGTGAGCCCGCATCCGGTGCTGGTGGCCGGGCTGGGCGAACTGGTCGGCGCCGACGGCGTGGTGGCCGGCTCGTTGCGGCGCGGGGACGGGAGCCTGGCCCGGCTCATGACCTCGGCGAGCACACTGCTCGTACGCGGCGGCCAGGTGGAATGGGAGCTCCCCGGTGCGCGGTGGGCGGACCTGCCGACGTATCCGTTCCAGCGCGAACGCTTCTGGCCCACCACGACGCACACCGCGACCGGCGATGTGACCTCCGCCGGTCTGGGGCGGGTGGACCACCCCCTGCTCGTCGCCGTCACCGAACTCGCCGACTCCGAGGGGCTCGTGTTCAGCGGCAGGCTGTCCCTGCGCACCCACCCGTGGCTCACCGACTACCGCGTACTGGGCGCCGCGGTGCTCCCCGGCGCCGCCTACACGGACCTCGCGCTCCGCGCCGGCGACCACGTCGGCTGCGCGTCACTGGACGATCTGGTGCTGGGCACGCCCCTGGTACTGCCCGAGCGGGACGGCGTCCATGTGCGGCTCAGCCTCGACGGTCCGGACGCGTCGGGCAGGCGGGCGTTCACCGTCGATTCCCGAGGGGACGAGGGCGGGGGCTGGACCCGCCACGCCACCGGCACCCTGGCGGCCGAGGCGGCGCCCGTCACCGACGACCTCGTCGCCTGGCCACCGAGCGAGGCCGAGCCGGTCGAGCTGGACGGCCACTACGCCACCCTCGCCGCCTCCGGCCTCGACCACGGCCCCGCCTTCCAGGGCCTGCGCGCGGCCTGGCGCAAGGGCGACGAGGTGTTCGCCGAGGTCGTGCTGCCGGACGGCCTCGCGGATGAGGGCTTCGGCCTGCACCCCGCTCTTCTGGACGCCGCGCTGCACGTCATCGGGCTCGGGGTGAGTTCGGACGGACTTCCGTTCTCGTGGGCCGGGGTGCGGCTGGTGGCGACCGGTGCGACGGCGCTACGGGTCCGGTTGACGCCGGTCGGTGTGGACGCCGTGGCGGTACTGGTCGCCGACGGCTACGGCGAGCCGGTCGCCGCTGTCGACGAGCTGAGCCTGCGGCCCATCTCGGCCGACCGGCTCAACCTCGCGCGGACCGCCCACCGCGACTCGCTGTTCGACGTGAAGTGGGTTCCGATGCCGGACGCCGCTCCCGAGACCGGCACGTGGGCGGTGCTCGGCGGCGACACCGCCCGGCCGGCCCACGCGCTCACCGCGGCCGGTGAACCCGTCGACGAACACGGCGACCTGGCCGCGCTGCTGGCCGCCGTCGACGGCGGCGCGCCCGCGCCCCGGTACGTGGTCGTGACGCCCGGCGAGGGCGCGACGACCCCCCGCGACGCGACGCGCCTCACCCTCGGCCTGCTCCAGAAGTGGCTCGCGGACGACAGGCTCGCCGAGTCGCGGCTCGTGCTCGTGACGAGCGGCGCGGTGGCGGCAGGGCCGGACGAGGACGTCCCGGACCTGGTGCGCGCTGCGACGTGGGGCCTGGTGCGATCGGCCCAGTCGGAGCACCCGGCGCGGTTCGTCCTGGTCGACGTGGACGAACACGAGAAGTCGTTGCGCGGGCTGCCCGCCGCGGTGGCGACCGGGGAGCCGCAGATCGCGGTCAGGAACGGCGCCGCCTCGGTGGCCAGGCTGGCACAGCTCGCCACCCCGGCCGACGCGCCCGGGCCGGTGGCGTTCGCCCCCGGCGGCACGGTGCTGATCACCGGTGGTTTCGGCACGCTCGGCGGCTTGACCGCACGGCACCTCGTCACCCGCCACGGAGTCCAGGACCTCGTACTGACCGGCAGGCGCGGCGCCGCCGCGCCGGGCGCGCGGGAGCTGTGCCGGGAACTTGAGGAACTGGGCGCGCGGGTCACGGCCGTGGCATGCGACGTGAGCGACCGCGACGCGGTCGCCGCGCTACTGGCCGAGCACCCCGTGACCGCCGTCGTACACACCGCCGGTGTGCTGGACGACGGCACGGTCGAGTCGCTGACCCCGCAGCACATCGACACGGTGTTCCGCCCCAAGGCCGACGCCGCGCTGCACCTGCACGAACTGACCCTGGGGACAGACCTCACGGCGTTCGTGCTGTTCTCCGCCATCGCCGGTGTGCTGGGCAGCCCCGGCCAGGGCAACTACGCGGCGGCGAACACGTACCTGGACGCGCTCGCGCGGCATCGCCGCGCCGCCGGACTGCCCGCAACATCGCTGGCGTGGGGCCTGTGGGCCGAGGCCAGCGGCATCACCGGCCACCTCGACGAGGCCGATGTGCAGCGGATGGCGAGGGGCGGCATGCTCCCGCTGTCCTCCGAGGACGGCATGGCGCTGTTCGACGCGGCGCTCACGACCGGCGCCGCGACCGCGGTGCCCGCCGCGATCGACCTGTCCGCACTGCGAGGCCACCCGGAGCAGGTGCGACCGCTGCTGCGCGGTCTGGTGCCCACGCCCGCCCGCCGGTCCGCGCGCTCCGGCAACGGCTCCGGCCCGGTACCGCTCACCCAGCGGCTCGCGGGCCTCACCGAGGCCGAGCAGGACCGGGCGCTGGTGCATCTCGTCCGCACCCACACCGCGGCCGTGCTGGGCTTCTCGGGTCCGGAGACCGTCGAGGCGGACCGGGCGTTCAAGGATCTCGGGTTCGACTCGCTCACCGCTGTGGAGCTGCGCAACAGGCTCGACGCCGAGGTCGACTCGCGACTGCCCGCCACCCTCGTGTTCGACCACCCGAATCCGGCGGCGCTCGCGGCCCATCTGCGGACCACGGTGCTCGCCGACCATGGCTCGCCCGCCGCCGCGGCGCTCAGCGAGCTGAACAGGCTGACGCTCACCATCTCCAAGCTCGACCCGGAAGACGCGCTGGTCGGGGACATCCGGCTGAGGCTTCGCTCGCTCCTGTCCACATGGGACGACAAGGAGTCCGAGGCCGCCGTGGACGACCTGAACAAGGCAACGCTGGACGACGTGTTCGACATCATCGACGAGGAACTCGGCAACTCCTGATCCGCGGGTCCCGACTCTTTACCAAGAGGGGTTAGCAAGCATATGTCGAATGACGACAAGGTCCTCGACTACCTGAAGCGCCTGACCGCGGATCTGCGGCAGACCAAGCAACGTCTCCGCGAGGTCGAGGAGAAAGCCGGCGAGCCGATCGCGATCGTCGGTATGAGCTGCCGTTTCCCCGGTGGTGTCGAGTCGCCGGAGGACCTGTGGCGGCTGCTGGCCGAAGGCGGGGACGCGGTGGGGGAGTTCCCGGCCGACCGTGGCTGGGACGTGGAGGCGCTGTACGACCCCGATCCCGAGCACTCGGGCACCACGTACAGCCGCATGGGTGCTTTCCTCGACCGTGTCGCCGAGTTCGACTCGGGTTTCTTCGGGATCTCGCCGCGCGAGGCGTTGGCGATGGACCCGCAGCAGCGCTTACTGCTGGAGACCTCCTGGGAGGTCTTCGAGCGGGCGGGCATCGACCCGAACTCTTTGCGGGGCAGCCGGTCCGGTGTGTTTGTCGGTACCAACGGCCAGGACTACGCGGCGCTGTTGAGGGCCGTACCGGAGAGCGTCGAGGGGTACGCGGGTACCGGTATCTCGGCGAGTGTCATCTCCGGCCGGCTGTCGTACACGTTCGGTCTCGAAGGTCCTGCGGTGACAGTGGACACGGCGTGTTCATCGTCCTTGGTGGCACTGCATCTCGCGGCGCAGGCACTGCGCAAGGGCGAGTGTGAGCTGGCGCTGGTCGGCGGTGTGACGGTGATGACGACGCCGGGCTCGTTCGTGGAGTTCAGCCGCCAGCGCGGGCTGTCGGTGGACGGCCGGTGCAAGGCGTTCTCGGACAGCGCGGACGGTACCGGCTGGGGCGAGGGCGTCGGCATGCTGCTCGTGGAGCGGTTATCGGATGCCCAGCGGAACGGGCACCGGGTGCTGGCGGTGGTGCGGGGTTCGGCGGTGAACCAGGACGGTGCGTCGAATGGTTTGACGGCGCCGAACGGTCCGTCGCAGCAGCGGGTGATCCGGCAGGCGTTGGCGAGTGCGGGGCTGGCGGCGTCGGATGTGGACGCGGTGGAGGCGCATGGAACCGGTACCACGTTGGGTGATCCGATCGAGGCGCAGGCGTTGCTGGCGACGTACGGTCAGGACCGGCCCGAGGGCCGGCCGTTGTGGCTGGGGTCGCTGAAGTCGAACATCGGTCACACGCAGGCCGCGGCGGGTGTGGCCGGTGTGATCAAGATGGTGATGGCGATGCGGCACGGTGTGCTGCCGCGGACGCTGCATGTCACCGAGCCGTCGTCGCATGTGGACTGGGCGGCCGGTGCCGTGGAACTGCTGACGGAGGCTCGGTCCTGGCCCGAGACGGGGCAGCCGTGGCGGGCCGGTGTGTCGTCGTTCGGTGTGAGCGGAACGAACGCGCACACCATCATCGAGCAGGCCCCCGTGGTCGAGCGGGAGGAAACTCCGGAGCCGGTGCGTGACGGCGGCCTCGGCCTGGTCCCCTGGGTGCTGTCGGCGCGCGGCGAAGATGCCCTGCGTGGCCAGGCTGAGCGTCTGATGTCGATTGTGGATGACCAGCCGCTGGTTGATGTCGGCTACTCGCTTGCGACGTCCCGGGCGGCGTTGGACCACCGTGCGGTGGTGGTCGCCGGGGACCGTTCCGAGTTCCTGGACGCTCTGGCGGCCGTCGCTGATGGTCGGGCGACCGCCGCCGTGGTCAGGGGCGTCGCCGATGAGCCCGGTCGGCTGGGTTTCCTGTTCTCGGGTCAGGGTTCGCAGCGGCTCGGCATGGGCCGTGAGCTGGCGGAGCGGTTCCCGGTGTTCGCCGAGGCTCTGGACGAGGTGCTGGGCGAATTCGATCCGGACGTCAGGGAGGTGCTGTTCGGTGAGGACGCCGAGGCGCTGAACCAGACGGGGGTGACACAGCCGGCGCTGTTCGCGGTCGAGGTCGCGCTGTTCCGGCTGCTGGAGTCGTGGGGTGTCCGGCCGGATGTGCTGGCGGGCCATTCGATCGGCGAGCTGGCGGCGGCGTATGTGTCGGGTGTGTGGTCGTTGGCCGATGCGGTGAGGGTCGTGTCGGCCCGGGGTGCGTTGATGCAGGCGCTGCCCGAGGGCGGCGCGATGGTGGCGGTGCAGGCGTCCGAGGCCGAGGTCAGGCCGGAGTTGCCTGTCGGTGTGGGGATTGCGGCGGTGAACGGTCCTTCGTCGGTGGTGGTTTCGGGTGTGGCCGCCGATGTGGAGGTGGTCGCGGAGCGGTGGCGTGAGGCGGGGCGGAAGGTGTCTCGTCTGCGGGTGAGTCATGCGTTCCACTCGCCGTTGATGGATCCGATGCTGGATGAGTTCCGTCGGGTGCTGGAGGGCGTGTCGTTCGAGGCGCCCGGGATTCCGATCGTGTCGACGCTGACGGGCCGGTTGGCGAGCGCCGAGGAGCTGACCTCGGCGGAGTACTGGGTGCGGCACGTACGGGAATCGGTGCGGTTCCACGACGCGGTCGTGGCACTTCGCGAGCAGGGCGCCGGTGTGTTCGTCGAGATCGGGCCGGGCGGGACGCTGGCCGCCCTCGGTCTCGGCAGCGCGCCCGACGCGGTGTTCCTGCCCGCGCTGCGGGCGGACAGACCCGAGGAGCTCGCGCTCGTCACCACGGTCGCCGCGCTGCACACGCAGGGTGTGACGGTCGACTGGACCGCTTACTTCGCGGGCAGCGGCGCCCGGCACATCGATCTGCCGACCTATGCGTTCCAGCGTGAGCGCTACTGGCTGGACATGCCCGTCGTTGAGGGCGTCGAGCGGATGTCGCCCGTGGAGGCGCGGTTCTGGGACGTCGTGGAGGACGGTGACCTCGCTGATTTTGCCCGTACGCTGGATGTGTCGTCGGACGATCCGCTGAGTGCCGTACTGCCCCGGCTGTCCGCGTGGCGCAGGGAGCAGCAGGGCCGGACCACTGTGGACGGTTGGCGGTACCGGATCGACTGGCGGCCGGTGGCTGCCGGGAGCCGGGAGCTGGACGGTGCTTGGCTGGTGGTCGCGCCGGTCGGTGAGGACCGTGTCGAGTGGGTTCGTGATGCGCTGGTCCGTAACGGCGCGGATGCGCGGGTTCTGGCTGTGGATCCGGAAGCCGTCGACTGGGCGGAGCGGCTGGCCGAGCTGCCTGCTCTGAGCGGTGTGGTGTCGCTGTTGGGGCTCGCGGGCGCGGGTGGTGGTTCGGCGGTGCCGGTGGGTGTCGCGGCGACGATCGGTCTGCTGCGGGCGTTGGGTCACGCGGATGTGTCGGCGCCGTTGTGGTGCCTGACGTCGGGTGCGGTGTCGGTGGGCGCGGGTGACCTGGCCGCCGGGTTCGAGCAGTCGATGCTGTGGGGTCTGGGCCGGGTGGCGGCGCTGGAGCAGCCCGTCGGCTGGGGTGGGCTGGTCGACTTCCCGGACGCGTGGGACGAGGCGACGGGTGACCTCCTCGCCTCGGTTCTCGCTGGGACGGCGGGCGAGGATCAGGTCGCGTTGCGTGGCGGCGAGGTCCTGGGCCGGAGGCTGGTGCCCGCGCCGTTGGGTGAGGTTTCCGGGGAAGGCTGGTCGCCGCGCGGCACGGTCCTGGTCACCGGCGGCACCGGCGCCCTCGGCGCGCACGTCGCCAGGTGGCTGGTGGCGAAGGGGGCCGAGCACCTGCTGCTGACCAGCAGGCGTGGACTGGAGGCCGAAGGCGCGGAGGAGCTGAGTGCGGAGCTGACCGCGCTCGGTGCCCGCGTCACGATCGCGGCCTGTGACGCCGCCGACCGGGACGCGCTGGCGGACGTGCTCGCCTCGGTGCCCGCCGAGTTCCCACTCACCGCGGTTGTGCACGCGGCGGGCATCGAGCGTTCGACCCCCCTTGCCGCCCTCGATCCGACTGACCTCACCGCGTTCGGAGATGTGCTGACGGCCAAGGTCGTCGGCGCGAGGAACCTGCACGAGCTGCTGGCCGACACGCCGTTGGACGCGTTCGTGCTGTTCTCGTCCATCGCCGGTGTGTGGGGCAGCGGTGGGCAGAGCGCGTACGGGGCTGCCAATGCCTACCTGGACGGCTTGGCGGAGCACCGTAGGGCGGCGGGTCTGCCCGCCACGGCCGTCGCCTGGGGGCCGTGGGGCGATGGCGGCATGGTCGCGGACGCCGGCCAGGACGTGGCGGCCCAGTTGCGACGCAGGGGCCTGATCACCATGGCTCCGGCTGTCGCGATCGCGGGTCTGGCCTCGGCTCTGGAGCGTGGTGACGGGAATGTCGTCGTCGCCGATGTCGACTGGGAGCGGTTCGCGGGTACGTTCATGTCGCAGCGGCCCAGCCCGCTGTTGAGTGAACTGCCCGAGGTGCGTGCCGCGTTCGCGGCCGTTCCGGTGGAGCAGGGCACATCTGCCCTCGCGCGGCGGCTCGCCGGTCTGGACGCGACTGAGCAGGAGCGGCAGCTCACCGAGCTGGTCCGGTACGAGGCGGCGGCGGTGCTCGGTCATGTATCCGGTGACGCGTTCTCCGCGACCCGCGCGTTCAGAGAGCTGGGTTTCGACTCGCTGACGGCCATGGAGTTGCGTGGTCGGCTGAGTGAGGCGACCGGTGTCGCTCTGCCGGCGACGGTGGTGTTCGACTATCCGACCGCTGCCGCGCTGGCGGCTTTCCTACGTGTTGAGTTGTCCGGTGCGGAGGCCGTTGCCGCCGCGGTTCCGGTCGCTGTATCGGGTGTGACGGATGAGCCGGTCGCGATCGTGGCGATGGCGTGCCGGTTCCCGGGTGGTGTGTCGAGTCCGGAGGATCTGTGGGACGTCCTTCTGTCGGGCGGGGACGCGGTGGCGGAGTTCCCGGCCGACCGTGGCTGGGACGTGGAGGCGCTGTACGACCCGGATCCGGCGGGAGTCGGCACGTCGTACAGCCGCAGCGGCGCCTTCCTCGACCGCGTGGCCGAGTTCGACGCGGACTTCTTCGGGATCTCGCCGCGCGAGGCGCTGGCGATGGACCCGCAGCAGCGGCTGCTGCTGGAAACCTCCTGGGAACTGCTGGAACGGGCCGGGGTCGACCCGGCGTCGCTGCGCGGTGAGCGCGTCGGTGTGTTCGTGGGGTCGAACATGCAGGACTACGGGATGGTGCTGGACGGGGCCGCCGAGGACGTGGGCGGTTACGCGGCGACCGGCACCGCGTCCAGCGTGGCATCCGGTCGGCTGTCCTACACGTTCGGCTTCGAAGGTCCCGCGGTGACGGTGGACACGGCGTGTTCGTCGTCACTGGTCGCTCTGCACCTGGCAGTGCAGGCGCTGCGGTCGGGTGAGTGCTCGCTGGCGCTGGCGGGTGGCGTGACGGTGATGTCCACGCCGGGTGCGTTCATCGAGTTCAGCCGCCAGCGCGGGCTGTCGGTGGACGGCCGGTGCAAGGCGTTCTCCGCCGATGCGGACGGCACCGGGTGGGGTGAGGGTGTCGGCATGCTGTTCGTCGAGCGGCTGTCGGACGCTCAGCGCAACGGGCATGAAGTGCTGGCGGTGGTGCGGGGTTCGGCGGTGAACCAGGATGGCGCGTCGAATGGCTTGACGGCGCCGAATGGTCCCTCTCAGCAGCGGGTGATCCGGCAGGCGTTGGCGAGTGCGGGCTTGTCGCCGTCGGATGTGGACGCGGTGGAGGCGCATGGGACCGGTACCACGTTGGGTGACCCGATTGAGGCGCAGGCGTTGCTGGCGACGTACGGTCAGGACCGGCCCGAGGGCCGGCCGCTGTGGCTGGGGTCGCTGAAGTCGAACATCGGTCACACCCAGGCCGCCGCGGGTGTGGCCGGTGTGATCAAGATGGTGATGGCGATGCGGCACGGCGTGCTGCCGCGCACCCTGCACGTGGACGAGCCCTCGCCGCACGTGGACTGGTCAGCGGGCACCGTCGAGCTGCTGACGGAGGCACGTCCGTGGCCGGAGACCGGTGAGTCGTGGCGGGCCGGTGTGTCGTCGTTCGGGTTCAGCGGGACGAACGCGCACACCATCATCGAGCAGGCCCCCGTGGTCGAGCGGGAGGAGACTCCGGAGCCGGTGCCTGACGGCCTCGGCCCGGTGCCGTGGGTGCTGTCGGCCGGTGGCGAGGGCGCCCTGCGTGGCCAGGCTGAGCGTCTGATGTCGATTGTGGAGGAGCACGCGCTTGTCGATGTCGGCTATTCGCTCGCGACATCGCGGTCGGCGTTGGACCACCGTGCGGTGGTGGTGGCCGGGGACCGTTCCGAGTTCCTGGACGCTTTGACGGCTGTGGCTGATGGTCAGTTGACCGGTGCGGTGGTCAGCGGAGTCGCCGATGAGCCCGGTCGGCTGGGTTTCCTGTTCTCGGGTCAGGGTTCGCAACGGCTCGGCATGGGCCGTGAGCTGTCCGCGCGGTTCCCGGTGTTCGCCGAGGCCATGGACGAGGTGCTGGGGCATCTGGCTCCGGAGGTCCGGGAGGTGCTCTTCGGTGCGGATGCCGATGCTCTGAACGAGACGGGGGTGACGCAGCCGGCGTTGTTCGCGGTCGAGGTGGCGTTGTTCCGGCTGTTGGAGTCGTGGGGTCTCCGGCCCGACCTGTTGGCGGGGCATTCGATCGGTGAGCTGGCGGCGGCCCATGTGTCCGGCGTGTGGTCGCTTGCTGATGCGGTCAAGGTGGTGTCGGCCCGTGCCGGGTTGATGCAGGCGCTGCCCGAGGGCGGTGCGATGGTGGCGATCCAGGCGACCGAGGCCGAGGTCGCGGCGGAGCTGCCGGAGACCGTGGGCATCGCGGCGGTGAACGGTCCGTCGTCGGTGGTGGTTTCGGGCGTTGCCGCCGATGTGGAGGTGGTCGCGGAGCGGTGGCGTGAGGTGGGCCGGAAGGTGACGCGGCTCCGTGTGAGTCATGCGTTCCATTCGCCGTTGATGGATCCGATGCTGGATGAGTTCCGTCGGGTGCTGGAAGGCGTGTCGTTCGAGGCGCCGGTGATTCCGATCGTGTCGACGCTGACCGGTGTGCGGGCGACGGCCGGGGAGTTGGCCTCGCCGGAGTACTGGGTGCGGCACGTTCGGGAGTCGGTGCGGTTCGGCGACGCCGTGGGCACGCTGGTCGCCGAGGGTGTGACGACGTTCGTCGAGGTCGGTCCCGGCGGGACGCTGTCGGCGCTGGGCCAGGAGTCCGTGCCGGAGGCGACCTTCGTACCGATACTGCGGGCGGATCGGCCGGAGGCCGTGGCCGCCACGACGGCTGCGGCACAACTGCACGTACGCGGTGTCCGGGTGGAGTGGAAGGCGTTCTTCACCGGTCGTGGCGCGCGACGGGTGGATCTGCCCACCTACGCGTTCCAGCGGGAGCGCTACTGGCCCGACACGCTGCCGCTGATCGGCGATGTCGCGGCGGTCGGGCTCGGTTCGGCGGAGCATCCGTTGTTGGGTGCGACAGTCGCCGTGGGGGGCACGGATGGTGTGCTGCTGACCGGTCGCCTGTCGGTTCAGTCCCATCCGTGGCTGGCTGATTACCTCGTCCAGGGTTCGGTTCTGCTGCCCGGTACGGCGTTTGTCGAGTTGGCGGTACGCGCGGGTGACCAGGTCGGATGTGACCTGGTGGAGGAACTGACGCTGGAGGCGCCCCTCGTTCTGACCGAGAACGGCTCGGCACGGGTGCAGATGTGGGTCGGTGCGGCGGACGAGTCGGGCCGGCGTGAGCTGACCTTCTACTCCAGCGCGGATGAGACCGACGATGGCCGTTCGTGGACCCGGCACGCCACCGGTGTGCTGCGCACGGGAGGCCGCTCCGGTGGGGCTTCCCTGGTCGAGTGGCCGCCCGCCGGCGCGGAGGCCGTGGACCTGGACGGGGCCTACGACCGGCTGGCGGAGCTGGGCTTCGGCTACGGACCGGTGTTCCAGGGGCTGCGGGCCGCGTGGCGGCACGATGGCGAGGTATTCGCCGAGGTTGCGCTGCCGGAGGGCGTGAGTGTGGACGGGTTCGGTCTGCACCCGGCGTTGCTGGATACGGCGCTGCATGTCATTGGCCTGGTGGGCGAAGCGGATGCTCCTGGCAGGCTGCCGTCCGTGTGGTCGGGTGTGCGGCTGCACGCTGCGGGCGCGACGGTGCTGCGGGTGCGGCTGGCGCTCGCGGGACCGGACGAGATGTCCTTGGCGGTCGCGGATGGCGCGGGTGCTCCGGTGGCCTCGATCGACTCGCTGCTGCTGCGCCCGGTGTCGGCGGACCAGATCGCCGGTGACAATCGGGGCGACGCGCTGTTCGGCGTCGACTGGGTGTCGGTTCCCCTGCCCGACGGTGACGTTCCGACGACCGAGTGGACCGATCTGGAGGCCCTGGCGCACTCCGCTGAGCTGCCCGACTTCGTCGTCCTGCCGTGCCCGGTCATCTCCGCGTCCGACCCGGCCGCCGGCGCGCACGAGGCCGCGCACTGGGCGCTCAACGCGGTCCGGACCTGGCTTGCCGATGAACGGTACGACGCGGCGCGCCTGGCCATCGTGACCAGCGGTGCGATCGCCACGGCGCCTGATGAGGAGGTGCGGAGTCTCGCGCACGCCGCGGTGTGGGGTCTGGTGCGGTCGGCCCAGTCGGAGAATCCGGACCGGATCGTGTTGGTGGACCTCGACGACGAGGCGGCCTCGCTCGGTGTGCTGCCCGCGGTTCTGGCCACTGGGGAGCCTCAGCTGGCTGTGCGCCTGGGTGCTGCGAGTGCGCCTCGGCTGGCCAGGGTTCGACGGTCCGTGGTGGACGACCCCGGCTTTGGTGCGGGTGCGGGTGCGGGTGCGGTGTTGGTCACGGGTGCGACGGGTACGTTGGGCGGTCTGATCGCCCGGCATCTGGTGGCGGAGCGGGGTGTGCGGAGTCTGCTGTTGGTCAGCAGGCGTGGCGCGGCGGCCGAGGGGGCCGAGGAACTGCGCGACGAACTCATCGCGCAGGGCGCCGAGGTGGTGTTCGCAGCCTGCGACGTGGCTGACCGGGAGGCCGTTGCGGCGCTGCTGGCCGAGCACCCCGTGACCGCTGTCGTACACACCGCCGGTGTGCTGGACGACGGGACGATCGGTTCGCTGACCCCCGAGCGGATCGACTCCGTGTTCCGGCCGAAGGTCGACGCGGCGTGGCATCTGCACGAGCTGACGCGCGATCTGGACCTGTCGGCGTTTGTGTTGTTCTCGTCGGTGGCGGGCACTCTCGGTGGTCCCGGCCAGGGCAACTACGCGGCGGCGAACACGTTCTTGGACGCCCTCGCGCAGCACCGCCGGGCCGCTGGGTTGCCCGCGACGTCGCTGGCGTGGGGTCTGTGGGCCGAGGCCAGCGGTATGACCGGCAGTCTGGACGAGGCCGATGTGAAGCGGATGAGCCGGGGCGGTCTGATCCCACTCCGCTCGGCCGAGGGCCTGGCTCTGTTCGACGCGGCGGGTTCGACGGGGCGTGCCGTGTTGGCGCCGGTGCCGCTGGACCTGCCCGCGTTGCGTCAGCAGGCGCGTTCCCAGCCGGTGCCGTACATGCTCCGTGGTCTGGTGCGCTCCACCGCGCGCGGGACCGCCGAGTCCGGGTCCGCCGTCGGGTCCGCGCTGGCGCGGTCGCTGGCGAGCCTGACCGAGGCCGAGCGGGATAAGGCGCTGCTGGACCTCGTGCTCGGCCATGTGGCCGCGGTCCTCGGCCACAGCTCGGCGCACGCCATCGCGCCCGACCGGGCATTCAGGGAGCTGGGCTTCGACTCGCTCAGCTCCGTCGAGCTGCGCAACCGGCTGGGCGCGGCCACCGAGCTGGCCCTGCCTGCCACGCTCGTCTTCGACTACCCGACTCCCGCTGTTCTGGCGGCGCATCTCGGAGCCGAGCTGCTGGGCGGGGTGCTCTCTGCCGCGGTTGACGATCCCGCCGTGGCCGTGGCCGTGACCGACGAGCCGATCGTGATCGTCGGGATGAGCTGCCGTTTCCCCGGTGGTGTTGAGTCGCCGGAGGACTTGTGGCGTCTTGTCGCGTCCGGTGTGGACGCGGTGTCCGGATTCCCCGCCGACCGTGGATGGGACCTGGACTCGCTGTATGACCCGGACCCCGAGCACTCGGGCACCAGCTACGCGCGAGAAGGTGGCTTCCTGGCCGACGCGGCGGAGTTCGACCCGGGATTCTTCGGGATCTCGCCGCGTGAGGCGCTGGCGATGGATCCGCAGCAGCGGCTGCTGCTGGAGACCTCCTGGGAGGCGTTCGAGCGGGCCGGTATTGATCCGTCTTCGCTGCGGGGCAGTCGGTCCGGTGTGTTTGTCGGCACCAATGGCCAGGACTACGCGGCGTTGTTGATGGCTACGCAGGAGAGTGTCGAGGGGTACGCCGGTACCGGTATCTCGGCGAGTGTCATCTCCGGCCGGCTGTCCTACACGTTCGGCCTCGAAGGTCCCGCGGTGACGGTGGACACGGCGTGCTCGTCGTCGCTGGTCGCCCTGCACCTGGCGGCGCAGGCGCTGCACAAGGGCGAGTGTGAGCTGGCGCTGGTCGGCGGTGTGACGGTGATGTCGACACCGGGCTCGTTCGTGGAGTTCAGCAGGCAGCGCGGCCTGGCTCCGGACGGTCGGTGCAAGGCGTTCTCCGACGGTGCTGATGGCACCGGGTGGGGCGAGGGCGTCGGCATGCTGCTCGTCGAGCGGTTGTCGGACGCGCGCCGCAACGGTCACCAGGTGCTGGCGGTGGTGCGGGGTTCGGCGGTGAACCAGGATGGCGCGTCGAATGGTTTGACGGCTCCGAACGGTCCTTCGCAGCAGCGGGTGATCCGGCAGGCGCTGGCGAGCGCGGGTTTGTCCCCGTCGGATGTGGACGCGGTCGAGGCGCATGGCACGGGTACGACGCTGGGTGACCCGATCGAGGCGCAGGCACTGCTGGCCACCTACGGGCAGGACCGGGCCGACGAGCCGCTGTGGCTGGGGTCGATCAAGTCCAACATCGGTCACACGCAGGCCGCCGCGGGTGTCGCCGGTGTGATCAAGATGGTGATGGCGATGCGGCACGGCGTACTGCCGCGCACTCTGCACGTCGACGAGCCGTCGTCGCACGTGGACTGGTCGGCGGGCGCCGTCGAACTGCTGACGGAGGCTCGGCCCTGGCCCGAGACGGGGCAGCCGTGGCGGGCCGGTGTGTCGTCGTTCGGTGTGAGCGGCACGAACGCCCACGCCATCATCGAGCAGGCTCCCGTGGTCGAGCGGGAGGAAGCTCCGGAGACGGTGGGTGACGGCCTCGGCCCGGTGCCCTGGGTGCTGTCGGCGCGCGACGAGGGCGCCCTGCGTGGCCAGGCTGACCGTCTGATGTCCATGGTGCTGGAGGCCGAGCACGCGGTTGTCGAGGTCGGCTACTCACTCGCGACATCGCGGTCGGCGTTGGACCACCGTGCGGTGGTGGTGGCCGGGGACCGTTCCGAGTTCCTGTCGGCTCTCGCCGCCCTCGTCGAGGGGCGGGACGGGCCGGGCGTCGTGGTGGGTGAGGCGGCATCGCACCGGGTGGGTTTCCTGTTCTCGGGTCAGGGTTCGCAGCGGCTCGGGATGGGGCGTGAACTGGCCGCGCGGTTCCCGGTGTTCGCCGAGGCCCTGGACGCTGTGCTGGGCGAGTTCGACCCGGCAGTACGCGAGGTCCTGTTCGGTGAGGATGCCGAGGCGCTGAACCAGACGGGGGTGACGCAGCCGGCTCTGTTCGCGGTCGAGGTGGCGTTGTTCCGGCTGTTGGAGTCGTGGGATGTCCGGCCCGACATGCTGGCGGGGCATTCGATCGGTGAGCTGGCGGCGGCCCATGTGTCCGGTGTGTGGTCGTTGGCTGATGCGGCCACGGTGGTGTCGGCCCGTGCCGGGTTGATGCAGGCGCTGCCGGTGGGTGGTGCGATGGTGGCGGTCCAGGCGTCCGAGGCCGTGGTCGCGCCGGAGCTTCCCGACACTGTGGGCATCGCGGCGGTGAACGGCCCGAACTCGGTGGTCGTTTCCGGTGTTGCCGCCGATGTGGACGTGTTGGCGGAGCTGTGGCGTGAGGCGGGTCGGAAGGTGACCAGGCTCCGCGTCAGCCACGCGTTCCACTCGCCGCTGATGGACCCGATGCTCGACGAGTTCCGCGCGGTGGTCGAAGGTGTCCGGTTCGGTAAGCCCGAGATCCCGATCGTGTCGACGCTGACCGGTGTGCGGGCGACGGCCGAGGAGTTGGGTTCGCCGGAGTACTGGGTGCGGCATGTACGGGAGTCGGTGCGGTTCGCCGACGCCGTCGAGACGCTCGTCACCGAGGAAGTGACGACGTTCGTCGAGATCGGACCGGGCGGGACGCTGTCCGCGCTGGGCCAGGAGTCCGCGCCCGACGCGGTCTTCGTACCGGCGCTGCGCGGCGATCGCCCGGAGGCCCTGGCTGTCACGACGGCCGCTGGACAGCTGCATGTGCGTGGTGTCCGGGTGGACTGGGAGCCCTTCTTCGCGGGCAGCGGCGCACAACGGGTGGATCTGCCCACCTACGCGTTCCAGCGCGAGCGCTACTGGGTTGATGTGGTACCGCTGGTCGGTGATGTCGCGGCGGCCGGGCTCGGTGCGGCCGAGCATCCGCTGCTGGGCGCGACCACGGCTCTTGGTGGCACGGACGGTGTGCTGCTCACCGGCCGTCTGTCGGCCCAGACCCACCCCTGGCTGGCCGACTATGTGGTCCAGGGTTCGATTCTGTTGCCCGGCACGGCGTTCCTTGAGCTGGCGATCCGCGCGGGTGACCAGGTCGGCTGTGATCTGGTCGAGGAGCTGACACTGGAGGCGCCGCTCGTCCTGCCCGAGAAGGGCACGGTGCGGGTGCAGGTGTGGGTCGGTGCCGAGGACGAGTCGGGCAGGCGTGAGCTGACGCTCCACTCCAGCGCGGGCGACGACGGCGAGTCGTGGACCCGGCACGCCGGCGGAGTGCTCCGCGCGGGTGGCAGGTCCGATGGGGCTTCCCTCACCGAGTGGCCGCCCGCCGGCGCCGAGACCGTGGACCTGGACGGCTTCTACGACCGGATGGCCGACGGCGGGTTCGCCTATGGGCCGGTGTTCCAGGGGCTGCGGGCCGCGTGGCGTAGCGGGGACGAGGTGTTCGCCGAGGTCGCGCTGCCCGAGGGAGTGGGCGCTGACGGATTCGGTCTCCACCCGGCGCTGCTGGACGCGGCGCTGCACGCCATCGGCGTGATGGACGACGCGGATGCTCCTGACACGCTGCCGTCCACGTGGTCGGGCGTACGGCTGCACGCCTCCGGAGCGGAGACGCTGCGGGTGCGGCTGTCGCGCGCGGAGTCGGACGGGGTGTCGTTGGCGGTCGCGGATGGAACCGGTGCTCCAGTCGCCGAGATCGATTCGCTGCTGCTGCGCCCGCTGCCGGAGACGCTGGCTCGGCAGGACTCGGAGTCGCTGTTCGGCGTCGACTGGGTGTCGGTTCCCCTGTCCGACAGCGAGGTCCCGACAGTTGAGTGGACCGAGCTGGATGCCTTGGCCGAACCGCTGTCCGGCTTCGTGGTCGCGTCGTGCCCGGTCGTCTCCGCGTCGGACCCGGTCGCCGGCGCGCACGAGGCCGCGCACTGGGCGCTCAACGCGGTCCGGACCTGGCTGACGGATGAGCGGTTCGACGCGGCGCGCCTGGTCATTGTGACCGGGGGTGCGCTCGCCACCTCGCCCGATGAGGACGTACGGGACGTCGGGCAGGCCGCGGTGTGGGGTCTGGTGCGGTCGGCCCAGTCGGAGAATCCGGACCGGATCGTGCTGGTGGACCTCGACGACGAGGCGGCCTCGCTCGACGCGCTGCCCGCTGCTCTGGCCACCGGGGAGCCGCAGCTCGCGGTGCGCTCCGGCGACATCCGAGTACCCCGCCTTGTCAGGGTTCTGCAGTCCGTGGTGGATGACCCCGGCTTTGGTGCGGGTGCGGGTGCGGTGTTGGTCACGGGTGCGACGGGTACGTTGGGCGGTCTGATCGCCCGGCATCTGGTGGCGGAGCGGGGTGTGCGGAGTCTGCTGTTGGTCAGCAGGCGTGGCGCGGCGGCCGAAGGGGCCGAGGAACTGCGCGACGAACTGGTCGCGCAGGGCGCCGAGGTGGTGTTCGCGGCGTGTGACGTGGCTGACCGGGAGGCCGTTGCGGCGTTGCTGGCCGAGCACCCCGTGACCGCTGTCGTACACACCGCCGGAGTGCTGGACGACGGCACGATCGGTTCGCTGACGCCGGAGCGGATCGACACCGTATTCCGCCCGAAGGTCGACGCGGCGTGGCATCTGCACGAGCTGACGCGCGATCTGGACCTGTCGGCGTTTGTGTTGTTCTCCTCGGTGGCGGGCACTCTCGGTGGTCCCGGCCAGGGCAACTATGCGGCGGCGAACACGTTCCTCGACGCGCTCGCGCAGCACCGCCGTACCCAGGGCCTGCCCGCGACGTCGCTGGCCTGGGGTCTGTGGGCGGACACGGGTGGCATGGCCGGCAGCCTTGACGAGGCCGATGTGAAGCGGATGAGCCGGGGCGGTCTGATCCCGCTCCGCTCGGCCGAGGGCCTGGCTCTGTTCGACGCGGCGGGCTCGACGGGGCGTGCCGTATTGGCGCCGGTGCCCCTGGACCTGCCCACGTTGCGCAAGCAGGCGCGTTCCCAGCCGGTGCCGTACATGCTCCGTGGTCTGGTGCGCTCCACCGCGCGCAGGACCGTCGAGTCCGCCGCTGTGGCCGGATCGGCGTTCGCGCGGTCGCTGGCGAGCCTGACCGAGGCCGAGCGGGATAAGGCGCTGCTGGACCTGGTACTGGAACACGTGGCTGTGGTGCTGGGGCACGGTTCGACGCGGGCTGTCGCGCCCGATCGCGCGTTCAAGGAGGTCGGATTCGACTCGCTGACCGCCGTCGAGCTGCGTAACCGGCTGGGCGCGGCGACCGAACTGCGTCTGCCCGCCACGCTGATCTACGACTACCCGACGCCCACGGCGCTCGCGGCGCACCTCGGCGCCGAACTCGTGGGCGCACCCGTCGTCGCGACGCCCACCCGTACGGCCGCGGCCGTCCTCGACGAGCCGATCGCGATCGTCGCGATGAGCTGCCGCTTCCCCGGCGGGGTGAACTCGCCCGAGGACCTGTGGCGGCTCGTGCTGGACGGTGTCGACGCCATCGGCGAGTTCCCCGGCAACCGCGGCTGGGACCTGGCGAACCTCTACGACCCCGACCCGGACCACGCGGGCACCTCGTACGCGCGTGAAGGCGGCTTCCTGTACAACGCCGACCTGTTCGATCCGGCGTTCTTCGGGATCTCGCCGCGTGAGGCCCTGGCGATGGACCCGCAGCAGCGGCTGCTGCTGGAGACCTCATGGGAGGCGTTCGAACGGGCCGGCATCGACCCGAACTCGGTGCGGGGGCGCGACATCGGCGTCTTCACCGGCTCGAACGTGCAGGACTACACCACGCTGCTGACGGCGAGTGAGGAGACCGTCGAAGGGCTGGTCGGTACGGGCAACGCGGCGAGTGTCGTGTCCGGTCGGGTCGCCTACGCGTTCGGTCTCGAAGGCCCCGCGGTGACGGTCGACACCGCGTGCTCGTCCTCGCTGGTGGCGCTGCACATGGCGGTGCAGGCGCTGCGCACGGGGGACTGCTCGATGGCGCTGGCGGGTGGCGTGACGGTGATGTCGACGCCGGGTTCGTTCATCGAGTTCAGCCGCCAGCGCGGTCTGTCCACGGACGGTCGGTGCAGGCCGTTCTCGTCGGACGCGGACGGCACCGGCTGGGGCGAGGGCGTCGGAATGGTCGTGCTGGAGCGGTTGTCCGACGCGCAGCGCGACGGGCACCAGGTGCTCGCCGTCGTGCGGGGGTCCGCGATCAACCAGGACGGCGCGTCCAACGGTCTCACCGCGCCGAACGGTCCTTCTCAGCAGCGGGTGATCCGGCAGGCGCTCGCCAGCGCGGGTCTCGCGTCGTCCGAGGTGGACGCGGTCGAGGCGCACGGCACGGGTACGACGCTGGGTGACCCGATCGAGGCGCAGGCGCTGCTCGCCACGTACGGCCAGGACCGTAGCGGTGAGCCACTGTGGCTCGGGTCGCTGAAGTCCAACATCGGCCACACCCAGGGCGCGGCCGGTGTCGCGGGCATCATCAAGATGGTCATGGCGATGCGGCACGGCGTGCTGCCGAAGACGCTGCACGTCGCCGAGCCCACCCCGAAGGTCGACTGGTCGACCGGTGATGTCGCGCTTCTCACCGAGGCCCGTTCCTGGCCGGACACCGACCGCCCGCGCCGGTTCGGTGTGTCGTCGTTCGGGTTCAGCGGCACGAACGCGCACGCCATCATCGAGCAGGCGCCGGTCACCGAGGTCGCCGTGCGAACGGCTGTGCCGAATACGTCCCCGGTGCCGCTGCTGGTCTCGGCCAAGGACAATGACGCGCTACGGGCGCAGGCCGACCGGCTGCGCGCCCATCTCGTGGCGCACCCCGAGCTGAACCCGATCGATGTCGCCACCACGCTCGCCGTGGCGCGATCGGCCTTCGACAACCGGGCTGTTGTGGTGGGCCATGACCGCGACGGCCTGCTCGCCGGCCTCGCCGCGCTCATCGAGGGACCGACGGCGCTGGCCCGCCGCGTCGAGTCGACCCGGGTGGCGATGGGTGTGACCAGGCCCGCGGGCAAGGTGGCGTTCGTGTTCCCCGGCCAGGGTGCGCAATGGCTGCACATGGGTGCGGCGTTGGCGCGGTCGTCGCCGGTATTCCGTGCCTCGCTCGACGCGTGCGCCGATGCGCTCGCCCCGTATGTGGACTGGTCGCTGTACGACGTGCTGGCCGATGCGGCCGAACTGGAGCGCGTCGATGTGGTGCAGCCCGCGTTGTGGGCGGTGATGGTGTCGTTGGCCGCGTTGTGGCGCTCCTACGGTGTGGAGCCCGATGCGGTGGTGGGGCACAGCCAGGGCGAGATCGCCGCGGCGTGTGTCGCGGGCGCGCTGTCGCTGGCCGACGCCGCCAAGGTGGTCGCGCTGCGCAGCAAGGCGATTTTGGAGCTGTCGGGCCAGGGCGGCATGGTGTCGCTGGCGGCGACGGTCGACGACGTACGCGAGCGGATCGCGCGGTGGGACGGACGGATCTCGGTCGCGGCGGTCAACGGCCCCGGCTCGGTCGTGGTGGCGGGCGACGCCGACGCGCTGGACGAGCTGATCGAGCTCTGCGCCGCCGACGATGTGCGGGCCCGGCGGGTTCCGGTGGACTACGCGTCGCACTCACCGCATGTCGAGCGCATCCGGGAGGCGCTGGCGACCGCGCTGGCCGGAGTGGAGCCGACTCGGGCGAGCGTACCGATGCTGTCCACGGTCACCGGGGAGTGGCTGACCGGCACGGAGGTGGGCGCGGACTACTGGTATCAGAACCTGCGGAACACCGTGCGCTTCGAGGAGGCGACGCGCGGCCTGCTCGACTGGGGCGTCGGTGTGTTCGTGGAGTGCAGTGCGCACCCGGTACTGACCTTCGGGGTGCGCGAGACGCTGGACGTGACCGGCGCGGAGGCCGTGGTCGTGGGCACGCTGCGCCGCGACGACGGTGATCTGGACCGGTTCCTGCTCTCCGCGGCCGAGGCATATGTGCGGGGCCTGCCGTTCGACTGGCGCGACGTGGTCCCCGACGGGCGGCACGTGGACCTGCCCACCTACGCCTTCCAGCACAAGCGGCTCTGGCCGAGCATGGCCGCGGCCCCCGCGGGCGATGTCACCGGAGCCGTCGACGCCCGGTTCTGGGCGGCCGTGGCGGAGGGCGATCTCGGTGAACTGGCCGAGGAGCTGGACGTGTCCCCCGACGACCCGATCGGCGCGGTGCTGCCCCGTCTGGCGTCGTGGCGCCAGGCGCAGTCCGAGCACTCCGAGATCGACGGCTGGCGCTACCGTGTCACCTGGCTGCCGGTGCCCGAGCCCACCGCCGCGCTCACGGGCACCTGGCTGGTGGTCAGCCGGGACGGCGCCGGTGAGGAATCCGTCGCCGGCGCGCTGACCCGGCACGGCGCGCGGGTGCTGTCGGTCCGGGCCGGAGAGGCGCTTGACCGGGACTCGCTGACGGCCCGGCTGACGGTCGACGAGCCCGTCGCGGGCGTGCTGTCGCTGTTCGCGCTGGACCCCGAACTGCCGTCGGGCGGCGTGTACGCGACCCTCGCCCTCGTCCAGGCCCTCGGCGACACCGGTCTCGCCGCCCCGCTGTGGTACGCGACACGCAACGGTGTCTCGGTCGGTCGCTCCGACACACCCGTCTGCCCCGAGCAGGCGATGGTGTGGGGACTCGCCCGGTGCGCCGGGCGGGAACAGCCCGAGCGCTGGGGCGGTCTCGTCGACCTGCCCGACACACTGGACGACCGTGCCGCCGCCCGCCTCGCGGGTGTCCTGTCCGGCACTCGGGAGGAGGATCAGGTCGCGCTCCGAGCAGGCGGCGTGTTCGCCCGCAGGCTGGTGCGGGCCCCCTCGGGGCAGATCGGCGACTGGGACCCCACCGGCACGGTGCTGGTCACCGGTGGCACCGGCGGGATCGGTGCGCATGTGGCCAGGTGGCTGGCCACGAAGGGCGCGGAGCATCTGCTCCTGATCAGCAGGCGCGGGCCGGACGCCGACGGCGCGGAGGAGTTGCGTGCGGAGCTGACCGAGCTGGGCGCGCGGGTGACGATCGCCGCCTGTGACGCCGCCGACCGGGACGCGCTGGCGGAGCTGCTGGCCTCGATCCCGGAGGAGTTCCCGCTCACCGCGGTCATGCACACGGCGGGTGTCCTGGACGACGGCGTGCTGACCGCGCTCACCCCGGAACGGTTCGCCACCGTGCTGCGTCCGAAGGTCGACGCCGCCGTCAACCTGGACGAACTGACCAGGGACCGCGAGCTGTCGGCGTTCGTGATGTTCTCCTCGATCTCGGGCACGTTCGGCGCGGTGGCCCAGGGCAGCTACGCGGCTTCCAACGCCTTCCTCGACGCGTTCGCCGAACGGCGCGCGGCGGCGGGCCTGGCCGCCGGCTCGGTGGCATGGGGGCCGTGGGGCGGCGGCGGCATGGTCGGCGAGAAGCTCGGCGAGATTCTGCGCGGTCGCGGTACGGCCCCGTTCGAGCCGGAGTTGGCGATCGCCGCACTGGACCGGGCCGTTCGCCAGAGCGATCCGGCGGTGCTGGTCGTGGCGGACATCGACTGGGACCTGTACGCGCCTTCGCTGCCGGCCTCGCTGCTGCGGGAACTGCCCGACGCGCGACGGGCGGCCCCGGCTCCCGTCGAGGCGGCGCCGCTCGACCTGGCGGCCAGGCTCGCCACGATGTCCGGGCCGGACCGCGAGCGCGTCATGCTGGAGCTGGTGCGCGAGCAGGTGGCCGCCGTCCTCAGCTACGAGAGCACCTCGCAGGTGGAACCCGGCCGGGCGTTCAAGGACCTCGGCTTCGACTCGCTCACCGCGGTCGAGTTCCGCAACGTGTTCAACTCCGCCACCGGGTTGAGCCTGCCCTCGACGCTCGTCTTCGACCACCCCAACCCGTCCGCGCTCGCCGCACACGTGCTTGACCAGATGCCGGGAATGGGGGCGCCGACCATCGACGCCGAACTGGACCGACTGGAGGCCACACTGTCCCTCCTGACGCCGGACGACCAGCAGAGCGCCGCCGTCGGCGACCGCCTCCGCACGCTGCTGACCAGGTGGGACGAAGCGCACACCCGCACGGAACCCGTCAACTCCGGACCGGACGCGCGTACCGCCTCGGCGGACGAACTGCTCGCGCTGCTCGACGAAGAACTCGGTAGGTCTTGAGCCAATGAACTCGCCTGAAGGGTCGGAACACATGTCGAACGAGGAGAAGTACCTCGACTACCTCCGGCGGGCCACAGTGGACCTGCAGGAGATGCGCGGCAAGCTGCGCGAGGCCGAGGAGCGCGAGGTCGAGCCGATCGCGATCGTCGGCATGAGCTGCCGGTTCCCCGGCGGTGTGCGATCGCCGGAGGACCTCTGGCACCTCCTGGCGGACGGCCGGGACGCCGTCTCGGGATTCCCCACCAACCGTGGCTGGGACCTGGAGGGGCTGTACGACGAGGACCCCGATCAGCAGGGGACCAGCTACACCCGCGAAGGCGGCTTCCTCTACGACGTCGACCAGTTCGACCCGGCGTTCTTCGGCATCTCGCCGCGCGAGGCCGCCGCGATGGACCCGCAGCAGCGGCTGCTGCTGGAGACATCGTGGGAGGTGTTCGAGCGGGCGGGCATCGACCCGCACTCGGCGCGGGGCAGCAAGACCGGTGTCTTCATCGGCACCAACGGTCAGGGCTACCTGGCGCGCCTGGCCAAGGGCGGCGTGCCGGACGGTTACGAGGGGTACTTCCTCACCGGAAACGCGGCCAGCGTCGTGTCCGGCCGCATTTCCTATGTGCTCGGCCTGGAAGGCCCCGCGCTGACCATCGACACGGCCTGCTCGTCGTCCCTGGTCGCCCTTCACCTCGCGATACACGCGCTGCGGCACAGCGAGTGCGGGCTCGCCGTCGCGGGCGGTGTCACCGTGATGGCGACACCGGACACGTTCATCGAGTTCAGCCGCCAGCGCGGGCTGGCGATGGACGGACGCTGCAAGCCCTTCGCCGACGCCGCGGACGGCACCGGGTGGGGCGAGGGCGCGGGCCTGCTGCTGCTGGAGCGGCTGTCCGACGCGCGGCGCAACGGGCATCCGGTGTTGGCGGTGGTGCGGGGTTCTGCGGTGAACCAGGACGGCGCGTCGAACGGTCTGACCGCGCCGAACGGTCCTTCGCAGCAGCGGGTGATCCGGGCCGCGCTGGCCCACTCGGGCCTCGTACCGTCCGATGTGGACGCGGTCGAGGCGCACGGCACGGGTACGACGCTGGGTGACCCGATCGAGGCGCAGGCGCTGCTGGCGACGTACGGCCAGGGCAGGCCCGCCGACCGGCCGCTGTGGCTGGGGGCGCTCAAGTCGAACATCGGTCACACCCAGGCGGTTTCCGGTGTGGCGGGTGTGATGAAGATGGTCCTGGCGATGCGGCACGGTGTGTTGCCGAAGACACTGCATGTGGACAAGCCGTCCTCGCACGTGGACTGGTCGGCGGGTGCGGTGGAGCTGCTGGCCGAGGCCCGGCCGTGGCCCGAGACCGGCCGGCCGTGGCGGGCCGGTGTGTCGTCGTTCGGTGTGAGCGGGACGAACGCGCACGTCATCGTCGAGCAGGCCCCCGTGGTCGAGCGGGAGGAAGCCCCGGAGCCGGTGCGTGACGGGCTGGTGCCGCACGACGGGCTGGTGCCGTGGGTGCTGTCGGCACGTGACGAGGCCGCCCTGCGTGGTCAGGCCGAGCGGCTCCTGTCCTGTGTGGGCGATCGGTCCCTTGTCGATGTGGGTTACTCGCTCGCGACGTCGCGGGCGGTGCTGGAACACCGTGCGGTGGTGGTGGCCGGTGACCGGTCCGAGTTCCTGGACGCTCTGGCGGCCGTGGCCGATGGTCGGGCGACCGGGGCCGTGGTCACTGGGGGCGCCGACGACCCCGGCCAGGTGGGTTTCCTGTTCTCGGGTCAGGGTTCGCAGCGCCTCGCGATGGGGCGTGAACTGTCCGCGCGGTTCCCGGTGTTCGCCGAGGCGCTGGACGAGGTGCTCGGCCACTTCGACCCGACGGTCCGCGAGGCGCTGTTCGGCGAGGACGCCGACGCGCTCAACGAGACGGGTGTGACGCAGCCGGCGTTGTTCGCGGTCGAGGTCGCGCTGTTCCGCCTGCTGGAGTCGTGGGGTGTGCGCCCCGACGTGTTGGCGGGGCATTCGATCGGTGAACTGGCCGCGGCCCATGTCTCGGGTGTGTGGTCCCTCGCTGACGCCGCCACGGTGGTGTCGGCGCGGGGTGCGCTGATGCAGGCGCTGCCCGAGGGCGGTGCGATGGTGGCGATCCAGGCGTCCGAGGCCGAGGTCGCGCCGGACCTGCCGGACACGGTGGGCATCGCGGCGGTCAACGGCCCGAACTCGGTGGTGATCTCAGGTGTGGCCGCCGATGTGGAGGCGGTCGCGGAGGGGTGGCGTGAGGCCGGTCGGAAGGCGACCAGGCTCCGCGTCAGCCACGCGTTCCACTCCCCGCTGATGGACCCGATGCTGGACGACTTCCGCCGAGTGCTGGAGGGCGTGTCCTACGGGGCGCCGGCGATTCCGATCGTGTCGACGCTCACGGGCCGGTCGGCGACCGCCGAGGAGCTTGCCTCGCCGGAGTACTGGGTGCGGCACGTACGGGAGTCGGTGCGGTTCGCCGACGCCGTCGAGACGCTCGTGGCCGAGGGCGTGGCGACGTTCGTCGAGGTCGGTCCCGGCGGCACGCTCTCGGCACTGGGCCAGGAGTCCGCCCCCGACGCGACGTTCGTACCGATGCTGCGCGGCGATCGGCCGGAGACCCTGGCCGCCATGACTGCTGCGGGGCAGCTCCATGTGCGTGGTGTCCGGGTGGACTGGGAGCCCTTCTTCGCGGGAAGCGGCGCCCGACGGGTGGACCTGCCGACGTACGCGTTCCAGCACGAGCGCTACTGGCTCGACGCGCTGCCCGCGGTCGGCGATGTGACAGCGGCCGGGCTCGGTTCGGCCGACCACCCGCTGCTGGGCGCCGCTGTCACGGTGGGTGGCACGGATGGTGTGCTGCTCACCGGTCGTCTGTCGGTGCAGACCCACCCGTGGCTGGCCGACTATGTGGTCCAGGGTTCGGTGCTGCTGCCCGGTACGGCGTTCGTCGAGCTGGCGGTGCGGGCGGGTGATCAGGCCGGGTGTGACCTGGTGGAGCAGCTGACACTGGAAGCGCCGCTGGTGGTGCCCGAGCGCGGCGGCGTCCGGATGCAGGTGTGGGTGGGCGCCCAGGACGAGTCGGGCAGACGCGAGCTGACCGTCTATTCCAGGGCGGGCGACACCGACGACGATCGGCCCTGGACCCGGCACGCCACCGGTGTACTGCGCGCGGTCGGGCGTTCCGCCGGGACCTCCCTCGTGGAGTGGCCCCCGGCGAGCGCCAAGGTCGTCGACCTGGACGGCTTCTACGACCACGCGGCCGATGCCGGCTTCGGCTACGGACCGGTCTTCCAGGGGTTACGGGCTGTGTGGCGGCGCGAGAACGAGGTGTTCGCCGAGGTCGTACTGCCGGACGGTGTGGGAGTGGAAGGCTTCGGCCTGCACCCGGCGCTGCTGGACGCGGCGCTGCACACCGTCGGCCTGGCCGGTGATGCCGACGGGGGCGGTCGGTTGCCGTACGCGTGGTCGGGCGTGCGACTGCATGCCTCGGGTGCGACGGTGCTGCGGGTGCGCTTGGCGCCCACCGGGGCGGACGAGGTGTCGTTGACGGTGGCGGACGGGGCGGGCGCTCCGGTCGCGACCGTGGACTCGCTGGTGCTGCGCCCGGTCTCACCGGACCAGCTCGCAGGCGGTGATCGCGACAACGCGTTGTTCGGTGTCGATTGGGTGCCCGTACCGCTGTCCGACGACGACGCCCCGACGGTCGAGTGGACCGACCTGGAGACCCTGACTCAGCCCGGGTCCGACTTCGTGGTCATATCGTGTCCGGTCACATCCGCGTCCGGTCCGGTGTCCTCGGCGCACGAGGCGGCGCACTGGGCGCTGAACGCGGTTCAGACATGGCTGACGGACGAGCGGTTCGACGCGGCGCGGCTTGTCGTGGTGACGGGGGGCGCCGTCGCCGCCCCGTCCGATGAGCGGGTGCGCGACATCGCGCAAGCGGCGGTGTGGGGTCTGGTGCGGTCGGCCCAGTTGGAGAATCCGGACCGGATCGTCCTGGTGGACCTCGATGATGACGTGGCCTCGCTCGATGTGCTGCCCGCCGCGTTGGCCACCGGGGAGTCGCAGTTGGCGGTGCGCTCGGGTGCCGTCGCCGCGCCGCGGCTGGCCAGGGTTCCGCGGTCCGTGGTGGACGACCCCGGTTTTGGTTCGGGCGCGGTGCTGGTCACGGGTGCGACGGGCACCCTGGGCGCTCTGGTCGCACGGCACTTGGTCGCGGCGCGGGGTGTGCGGAGCCTGCTGCTGGCGAGCAGACGAGGCGCGGCGGCCGAGGGAGCCGCAGAGCTGCGCGACGAACTGGTCGCTCTGGGGGCCGAGGTCGTCATGGTGGCCTGTGACGTGGCCGACCGGGAGGCCGTCGCGGGTCTGCTGGCCGAGCACGAGGTCTCCGCCGTCGTACACACCGCCGGTGTGCTGGACGACGGCACGATCGGTTCGCTCACGCCCGAGCGGATCGACACCGTGTTCCGGCCGAAGGTCGACGCTGCCTGGAACCTGCACGAGCTGACGAAGGACCTGGACCTGTCGGCGTTCGTACTGTTCTCGTCGGTGGCGGGCCTCCTCGGGGCCCCGGGGCAGGGCAATTACTCGGCGGCGAACACGTTCCTGGACGCGCTCGCCCAGCACCGTCAGGCCGCCGGGCTGCCCGCCACGTCGCTGGCATGGGGCCTGTGGGCCGAGGCCAGCGGTATGACCGGCCAGCTCGACGACGCCGACCTGAAGCGGATGAGCCGGGGCGGCCTGCTCCCCCTCCGTACGGCCGAGGGGCTCGCGCTGTTCGACGCGGCGGGCTCGACCGGGCGTGCCCTGCTGGCGCCGGCGCCTCTTGACCTGCCCGCGTTGCAGCGGCAGGCACGTACCCATCCCGTGGCGCACATCCTGCGCGGCCTGGTGCGCGGCACGGCGCGCAGGACAGCCGAAGCCGGCTCCGTCGCCGAGTCCGCGTTCGCGCGGTCGCTGGCGAGCATGACCGCCGCGGAGCGGGAGAAGGCGCTGCTTGAGCTCGTGCTCGGCCATGTGGCCATGGTGCTGGGCCACAGCTCGGCGCATGCCATCGCGCCCGACCGCGCGTTCAGGGAACTCGGCTTCGACTCGCTGACCGCCGTCGAGCTGCGCAACCTCCTCAACGCGGTCACCGAGCTGCGCCTGCCCACGACGCTGGTCTTCGACTATCCGACCCCCGCGGCGCTGGCGGCGTTCCTCGACGCGGAACTCGCGGGCGCACCCGTCCTGACGGCGACCGTTCACACAGCTGTCGCTGTCGACGAGCCGATCGCGATCGTCGGCATGAGCTGCCGATTCCCGGGCGGGGTGGACTCGCCTGAGGACCTGTGGCGGCTGCTCGTCGGCGGCGGGGACGCCGTGGTGGAGTTCCCGGCCGACCGTGGCTGGGACCTGGACGCGCTCTACGACCCGGACCCGGCGAGTCTCGGCACGTCGTACACC
Source organism: Streptomyces sp. NPDC051662 (assembly GCF_040681655.1). Lineage (NCBI taxonomy): Bacteria > Bacillati > Actinomycetota > Actinomycetes > Kitasatosporales > Streptomycetaceae > Streptomyces > Streptomyces sp. NPDC051662. Next base: position 534,047 of record NZ_JBFAZD010000003.1, read on the forward strand.
CGCATGGGTGCCTTCCTCGACCGCGCCGGGGAGTTCGACCCCGCGTTCTTCGGGATCTCGCCGCGTGAGGCGTTGGCGATGGACCCGCAGCAGCGGCTGCTGCTGGAGACCTCCTGGGAGACATTCGAGCGGGCGGGCATCGACCCGAACTCGCTGCGGGGCAGCCGGGCCGGCGTGTTCGTCGGCACCAACGGCCAGGACTATCCGACGCTGCTGATGGCCGCGCCGGACAGCCTGGAAGGCGTGGAGGGATACGTCGGCACGGGCAGCGCGGCGAGTGTCATCTCAGGCCGGCTGTCCTACACGTTCGGTCTTGAAGGTCCCGCGGTCACGGTGGACACGGCGTGCTCCTCATCGCTGGTCGCGCTGCACTGGGCGAGTCAGGCGCTGCGCTCCGGGGAGTGCTCGATGGCGCTGGCCGGTGGTGTGACGGTGATGTCGACGCCGGGTGTGTTCATCGACTTCAGCCGCCAGCGCGGGCTCTCGGAAGACGGGCGCTGCAAGGCGTTCTCCGACAGCGCGGACGGTACCGGCTGGGGCGAAGGGGTCGGCATGCTGCTGCTGGAGCGGCTGTCGGACGCGCAGCGGAACGGTCACCAGGTGTTGGCGGTGATGCGCGGTTCTGCGGTGAACCAGGACGGCGCGTCGAACGGTCTGACGGCTCCGAACGGTCCTTCCCAGCAGCGGGTCATCCGCCAGGCGCTCGCCAGTGCGGGTCTCGCTCCCTCCGAGGTCGACGCGGTCGAGGCGCACGGCACGGGTACGACGCTGGGTGACCCGATCGAGGCGCAGGCGCTGCTGGCCACCTACGGGCGGGATCGCTCCGGTGACCCGTTGTGGCTGGGGTCGGTGAAGTCGAACATCGGCCACACTCAGGCCGCCGCGGGGGTGGCGGGCGTGATCAAGATGGTGATGGCGCTACGGCATGGTGTGCTGCCGCGGACGCTGCATGTCACCGAGCCGTCGTCGCATGTGGACTGGTCGGCCGGCGCCGTTGAGCTGCTGGCGGAGAATCGGCCGTGGCCGGAGACCGGGCGGCCGTGGCGGGCCGGTGTATCGGCGTTCGGTGTGAGCGGGACGAACGCGCACGTCATCTTCGAGCAGGCTCCCATGGTGGAGCGGGAGGAAGCCCCGGAGCCGTCGTGCGACGGGCTGGTGCCGTGGGTGCTGTCGGCTCGGACCCCCGAGGCGTTACGGGAGCAGGCCGCGCGACTCGGGTCGTTCGTCGACGACGACACCGAGTCGACCGTGGCGGAGGTGGGTCGTGCGCTGGTGTCGTCGCGGGCGGTGCTGGAGCACCGTGCGGTGGTGGTGGCCGGTGACCGGTCCGGGTTCCTGGACGCTCTGGCGGCCGTGGCCGATGGTCGGGCGACCGGGGCCGTGGTTACTGGGGGCGCCGACGACTCCGGTCAGGTGGGTTTCCTGTTCTCGGGTCAGGGTTCGCAGCGGCTCGGGATGGGGCGTGAACTGGCCGCGCGGTTCCCGGTGTTCGCCGAGGCTCTGGACGAGGTGCTGGGTGAGTTCGACCCGGCGGTGCGTGAGGTGCTGTTCGGTGAGGACGCCGAGGCGCTGAACCAGACCGGGGTGACGCAGCCGGCGTTGTTCGCGGTCGAGGTGGCGCTGTTCCGGCTGTTGGAGTCGTGGAGTGTCACGCCGGATGTGGTGGCGGGTCATTCGATCGGTGAGCTGGCCGCGGCGCACGTGTCCGGTGTGTGGTCGTTGGCCGATGCGGTCAAGGTGGTGTCTGCTCGTGCCGGGTTGATGCAGGCGCTGCCCGAGGGTGGTGCGATGGTGGCGGTCCAGGCGAGCGAGGCCGAGGTCGCGCCCGACCTGCCGGACACGGTGGGCATCGCGGCGGTGAACGGCCCGAACTCGGTGGTGATCTCCGGTGTGGCCGCCGATGTGGAGGTGGTCGCGGAGGGGTGGCGTGAGGCCGGGCGGAAGGTGACCCGGCTGCGGGTGAGCCACGCGTTCCACTCGCCGCTGATGGATCCGATGCTGGATGAGTTCCGTCGAGTGCTGGAGGGCGTGTCGTTCGAGGCCCCCGGGATTCCGATCGTGTCCACACTGACCGGTGTGCGGGCGACGGCCGAGGAGTTGGCCTCGCCGGAGTACTGGGTGCGGCATGTACGGGAGTCGGTGCGGTTCGCCGACGCCGTCGGCACGCTCGTGGCCGAGGGCGTGGCGACGTTCGTCGAGGTCGGTCCCGGCGGGACGCTGTCGGCACTCGGTCAGGAGTCCGCCCCCGAGGCGGTCTTCGTACCGGCGCTGCGCGGCGATCGCCCGGAGGACTTGGCCGTTACGACGGCCGCCGGACAGTTGCATGTGCGTGGTGTCCGGGTGGACTGGGAGCCCTTCTTCGCGGGCAGCGGCACTCGACAGGTGGACCTGCCCACCTACGCCTTCCAGCGCGAGCGCTACTGGCCCGTCGTGCGGCCCGCGATGGGTGATGTCACGGCGGCGGGGCTCGGTGCGGCCGACCACCCGCTGCTGGGCGCGGCTGTCACGGTGGGTGGCACGGACGGGGTGCTGCTCACCGGCCGTCTGTCGGCCCAGACCCACCCCTGGCTGGCCGATCACGCCGTACTCGACTCGATCCTGCTGCCCGGCACGGCGTTCCTTGAGCTGGCGATCCGTGCGGGTGACCAGGTCGGCTGCGACCTGGTCGAGGAGCTGACGCTGGAGGCGCCGCTCGTCCTGCCCAGGAACGGCACGGTGCGCGTGCAGGTATGGGTCGGTGCCGAGGACGAGTCGGGCCGGCGCGAGCTGACCCTCCACTCCAGCGCGGGCGACACCGACGACGGCCGTTCGTGGACCCGGCACGCCATTGGTGTGCTGCGGGCAGGCGGGCGCTCTGCCGGGGCTTCCCTGACCGAGTGGCCGCCCGCCGGTGCCGAGGTCGTGGACCTGGACGGGTTCTACGAGCACATGGCCGACGGCGGGTTCGGCTACGGGCCGGTGTTCCAGGGTCTGCGCACGGCGTGGCGGCATGGCGGCGAGGTGTTCGCCGAGGTCGCGTTGCCCGAGGGCGTGGGCGCTGACGGATTCGGTCTCCACCCGGCGCTGCTGGACGCGGCGCTGCACGCCATTGGCCTGGCCGACGACGCCGATGGGGTCGGTCGGCTGCCGTTCTCGTGGTCGGGCGTGCGGCTGCACGCTTCCGGCGCGGAGATGCTGCGCGTACGGTTGACCCCTTCCGGGGCGGACCGGGTGTCGCTGACGGTCGCGGATGGGGCGGGCGCCCCGGTGGCCACGATCGACTCGCTGGTGATCCGACCGGTCTCGCAGGAGCAGTTGGCGGACGACGATCTCGCCGATGCCCTGTTCGGCGTGGACTGGGTGTCGGTGCCGCTGTCCGACGGCGATCTCCCGACGACCGAGTGGACCGACCTGGAGACGCTCACGCCATCGGCGGAACTGCCTGACTTCGTCGTCCTGGCCCGTCCGATCAGGTCCGCGTCCGATCCGGTGTCCTCGGCGCACGAGGCGGCGCACTGGGCGCTGAACGCGGTTCAGACGTGGCTGACGGACGAGCGGTTCGACGCGGCGCGCCTGGTCGTGGTGACCGGCGGTGCGGTCGCTGTCTCGGCCGATGAGGACGTGCGGGACGTCGCGCAGGCCGCGGTGTGGGGTCTGGTGCGGTCGGCCCAGTCGGAGAACCCGGACCGGATCGTGCTGGTCGACCTCGACGACGAAGTGGCCTCGCTCGACGCGCTGTCGTCCGCGTTGGCCACCGGCGAGCCGCAGTTGGCGGTCCGGTCCGGTGCCGCCAGTGTGCCTCGGCTGGCCAGGGCTCGGCGCTCCGTGGTGGACGACCCCGGCTTTGGTGCGGGCGCGGTGCTGGTGACGGGTGCCACGGGCACGCTGGGCGGCCTTGTCGCCCGCCATCTCGTGGCGGAACGGGGCGTACGGAGCCTGCTGTTGGTCAGCAGGCGCGGCGCCGCGGCCGAGGGAGCCGAGGAACTGCGCGACGAACTCATCGCGCGGGGCGCCGAAGTGGTGTTCGCGGCGTGCGACGTGGCCGACCGGGAGGCCGTTGCGGCGCTGCTGGCCGAGCATGAGGTCTCCGCCGTCGTACACACCGCCGGTGTGCTGGACGACGGCACGATCGGTTCGCTGACGCCCGAGCGGATCGACACCGTATTCCGCCCGAAGGTCGACGCGGCGTGGCATCTGCACGAGCTGACCCGCGATCTGGATCTGTCGGCGTTCGTACTGTTCTCCTCCGCCTCCGGTGTGTTCGGTGGTCCAGGCCAGGGCAATTACGCGGCGGCGAACACGTTCCTGGACGCGCTCGCGCAGCACCGCCATGCCCAGGGCCTGCCCGCCACGTCGCTGGCGTGGGGCCTGTGGGCCGAGGCCAGTGGCATGAGCGGCGGGCTCGATGAGGCCGATGTGAAGCGGATGAGCCGGGGCGGTCTGATCCCGCTCCGCACGGCCCAGGGGCACGCGCTGTTCGACGCGGCGGGTTCGACCGGGCGCGCCGTACTGGCGCCGGTACCCCTGGACCTGCCCGCCCTGCACCGGCAGGCGCGTTCCCACCCTGTGGCGCTCGTCCTGCGCGGTCTGGTGCGCGGCACGGTACGCAGGGCCGTCGAGCGCGCGGCCGTCGCGGGCTCGGCGCTGGCCGAGTCGCTGGCGGGGCTGACCGACGCCGAGCGGGAGAAGGTACTGCTGGACCTCGTACTGGGTCACGTGGCCATGGTGCTGGGCCACAGCTCGGCGCACGCCATCGCGCCCGACCGCGCGTTCAGGGAACTCGGCTTCGACTCGCTCAGCGCCGTCGAACTGCGCAACAACCTCAACGCGGTCACCGAGCTGCGCCTGCCCGCGACGTTGGTCTTCGACTACCCGACCCCCGAGGCAGTGGCCGCTTTCCTCGGCACTGAGCTCGCGGGCTCCCCGGTCGTCGCGGCGGCGACCGCTCGCGCGGTGGCCGCCGTGACCGACGAGCCGATCGCGATCGTCGGCATGAGCTGCCGCTACCCCGGCGGGGTGAACTCGCCCGAGGACCTGTGGCAGCTCGTACTGAACGGTGTCGACGCCATCGGGGAGTTCCCCGGCAACCGCGGCTGGGACGTGGAGAGGCTGTACCACCCGGACCCGGAACACATGGGCACCTCCTACACGCGTGAAGGCGGCTTCCTGTACGACGCCGATCAGTTCGACCCGGCGTTCTTCGGGATCTCGCCGCGTGAGGCCCTGGCGATGGATCCGCAGCAGCGGCTGCTGCTGGAGACCTCCTGGGAGGCGTTCGAGCGGGCGGGGATCGCCCCGGAGTCGGTGCGGGGCAGCGCGACCGGTGTGTTCGCCGGCCTGATGTACCACGACTACGCGGCACGGCTGCGGTCCGTTCCGGAGGATGTGGAGGGCTATCTGGGCACCGGCGCGTCCGGCAGTGTCGCGTCCGGCCGTGTCGCCTATGTGCTGGGGCTGGAGGGCCCCGCGGTCACGGTGGACACGGCGTGCTCGTCGTCGCTGGTCGCCCTGCACATGGCGGTGCAGGCGCTGCGGTCCGGGGAGTGCGATATGGCGCTGGCGGGCGGCGTCGCCGTCATGGCCACCGCGGGCACATTCGTGGACTTCAGCCGCCAGCGGGGTCTGGCCGCCGACGGTCGGTGCAAGTCGTTCTCCGACAGCGCGGACGGCACCGGCTGGGGCGAGGGCGTCGGCATGCTGCTCGTGGAGCGGTTGTCGGACGCGCGCCGCAACGGTCACCAGGTGCTGGCGGTGGTGCGGGGTTCGGCGATCAACCAGGACGGCGCGTCGAACGGTCTGACGGCTCCGAACGGCCCGTCGCAGCAGCGGGTGATCCGTCAGGCGCTCGCGAGTGCCGGGCTGACCCCGTCCGAGGTGGACGCGGTAGAGGCGCATGGCACCGGTACGACGCTGGGTGACCCGATCGAGGCGCAGGCGCTGCTGGCCACCTACGGCCAGGAGCGTGCCGGTGAGCCGCTGTGGCTCGGCTCGATCAAGTCGAACATCGGCCACACCCAGGCCGCGGCCGGCGTCGGCGGCATCATCAAGATGGTCATGGCGCTGCGGCACGGCGTACTGCCGCCGACCCTGCACGCCGACGAGCCGACGTCGCAGGTGGACTGGTCCGCCGGTGATGTCGAGCTGCTGACGGAGGCCCGGCCCTGGCCGGAGACCGGTCGTCTGCGTCGGGCCGGTGTGTCGTCGTTCGGTGTGAGCGGCACGAACGCGCACACCATCATCGAGCACGCGCCGAGCGAGGACCACCCGCCGGTCCCGGTCGACGGCGTCGCGCCATGGGTGTTGTCGGGCCGGAGCGCGGAGGCGTTGCGGGACCAGGCGTCGCGGCTGCGGGAGCGTGTCGCGGGCGAGCCGGGGATCGGCGTACTGGACGTCGCCTACTCGCTGGCGGCGACTCGGTCCGCTTTCGACCACCGGGCCGTCGTCATGGCGGACGATCGTGGGGGACTGCTGGACGGGCTCGCCGCGCTGGCCGAGGAGCGGCCGTTCCCCGGCCTGGTCACGGGGTCCGTCGCCGCGGGTGGCGTGGGCTTCCTGTTCTCGGGTCAGGGTTCGCAGCGGCTCGGGATGGGGCGTGAACTGGCCGCGCGGTTCCCGGTGTTCGCCGAGGCTCTGGACGAGGTGCTGGGTGAGTTCGATCCGGTGGTGCGTGAGGTGCTGTTCGGTGAGGATGCCGAGGCGCTGAACCAGACGGGGGCGACGCAGCCGGCGCTGTTCGCGGTCGAGGTCGCGTTGTTCCGGCTGTTGGAGTCGTGGGGTGTCCGGCCCGACATGTTGGCGGGTCATTCGATCGGTGAGCTGGCGGCGGCCCATGTGTCCGGTGTGTGGTCGTTGGCCGATGCGGTCAAGGTGGTGTCGGCCCGTGCCGGGTTGATGCAGGCGCTGCCCGAGGGTGGTGCGATGGTGGCGGTCCAGGCGTCCGAGGCCGAGGTCGCGCCCGACCTGCCGGACACGGTGGGCATCGCGGCGGTGAACGGACCGAACTCGGTGGTGGTTTCAGGTGTTGCCGCCGATGTGGAGGTGGTCGCGGAGCTGTGGCGTGAGGCCGGGCGGAAGGTGACCCGGCTGCGGGTGAGTCACGCGTTCCACTCGCCGTTGATGGATCCGATGCTGGACGAGTTCCGCCGGGTGCTGGAGGACGTGTACTACGAGGCGCCGGCCATTCCGATCGTGTCCACGCTGACCGGTGTGCGGGCGACGGCCGAGGAACTGGGTTCGCCGGAGTACTGGGTACGGCATGTACGGGAGTCGGTGCGGTTCGCCGACGCGGTCGAGACGCTGGTCGCCGAGGGCGCGGTCACGTTCATCGAGATCGGGCCGGGCGGAACACTGTCGGCACTGGGTCAGGAGTCCGCGCCGGACGCGACCTTCGTGCCGGCGCTACGGGGCGACCGGCCGGAGGAGTCGGCGCTGATCTCCGCGGTGGCGCGGATATGCACGCGGGGCGTGCGGGTGGACTGGGAGACGTTCTACGCCGGTCGCGGCGCCCGGCGGGTGGATCTGCCGACCTACGCCTTCCAGCACCGGCGCTACTGGCTGGACGCCGGGGTCTCGGCGGGCGACCTGGACGCGGCGGGGCTCGGTTCGGCCGACCACCCGCTGCTCAGCGCGGTCGTCGACACGGCGGACTCGGACGGGCGGCTCTTCACGGGCCGGTTGTCCCTGGAGTCCCACCCGTGGCTGGCGGACCACGCGATCCAGGGCTCGGTCCTGTTGCCCGGCACGGCGTTCGCCGAGCTGGCGATCCGGGCGGGTGACCAGCTCGGCTGCGACCTGGTCGAGGAACTGACGCTGGAGGTGCCCCTCGTAGTGCCCGAGCGCGGCGGCGTCCGGGTCCAGGTGCGGGTAGGTGTGCCGGACGAGTCCGGGCGGCGTTCGGTGACGGTGTACGCGCGGGACGACGACGGTGAGTTGTGGGTGCGGCACGCGAGCGGTGTGCTCGCGGACAGCCCGGACGACGTACAGCCGGTCGATGCCGGTGCCTGGCCGCCCGCCGGGGCGGAGGCCGTGGACCTGGACGGGCTCTACGACCGTATGGCAGACGGTGGTTTCGGTTACGGGCCGGTGTTCCAGGGGCTGCGGGCCGCCTGGCGCGACGGCGATGAGGTGTTCGCCGAGGTCGCGCTGCCGGAGGACGTGCGGGCTGACGGTTTCGGTCTGCACCCGGCGTTGCTGGACGCGGCGCTGCACGCCATCGGTCTGATGGGCGATGCCGACGGGCCCGGCAGGCTGCCGTTCTCCTGGTCGGGCATGCGGTTGCATGCCTCCGGCGCGACGGTGCTGAGGGTGCGGTTGACGCCCGCGGGATCGGACGGGGTGGCGTTGACGGTGGCGGACGGGGCGGGTGCTCCGGTGGCCACGATCGACTCACTGGTGCTACGACCCGTGTCGGCGACGCTGTCGCGGCAGGGCTGGGAGTCGCTGTTCCGGCTGGACTGGGTGACCGCTTCGGCGTCGGCCGGGGGTGCTGGTTCCGTGGCGGAGTTCGCGGACTGGGCCGCGGTGCGGTCGGCGCTGGACGCGGGGGAGTCGCTGCCGGAGAACGTCGTGGTGCGGTGCTCCGGGTCGGGCGATGTCGCCACCGTGCGCCGAGAGGTGCTGGCCGCTCTGGAACTGATACAGGGCTGGCTGGCCGACGACCGCTGTGTGGACTCGCGGCTGGTGCTGGTGACCCGAGGCGCCGTGGCGGTCGGTCATAAGGACGATGTGCGGGATCTGGCGGCGGCAGCGGTGTGGGGTCTGGTGCGTACGGCGCAGTCGGAGAACCCGGACCGCTTCGTACTGGTGGACACCGACGACGAGGACGGCTGGAGGCCGGCGCTGACGACCGGGGAACCCCAGGCCGCGGTGCGGGACGGACGGGCGTTCGTGGCCCGCCTGGCGCGCGTGCGGCCGGAGGCCGGTACCGACCAGGCGTTCGGGCCGGACAGTTCGGTACTGGTGACGGGCGCGTCGGGTGCGCTGGGCGGTCTGGTCGCCCGGCACCTCGTCGGCAGGCACGGAGTCGGGCGGCTGGTGCTGGTCAGCAGGCGCGGGACGGCGGCGGAGGGTGCCGAGGAACTGCGCGACGAACTGGTCGCGCAGGGTGCCGAGGTGGTGTTCGCGGCCTGTGACGTCGCGGACCGGGACGCGGTGGCGGCGCTGCTGGCCGAGCACCCCGTGACCGCAGTCGTACACACCGCCGGTGTGCTGGACGACGGCACGATCGGTTCGCTGACCCCGGACCAGGTCGACACCGTGTTCCGGCCGAAGGTCGACGCTGCCTGGAACCTGCACGAGCTGACGAAGGACCTGGACCTGTCGGCGTTCGTACTGTTCTCCTCGGTGGCGGGCACCCTCGGCGGTCCCGGCCAGGGCAACTACGCGGCGGCGAACACGTTCCTCGACGCACTCGCGCAGCACCGCCGTACGCAGGGCCTGCCCGCGACGTCGCTGGCCTGGGGCCTGTGGGCCGACGGCATGGGTGCCCGGGTGGCACAGTCCGCCTCCACCGGTCTCGCCGCGGAGGAGGGGGTCGCGCTGTTCGACGCCGCGGTCTCCGGCACCGATCCGGTCGTCGTACCGATGCGGCTCGACCTGAAGGCCGTACGGGAACTCCCGCTGGTTCCGCCGGTGTTCAGCGGTCTGGTCCGGACGACCAGCCGCAGGGCGGCGGGGAGCGGCGCCGACCCGGCCGCCGCGCTGCGCAACCGGCTGGCGCCGCTGGCCGAGGCCGAGCGCGACCGGGTACTGCTCGACCTCGTCCGCACCCAGGCCGCCGCGGTGCTCGGTCACTCCGGGCCGGAGGCGGTCGCGTCCGGCCAGGCGTTCACGGAGCTGGGTTTCGACTCGCTGACCGCTGTCGACCTGCGTAACCGCCTGGGCGCGGCCACCGGGCTGCGCCTGCCCGCGACGCTGGTCTTCGACTATCCGACCCCGGCGGCGCTCGCCGCGTTCGTCGGCGCCGAGTTCGCGGGCGCGCCCGTCGTCGCGGCGACCACCGGCACGGCCGTGGCGGTGACCGACGAGCCGATCGCGATCGTCGGCATGAGCTGCCGCTACCCCGGTGACGTCCGCTCGCCCGAGGACTTGTGGCGACTGGTCGCCGACGGAGCCGAGGGCATCACGCTGTTCCCGACCGAGCGCGGGTGGGACACGGACGCGCTCTACGACCCGTCGGGCGAACGGGTCGGCAGCTCCTACACCCGCGAGGGCGGCTTCCTGCACGACGCCGACCTGTTCGACCCGGCGTTCTTCGGCATCTCGCCCCGCGAGGCGCTGGCGATGGACCCCCAGCACCGGTTGCTGCTGGAGACCTCCTGGGTGGCGTTCGAGCGGGCCGGCATCGACCCCAGGTCATTGCGGGGGAGCGCGACCGGTGTGTTCGCGGGCGTGATGTACCACGACTACGCCTCCCAGCTGCACGGTGTGCCGAAGAGCGTCGAGGGCTATCTCGGTACGGGCAACGCGGGCAGCGTCGCGTCCGGCCGCGTGTCCTACACGTTCGGTCTCGAAGGTCCCGCGATGACCGTGGACACGGCGTGCTCGTCGTCGCTCGTCGCGCTGCATCTGGCGGCGCAGGCGCTGCGGTCGGGCGAGTGCTCGCTCGCCCTCGCGGGTGGCACCACCGTCATGTCGACGCCCTCGGCGTTCATCGACTTCAGCCGCCAGCAGGGCCTGTCGCCGGACGGCCGCTGCCGCTCGTTCTCCGACGACGCCAATGGGACCGGCTGGGGCGAGGGTGTCGGGATGCTCGTGCTGGAACGGCTGTCGGACGCGCGGCGCAACGGACATCCGGTGCTCGCGGTGATCCGTGGTTCGGCGGTGAACCAGGACGGCGCGTCGAACGGTCTGACGGCTCCGAACGGTCCTTCGCAGCAGCGGGTGATCCGCCAGGCTCTGGCGAGCGCTGGTCTGGCACCGTCCGAGGTGGACGCGGTGGAGGCGCATGGCACCGGTACGACCCTGGGCGACCCGATCGAGGCGCAGGCGCTGCTGGCCACCTATGGGCGGGACCGGGCCGGCGAGCCGCTGTGGCTGGGCTCGCTGAAGTCCAACATCGGTCACACCCAGGCCGCCGCCGGTGTGGGTGGCGTCATCAAGATGGTGATGGCGATGCGGCACGGTGTGCTGCCGAAGACGCTGCACGTCGGCGAGCGCTCCCGGAACGTCGACTGGGCGGCGGGTGCGGTGGAGCTGCTGACCGAGGCGCGGCCGTGGCCCGAGACGGACCGGCCCCGGCGTGCGGGTGTGTCGTCCTTCGGCTTCAGCGGTACCAACGCGCACGTCATCATCGAGTCCACATCGGACGACGACGTGCCGGGGGCTCCCGAGGTGGAGGCGCCGCTCGGTCCGTGGCTGGTGTCCGGCCGTACCGAGAGCGCCTTGCGCGACCAGGCGGTGCGGCTGCGTGACCACCTGACCGCGCGGCCCGACCTCGACCCGGCGGACCTCGCCCGCGCGCTCGCGACATCGCGGGCCGACTTCGAGCATCGGCTCGCCGTCATCGGCCGGGACGTGGCCGACCTGGTGGCCGGGCTCACCGACACCGTCGAGGGGCGGCTGGCCGGCGGGTGTGTACGAGGTGTCGCCGACGAGCACCGGGTGGGCTTCCTGTTCTCGGGTCAGGGGTCGCAGCGGCTCGGTATGGGCCGAGAACTGGCCGCCCGTTTCCGGGTGTTCGCCGAGGCTCTGGACGAGGTGCTGGGTGAGTTCGATCCGGTGGTGCGTGAGGTGCTGTTCGGTGAGGATGCCGAGGCGCTGAACCAGACGGGGGTGACGCAGCCGGCGTTGTTCGCGGTGGAGGTGGCGTTGTTCCGGCTGTTGGAGTCGTGGGGTGTGCGGCCGGATGTGTTGGCGGGTCATTCGATCGGTGAGCTGGCGGCGGCCCATGTCTCGGGTGTGTGGTCCCTCGCTGACGCCGCCACGGTGGTGTCGGCCCGTGCCGGGTTGATGCAGGCGCTGCCCGAGGGTGGTGCGATGGTGGCGGTCCAGGCGAGCGAGGCCGAGGTCGCGGCGGAGCTGCCGGACACGGTGGGGATCGCGGCGGTGAACGGCCCGAACTCGGTGGTCGTTTCCGGTGTTGCCGCTGATGTGGACGTGTTGGCGGAGCTGTGGCGTGAGGCGGGTCGGAAGGTGACCCGGCTCCGCGTCAGCCACGCGTTCCACTCGCCGTTGATGGAGCCGATGCTCGACGAGTTCCGCCGGGTGCTGGAAGGCGTGTCCTACGAGGCGCCGGCGATCCCGATCGTGTCCACACTGACCGGCACGCAGGTGATGGCCGAGGAGTTGGCCTCGCCGGAGTACTGGGTGCGGCACGTACGGGAGTCGGTGCGGTTCGCCGACGCCGTGGTCGCCACGGGAGCGGACGTCCTCGTCGAGATCGGACCCGGTGGCGTGCTGTCGGCGCTGGGACAGGAGTCCCTGCCGGACGCGGCTTTCGTACCGGTACTGCGCGGTGACCGGGCGGAGGACGGTGCCCTCATGACCGCGCTCGCCGAGGTGCATGTGCGGGGCGTACGCGTCGACTGGGCCGCCTACTTCGCTGGCGGTGGCGCACGGCGGGTGGACCTGCCGACGTACGCCTTCCAGTACCAGCGGTTCTGGCCCGACACGAGCGTGCGGCCCGCCACTGACGCGTCCGGGCTCGGGCTCGGTTCCGCAGACCACCCGCTGTTGGGCGCCGCGGTCACCCTGGCCGACGAGGACACCGTCCTGTTCACCGGCCGTCTGTCACTGCGGACGCATCCGTGGCTGGCCGATCACGCGATCCAGGGATCGGTGCTGCTGCCCGGTACGGCGTTCCTTGAACTGGCGGTGCGTGCGGGAGATCAGGTCGGCTGTGACCTGGTGGAGGAGTTGACGCTGGAGGCGCCGCTCGTGCTGGCCGAGACCGGCGCGGTGCGGGTGCAGGTGCGGGTCGGTGTGCCGGACGAGTCCGGGCGGCGGCCGGTGACGGTGCACGCGCGGGACGATGACGGTGAGTTGTGGGTGCGGCACGCGAGCGGTGTGCTCGTGGACGGCGCCGAGAAGCCGCCGGCCGACATCGGCGTCTGGCCGCCCGCCGGGGCGGAGGCGGTGGACCTGGATGGGCTCTACGACCGTATGGCAGATGGCGGTTTCGGTTACGGGCCGGTGTTCCAGGGGCTGCGGGCCGCCTGGCGCGACGGCGATGAGGTGTTCGCCGAGGTCGCGCTGCCGGAGGACGTGCGGGCTGACGGTTTCGGTCTGCACCCGGCGTTGCTGGACGCGGCGCTGCACGCCATCGGTCTGATGGGCGATGCCGACGGGCCCGGCAGGCTGCCGTTCTCCTGGTCGGGTGCGCGGTTGCACGCTTCGGGCGCGACGGTGCTGCGGGTGCGGTTGGCGCCCGCGGGGTCGGACGGGGTGGCGTTGGCGGTGGCTGACGGGGCGGGTGCCCCGGTGGCCACGATCGACTCACTGGTGCTACGACCCGTGTCGGCTGGTTCGCTGGGGTCGGCGCGCAGGCATGAGTCCCTCTTCCGGCTGGACTGGGTGACCGCTTCGGCGTCGGCCGGGGGTGCTGGTTCCGTGGCGGAGTTCGCGGACTGGGCCGCGGTGCGGTCGGCGCTGGACGCGGGGGAGTCGCTGCCGGAGAACGTCGTGGTGCGGTGTGCCGGATCGCGCGATACGGCCGCGGTGCGCCGGGAGGTGCTGGCCGTTCTGGAGCTGGTGCGGGGCTGGCTGGCCGATGACCGCTGCGCCGCGTCGCGGCTGGTGCTGGTGACGCGCGGTGCGGTGGCGGTCGGTTCCGGGGAGGATGTGCCGGATCTGGCGTCGGCCGCGGTGTGGGGTCTGGTGCGGACGGCGCAGTCGGAGAACCCGGACCGCTTCGTACTGGTGGACATCGACGACGAGGACGGCTGGAAGCCTGCCGTCGCCGGCGCGGAACCGGAGCTGGCTGTACGGGCCGGTGAGTCGTTCGTGCCGAGGCTTGTGCGTGCGCGTCCGGTGGAGTCGGAGGGGCCGGGCTTCGGTGTGGGTCCGGTGTTGGTGACGGGTGCGAGTGGGATGCTCGGTGGTTTGGTGGCGCGGCATTTGGTGGTGCGGCACGGTGTGCGGCGGCTGGTGCTGGCGAGCAGGCGTGGCCAAGTGGGTGAGTTGCACGATGAGTTGGTTGGCCTCGGTGCCGAGGTGACCGCCGTCGCCTGTGATGTGGCCGACCGGGAGGCCGTGGCCGCGCTACTGGCCGAGCACCCTGTGACGGCTGTCGTACACACCGCCGGTGTACTGGACGACGGCACGATCGGTTCGCTGACCCCGGACCAGATCGACACCGTGTTCCGGCCGAAGGTCGACGGTGCGTGGCATCTGCACGAGCTGACCCGCGATCTGGAGCTGTCGGCGTTCGTGCTGTTCTCCTCCGCCGCGGGCACGCTGGGCAATCCCGGCCAGGCCAACTACGCGGCGGCCAACGCGTTCCTCGACGCCCTCGCCCAGCACCGGCGCGCCGGCGGCCTGCCCGCGACATCGCTGGCCTGGGGCCTGTGGGCCGGGGAGGACGGCATGGGCGCCCGGATGGCCGGGACCGGGGCCCTGGGCCTCTCCGCCGAGGAGGGCCTGGAGCTGTTCGACGCGGTGGCTGACGGCGCGGACCCGGTCGTCGTGCCGATGCGGCTCGACCTGCGGGCCATACGGCAACTCCCGCTGGTGCCGCCGGTGTTCAGCGGCCTGGTGCGTACGACGGCCCGCAGGGCGGTGGACACCGGGGTCGATCCCGCCGCCGCGCTGCTTGACCGGCTGGCGGCGCTGCCGAAGACCGAGCGGACATCCGCCCTGGTGGATCTCGTGTGCACGCACGTCGCCGCCGTGCTGGCGTTCCCCGGTCCCGAGGCGGTCGACGAACGGCGCGCCTTCACCGAGCTGGGCTTCGACTCGCTGACCGCCGTCGACCTGCGCAACCGACTGGGCGCGGCCACCGGGCTGCGTCTGCCCGCCACCCTCATATTCGACTACCCGACCCCCCTCGACCTGGTCGGCCTCCTCGCGGACGAGCTCGTCATCGACGAGCCCGGCGGGGTGGCTCCGCTGCTCGCCGAGCTGAGCCGCATCGAGGCGAGCCTCGCCTCGATCGAGCTCGGCGACGACGAGGACGACCGGATAGGCGCCCGACTGTCGGCGTTGCTGGCCGTGTGGCGCGACAGTCGTGCCGACGCCGCCGAACAGGCGTCCGACGACCTCGATGACGCAACGGATGACCAGGTGTTCGAACTGCTCGGTAAAGAGTTCGGCATCTCCTGACCCGCCCGACCACCCCACTTGCTCGACGTTCCCTGGAGTAGAGACGGCATGGACAACGAGGACAAGCTCCGTTATTTCCTGAAGCGGGTCACCGCTGACCTGCGTGAGACACGTCGGCGGTTGCGCGAGGTCGAGGACGGTGAGCAGGAGCCGGTCGCGATCATCGGCATGAGCTGCCGCTACCCCGGCGACGTGCACTCCCCCGAGGACCTGTGGGAGCTGGTCGCGAACGGCCGCGACGGCGTGACGGCCTTCCCCACCGACCGGGGCTGGGGCGACGTCGAGTTGTCCGACCCCGAGGACCCCGACCGCGTGTTCCTCACCGAGGGCGGATTCCTGCACGACGCGGCCGAGTTCGACCCCGGCGTGTTCGGGATCTCGCCGCGCGAGGCCCTGGCGATGGACCCGCAGCAGCGGCTGCTGCTGGAGACGTCGTGGGAGGCGTTCGAGCGGGCCGGGATCGACGCGTCGTCGCTGCGCGGCAGCCGGACGGGCGTGTTCGCGGGTGTGATGTACCACGACTACGTGTCGCGGCTGCGGTCGGTGCCGGAGGGGCTGGACGGCTTCCTCGGCACCGGCAGCTTCGGCAGCGTCGCCTCCGGCCGGGTGTCGTACACGTTCGCGTTGGAGGGGCCGGCCGTCACGGTGGACACCGCCTGTTCGTCCTCCCTGGTCACGCTGCATCTGGCAGCGCAGGCGCTGCGGTCGGGCGAGTGCTCGCTCGCCCTCGCGGGCGGTGTCACCGTCATGGCGACCCCGAACACGTTCATCGGCTTCAGCAAGCAGCGCGGCCTCGCCGCGGACGGCCGGTGCAAGTCGTTCTCCGACAGCGCGGACGGCACCGGCTGGGGCGAGGGCGCCGGGATGCTGCTGCTGGAGCGGCTGTCCGACGCCCGGCGCAACGGCCATCAGGTGCTGGCGGTCGTGCGCGGTTCCGCGGTGAACCAGGACGGTGCGTCCAATGGTCTCACCGCGCCCAACGGCCCCTCCCAGCAGCGTGTGATCCGGCAGGCGCTGGACAGCGCGGGACTGACCCCGGCCCAGGTGGACGCGGTCGAGGCGCACGGCACCGGTACGACCCTGGGCGATCCGATCGAAGCGCAGGCGCTGCTGGCCACCTACGGCAAGGACCGTACCGGTGAGCCGCTGTGGCTCGGGTCGCTGAAGTCCAACATCGGCCACACCCAGGCCGCTTCGGGCGTCGCCGGCGTCATCAAGATGGTCATGGCGATGCGGCACGACGTGCTGCCGCGGACGCTGCATGTCGGCGAGCGTTCCCGGCATGTCGACTGGTCGGCGAGCGCCGTGGAACTGCTGACCGAGGCGCGGCCGTGGCCGGCGACGGGGCAGCCGCACAGGGCGGCGGTGTCGTCGTTCGGAATCAGCGGCACCAACGCCCATGTCGTCCTCGAACAGGCTCCGGCCGAGGACCCAGACGATGAGCTGCGCGAGCCCGTCGACCCCGTCCTGGCCGAGGCGGTGCCGTGGGTGCTGTCCGGCAACGACCCCGCCGCGCTGCGCGAGCGCGCCGCCGCCCTCCTGTCCCACGTGGACGGTCAGGACGTGCCGGCCGTGGACATCGGCTACTCGCTCGCCGTGAGCAGGACCGCGCTGGAGCACAGGGCCGCCGTCGTCGGCGCCGACCGCGCGGAGCTGCTGCGCGGGCTGGCGGCCCTGGCCGCAGGCGGCGAGGCGGCGAACCTGGTGCGCGGCATGGTGGGCACACGCGGCAAGCTCGCGTTCCTGTTCAGCGGACAGGGCAGCCAGCGGGTGGGCATGGGCCGCGAGCTGTACGGGGAGTTCCCCGTATTCGCGCACGCGCTGGACGAGATCTGCGCCGGCCTGGACCCGCACCTGGACCGGCCGCTGCGGGACGTGCTCTTCGCCGAGCAGGGCACCGAGGCCGCCGCCCTGCTCGATCTGACCACCTACACACAGCCCGCGCTGTTCGCGATCGAGGTGGCGCTGTTCCGTCTCGTCACGGCATGGGGCCTCGCCCCGCAGTTCCTCGCGGGCCACTCCATCGGGGAGCTGGCGGCGGCGCACGTGTCGGGTGTGTTCTCCCTCGCCGACGCGTGCGCGCTGGTCGCCGCCCGCGGCAGGCTGATGGGCGCGCTGCCCGAGGGCGGGGCGATGCTGTCGTTGCGCGCGGACGAGGACACCGTACGCGGCCTGGTCGCCGAGCACGGTGGCACGGTGGACATCGCGGCGGTCAACGGCCCCGAGTCCACGGTGATCGCGGGCGACGCCGACGCGGTGGCCGCGATCGACAACGCGTGGCGGGAACGCGGCGGGAAGACCCGGTATTTGCGGGTCAGCCACGCGTTCCACTCGCCGCACGTGGACGCCGTGCTTGACGACTTCCGCGCCGTCGCCCGAACCGTCTCGTACGGGACGCCGGCGATCCCGATCGTGTCCACCCTGACCGGCGCCGTGCTGGCCCCCGCGCAGGCGCGCGACCCCGAGCACTGGGTGCGCCACGTCCGCGAGGCGGTGCGGTTCCTCGACGGTGTGCGGTGCCTGCGCGATCAGGGCGTCACGAACTTCCTGGAGCTCGGCCCCGACGCGGTACTGACCGCGACGGGCCGCGACTGCGTCGACGAGGGCGCGCTGCTGGTGGCGGGCGCGCGCGCGAACCGGCCCGAGGGCGCCACGCTCACCTCGGCGGTCGCCGCACTGCATGTGCGGGGCGTCGCCCTCGACTGGCAGGCGGTGTTCGCGGGACGCGGGGCCCGGCGGATCGACCTGCCCACGTACCCGTTCCAGCGCACCAGCTTCTGGCTGGACGCGGGCGCGCATACGTGGGACGTGGCCTCGGTGGGTCTGCGGCCCGCCGACCATCCGCTGCTGGGCGCCGCCGTCACCCTGGCGGACGAGGAGGGCGCCCTGCTCACCGGCAGGCTGTCGCTGCCGACGCACCCATGGCTGGCCGACCACACTGTCGGGGGCGTGGTCCTCGTGCCGGGCGCCGCGTTCGTGGAGCTGGCGATCAGAGCGGGAGACCAGGTCGGGCTCGACCACGTCGAGGAGCTGACGCTCGCGGCGCCGCTGGTCCTGCCGGAGGACGGCGCGGTGCGGCTCCAGGTGTCCATCGGGGCGCCGGACGAGTCGGGGCGCCGCGCGCTGAGCGCCTATGCGCGGCCCGACGACGCGCCCGACGACCAGCCGTGGACGCGGCACGCCTTCGGCACGCTCGCGGTGGGTGAGGCGGCCCCGGCCACCGGTGGGGACGTCTGGCCGCCCGCGGGGGCCGAGCGCATCGACATCGAGGGCCGTTACGACGACCTCGCCGCGTCGGGACTCGGCTACGGGCCCGCGTTCCGTGGTCTGCGCGCCGCGTGGCGGCGGGGCGACGAGGTGTTCGTCGAGGTGGAACTGCCCGACAGTGACACCGCGGGCTCTTTCGGGATGCACCCCGCGCTGCTCGACTCCGCCCTGCACGCCATCGGGCTCGGCGGCTTCGTCGCCGACGCGGAGCGGCTGCACCTGCCGTACTCCTGGCGCGGGGTACGGCTGCACAGCAGCGGCGCGTCCGCGCTGCGGGGCCGGCTGTCCCCGGCGGGCGCCTCGGGCGTCACGATCGCCCTGACCGACGGCACCGGCGCCCCCGTCGCCTCGGTCGAGGCACTGTCCCTGCGGCCCCTGTCGGCGGACGGACTGGGCGGCGACCGGCTGGACTCGCTGTTCCGGGTCGACTGGTCGCCCGTACGGCCCGCCGCCTCGGCCCCCGCCCGCTGGGCGGTCCTGGGGGACGGGCTCGGTCGGACGGAGACCTCCGAGCCGGCCCGCACGTACCCGGACCTGGCCGCGCTGGTGGAGGACGAGGTGCCGGACCTCGTGTTCGCCCGCGTGCCCTCGGCCGACGGCCCGGCGG
Source organism: Streptomyces sp. NPDC051662 (assembly GCF_040681655.1). NCBI lineage: Bacteria > Bacillati > Actinomycetota > Actinomycetes > Kitasatosporales > Streptomycetaceae > Streptomyces > Streptomyces sp. NPDC051662. Next base: position 553,158 of record NZ_JBFAZD010000003.1, read on the forward strand.
AGGCGACGCACCGGGCGCTGGCGCTGGTACGGAGCTGGCTCGCCGACGACCGGCTGGGCCCGGCGCGGCTGGTGTTCGTCACCACCGGCGCGGTGGCGGCGCGCCCCGACGAGGACGTCCCCGACCTGGCCAACGCGCCGGTGTGGGGTCTCGTGCGCGCGGCGCAGGCCGAGCACCCCGGCCGGTTCGTGCTCGTCGATGTCGACGGCTCGGCGGCCTCGGTCCACGCGCTGCCGAGCGCCGTCGCGACCGATGAGCCCCAACTCGCCGTACGGGCAGGCGAATTGTTCGTGCCGAGGCTTGTGCGTGCGCGTCCGGTGGAGTCGGAGGGGCCGGGCTTCGGTGTGGGTCCGGTGTTGGTGACCGGTGCGAGTGGGATGCTCGGTGGTTTGGTGGCGCGGCATTTGGTGGTGCGGCACGGGGTGCGGCGGCTGGTGCTGGCGAGCAGGCGTGGCCAAGTGGGTGAGCTGCACGATGAGTTGGTTGGCCTCGGTGCTGAGGTGACCGCCGTCGCCTGTGATGTGGCCGACCGGGAGGCGGTGGCCGCGCTGCTGGCCGAGCACCCCGTGACGGCCGTCGTGCACGCGGCGGGTGTGTTGGACGACGGTGTGATCGAGTCGCTCACCCCGGAGCGGATCGACACCGTGTTCCGGCCGAAGGCCGACGCCGCCCGGCATCTGCACGAGCTGACCCGCGATCTGGAGCTGTCGGCGTTCGTGCTGTTCTCCTCCGCCGCGGGCACGTTCGGCAACGCCGGCCAGGCCAACTACGCGGCGGCCAACGCGTTCCTCGACGCCCTCGCCCAGCACCGGCGCGCCGGCGGCCTGCCCGCGACATCGCTGGCCTGGGGCCTGTGGGCGGACGCGAGCGGCATGACCGACGAACTGGCCGCGACCGACCGGGGCCGCCTCTCGCGTGCCGGTGTCGCCGCGCTGTCCGCCGAGGAGGGGCTGCGCCTCTTCGACGCCGCCGTCGCGCTGCCGTCGGCCGTGGCCGTACCCATGCGGCTGGACCTGGCGCCGCTGCGGGCGCGCCCCGAGGCCGTCCCCGCGCTGCTGCGCGCGCTGGTGCGCACGGCGCGCCCCGAGGCCGCCAAGCCCGATGGGAGCCTGGCGGCGCGCGTATCGGCGCTCCCGGCGGACGAGCGCCTGCCGCTGCTGCTCGACCTCGTACGCACCTGCGTCGCCGCCGTACTCGGCCACGCGTCCGCCGCCGAGGTGGAACCGGAGCGGGCATTCGGGGAACTCGGGTTCGACTCGCTCACGGCGGTCGAGCTGCGCAACCGGCTCGACTCGGCCACCGGGCTGCGCCTGCCCGCGACGCTGGTCTTCGACTACCCGACGCCCCTGGTGCTCGCGGGCCATCTGCGCGCCACGCTGCTCGGCGACGACGCGCGGACGGCGACCACCCGCGCGGCCGTCGCCGAGGACGAGCCGATCGCGATCGTCGGCATGAGCTGTCGCTACCCCGGCGGAGTGCGCTCACCGGAGGACCTGTGGCGGCTGGTCGCCGATGGCCGTGACGCGGTGTCCGACTTCCCGGACGACCGGGGCTGGGACGTGGAGGCGCTCTACGACCCGGACCCCGAGCACACCGGCACCAGCAGCGTCCGTCGGGGCGGCTTCCTCTACGACGCCGCCGAGTTCGACCCGGCGTTCTTCGGCATGTCGCCGCGCGAGGCACTGGCGGTCGACCCGCAGCAGCGGCTGCTGCTCGAAACCTCGTGGGAGGCGCTGGAACGGGCCGGGATCGAGCCGAAGTCCTTGCGGGGCAGCGCGACCGGCGTGTTCGCGGGAGTGATGTACAACGACTACGCCGCCCGGCTCCGGCGCGCTCCGGAGGGCTTCGAGGGCCAGCTCGGGTTCGGCAGCTCGGGCAGCGTCGCCTCCGGCCGCGTGTCCTACGTACTCGGTCTCGAAGGCCCCGCGATGACCGTGGACACGGCGTGCTCGTCGTCGCTCGTCGCGCTGCATCTGGCGGCGCAGGCGCTGCGCTCCGGTGAGTGCTCGCTGGCGCTGGCGGGTGGTGTGACGGTGATGTCCAGCCCGGCGGCCTTCGTGGAGTTCAGCAGGCAGCGTGGGCTGGCCCCGGACGGCCGCTGCAAGGCGTTCTCCGCCGACGCGGACGGCACCGGCTGGGGCGAAGGGGTCGGCATGCTGGTGGTGGAGCGGTTGTCGGACGCGCGCCGCAACGGTCACCAGGTGCTGGCGGTGGTGCGGGGTTCGGCGATCAACCAGGACGGCGCGTCGAACGGGCTGACGGCGCCGAACGGCCCGTCGCAGCAGCGGGTCATCCGTCAGGCTCTGGCGAGCGCGGGCCTGGCACCGTCCGAGGTGGACGCGGTGGAGGCGCATGGCACCGGTACGACGCTGGGTGACCCGATCGAGGCGCAGGCGCTGCTGGCCACCTACGGCCAGGAGCGTGCCGGTGAGCCGCTGTGGCTCGGGTCGCTGAAGTCGAACGTCGGCCACACGCAGGCCGCTGCCGGCGTCGCGGGTGTGATCAAGATGGTGATGGCGATGCGGCACGGCGTGCTTCCGCGGACGCTGCACGTCTCCGAACGCTCCCCGCACGTGGACTGGTCCGCGGGCGCGGTCGACGTGCTGACGGAGGCCCGGCCCTGGACGGTGGTGGGCCGGCCGCGCCGGGCGGGCGTCTCGTCGTTCGGTGTGAGCGGGACGAACGCGCACACCATCATCGAGCAGGCCCCGGAAGCCGAGGAGCCCACTTTCGCCGACGCGTCCGCGCCGGTCGACGGCGTCGTGCCGTGGGTGCTGTCCGCGCGTCACGCGGAGGCGTTACGGGATCAGGCGATCCGGCTGCGGGAACACCTCACGGGTGAGCCGGGGGCCGGGGTGGTGGACGTCGCCCACTCGTTGGCGACGACGCGATCGGCATTCGACCACCGGGCCGTTGTCATCGGCGACGACCGCGAGACACTGCTGGACGGGCTCACCGCTCTGGCTGAGGGGCGCGCTTTCCCCGGCCTGGTCGAAGGGTCCGTCGCCGTGGGCGGTGTGGGTTTCCTGTTCTCGGGTCAGGGTTCGCAGCGGCTCGGGATGGGCCGTGAACTGGCCGCCAGGTTCGGGGTGTTCGCCGAGGTCCTGGACGCTGTGCTGGGTGAGTTCGACCCGGTGGTACGCGAGGTCCTGTTCGGCGAGGACGCCGACGCGCTCAACGAGACCGGCGTGACGCAGCCGGCGCTGTTCGCGGTCGAGGTCGCGCTGTTTCGCCTGTTGGAGTCGTGGGGTGTGCGGCCCGACGTGTTGGCGGGTCATTCGATCGGTGAGCTGGCGGCGGCGCATGTGTCCGGTGTGTGGTCGCTTGCTGATGCTGCCAAGGTGGTGTCGGCTCGTGCCGGGTTGATGCAGGCGCTGCCCGAGGGTGGTGCGATGGTGGCGGTCCGGGCGTCCGAGGCCGAGGTCGCGCCGGACCTGCCGGAGACGGTGGGGATCGCGGCGGTCAATGGCCCGAACTCGGTGGTTGTTTCCGGTGTTGCTGCCGATGTGGACGTGTTGGCGGAGCTGTGGCGTGAGGCGGGTCGGAAGGTGACCAGGCTCCGCGTCAGCCACGCGTTCCACTCGCCGCTGATGGAGCCGATGCTGGATGAGTTCCGCCGGGTGCTGGAAGGCGTGTCCTACGAGGCGCCCACGATCCCGATCGTGTCCACACTGACCGGTGCGCGGGCGACGGCCGAGGAGTTGGCCTCGCCGGAGTACTGGGTGCGGCACGTACGGGAGTCGGTGCGGTTCGCCGACGCCGTCGGCACGCTGGTGGCCGAGGGCGTGCCGACGTTCGTCGAGATCGGACCGGGCGGGACGCTGACCGCGCTGGGCCAGGAGTCCGCGCCCGACGCGGTCTTCGTGCCGGCGCTGCGCGGCGATCGCCCGGAGGAGACCGCGCTGATCTCCGCCGTGGCGCGGCTGGGCACACGGGGCATACGGGTGGACTGGACGAAGCTGCTCCCCGGCGGGCGCCCGGTCCAACTCCCCACGTACGCCTTCCAACGCAAGCGCTACTGGCTGGACGCGCCGCGTGATCCGCGTAGCGGCGAAGCGGCCGGTGATCTCGGCCTGGCAGGCGCGGACCACCCGCTGCTCGGCGCCGCCGTGGACCTCGCCGACGGGCAGGGCCTCGTATGCACCGGCAGACTGGGCACGGACACCCACCCATGGCTCGCCGACCACGCCGTCTCGCGGGCGACCCTCCTGCCCGGCACGGCCTTCGTGGAACTCGCGCTCGCCGCCGGCGGCAGGCTCGGTCTCGACGAGGTGGACGAACTGACGCTGGCAGCACCGCTGGTGCTGCCCGAGCGCGGCGGGGTACGACTGCGGGTGACGGTCGGCGGCGACGACGGCTCCGGCCGCCAGGCGCTGAGTATCGACTCCTGCCCGGACGACCCGGTCGCCGACACCGACTGGACCCGGCACGCCACCGGCTTCCTCACCACCGGAGCCCCCGTCCACCCTGCCGCGATCACGCAATGGCCGCCCGCCGGAGCCGAATCCATCGACATCGACGGTCTCTACGACGGGCTGGCGGAGGCCGGGTTCGGATACGGGCCCGCCTTCCAGGGCCTCAGAGCGGCGTGGCGCGGCGAGGGCGCCGTGTACGCCGAGATCGAGTTGGACGAGGCCCAGCACCGGGACGCCACGTCGTTCGGGGTCCACCCGGCGCTGCTCGATGCCGCGCTGCACGCCTGCACGCTCGGCGACCTCGTCGAGGACGCCGGTCGCCCCCGGCTGCCGTTCTCCTGGAGCGGGGTCCGATGGCACGCGACCGGTGCCACCACGGCGCGGGTACGGCTCACGCAGGCCGGGCCCGACGCCGTCTCCCTTGAGCTGACCGACGTACAGGGAAACCCCCTGGCGACGGTCGCATCCCTGGTCCTGCGGCCGATCGCCGCGGACCAATGGGGTGCGCGCCACCGCGATTCACTGTTCCGGTTGGAGTGGGTGGCCGCACAGACCCGTGCGGCCACCCCCGCTCCTTCCCGCGGTTGCGCTGTTATCGGCCCCGACGACCTGAAGGTCGGCGCGGGCCTCGCCGCGGCGGGCATGACCGTAGAGGAATACGGCGACCTCGCGGCCCTCGCCGAGGCCGGGGTGCCCGAGATGGTCGTCGTGCCGTGCGTCGAGGACGGCTCGGGGCCGGTCTCCGCCGCCCGCGCCGCCGCCCTCCGCGTGCTGCGGCTGGCCCAGGAGTGGCTGGCCGACGACCGGTTCCTCGACTCCCGCCTCGTCTTCGTCACCCGCTGGGCCGTCGCGACCGAGCCGGACGAGGACGTGCCCAATGTCGCCAACGCGACGGTGTGGGGCCTGATCCGGTCGGCACAGTCCGAGAACCCCGACCGGTTCGTGCTGGTCGACGTGGACGTGCACGACGCGTCCTGGGCGGCGCTGCCCGCCGTACTCGCCGGTGCCGAGCCGCAGGTGGCGGTGCGCGCCGGTGACCCGCTGGTGCCGCGCATCGCACCGTCCCGACCCTCCGCGGCGGAGTCCCCGATCGAGTTCGCGCCCGGCGGCACCGTCCTGGTGACCGGCGCCACCGGCACGCTGGGCGGCCTCGTCACCCGGCACCTCGTGACCGGCCACGGCGTCCGGCATCTGCTGCTGGCCAGCCGCAGCGGCGCCACCGCGCCCGGCGCCGCCGACCTCCGCGCGGAACTCGCCGGCCTCGGCGCGCACGTCACGCTCGCCGCCTGCGATGTCACCGACCCCGGTGCGCTGGCGGAACTCCTGGCCGGGGTGGACCCCGACCACCCGCTGACCGGTGTGGTGCACTCGGCGGGAGTACTGGACGACGGTGTGATCGGCTCGCTGACACCTGAACGCATCGACAAGGTGTTCCGGCCGAAGGTCGACGCGGCCTGGCACCTGCACGAGCTGACCCGCCGGCTGAATCTGTCGGCCTTCGTGCTGTTCTCCTCCGCCGCGGGCACGTTCGGCAACCCCGGCCAGGGCAACTACGCCGCGGCCAACACATTCCTCGACGCACTCGCCCACCACCGCAGGGCAGCCGGTCTGCCCGCGACGTCGCTGGCGTGGGGCCTGTGGGACACGACCGGCGCGATGACCGACGGACTGGCGGGGACCGACGTGGCGCGGATGTCCCGCTCCGGTGTCACCGGCCTGACCGAGGAGCAGGGCCTCGCGCTGTTCGACCTCGGGTGCGCGGCGGATGACACGGTCGTGGTGCCGATGCGGCTCGACGTCGGCGCCTTGCGCGGCGCGCCCGACGACGTGCCCGCCCTCCTGCGCGGCCTCGTGCGTCCGCGGGCCACCAGGGCGGCCGGCGCGGGTGGCACGGGCGAGGAGCGGCTGGCGCGACGGCTGGCCGGTCTGACGGAGGAGGAGCAGGACCGGGAAGTGCTCCGGGTCGTCCGGGACCAGGCGGCGGCCGTGCTCGGCTACTCGTCGGACGAACTCGACGTCTCCGGCTCCCTGACCCAGCTCGGCCTGGACTCCCTGACCGCGCTGGAACTGCGCAACCGGCTCGCGAGCGCGACCGGACTGCGCCTGCCCACCACCGTCGTGTTCGACCAGCCGACGGGCCCGGCGCTCGCCGGGTACCTGCGGCGCGAACTCGCCTCGGGGACCGTGGTCGCCCCCGCCGCACCCACCGCCTTGGCGGCCGAGGACACGTTCACCGGCCTGTTCCGGCAGTCCTGTGATCTCGGGCTGTACGAGGAGGGGTGGCACATGGTGACCGCGGCCGCCCGGGTGCGGCCGGTGTTCACGGCACCGGACGAGGTGCCCGCACTGCCGTCGGTCACGCTGGCGACCGGACCGGGCACCCCGCTGCTGTGCTTCCCGCCGACGATGGCACCCTCCGGCCCGCACTACTTCGCCTGGTTCGCCCCGGTGTTCGAGGGTGAGCGGGACGTGACCGTGCTGCCCCACCCCGGTTTCGCGGCGGGCGAGGCGCTGCCCGCGACCAGGGAGGCGGTCGTCCGTTTCCAGGCCGAGGCCGTCAGGAGACAGGCGGGCGACCGGCCGTTCGTGCTCCTCGGCTATTCATCGGGCGGGTGGCTGGCCAACGCCGTCGCCGCGCTGCTCGAAGAACAGGGCAGCGCACCGGCGGCGGTGGTGCTGCTCGACACCCACACCGCGACGACCTCGTTCGAGGACCGGCTGGAGGTGGCGCTGAGGGAACGCCTCTCCAGCAGCAAGGCGTTCGAGCTGATGAACGGCGCGCAGCTGACCGGGCAGGGCGGCTACGTGCCCGTGTTCAGCGACTGGGAGCCCGAACCGGTCGAGGCGCCGACGCTGTACGTGCACGCCACCTTCCCGCCGGGGGAGTCGGCGGCACTGGAGACCGAGGACGACTGGGAGCCCGAGTGGCCGCTCCCGCACGAGGACGCGTACGTCCCCGGCGACCACTTCACCATCATGGAGGACCACTCCGAGTCCACGGCGCTCGCCGTGCGCGCCTGGCTGGGCGACGGCCCGGACGACACCACCCTCTGAACACTCTGAGCACGACAACGACAGCAGAACGGACGAATCGACATGACAGTTGCCGATGGCAACGACCTCTGGCTCCGCCGGTTCCACCCCGCGTCGGCCGCTCCGGTCCGGCTGGTGTGCTTCCCGCACGCGGGCGGATCGGCGAGCTTCTACTTCCCCGTCTCGGCCGCGCTCGCGAGCGACAGTGATGTGGTGGCCCTCCAGTATCCCGGCCGCCAGGACAGGCGGACCGAGCCGAGCGTGGACGACATCGGTGTGCTGGCGGACCGGATCGCGCCCGTGGTGGCGCCGCTGTTCGACCGGCCCGTGGTGTTCTTCGGGCACAGCATGGGCGCGGTCGTCGCGTTCGAGGTCGCGCGCAGGCTTGAGGCTGGTGGCCGGACGCCCGCGATGCTGTTCGCCTCCGGCAGACGCGCACCGTCGACACGGCGCGTGGAGACCGTCCACCAGCGGGACGACGACGGGCTGGTGGCCGAGATGAAGGCTCTGAGCGGCACCGACGCCCAGGTGCTCGGTGACGAGGAACTGCTGCGGATGGTGCTGCCCGCCATCCGCAGCGACTACCGGGCCATCGAGACGTACGGTCCCGTGGAGGCGACCGTCGACTGCCCGATCACCGCCCTGGTGGGCGACGACGACCCGAAGGCGACGCCCTCGGAAGCCGACGCGTGGCGCGCCCACACGACGGCCGCGTTCCACATCCAGGTGTTCCGCGGGGGCCACTTCTACCTCAGCTCGCGCGCGGTGGAGGTGATCGGGGTGGTGCGCGAGGCACTGCGCAGCGCCGTAGCCGTCGGCTAGGACCTGGACACAGGGACGGGTGGGCTGGACGAAGGAGGTCGTCCAGCCCACCCGAGGAAGAGCTGCCGTTACGAGAAGGCGGGGCACGAGCCGGACCGGACGGCCCTCGTCCACGGGCGGGCGACGGCAGGTGGATACTTGCCCTGAACGCGGGCACGGATGAGGAGCACGGCCGATGAGCGGCGACAAGCGCAGAGGACCGCCAAGCATGGGTGGCGAGCGCGAGACGTTGCGGGCTTTCCTCGACTACCACCGGGCGACCCTCGCCATGAAGTGCGAAGGGCTGACCGACGAGGAACTGCGACAGCGTTCGATGCCGCCGTCGACGCTGTCGTTGCTCGGCCTGGTGCGGCACATGGCGGAGGTGGAGCGCGCGTGGTTCCGTCGGGTGTTCGAGGACCACGACGCGCCCATGGTCTGGTCCGACACGATCGACTTCCAGGCGGCGTACGACGCGAGCGCGTCGACCGGGGCCGAGGCGTTCGCGGCCTGGGAGGCCGAGGTGGAGAACTCGCGCCGCGTCGAGCGGGAGGCCGAATCCCTGGATCTGGTTGGGCATCAGCCGAGGTGGAGCGAGGAGGTATCGCTGCGCATGGTGATGGTGCACGTGCTTCTGGAGTACGGCCGCCACAACGGGCACGCGGACTTCCTGCGCGAGGGTGTCGACGGGACCGTGGGTGCCTGAGCCCGACCTGACGTAATCTCTGGGCCGCCGGCCGACTGGAGCGTGCCCGACCGGACGTCAGCGCCCGGGCGCGGCATCGCGCGGCCAGTGAACGGGGACTTCGGACTTACTCGTCCAGGGCACTGGGCGTCGTACAGCCCGTAGTCACCGCAATGGCGGGAGGACTTCTAAGGCGTGGTGACGGCCTGGTGGCGGCCGACGATCCGGACATCGCTTTCGATGGCTGCCGCCGTCGCACGCAGTGGCGGGAGCAGGCGGGCGAGGGCCTGAGCCGATGGCTCGGGGCTGGTGTGGCTGGAGACGTTGACGGCCGCGACGACCTGTCCGGTGAGGTCGCGGACCGGGACGGCGATCGAGCGCAGCCCCTCCTCCAGTTCGTCTTCCACGAAGGCGTGGCCCTGATGTTCCACGATGGAGAGGATCTCCAGGAGTTGCCGGTGCGACGTGACGGTCCTGTTGGTCAGCGCGACCGGTTTGGTCCGCCGAAGGAGAGCAGCCCGCTCCTCGCTGGGCAGCCCGGCCAGCAGAACGCGGCCCATGGAGGCGGCATAGGCCGGAAAGCGGGTGCCGACGGTGATGTTGACGCTCATGATCCGTACGGTCGGCACCCGGGCGATGTAACGGATATCGGTGTTCGCGAGGACGCTCATCGACGCCGACTCGTGAACCTGACCCACCAGCGTGGCCAGATGCGGCTCGGCGATCTGCGACAGGGTTCGCTGTGACAGCGCCGCGTAGCCGAGATCGAGGACTCGGGGCGTGGGGCGGAAGAGGCGTCCGTCGGCGGCATAGCCGAGGTGCTCCAGTGTCATCAGCGATCGGCGAGCCGTGGCGCGGGGCAGGCCGGTCGCCTGGGCGACGGCGGTGAGCGTGAGACCGTCGGGCGAGCCTCCGAGGGCGGTCAGCACCGCGAGGCCGCGCGCCAGCGACCGCACCGGAGTGGCTTCCGGTCGCCCGACGGATTCGGGTTCGGCGGGTGGTGTTGGCGTGGCGAGCACATCGCGCATGCGCGCGACGGTGTCCCGCAGCGCGGGCAGCACGGTGGCGGCGAGTGTGCCGGCGGTGTGGCGGCTGGTGTGGCTGACGACGCTGATCGCGGCGGCCGTGGTCCCGTCCGGGGCGTTCAGGGGCGCGGCGATGGCGATGAGCGCGGGTTCGATGAGCTGATCGTCCACGGCGAATCCGGCCGCGCGGGCCGTGGCGACGCGGTCGGGGAAGGACGCTGCCGCCGAGCCGCCGTCGGCCGGGATATGGCGGAACCCGACACCGTTCGGGTCGGCGGTACGGCGATGGCGCCAGGCGTCCCATTCCCGTTCGGTCCAGCCGGCGGCGAACAGCGCCCCCGGCGCGCCGCGCTCGGCGGGGAGGAGGTCCCCGATCCGGAACGTGAGGGACATCGCGCGCCGCCGCGTGGCCTGGTGGACGAAGCGCACGCCGTCGAGGTCGGGGACGGAGATGGAGACCGACTCGTCGATGGTGTCGGCCAGCCGGTCGGCCAACGGACCGAGCAGGTCGGGGAGGCGGCAGAACGTCAAGTAGGCGTTGCCGAACTCCATCGCCCGGGGGGCGAGTACGGCCTCGTGCCCGTCCAACCGGACGTGTCCGGTGGCCTCCAGAGTCGCGAGGATCCGGTCCACGGTGCTGCGGGCGAGTCCGGTCGCGCGTGCCAGGTCCCCGGCTCGCTGCTGGTCACCGGAGGACAATGAGCGCAGTACGGCGAGGCCCCGGATGAGCGGACCCACAGCCTCCGGGGGCGGGACGGCAGTCGAAGGGGAGGTCATGCGGTGCTCCAACGTGCGAGACATGCGTGAAGAGCCATGACGAACAGTGGGCGTTGACAGTACACGCCGTCCAGGTACACACTCTGGCCCGGATAATAGCGAACTAAAGTTCGCTGGACGAACCCGAGGTGCCGAGTGGACAAGGCCGGGCTCCACCACCGCGTGGATGGGCAGTCGGACGCGCCCCCGCTGATTCTCGGCCCGTCGCTGGGGACGTCTCTGCGCGTCTGGGACGCGCAGGTCACGGAGTTGGCCCGGCGTCACCGCGTGATCCGCTACGACCTGCCCGGCCACGGCGCGTCCAAAGCCGAACTGGTCGGGCCCGGCGCATCCGTCAGTGACCTCGCCGCGCTCGTGCTCGACCTCGCCGACCGGCTCGGCATCGCCACATTCGCCTACGCGGGGGTCTCGCTGGGCGGAGCCATCGGCACATGGCTCGCCATCCACCACCCCGAACGAGTCGCCTCGCTGGGCGTGGTCTGTTCGTCCGCGCGCTTCGGGGAACCGGCCGGCTGGCGGGACCGGGCCGCGCTCGTCCGTACCGATGGCATGAGGCCCCTGGCGGAGCAGGCGAGGGACCGCTGGTTCACGGCCGCCTTCCGGGACGACCCGGCCGCCATCGCCCTCGTCGGAGACCTGCTCGCGGCCGATCCCGCCGGATATGCCGCCTGCTGCGACGCGCTCGCGGACTTCGACCTGCGCGGGGACCTGCCCGGCGTCGGCTGCCCAACCCTCGTCGTCGCGGGCCGCGACGACCCCGCCACCCCGCCCGCCCACGCCAGGGAACTCGCCGACGGCATCCCCGGCGCCACGCTCATCGAGATCCCCCGCGCCGCCCACCTGGCGAACGTCGAGCGGCCCGGCCCCGTCCTGGCCGCCCTCCTCGGCAACCTCACCGGCCCGGACAAGGAAACCTGATACCCGAGCACACCGGCGTCGCGATCACCGGCGGCGGCCCCGCCGGCCTGCTGCCGGCTCGTGGACATCCAGCCCCAGTGCCTCGGCCAGATCCACCCGGCGCAATCGACGGCCGGATGGAGTCCTTGGCTTGGAGCTTGGGATATCGGGGCCCGCGATCCGGGGGGGGGCGTCAGTGCCGCCCGCTTGCCGTGATGGTCAGCGGGGCCAGAACCTGCGTACCTGCTCGACGGCGCGGCGAGGAGAGTGCGGCGGCGGGATCAGGCGTTCTTCTGGGCCGCGGCGCGGCGCTGCCGTTTGCCCAGCGGTGCCTGGGAGAGGTCTTCGGCCTGGGACCTGAGATTCTTGTAGCCGTAGCCCCGCTCGGTCAGCCACATCCTCGCCGCCTCTTCGGCGCGTTCGGACGCCTCCAGGATGTCCTCCTCTTCCTCCCCGGAATCGAGGAAACGGAAGGTGAAGGCGGCGCGCGCTGCGAGGTCGTAACTGAGATGTCCCTCGGGTGTGAACGCCGCGCGCAGGACGTCGTGCTCCGCGGCGCGTGCCAGGAGTTCGGTCCGCTGATCGGTGCTGAGCCCCTCGAAGACACCACGGACCGTGATACGGAAGGTATGAGTACTCATTCCACGACACTAACCAGCGAGATCGGCGGACTCCGCCGTGTTTCCGGCGGAAACAAGGCGGTGCCCACTGGCGCTGTCCCCGTTCCGATCTCTGCGGGAGCGAGCGGCACCCCGACCATGACTCCGATTCTTATACCGGTATAGTATGGCCGGTATAGTTATTGGTTCCCTGAGAAGAGCGCGGCATGATCGAGATCCTCAACGCCACCCTACTGACCCGAGCAAAGGACACAGGCGCCCTGGTCGCTGACATCCTGCAGACGCTGAAGAGCCGGAGCGCGATCGGCACGAACCTTCTGGACATCGACCGGTGGGCCCAGGCCATGATCGTCGAGGCGGGGGCGCAGTCCTGTTACGTCGACTACGAGCCGTCTTTCGGGCGCGGCCCGTTCGGTTACTACATCTGCACGGCCGTCAACGACGCCGTGCTCCACGGACGGCCATACGACTACACACTTGCCGACGGCGATCTGCTGACACTCGACCTCGCCGTCTCCAAAGGCGGAGTCGCCGCGGACGCCGCCATCAGCTTCATCGTGGGCGACGCGGAGCCCCCGGAGAGCGTCGCGATGATCCGCGCGACCGAACGCGCGCTGGCCGCGGGGATCGCCGCGGCCCGGCCCGGGGCTCGCATCGGTGACATCTCCCATGCCATCGGCACGGTCCTGAGCGAGGCGGGGTACCCGATCAACACCGAGTTCGGAGGTCATGGCATCGGATCAACGATGCACCAGGACCCGCACGTGTCGAACACCGGACGGCCTGGCCGTGGATACAAACTGCGCCCTGGGCTGCTGCTGGCACTGGAGCCATGGGTCATGGCGGACACCGCCGTACTCGTCACCGACGCCGACGGTTGGACGCTCCGAAGTGCGACAGGCTGCCGGACAGCGCACAGTGAGCACACCATCGCCATCACCACTGATGGAGCCGAGATCCTCACCTTGCCCAAGCACGCGCGGCGGTGAGGTCGGAGTCCCCGTGACCCGGGTACGGGATGGGTCTCCCACTCCGTACCCCGGGGCCGTGCTTCTCTTCCGTGAGGCTGATGACTTCGACTGAGCGGAATCAACCGGCGGGGGGAGAGGCGGGCTTGCGCAGCAGCCACTGTCCGAACGTCCGACGTGGAGGCCGCACCACGACGCGGCCAAAGCTCTTCTTGCCGACGAGTTCCACTCGCAGCGTGATCGGCGTACCAGGATCCGGAGCCTGACGGAACGTGAACGCGCTGTGTTCCAGTGTCAGGGCATCGGCATCGACCACGATGCCCGGCTTTGTGACCAGCGTCAGGGTCTTTCCGCGCATGTCCACGTCGATCCGAAGAGTGTCCTGCGTGATCACCGCCTGAGTGAAGTCGAGCGTCACGTCGCACCACTCCGCCGCGAGCTCCATCCTCCGCGGCACCACCCAGTGCCCCACACGATTGACCGCGCTGAACCTCTGGTCGATCCGGAGTACATCCTTCACCTCCGCTACGGCCGTGCCGGCCGAGGTCGATACAGGCGGCAGGTCGGCGGTGAGCGGGGCCAGTTCGCTGACGGTCCGCGCCGACAGGGCGGCCTCCAGTCGCTCGTCCAACTCGGCCGCGGTCAACCGACCGTCCCCGGCCGCGACACGCAGCACGTCCACCACCCGGTCGCGGTCCGCGTGTGAGGCCCGCAACTCGGGCGGCGAACCGGGGCCGGAGCGCTTCCCGGTGGGCGAGATCTCTCCCGACATGCTTCCGTCCTGGTCCTGTTGACGTCTTCGTGCGACGCGGCGAGCGGTGCGACTGAAAGACTAACGCTATATCGCGATATGAGTCCCGGCCAAGCCCGATAGCCGGATCGCGGACCGGTGCGCCTCCGCTTCCCGCATGACCCTTGACGTGTCGCCTATCGAGGTCGCCGAGCTGCGCCGTCACTCGATCCGAGACGGGCCTCGGACCCGTATCAACGGTTCTTCCGCGCGTATGCCACGGCATGCGCGGGCCTGTGGCAGACGTGGACAAGGGGAGTGCGCCAGACCAGCGACGAACCTCGGACTCACGTCACTAGGGATATTCCCTGGTCCGTTCGGAGAGTGAGCAGGAGGTCGACAACGGCCGTGCTCGGTCCGGCTGATCTCCTGGCCCCCTTATGACGCCTGACAGGTGTTCCTCCGTGGAACCCAACAGCACTGCCGACAGTGGTACGCAGAAGTTGCGATCCCAACCCCGGACATGGCAGGCGTGCCAACGATCAACCGGAGTGCGCATTGTCGAATTGTCGCGCTCAGTCATCGATATCGGGAAGGGATGTGACGGTACGTCATCGTCGGCCTTGTGAGCCGGAAATGCAGCTCCTAGAGTATGCGGAAGCGCTTCCGATCTCCCTGCCGTGGGCGGTGGGAGGGCTTCTTGTACGCGCGAACCTTCCGAAGTCGTTTTCCGCAGAAGGAGGTTGTCAGACGTGCAGATCAAGTGCACAACCTGGTTATTGCCGTGCGCCGCGCCACCGCCCCCCAACATCTCACGCGGTGTCCCGCGAGGCGCGGGCTGAGCCCCGAGACTCTGTAGCCCTCAGTGTGTTCCCACTCCCCACACCGGACCCGTCAAATGAACCTGTGACGAGCCGGTCCGTACCTGGACGACGGTCGATCGTGCCCGCCACGGACACACCACCGACCATCCGGTATCCCCCCACCCCCCCCACGAAAGAGGTTCACCATGACGTCGCGTTCCAGGCGCTCCCTGATGTACGCGGTGTTCGCCGCCGCCGGAGCTCTCACCCTGTACGCGGTTCCGGCCGTCGCGGCTCCGGAGGCGCCTACGGGCAGTACTACTCGGGCGGGCTCACAGAAGATCTCTGTACCCGCATACTTCTACCCCGGCCCGCTGTGGGACCGGCTCACCCAGGCCGGCACAGGGGTGGGGCTGGCGGTCGCCAACCCGTACAACGGCCCCGGCGGGGGTGACGACCAGTACACCGCCGCCATCAAGAAGGCTGACGCCGCCGGCATCTCCGTCATCGGCTATGTGGCGACCGGCTATTTCGGCACCACCGGCGTGACCACGCGGTCCGGCTCCACGGACCCGGACGAGTGGATGCGGCAGATCAAGGCCGATGTCGACGTCTGGTACCAGCTGTACGGCGGCGCGGGACTCGGCGGCATCTTCTTCGACGAGGGCATGGCACGGTGCGGTTCCGAAAACACCGACGTCGGCCGGTACATCGAGCTGAGGAACTACGTCGAGAGCCGCTATGGCGACAACGCGGTGGTCGTTGACAACCCGGGGACCGGTGTCGAGGAGTGTTACACCGAGGCCGCCGACACCCTGGTCACCTTCGAGGGCGACGAGAACTCCTACCGCGGTCACCAGCCGCAGGCCTGGGAGAGCAGCGCGTCCCCCGACAAGGTCTGGCACCTCGTCTATGACGTCCCGGACGAGGGCCGGATGCGTGAGGTCATGGAACTCTCACGGCAGCGCAATGCCGGGCATGTCTATATCACCCCGGACACCCTGGCCGACGAGAATCCCTGGGACACTCTGCCTCCGGACGCGTACTGGAACGCCGAGATCGACCTTGCGGGTGGCAGTGCGGCCCGGCGCTGATCTCCGCTCCCTCTCCGCCGCCGAGTCCCGGTCCTAACAGTTCATGAGCCATTCCACGTCATCCCCACATGATGGGAAGAACCCAATGAAACTCTCCATACGAACTGCCGCCTACACGCTGTTGCCCGCCCTCACCGCATCGGCCGCGCTGATGACCCTGGGCGGCCCCGCGCAAGCCGTCGAGATGTGTGGTCAGTACGACAGGGCCACGGTCGGCGCGTACACGGTCCAGAACAACGCCTGGAACCAACAGGGCGAGCAGTGCGTCAGCCCCACCGGTTCCGGCTTCGAGCTGACGAAGGCCGAGGGCGAGGTCCCCACCAACGGTGCCCCCAAGTCCTATCCGTCCATCTTCAACGGCTGCCACTACACGGCGTGCTCGCCGGGTACCAAGCTGCCCGCACGGATCAGCTCCATCAGCAGCGCCCCGACCAGTGTGTCCTACGGTTACACCGCTGACGGGATCTACAACGCGTCCTACGACATCTGGCTCGACCCCGAGCCCAAGACGGACGGTGTGTCCCAGGTCGAGATCATGATCTGGGCCAACAAGGTCGGTCCCATCCAGCCCATCGGCTCCGATACGGGCACCACCGTGACGATAGCGGGCACGGCCTGGCAGGTGTGGGAGGGCAGCAACGGTCAGAACAGGGTCATCTCCTTCGTGGCCCCGTCCGCCCGCGCCGACCTCAGCTTTGACGTCAAGGAGTTCGTCGCCCACGCCAACAGCCGCGGCTTCGGTGACTCCTCGTGGTACCTCACGAGCGTCCAGGCGGGCTTCGAACCATGGAAAGGTGGAGCCGGCCTCAAGGTCAACTCCTTCTCCTCCGAGGTGAACACGGGCTGATCCGTCCGTCGGCGCCGACCCGCTGACACAAGGAAATGGGCGGGCCGTGAGGATGCGTGAACCGGTGACGGCTACGCGTCCTCACGGCCCGTCGCCCGATTCCGCGGGCCGGGAACAGCCCGCCGGGTCACTTGACGGACCCGGCCATCACCCCCTGCACGAAGTGCCGCTGGAAGGCGAAGAAGACCACGAGCTGATCGACGCCCACCGGCCGCGCCTGTCGTAGGGCGTCGGCACGAGCGGGAAACCGGCCGGCCACCGCTCCCACTCCCAGGTGAGCACGTCGGCCCTGTGCGGCGCGGTTGCACCAGGGCCGACGGGGGCGTCGTCGGCCGTTGTCTACGGCAGTGCGGCGCCGCGTGCGGTGATCCAGAGCTCGTACCACTCCTCGTGGGTGAGATCGGGGTCCCGCCGCGCCGCGTCGCCGCACGCGCGGACGCGCTCGGGCCGGGCGCTGCCGACGACCGGTGCGATGCGGGCCGGATGCCTCTGCAGCCACCACAGCAGAATCGTTTCCGGTGTCGTGCCCTTCGACTCGGCGAGTGCGGCGACATGCCGCGCGGTCGCCTGCTCCACGGGGGTCTCCTGCAGGCCGGTGAAGCGGCCCCGCGCGAGGGCGCCCCAGGCCTGGAGACGGATTCCGTTGGCCCGGCAGTGCTCCAACGTCCCGTGAGGGAAGCCGACGGACGCCGCCTCCGCCGTGTTCACCAGTACACCGCCCTCCAGCCAGTCCCTGCGGTGCAGGCTCATCTCCAACTGGTTCGCCACCAGGGGAAAGTCCAGGTACGACTGAAGCAGCGAGATCTGCGCTGCACTCATATTGGACACGCCGAACGCGCGGACCAGCTTCTGCCGGTGCAGCGAGTTCAGCGCGCGGGCCACGTCCTCGGGATCGGCCAGCGGGTCCGGCCGGTGCAGCAGCAGTACATCGATGACGTCCGTGCGCAGGCGGCGAAGGCTCTCCTCGACCCGGGCGACGATCGTCTCACCCCGCAGGTCGTACATGCCCGGCCGGTCGTCGTCGGCCAGTCGGATTCCGCACTTGGTCTGCAGCACGATGCGCTCGCGCAGCCCGGGTGCCCGTGCGAGAACCTCACCGATCACCGCCTCCGACTTCCCGTGACGGTAGATGTCGGCGAGGTCGAACACCGTGATCCCGCTGTCGAGTGCCGCCTCGACCGCGGCCTCCGCCTCGGCGATGTCCGCCGCGCCGTACGGTGTGGTGTCCCAGCCTCCGCCGAGCCCCATGCACCCGTACAACAGCCGCTCGTTGCCCAGATCCTGGGCCATGTCCGCATTCGTCGTCACAGGCGGTCAGCCTTCCACAGGCGGGCACGTCGGCCAAACGATTTCGTGGCCCGCTCGGAATGGCATCCGCGCGGTGATCTGCGGATATGAGCTCGTGCGTGGGGCGCGGCGTATCGGAAACACTCGGCGAGACTGATCAGTTCGTGCCGCGCCGCGGCTACGGGACTGCCGGCCGTTCACGGGCGCGTCCTCGTCTTCTGGGGATGGCCCTCAAAGGCGGGAGTCTTCTGCTCGAAGTGGGGGACAGGAGCAGGAGGATCCCGCACCTGATGCCGCCCGGGCGCCGGGGGTCCCCAGAGGGCCGTTTTGCTGCACGATGTTCCGGAGCTGGCGGCGCCCGGAGAGGGACAGCTTCTGGTAGACGTGGCTGAGGTGGTACTCAACCGTCTTGCTGCTGATGAACAGCCAGGCGGCGATCTCCCTGTTGGTGAGTCCACGGCCGATGAGCAGGGAAATGTCATGCTCGCGGTCGGTCAGCTCCAAGAGAGGAAGTCCGGCCGCGTGGTGGCTGCCGGAGGGCCGGCCCGCGAAGTCGTCGCGGTAGCGCGTGAGGAATGGCCGGGCCGCCAGCGCCGCGAAGAGGTCGCGGGCCTGGGTGAAGCGTGCGGCTGCTCGGTGGTGCTCCCCCGACCGGGCCAGCAACCTGCCGTGGCTGTGCGCGAGCATCGCCCGGTGCAGAGGCGGGTGGTCGGAGGAGGCGGGAAGCCGAGGCCCTCTTCGAACAGTCACGAGCTCGCCTGCCTTTTCCACGCGCCTGCGACAGCCGACCCGAGAGCCACATCACGGCCGTGCGGAGCGAGGGAGCGTCCTTGCCCAGCGCCGCCAGGTGGGCCAAGGCCGCATCGGCGCCCTCCAGGTCACCGCCGGCGATCAAAGCTGCCGGATCACACCGAATGCCAGGTCCTCCTCGGACGGGTCGCAGGCGGCTCGGAGCACGGGGAGGTTCTCAGGCGTGAGCCCTGCCAGCCAGCGGCTCACGAGTGCGCTCTTCCCGATACCCGCTGCCCCTTGGACAAGCACACTCGACGCCTTGCCGGACCGTGCTGTTCGCAGGCACTGATCCATACGCTCCAGCTCAGCGGTACGTCCCACGAATGCGATGTCGCCGACGGCGGTCATCACCGTACGCGTCCCCGGTCGGGAGGATGACACACATGAGCGGCGGGGACAGGGGCCGTGACCGGTAGTTTCATTCCGGACACCACCACCTGACGAGCCCGGCGTCGCGGAGTGGAGCGACAGTCCTACGGGGGGCCCGCGGCGTCAAGGCGACCCCCCCCCTCATCATGCGACCGGCGCCATCGCCCGGAGGATGATCCGCGCTCGTGCGTGCCGATCCTGGTCTCGACCTGTTGCGGCCGTCGGCCACACTGTCGGACGACGTCCTGCTCTCTCTCATCCACAACTCTAGCCCCCTCGGCCTGGCGCGTGCCGGGGCGGGCGGTCGCCCCGCGCAGGACCCGGCGGGGGCCGGGGCATCGTGATCCCGGACACGGACCGGGGGCGCGCTCCGGTGCGGGTCACATGAAGTTGCGGGTGTGCAGGGCGGAAAGGTCCGCGGCCTCGCGGTGCGGGAATCCCAGATGTACCAGCCGGCGCTGGCGTCCCTCGTCCATCTGCGCCTGGAGCCGCAGGACTTCGCGATGGCCGCGGGCGATCGCCCGGGGCGTCCACTCCCCGGCCGCCATGACGATCAGCGCGTCCGTCACGTCCTGATGGAGACCCGCGGTGTCGGCCAAGGCGTCGTGTCGCCGCTCGACGGCGGTCCGCAGCCGGTGGCGCAGTCCCGGGTCGACCGTGGCCTGGTGTTCGAGGTGGGCGATGCCGAACGCCACATGGCGGGCCTCGTCCTGGCGGGCGAGTTGGACGACGCGCCGGGTGACGGGGTCGGGCGCGTGGCGATCCAGGAAGGCCAGGAGGTTCAGGAAGCTGCCCTCGCCGAGGACGGAGAGCAGGAAGGAGGCGAGGGAGTAGTCGGGCTCGGCCAGCAGCGTGGTCAGCGAGGCCCGCCCGCCGACCGACGAGGTGCCCATACGGCCGTTCTTGAGAAGCGCCCTGCGAGTGAACACCTCGACGTGTCGCGCCTCGTCGGCCGCCTGGACGGCGAGCAGTTGCAGCACCTCCCGGAAGTGCGGATGCACCCGGGCGAGCAGCCGGGCCGGGATGATCAGCGCGGCCTGCTCGTTCTCCACCAGGTAGGTCGTGATCTGCACGACGGCCTGCTCCACGGCGTTGGGGAGCGTGAAGGGGGTGTCCCAGGGGATCGCGGTCGCCGGGTCCCACTGGGCGGCCGCGGCGTGGGCGTAGAGGGCGGGGGCCAATTCGCTCCACACCACGTCCCGTTCGGCGAAGTCGAAGGCCATCTCGGGCCCGCCGGCCTCGACGAGCGCCCCGCGCGCGGCAAGCCCCCAGTGTGCTGGGGGCCGGGCCGCGACACCGTCGGGGGCCGCGCCACCGGCACGCTCGGCCCCCGACCAGCGATCCACCGCCCGGCGCCCGGGCCGCACCCACGCCCGCGGCGCGCCGTCCGGCCGACCGTCTCGCGCGTCGGACGGGCCGGAGAGCCGGACCTCGCAGCCTTCGCGTCGGCACCAGGCCGCGAGGTCGGTCGTCAGGTCGGGGCGACAGCCCAGTACGGCGATCTCCCCGCCCGGCGGCACCCGCGCCAGCGCGCGGCTCACCAGGAGGTGGGCTCCCTCGTCGAAGCCGAGGTCCTGGAGATCGACGACGGGAGGCCCGTCGGTGGTGGGGCGCTCCCAGGTCACGGCCGGTATTCCCGCGCGGTGACCCGGCCGTCCGCGGCGTAGAAGCCGGTCTCCTCCACCGCGAGGTCCAGCGCGGCATAGCCGTTGGTGCGTTCCGGACACCAGGCTGTCATGCCTTCGAGGTCCAGGAGGCGGCGGGCGTCCGGATCCGCGTACGACATGGAGAGCAGCAGCGCGGTGAACCGGTCGGTGGTGTCGGGCGGTGCCGTCTCGCCGGCCACCAGGAGGCAGTGGTCGTAGGGGGCGGTGTGGGTGAGGACGCGTGTGGCGCCGACCGGCACCGTTCCCTCACGGCCGAACAGCAGGTGATTGGCGTCGAGAAGGCAGGCCGCGTCGACCTGTCCGGCGAGCAGGGCGCGGACGGCGTCGCGCTCACCGCCGATGTGATCGCCGTGCAGGCCCACGCCCGTGTCATGCCGTGCCACCCGGAAGTCTTCGTGGGGGCGTAGGCCGAGGCCGTTCAGATGAGACAGCGGGATCAGCGTCGCCTGGGGCGAATCGAGGGCTCCGACCGCCACGGTGGCGTCCTTCAGGTCGGTGACGTTGCGGTGCGGGGAGTCGTGCCGCACCACGATCACCGAGGTCAGGTCGCGGTCGCTGTCACGCATGAGCAGCGGGCGCAGGGCGATGCCGCGGGCCGCCGCCAGCCGTCGGGCGCGCAGCCAGGCGAGCGGGGAGTTCCAGGCCACCTGGATGCGGCCGGCCACGAGGTCCTCGACCTGCCGTTCGTAGTGGGAGTAGAGCACGAAGTCCGTCGCCGATCCCCGCTCGGCCAGCCAGGCGCGGAAGCCCGCCCAGATGGTGACGGTCTTGGGGTCGTAGGCGACCGCGCCCACCAGCAGCGTCATTTGCCGGCCTCCCCGAAGACCGGGAGGCCCAGGCTCGCCCGCGCGACGAAGTCGTACAGCGCGTCGGTGGTGGGGGCCATGACCCGGGCGGCCAACGCGTCGCGGAAGCGGCGTTCGAGGCCCGACTCCCGGCGCAGGGCGGAACCGCCGCACAGCCGCATGGCCTCGCTCGTCACATCGTGCGCGGCCTCCGCGGCGACGGCCTTGACCTGGAGGACCCGTAGTGTCGCGTCCGCGCGACCGCATTCCAGGGCGGCCACGGTGTCGTCCAGGAAGGCGGCCACTTCGTCGGTCCGGATACGCAGCGGGGCGTAGCGGGCGCGGACGGTCGGCTGGTCCGCGAGGGTCTGGTCCAAGTGGGAGAGGCGGGTCCGGGTCAGATGGGTCCGGGTCAGCTCCATGGCCGCGTCCATGGTGCCGAGCGAGCAGGCGGCGCTGAGGACCAGGAAGCGGGGCAACGCGATCGCCAGCGCCAGGTCCAGGCCCGCGCCGTCCGCGCCGAGCAGCGCGGCGGCCGGCACGGTGAGCCGCTCGGCGGCCATGGGACATGAGGCGTTGCCGCGCAGCCCCAGCCCGTCGAAGGCGCCCGCGACGGTCAGCCCGGGAGCGTCGCCGGGCACCAGCCACAGGCTCATCGGCCCGTCGGCCCGCAGTGGGCGACTGGACCATACGTAGCTGTCCGCCTGGCCGGCCGAGGTCACCCAGCTCTTGCGCGCGTCGAGGAGGACGGAGTCGCCGTCGGGCATCGCGGTCCCCTCGGGCGCCCAGAAGTGGCTGCGCGAGCCGACCTCGGAGAACGCGAGGCTGGTCAGGTGGGAGCCCTCCGCGATCGCGCGCCGGGTCTTGTCGGGGCCGTGCTCCTCGATCACCGCGGTGGCGGCGTAATGCATCAGCACCACCATGGCGGTGGAGCCGCAGGAGCGGGCGATCTGTCGTACGACGGCGACGGCTTGGCCGAGCGGGACCCCGCCGCCCCCGACGGTGGTCGCGCTGGTGGCGCCGAGGATCCCGGCGCGGCCCAGCGCTTCTACACCGGACCGGGGAAAGCGACCGGTGGCGTCCACCTCGCCGGCCTGGGGGGCGATGGTCTGCTCGATGACCGATTCCAACGCGGCCATCAGTGCGATGGGGTTCCCGGTCGTGTCCGGGGCGTCGCATGCGGAGGTTGGCAGTGGCATGTCGGTATCCGATTCCTCAGGTAGATAGACCGCGAGAAGGGACAAACGCTGTCAATCAACGCCTGAGCGTAGAGGGGTTCGCCGCGCCCGCGGTGTACATCCGCGCCGCAGGCGTGCCCGGGCCACGTTGTGCCGTTGATCGGCCGAATCGGCGGGGCCGGCAAAGCTCGGGTTCGGGCTCCGCTTCCCTGGTGGCCCGCTGCCGGTCAGCGCATCGATCCGGTGATGGTGATGTCGTAGAACCGGCATGTCGGGCGCTCGGCCCGCACGTAGCAACTGGCCCCCGGCAGGTTCGTGCGCGGTTCAGCCGGGCTCGGTGGGGTCGTGGGTGATCAGATCTCCCGGCTGGCAGCGGAGGACCTCGCAGATTCTCGACAGGGTCGAGAAGCGGATGGCCTTGGCCCGCCCGTTCTTGAGCACGGACAGGTTGACGACGGTGATGCCCACTTGTGCGGACAGTTCGGTGAGCGTCATGCCGCGCTCGGCGAGGAGCCGATCGAGATGGATTCGGATCGTGTGGAGTTCCTCCTCGGGCATCAGATGGTCCCTTCGAGGTCCTCTCGCATGCGCACGCCCTCGCGCATGATCTTCCCCATGATCACTGCGGCGAGGCCGGCGAGGACGAGCACCGTCGGCCCGGAGACCGTGGGCCCCGATCCTACGATCGGCGCCATGCTCCCGACGAGCCAGGACTGCGACCAGCCGACGACGAGGCCGGCCAGTGGCGTGCCCAAGGTGACGAACCAGCCGAGAACGGAGAGCCGTTGCGACACCGCGTCGGTGAACGGCCCCTCCGGCAGGACGGACTTGAGCAGCCGGGAGAAGAGCAGCAGCGCGAGGGAGCCGAACAGCAGCCAGGGCAGTTCACCCCCGAGATCGGCGGCGCGCTGACCCACGGAGGGGTTGTCCTGGCAGAGGGTCGCGGCACTGCTGGACGCCTTTACGCCCGTGCCAACCGGCAGGCCGTCCGCCGGTGAGGCATTGCGCCAGAAGTCCGTCTGCACGCAGATCGCCCCGTCGTCAGCCATGCGTGTGACCCCCTTGCCAATGAAGGCAAGCCCACAGAGCACCGCCAGTACAAAGGTCACCGAGGCCAGAGTCCTCGTGAGTCGCGTGTTCATCGCACCCCTCCCCATCGATTTTCGATATGCCCAAGGCTAGCGAAGCATATCGATATTCGACAAGTCCATGGCCGGCCGCCGCGTGACGACGCCTCCCGGCCGGGCGGGCGGTAGCCGTACCTGACAGCCGCGTTGAGGAGATCCGCGCCCGGGTGGGCCTCGAAGCCCCCGCCCTGGACGGGTTGGTCCGGCGCGTCGTGGCGGAGCGCCTGGCGCTGGACGTCCGCGAGTCACACGATGTCCACAGCGGCTGAGGTCGAGATCAGTTACGGAGTGAGCCCCGACTTCTACCGGCTATGGCTCGGCGAGGAGTTGCACTACACCTGCGCGGTGTTCGACGACACCGACGACCCGCGTCAGGCGCAACTCGCCAATCTCGCGTATCTCGCGGTCGAGCGTCAGGTGAAGGACGTACACGGCATCACGCTGTCCCGCGCCCAGCACACGGAGGTCGAGCACCCGAACCTGCCCGGTGTGACCGTCAGTTGCGCGGACTACCGCGACTACGAACCGGGGGAGCGATTCGATGCGCTGACATCGATCTGCATGATCGAGCATGTGTGCCGACCGGAGCAGATCCGCGTGCGCTGCGTGAGGCGTTCCACTGCGCGGTCGCGGTCTCCGACGGGCCGCCTGTCGAGCTGGAGCAGCCGGACCGGCAGTGCGGTCAGGGAACCGGCAATCCCCGTTGCGGCAGAATTGCGTGTGAAACGTCTGGATCGAGGCGTGCGGGAACCACAACCTTGGTGCAGGTGTTGCTGTTCATTGTCCGTACGCGCCGTCAGGCTGTGGCGGTGGACGCCTGAACTGGGTGATCGCGACGGACGAGGTTCCTCATATCGAGGTCGATCAACCCTCCCGCGTCAGGGCCGATTCCCATACAACAGAATCAGCGTGCGGCCGGGAAATGCTTTCCGGCGTTGGTCGTGGCCAGCCCCTCGGGGGAGTTCGCGGACAACTCGAATCAGCAAAAAGTCGGAACTTGTATCTAGGTATAAGTTCCGACTTCTCTGGGGGGGGGAGTAGCTCGAATCTTTCCACGGTTCCAGAGGCGTTCTGCGGCTATCTTCCTGCGCTGAAGAGCGTTTGTACCAGGGCCCTGGCGTTTGCCTGACTCGTCGGTCGTCGCGTCTGTCCCGCACCCCGTCTGGAAGCCCTGGGCGAGGAGACATCACGGGGGTGGGTCCACCGATCGGGACGACACGCATCCCCTACTTATTCGCAAAGTCGGCTTATGCGGTGATTCATCCTCATAGTGGTGGAGCTATGTCCGGGAGCTGTGAGTAAGGAGTGCATTGTCGTGGTTACTGTCAGTGATGCCTTCTATGGAATCCTTCGCCACCACGGAGTGAAGGCGGTGTTCGGAAACCCGGGGTCGAACGAGCTGCCGTTCCTGACCGGGCTTCCGGACGACATCCCCTACTACCTCGGCCTGCAGGAAGGCGCCGTCATCGCGATGGCGGACGGATTCGCGCAGGCCACGGGCACCATCGGCTTCGCGAACCTGCACGCGGCCGCCGGAAGCGGTAACTCGATGGGGTGCATGACCAACACCCAGGCCAGCCACACACCGGTGGTCGTGATGGCCGGCCAACAGACACGACGCTATGTGCCGGTCGGCGCCCTGCTCACCAACGTCGACCCCATCAAGCTGACCGAGCCTCTCGTCAAGTGGGCCGGCGAACCCCTGCGCCCCCAGGACGGCCCCGCGCTCGTGTCCAAGGGACTCATGCTCGCCGACTCCGCCCCGCGCGGCGTCGTCTATCTGTCGGTTCCCCTCGACGACTGGCCCGAGCCCGCGGACGACAACGCGCAGGCCTTCCTGCTTCAGCGTGCCGTAGACGGATCCCCCGTCGTCAGGCCGCAGGCGGTCGAAACCCTGGTCTCCGCACTCAACGGTGCCTCCAAGCCGGCGCTCATCCTCGGCCCCGGCGTCGATACCGAAGATGGGTTCCAGGCCGCCGTCGCACTGGCCGAACGCGCCCACCTCCCCGTCTGGGTCGCCCCCAGCGCCCCCCGCTGCCCCTTCCCGACACGCCACCGCTGCCACCAAGGGCTGCTTCCGACCGCGGCAGGCGAGCTCGCCAGGATCCTCGCGCAGTACGACACCGTCGTATGCTTCGGCGCCCCGGTCTTCCGCTACCACGCACCGAGCACCGAGGACTTCCTCCAGCCCGGCACCACCGTCTATGCCGTTACCGACGACCCCGACGAAGCCACCCGCGCACCGTTCGGCCAGATGTTCGTCGGCGACGCCTCCGACGCCCTGGTCCGCGTCAGCGGTGCGGTCGCCGAAAGCGACCGGCCGTGGCCCACGCCGCTCACGATCGCCGAAGCCGACACCAGCGGACCGCACTTCACCGCCGAAGCCATCCTCGACGCCATCGACCGCGGCACCCGCGACGACGACACCGTCTTTTCGCTTGAGTGGACCTCCGGCGAGATGCTCCGCGACCGGCTCACGATCGCCCGCGCGCGCTCCCTGTTCTACTCCGCCGCCGGAGGACTCGGCTGGGGCCTTCCTGCCGCGATCGGCCTCAAGCTCGGCCGGCCCGACCGGCCCGTGGTCTGCCTCCTCGGCGACGGCTCCCCGCACTACACCATCGCCGGCCTCTGGACCGCAGCCCGCCACAAGGTCCCGGTGACCTTCGTGGTGTGCACCAACACGAAATACCGCGCGCTGGAGGAATTCGCCGAAGAGCTGCACGTCCCCAAGGGCGAATACCTCCACATCCCCGACCTCGGCATCCTCGACATCGCCCGCGGCTACGGCCTTGAAGTCCACCGAGCCGAAACCCTCGAAGGCCTCACCGAGTACCTCAAGAAGGGACCCGACGCCACCGGACCGCGCCTCGTCGAGATCCTCCAACGCTGACCGCCGACGGTCGGTGCGTCACGGCTTCACCATGTCAGGATCCGAGAGTGAACAAGAACGGCCCGGGTGAGTTGGTCTACAACGTGGCCATACGCCAACATGAAAGCTGCTCGCCAATCCCTGGACCAGAAGCCCATCAACCTCGGCGACAAGGAGAAGATCGCCCACCTCAACGCCGAGTGCCTGCTCGGGCTCTGAAGGCCCGGTCCACAGCGTCACCACGCTGATTTCTGATGTGTGCCGCTCCGAACCGCGATTCAGTTGGCCGAGGCGGGGGCCACAGAGGCTACAGGAGTGAGTTTCCACGCAGCGTCAAGAAGAAGTGACGGCACTGCCGGTGTGAGTGCGCTTGTAACGCGCGGGTGTGGTGCCCAGGTGGCGTGTGAAGTGTCGGTTCAGGTGGGCTTGGTCGTGGAATCCCACGGTTGCGGCGACCTCAGCGGGCCGGTGGCCGTCGAGCAGAAGTCGACGTGCCTGATCGATGCGTTTGCCGGTGAGATAGCTGTGTGGCGGCAGGCTGTATGTCTGCTTGAAGCAGCGGATCAGGTGTGTGGGGTGGGCATGCAGGACGGCGGCGGCCTCGCGCAGGGATATACCGGAGTGTATCCGTGAGTCCAGTAGTTCCCGCAGCTTGGCGGCGAGCCGGTTTGCCTCACGACCCGGTGTGCGAGGCTGGAGCGCGTCGAGGTGGGAGTGGAGCCGTTCACGGATGAACGAGAGGCGGGACTCGGCTTCGAACCCGTCTCCGGCATGGACGAGAGCGGCGTGCAGTTGGTGGATCCGATGGCGCAGCACCTCGTCGTTGACGATCGGAGCGTCCACAGCACGGCCGGCCAAACGCCGCGGGAGTACGGAGTCGTCGAGGTAGAGGTTGCGCTTGCGGAAGCCTGACGCCGTGACGGTCCGGCCGTCGTGGGCGACGCCGGGAGGCAGCAGGAGGACGCCGGTGGTACCCGTCGCCCCATGGCGGCGGCGGTCCAGTGCGAAGTTGACCGAGCCGTAGTCGAGGATCATCAGGTCCCATGTGTCGTGGGTGTGGGCCGGGTACGCGTGGTCGGTGAAGTGTGCGTGGAAGACCTCGGCGATCCCTGGGATTGACGGCCTCCAGGCGCTGACGGACGTGCGGGCTCGGTCTCCGGTCATGTCAGAAACGTACAAGACCAGCGAGACCCGGCGCGGCAGGCTCGTGACGCCGGCCGGAGGGGCTGAGGAGTCGCTCCCGGTTGACCGGCTTTGAGGAAGGATGCTGGATGTCCACGTCTGTTGTTCCTGTCAACCTCGCCGACAAGTTGTCGCAGTTCAGCGAGCTGTGGTCGCAGAAGAAAGTGGCTGTGCTCAACGATTACGAAGTCAAGCTGGCCAAACTGAAGGGGGAGTTCGTCTGGCACACCCACGAGGACACCGATGAACTGTTCCTGGTCATCAGCGGGCGGCTCACCATCCAGCTCAGGGATGGCGATGTGGTGCTGGAACCTGGTGAGTTGTTCGTGGTTCCCCGCGGCGTCGAGCACTGCCCCGTGGCGGATGAGGAGACCGCGATCCTGTTGTTCGAACCGGCAGGAACGATCAACACCGGTGACGCGGGAGGGCCGATGACCAAGGCGGCCGGGATCCTCGGCTGACATGGAGGGCGTGGCGTCAGCCCGCGGCCGTGAGGGGGCGTCCGCCCCAGCGGATGCCCTTTTCGCTGCGGACGCGGGCGCGTTCTCGACGGTGTGCGGCGAGTACGTAGGGGTGGCGGGCGTGGGCGCTGCGCCAGCGCAGGTACAGGTGTCGAGCTTGGTATCGCGCCCGGGGTCGGGGGACTCCTTCCAGGTCTTGGTGCGCCGGAAGGTGATGCCGCGGCGTAGCAGCAGGCAATGTAGGGCTTCCCGGCCGGTGCGGATGACGCGTCCGGCCGGGGCGGCGTCCGCAGCCTGTTCGGGCCGCAGCGGCTGCTTGTTTGCGGGGGCCGTGTCGCGGGAACCTCCCGATTCGAGGACTTTTCGTTCAGCCGACATACTCCGGCCCTGCCTTGATCGATACACACGAGGAAGAACGAGAAGTGAACTGCCCAGATTCCCGCCGTCGCTGAACATCCGGGACCGATCTCACTCCGTCTCTCTGCCAGTTGCTTCCGTCAATGTGGGAAGTGGCCTTGCGAATCGCCAGGCAACGTTCCAGGCCGGCACGTGCGGACGTCACCACGCAGCGGCTCCCAAGGAGCCGGATCATGAGGTCAGGCACTCTGCCGCCTGACAGCGCCCCTCGGGAATTGTTCCCTGTTCTCTAGTGCTCCGTTCCCCGGATATGCCAGTACGGCCAGTACGCGGCGGTGTACATTGCCGCCCTCGGGCGGGAGTCCGAGCTTGTCGAAGACACCCCGGATATGTTTGCTCACCGCCCGTTCGGTGATCACCAGCCGCTCCGCGATGGCTCCGTTGGCCAGCCCCTGCGCCATCATCTCCAGCACCTCGTG